>NZ_RBZO01000025.1 GCF_003628445.1 Oceanobacillus bengalensis
GTTAAACATGAATGGTCCTTCTTTTAGAATGAAAGAAACCGAAGAATGGATAAAAACAAGTGCTGATAAAGTGGCTCAAAATTAACTTGCGAAATGGCTCACTTTTCACTTGCGAAATACATCCAGTCATGGTTTTGAGGCATTAACAGCTAATAAAACAGGTGTAGAGAAAGTTTTTGGAACGATGGCTTTAATTGAGAAGCCAACTCTTGAGGATATTATATTCTATACAAAGAAAGGGTATGATCAATATGTTTAATTTAATACGTAAAGACATTGTATTACAAAAACAAATAATAATGATTTTGTTACCAGTTTTACTTATCTATTTATTACTAGATAGTTCTTCCATCCTAGTTGGTTATTTATTTAGTACCATAATGATAATGGTTGCTTTTTCAATTGATGAAAAGTCTGAGATCAATATACTACTTAATTCTTTACCTTATACACGAAAACAAATTGTCAGTTCAAAGTACATAGGAGTATTTATTTTTACATTTTTAGTTGTTTTTACAATATTTATTGGAAATTTAATTATCCATAAAGAAATAACACCTTGGAAGGACATATTATTTATTTTTAGCCTTGTTATGGTTTTTACCGCACTAATTTTACCATTTTCTTATAAATTTAAAAGTCAATACTTGTTAATAGCATCCCCTGTTTTATTCGTAATCTATATGGTGGTTGTTACTTTTTTCATCAAAAACTTGAACGATAAGATTAGAGAGTTTGTGCAAGCACTACTAACTTCACAAAATTCTCAGTTATACTGGTTAATTGTATTGTCGGTTGTTGCTATCTATGTATGTTCATGGTTTCTATCAATTCGCATATACAGAAAAAAAGTATTTTAAAGGCATTTTGAAGGAATTTGGCTTTTCTTTTCATTAATTTTGTAAAAGGAGCGGCGTGCGTATGTCAGATAAACGAAAAAAAATCAGATGGATTGCCCCCCTTGGGATATTTCTTAGTTTGAACTTTATTATGCTCCTCTTTGATAGTACATCGTGGACACTTAATTTTCGAGAAGGGGCATTCATTGATAGCTTGATGAATTCTAAATTCTTTTCGGAATGGTTTACTCCTTACAGTACACCTGAACTTAACGTACTATCCGTACTTTTTGTGGTAATTTTACTCCCGGAAACCCTTATCAATTTAATCGAATACATCAAAGCCAGAGAACACATTTCCGATTAACTAGATTTATCTTATTATAAGATTATGAAAATAGGCTATTTTGTTTTTTACCTTTCTGTTATTACTTGCAATGGGAATTAGTGAACCGTAAAAACAAAAGGTAGAGCTATTTAAATTAGATATCACCAATACTACAGAGAGGAAGCTTGGGATCCAAGCTTCTTTTATTGTTTTATAATGATTTCAAATGGGATAACAAGTATTCTTTCAGCATCTTTCTCATTGAAATGCTAAAAAGAATAGCTTAGTATTAAAGCAATAAATGCACTAATCAGGATTTAATTGGTGAATAATCACTTTTAGTCTTTGTGAAAATGGAAAACGAAACCTCCTGTTAAAGGTTGTCTTCAAGGAATATTTTTTATAGATAAATTCATTTCAATTTAATCTACAAAAAATATTTCGAATTTCTGTATACATTTATAGAAGTTCCCCGTCTTATTTTTGAAGGGTGGTTAAAAAAACTGATCCGGATCAATTAAAAGAATTAAATGCTGAACTGAATTTTGTTTATCGATATTTACCCCAAAATACCAATAAAATCACTACGAAGGGAGACCTTGTACACGTTGTGAAAACAGAGGAAATTACTTGTAAATCACAGACAAGAATGAAAAGGATAAGAGATTCGGGACTTATTAATTATTGATGATTTGATGTTTATGGCGATGGATCAACAGGAAGCTAATATGTTTTTCACTAATCATTTTAACATCATTTAAAGCACCTAAAGAATGGGGAGAATTATTAGGTGATCAAGCAATTATAATAGCAATAATACAAGGATTATTAACTTCTGTATTAGGTGGAAAAAGAGAAGTAATAGAAAAACTACGGAGGTGGCTTGGTTCAATTGCTATTATATTATTACTTTTTATTTTGTATAGGAATAAGTTACAATTCTCAGGGGGGTATAAAGGAAAAGATAGAAAAAAACTTCCGAAATCTGTTTCTTTAACACTGACAGTAATTTCAATAATCTTTATGATAATACCATTTGTATTAGGTTCTTTATTAACCTAACTCTAGAAGTAAATGGCTCGATTGTTGAATAGGAGTAGTCTCTAATCTTACCAGACAGGTTAGTTTTAATTAATATAATGTAATTAGAGGTTTAGTATGAACCAATTATATTTGTCATTACAAAAAGCTGATTTGATGTTTAAGAGATATACAGAGCAAGGAGAGGTTGATTACATTCTTCTTGAAACAAACAAGAATGGAACAACCGAAGTGGATGTGAATACATTCGAAACGCTATTTAGAGGTGTAGAAGATAAACCGACCTATAAAGCCTTGTCAGGATCTCATACCTTTAAATTGGGAGATACAGAATATAATATGACTGCTGAAGAAATGGGATATCAAAAATATTTCGATCAGTGGAATGAGCAAGGTCTGTTTATATTTTAATCGGCAAACTGGTGTAATCGTACAATAATGCGGTTTCAGTAAGATCATCTTGAACCCAAAAATGGCAGTAAATTATAAATCACCATCACCTCCATCATTATCATCCGTCCCATCTCCATTTACACTACCAGTATCGAAAAAGTCATTGATTTTGGTGATAATAGTTGTATTTTTTTGTTCCAAATTGTTTTAATTAAAAAATCTCCTACCGAAAAGCTTTCTAATATTTTCCCCTTATCTTTTCGAGTAAACAAAAAAATAACTAATATTGAAATCAGTAATATAATCGGTACTAATAATTCCATAAGATCCCCCCTATAAGGATATTATTCGAAAGAGGAAAAAAGAAGGTTAATCACCGGAATTCGTCCTTCCAGAATTCAAAATAAAATTAATCATATTCAATAATATATTCAGTGAAGAACTATTTTTTATAGTGTAGTTTTCAGAAATATGTTATAATTATAATAGAACGTATGTTTGTATTTGTAATAACAAAGGAGTGAAGTGAATGGCATTAAAGCGGACTTTAAGTGTAGAACAAATTATTCAAATGTATAGGGAGGGGGAGAGTACGACAGTTATTGCAGAACGCGCAAATGTTTCAGCTAGATATATACGATTAATATTAAATGAAAACAATGTTGAAATGCGTCCTAGAGGAAGTTGGAAGAGGAAATATAGGCTTAATGAACATTATTTTAAAGAATGGTCGGACAACATGGCCTATATATTAGGCTTCTTTATCGCTGATGGCACCATTACTCGTGATTTACAAACGGTTAGTATTTCCCAAAAAGAAAAGTATATATTGGAAGATATAAGGAATGAAATTGGATCTAATCAACCACTATATTTTAATGATAAAACTGGAGTCTATATATTAACATTGAATAGTAAAATCTTAAAGTCAGATTTAATCAACCTTCATGGAATCCAACCAAATAAATCTAAAGACGTACAATTTCCTTATGTTCCTGAACAGTACTTAAACGATTTTATAAGAGGTTATTTTGATGGAGATGGTTGTGTAAAATATGAAAAATATTTTGTTAGCTTTGTTGGTGGATCAAAACCATTTATGATTAAGCTTAGAGAGATAATCGAGAAACAAAACTTTGCTACCAATTTCACGGATCATGAAACTCATTTTAGAGTCTATGTTAGTGGAAGAAAAACAATAAAACAATTTTCCGATTGGATGTATAAACATAAAGGATTATATTTACATAGAAAATATGCCGAATTTCAAAAAGAAACATTACCAATAAAAGAATTAAACGATAGCATTAAAACACATAAAAATGCATTAGCAAAAAGAAGATCTAATGGAGGAGTATAAATTCCTCCAATTTTTTATAACTTTTTCGAGTAGACATAATATTTATTATAGGAAGTAATGTAAAAAACAATAAATTACATCTCAATATAAAAGTATACTTAAGATAGTGAGATAAAATAAAAAATTAAAACTCAATATACGATTTTAGAATTAGTATTTTTTTTAAGTAAAATCTAAACAAACGTTTGAATGAATTTAAAAAAGAATATCTTTTATATAATGCATTTCTTAAATTTTGTATCAAATTGTAGATATTTCTACATCCAATACATTATTGTAAAATTATTAGAGTCTGCTATCTAAAATCTACTTATAAAATACCGTACAACTAAATATGTACGGCATTTTTAACATTATGTTCTTTAATCGTTTGTTCGTAAAAATCCAATAAAGCTTGTGATGCTTTATCCCAAGCATATTTTTCTGCCTCTTTACGGGCTTGTATTTTCATTTCATTAAGTTTTTCTTTATCCTCAAGTCTCTCAATTGCTGCAAGCATACTATCTACATTTTCATTTTCAAATAATATACCTGTTTTCCCGTCCCGAATTTGTTCAATTGTTGGGCCGCTCTTCGCTGCAATAACCGGTAAACCAGATGCCATCGCTTCTAGAATGACCAATCCTAGCGTTTCTGTCACTGATGGGAATATAAAAGCGTCAGCAGAGGCAAAGACACGAGACAACTCTTCGCCATGTAAAAAGCCCGTAAATATGGTATTCGTTCCTTTAAACGTGTACATCAATTCATTTCGTTCTGGTCCATCACCAATAATTGCAAGTGCAACATCATCCCTTCTATCTAGTAACGGTTTAATTTTATGAATTTCTTTTTCAATCGCAAGTCTGCCAACAAAAATCAATAATTTCTTTGATTTGTCACCTCTTGTTAATCGTTCTCTCATCCGTTCATCATAGAAATCTGGATGATTCCTTTCAATATCTACACCACGCTGTAAGACATGTAACTGCTTAATATTTTTCTCTAATAACTCGTTTTTTATGGATTCTGATGTGCATAAATTTAAATCAGCAGCATTATGTAATTTCTTTATATGACTCCACATAATCGGTTTTGCGGGTTTATAAAGCTTATAATAATCCATATATTTCGGTATATGGGTATGATATGACGCTATTAATGGAAGATTTAAATGATGCGCATAGTGAACAGCTGATGCTGCGATTAATAATGGATTTGCTGCATGAACAATATCTGGTTTATATTCTTCTAATAACGTTTTTACCTTACTAGATGGCAGGGCAAATTTCTTTGAACGATAAAAAGGTAAAGTAATCGGTTTTATCCCTTCCACCTTAGCCCCTTCGTATTCATACACCCCTAAATCAGGTGCAATAACTAACACCTCGTGCCCTAAAGAACGAAAATATCTCACCGCCTGTGTAAGCCGTGTCACAACACCATCTGTTGAAGGTAAAAATGTTTCAGTAACAATTGCTATTTTCACACTAAAAATCCCTTCTATTCAACTATAATTGATTCTAGTATAACAAAGATTATTTATAAATTATAAACAGGAGACTTCATAGCATTGAAAAAGCAACCAAATTGGTTGCTTTTTCTTATATTTCTCTTTTTTCTAATGGTCTCTTTGCAGGTCCCTCTATTACTTCTCCATTAATCTTAAATCTAGACCCATGACAAGGGCAATCCCAAGATCTATCTCCTCCATTCCATTCTACCTCGCAGCCCATATGTGTACAGGTTGTATCCACCATATGAAGTTTTTCATTTTCATCTTTATAAACACCTGTCCGCTTCCCGTGGATTCGTGTAATAACAGCATCATCAGGTGCCAACTTATCTAGATTATTCTCGGTATATTCTAGCTTCCCTTTAATTAAATGCTTTGCAACATCTGCATTGATTTGCATAAACTTTTTCAAAGAAGGATCTGATTGGAATCTAGATGGCGTAAACAGAGAAGTATACGGATTTTCTTTACCGATAATCTTATCAGCAATAATTTGTGCTGCTTGTGTACCATTTGTCATTCCCCATTTTCGAAAGCCAGTTGCAACGAATACGGATTCTTCCGACTTTGTAATCGGTCCAATATATGGAAGCTTATCTAATGTTGTCAAATCTTGTGCTGACCAACGATAAACATAATCAGTTACCGTTAAGTGCTTTTCTGCAAACTTCTGTAATTCTTCATAATGTGTCATTGTTGACTTTCCTTGACCTGTCTTATGATTCTCTCCACCAATTAACCATAGCTCTTCCCCGTTATATGTAGTCGTTCGAATTGACCGTGTAGGAGATTCGGTATTAATATACATCCCACCTGGGAAACTTTCTTTTGCTTTTACTGCAATAACATATGATCGTTCAGGATACATCCTGGAAAAATAAAAACTACTTTTATCATAAAACGGAAAATGTGAAGCACTAACGATATATTTACTCGTAATACGATGCCCTTCCCTAGTAATAACTGCCGGTTCTTTATTATATTCTAGATCAACAGCCGTCGTGTTCTCATAAAAAGTTACCCCATTTTCTACACTTGCATCTATTAACGCTTTTAAATATTTTAATGGGTGAAATTGAGCTTGATTCTTCATAACCAATACCGATTTTACAGGGATGTCTAGAGGAATATCTTCCTTCAACTCACTAGTAATATTTATGCTATCATACGATTTCTTTTCTTTTTCTATTTGAGAAACATAGGAATTACTATTTGTATAGATGTATGCATCTTCCTCTTTATAATCACAATCTATATTCAATGCTTTCATTATCTTAAAGATAGATTCTTTTGCATCCATTGCTGCTTCATAATACAGTTTTGCCTGGTCTAGTCCAAAATGTTGGATTAATTCATCATAAATCAAACCGTGCTGAGCAGTTATTTTAGCTGTTGTATGTCCAGTTGTTCCATTTAATAATACTCCTGCATCAATTAGAGCAACTTGCAAATTTTGCTTAGATAATAAATAGGCTGTTGTAATTCCAGTTATACCGCCACCTACTATTGCAACATCAGCTTTAATTGTTTCCTTTAAACTCGGAAATGAGGGTAAATTAACAGACTCTCTCCAATATGGCTCAGGAAATTGAGGTAAATTCTTATTCGCCAATATAAAATCTTCCCTTCTAAAGAGCATGAATACTATCATTATTACCCCCTTTATGGAAATTTATGTAGTGAAGCTTGCAATAAAAAATAAAAGAAACCACAGTGATTAACAATGTGGTTTCCGCTCAACACAGCTCATATTTATGTCAAGTTCAAGCACCCAGCGACTAGAGAGATTCCTCACCTACGTGTGATAAGTCAACATCTGCTAAGTCTATTCCGTACGTCGCTAAACGTGTGATTACACTTTTCTTTTACCCTTGGAAAAATTTGCGATTTAATTCTATATATTCATTTTCTTCTACTGGAACTTCATCTTCAATGAATATTGCCTCTACTGGACAGACCGCCTCACAAGCCCCACAGTCTATACAGATATCAGGATCAATAAAGAACATATCCGCGCCTTCTTCTATACAATCAACAGGACAAACCTCAACACATTCTCCGGCCTTTTCTGTTTTACAAGGTGATGTAATTACAAATGCCAACTGTATCTCCTCCTACCAATAAGTAAACATATTATTTCTAACCTTAACAGTATAACTTATTTTTGTAAAAAAATAAAAGATTCATCTTTTTTAGGATAAAACATAATTATAAATAGTATAAACGTAGGGAGTGAGTAAATGGAAATTAGTGTACGACCTGGAGATTCGTTATGGTATTATAGCCAGCTTTTCGGTGTTCCTTTACAATTGATTGAAGCGTCAAATTCACAAATTAATCAAGGACAACTAATGGTTGGTAGTCGTATCATGATACCAGGATATTTATTAAGCGAATATAAGATAAAACCGAATGATACAATCTGGACGATTGCTATGCGAAATAATATTCCTTTAGATCGTTTACAAGTAGTAAATCAAGGTATTAACCCAGCATATTTACAAGTCGGTCAAAACCTTAACTTACCTGAACGGGTTACCAATATGGTTGTAACAGATGTAGACAATTATACGTATGAAAAAATGGTAGAGGACATTAATCAACTCTTATCCATCTATCCATTTATTATGAATCAAACCATTGGAAATTCGGTTATGGGAAAAAATATTATCGAATTGCAAGTCGGTATTGGACCGAAAGAGGTTCATGTAAATGGTTCTTTCCATGCGAATGAATGGATTACAACACCAATAATTATTAGGTTCTTGAACCAATATGCTCTATCGCTTACTAATAATGTACCAATTCGTGGGCTTTTCATGCATCCTTTCTTTGCCAATACTCGATTGTCTCTCGTACCAATGGTAAATCCAGATGGCGTTAATTTGGTCATAAATGGAAGCACTTCTGCTGGTGAGCATGAGACAGCTGTATTGGAGATCAACAATCATAGCGAAGATTTCTCTAATTGGAAAGCAAACATTCGTGGCGTCGATTTAAACAATCAGTATCCTGCACAATGGGAAACAGAAGCTGCAAGGAAACCAACTGCACCAGCACCTAGAGATTATCCTGGTACGGGCCCGTTAACTGAGCCTGAAGCTATTGCAATGGCCAATTTGGCAAGAGAAAGAAACTTCAGGAGAATGAATGCCTTCCATACACAGGGTGAGGTTATTTTCTGGGGATTCCAAGGAATGGAACCACCGGAAGCTGAGACGTACGTTAATGAATACGAAAGGGTCAGTGGATATACGCCCATTCGTTTTGTGGATAGTTATGCAGGATATAAAGACTGGTTTATTCAAGAGTTCAGAAGAGCTGGCTTTACGGTAGAACTCGGAACAGGCGTTAACCCCCTACCTATCGAACAATTTCCTGAGATTTATGAAGAGACATTAGGGGTTTTATTAGCTAACTTGTATTTATAATAAAAATAACAGGGTCTCCCCTGTTATTTTACTTTCAGATCCAGCTTCCAAAGACTACGCTTTCGTTACTTCCTTGAAGTAATCTTTCAGAAACCCACCAATACGATTGCTGTTATCAATGATAAAATAAAATTCATCTGTCTCATTTTTTACATCATATACTTTACCCGGTGTTAATTTATTATGAACTACGAACTTTTTAGCGTCTGCGTGTACACATTCGATTTGCTTCACTGTTTCTCTATTTTCCCAATCTAAATGAATCATATTATTTGCCCCAATCTTCTATCTAGTTTACATAATTATATTATAAGTAACTTAATTTGAAAACAAATATAGGTAATCCTCGTATCCTTTTGCTTTCATTTCCTCTTTTGGTATAAACTCCATTGCAGCTGAGTTCATACAATACCGAAGTCCACCCGCTTCTTTTGGACCATCTTCAAAGACGTGACCTAGATGAGAATCAGAACTCTTACTTCTAATTTCCGTACGAATCATGCCATGCGATTGATCTAACTCTTCAGATATGTGATAAGGGTCTACTGGTTTCGTAAAGCTTGGCCACCCACAACCTGCATCGAATTTATCCTTTGATGAGAACAGAACATTCCCTTTAATGACATCAACATAGATTCCTTCTCTTTCATTAGCCCAATATTCATTTTGAAAAGGACGCTCCGTTCCATTTTCTTGTGTAACGTGGTACTGAAGTGGAGTAAGTTCCTCTTTTAGTTTTGCCTTATCAAGCTTTGATTCCCATGTCGATTTAATGTAATCCTCCCTACCAGAGCCTTTCTTATATAAACGGTAGTGAAAAGATTGCTTTTTATAGTAATCTTGATGGTTTTCTTCTGCAGGATAAAAAGGTTTGGCAGGTAAAATCTTTGTTACTATAGGTTTAGAAAACTTACCACTTACAGCTAAAGCTTCTTTCGACTTCTCAGCAATTTCCTTTTGCTTTTCATTATGATAAAAAATTACGGTTTGATAAGATTCCCCTCGATCATTAAATTGCCCACCTGGATCAGTCGGATCAATTTGTTGCCAAAAGGTTTGAACAAGCTGTTCATACGGCATTATCTTCGGATCAAAGGTTATTTGTACCGCTTCTACATGTCCAGTTGTATTCGAACATACTTGTTCATACGTTGGATTTTCGACATGTCCTCCTGTGTAGCCTGACACAACACTTTTTATTCCTGGCCTTGTATCAAATGGTTGAACCATACACCAAAAACATCCACCAGCGAATGTAGCATGTTCCAAATCTATTGTCATAAAAATATCCCTCCAGTACTTATTTATACCTCTTATTTTTTCTTATTCAGCAATAAAAAGCAAGTACCGAGGCTTACATCGTTTATATAAATAGTTTTGGTTTCGAATCTCCTGATCTCTTCGTATGTTCAACTTTTTTCTCATCATGTTCTACCTGCACACTCGTTTTTTCAATGGACACATTTTCACTAACCTCATTTTCATTGCTTACACTCGCTTCCGTTTCATTACTTTCAGTGTCGATTTCTTTAAAGGCTTTCATCATTCGATACATTGCTGGAAGATTCTTTACCATTGGACCATATTCCTGCACGATTGGTGCTGCTGTTTGTACGACATTTAGAACTTGTTGAACGCCTGACAATGTTTTTGAAAGCCCATCCACTCCTTTGCCAGCTATATTGGTAATTTGCGATTCTGAACCTAGTACCTTACTGAGCATATTTGGTTTTGCATTTCTATTTTGAAGTCCATTTTTTGAAGGCATTGCACGCTGATTCGGATAATTGCGATTCATAGACATCGGGTTTCTATATTGTGGACGTTGTGGTGGAAGTAACATCACTATCCCCTCTTTCCCATTTAAAACATCTAGAATATAGTACGCTAATATTACGAAATTGTGTAGGCAGATAGAAATATTCGTATCTTTTGAAGTATTTCCTGGGGAAGCGCAAGAAAAAACAAAATTCGTGATAAGAAAGCTAATTTTGCCGAATATGGCGAAGTTTGTTCTAAGCATAAGAAAAAGGCCTTGAACCATTCAAGACCTTGTTTTACGAAATATAAACACTCCACAATTCATCAAATACATTCAGAGCGTTTGTAAAGGGGCTATTCCATTCCAAATAATTGCTTATCTCATCATAATCCATTGTGTGTTTCGGGAAATTATGATCATGAAAAGCCCAATCAGCCAAGCGACTTTCATCATCTGGTTTTTTCTTTCCTCGGTATGTCATTAAGAATTGATAAAATGGACGCATTAATTTCCCACCTTACTATACTTGCGATTCTTTCATAAACTCTTCATGCTTTACCTGTTTCTTACGGTACACCCGCTTGGATAAAATAACACTCACTTCATAAATTAAAATCAATGGGATTGATACAAGAATTGGTGTTATAAAATCTGGTGGTGTTATTAGTGTGCTAATTATAATTAAAATGAGATAAGCATATCTCCTCGATTTCGATAAAAGTTCTGGTGTAACAATCCCAAGCGTTGTAAGGAACATAATAATAAGTGGTAGTTCAAACAGTACTGCCAAAGGGAATGTTACCCGCATTAGAAATTTAAAATATTTATCAATCGTAAACATTACCTCAAACATTCCATTATTTAAATTAAGTAAGAATGGAATAATGAATTGGGTAAATAGAAAGTAACCAAATACAAGACCAGCAATAAATAAAAGAAAAAGTGCAGGAATGTATGCTAATGTTACTTTTCTTTCCTTTGGTGTCAAAGCTGGCTTTACAAATGACCAAACTTGAAATGCTAATATTGGTATCGTTGCCGTAATAGCAATCAAACCAGCCATAGAGAAGTACACCCACAAAATCTCACCTGGACTTATAGCTGTTAGTTTAAAATCTAAATCCTTTGCAAAAAAAGAATATATGTCTTCAACAAAGATAAACCCTACGATAAAAAATATAAAAAATAAAACTAAGGTAACAATGAGTCGATTTCTTAGTTCGGATAGATGTCCAACAACATCCATCTCTTTTTCAGTTTCTATTGTTTGTTTTTTTCCCATATTAAACACTCCTTACATGGACATAAAAGAAGATGTAAGGTAAATGCCCTACACCTCCAACATGATTACTTATTTTTTATGATCCTTTGTCGTGTCATCATTTACAATTCCTTGGGAAGCCTTTTTAAATTCTCTTAACGTGTTTCCAAGAGCTTTTCCAATCTCTGGTAACTTTGAAGGGCCAAATATAACTAATGCCACAGTTAGAATTAAAATTAGCCCAGGTATACCGATACTACCCATAATAATCACTCCAAAAGCTTATTTCGTTTCTTTACTATCCACCATTGTTTTATCTTTCGTATCTTCATCATCATTCGTTAAATCTTTCGTTGACTTCTTGAATTCACTTAAGGTTTGTCCAGCAGCCTTACCGATTTCAGGAAGTTTTTTCGGACCAAAAATAACCAGCGCGATAATTAAAATTAAAATTAATCCTGGTATACCGATCGTTGCCATGTATGTACACCTTCTTTTAAATAAAATGTATAAAATTCTTTCTTTAAATATAATTTCATATTACACTTTTCTCTTTTATTTAACAAGTATAGTCCTTATTTTCGGTCAAATTGTAAAAAGTAATAATCATAAGGATTCTTTTCATCCTTTTCTCCCTTAATTGAAGAAGTTTCTACCCAGTCCTCTTCCCGAAAAGATGGAAAATAGGTATCTCCAGCAAATTCTTCATCGATCCATGTAATATACATACGATCTGAAACGTCAATTATCTGTTCAAAAATTGTTGCTCCACCAATAACAAAAAGTTCCTCGTCAGGATTCATTTTGTTTCGCTCTATAACCGCTTCTATATCGTTTATCACTTCCACTCCATCAGGGAAGTCCTTTTTATTTCTAGTGATAACAATATTTTTTCTATTCGGTAACGCCTTCCCAATCGAATCGAATGTTTTTCTTCCCATAATAATCGTATGACCCGTTGTCTTTTCCTTAAAGAACTTAAGATCCCTTGGTAAGTACCACGGTAAGTCGTTCTTTAACCCAATCACACGATTTCTATCCATTGCAACTAGTAAAGAAATCAAATGACCGCCTCCCTTATTCTACACTGCAATTGGTGCTTTAATTGATGGATGTGGATTATAATTGATTAATTCGAAATCCGTAAGCTCAAAATCAAAGATAGATGCTTTTTCTTTGTTCAGCTTGATCGTTGGTAAAGGTCTCATTTCCCGTTGTAATTGCATATTCACTTGTTCGAAATGATTGGAATAAATATGAGCATCACCTAATGTATGAATGAATTCTCCAACTTCTAACTGACATTCGTGTGCAATAAGATGTGTAAGTAACGCGTAGCTCGCAATATTAAATGGTACACCTAAAAATACATCACCGCTTCTTTGGTACAGTTGACACGACAGTTTCCCGTCCGCTACATAAAACTGAAAGAGCGTATGACATGGTGGAAGCGCCATATTTGGAATGTCTTCCGGGTTCCATGCAGAGATAATATGCCTTCTAGAATGTGGATTCTGCTTGATTGAAGCAATAACATCCTTTAATTGATCAATCGTGTCATTTTGTGTTGTTCTCCAATGTCTCCATTGCTTTCCATATACAGAACCAAGGTCCCCGTATTTTTTTGAAAAATCATCATCACGTAGTATTTTCTCTTTAAAATATTTCATCTGTTCTTGATAAGCTTCGTTAAAATCATCATCTTCTTGGCTTCTTTTACCAAAATTAGTCATATCAGGTCCCTGGTATTCATCACTCTTGATCCATTTCTCAAAAGCCCACTCATTCCATATATTGTTATTATTTTCTAATAAGTAACGTATATTGGTATCCCCTTTAATAAACCAAAGAAGTTCAGATGCGATTAACTTAAACGGTACCCTCTTAGTCGTAAGCAAAGGAAAACCTTCGTTTAAATTAAAACGCATTTGATACCCAAATATGGAACAAGTTCCTGTGTTTGTACGATCATCTCTATTAAATCCAGTATTAAGAATATGTTTACACAAATCTAAATAAGCTTTTTCCCCTGTCATATCTGTTTCTCCTTCCACTAATTCATGCAAATTATATATATTGTATCATATTTATACGTCCCATTCTGTAAAAAATTGTTCTAAAAACTCCTCCATAAAATGATGTCTCTCCTTAGCAATTTCTCTCCCTTTCTCTGTATGCATTAATTCAGCTAATGTAAGCAATTTATCATAAAAATGTTGAATGGATGTATTCTTATTTTTTTCATGATAAATTAATTGACCAGCAGCACCGCCGAATGCAAAGGTCCTTGCTATTCCAATTGCTCCAATTGCATCAATTCGATCGGCATCCTGCACAATCTTTCCTTCGAGTGTCTCTGGTATGTTCCCTTTGCTAAAGGAAATTTTCGTAATGATATTCTCTATGTCATTGATTTCTCTATCTGTTAATGAAAGTGATTGTAAAAAAGATGAGAGTTCTTGTAGAGCTCTATCTGGATCATCGAATAGCTTATAATCCCCAACATCATGCAACCAAGCTGCCGCTTCCGTAATAAATACATCTGCCCCTTCATCTATGGCAATCTCTTTTGCTAGCTTAGCAACTCGTTTCATATGTTCAAAGTCATGACCACTAGCATCTTTACGAAATAATTCTTCTATATACAACTTAATACGAGTTAATTGATTGTTTTCCGTTATTGTAAACATCTCCCATTCTACCTGTAAAAGGTTACTTATATTGTTATCCATCCTCTCCTCATTTGCAACTAGAGAAAGGAACATTTCAAATCTAAGATACTATTTCGAATACATCGACTATATTTCTTGACTGTACCTCCTAAATAAGCTATCATTATGAACAAGCAAAGAAGATGTGCGGATTCATTATTAGCAGGCAAACTTCTACTCGGGAGCGGATGTAATTGTGATCCTACACTTCGAATAGAACGTTGCCTTTTTTTAATGTAATTTGTTTTCTGCTTTGTATTACCACGTAGTGTAACGTGAAAGTTTTTAGGAGGAATTAGAATGCAAAACGGTGTAGTAAAATGGTTTAATGCTGAAAAAGGTTATGGATTCATCCAACTAGAAGATGGAAATGATGTATTTGTACATTATTCTGCAATCCAAGAAGAGGGATTTAAGTCTTTAGAAGAAGGACAAGAAGTTTCTTTTGAAATTATAGAAGGTGAACGTGGCCCCCAAGCTGCAAACGTTGAAAAAAATAAGTAATATACATTTTATACAGAAACAGGAATCGCAATGATTCCTGTTTTTTAGTGCATAAACAAGAACATATATTCTAAAATCTTAAGATGAAATACTTATTTTTTCACAAAATGTTCACATGTTTTATTAACCATTTTATTAGTAAAATTGAGTTTTTAAGTTGATTAAGGCTTATTGAACAAAATGTGAAACGTTAACAAACCCACTTATTTCTATTTTTATATTGTGTATGATGAAAACAAGGAAAGAAATTCTTTTTTCAGAAGGGGTGAATGGAATGAGCGTGCCAAAAAATAAAAAGCATATCAACGAGAATGAACCAAAGTTGAAAGGAACTTTTATTTCAGTAATGCTATTAGGTGGATTTTTGGTTGTTAGTTGGATTGGAGCATTCCTGCTCTTTATTTCAAGAGGCATATAACATGATTGGAGGGGTAACAAATGCATTTACACAAGTATGAAAAAATCTGGCTTACATTTGGTATTGGGGCATTAATCGTGTTCTTAGTTGTCCTAGCATTTGGGGCATTTTATCTAGGTACACACCCACAAAGTCACGGCATCACTATTGATCCCGAAAACATTGAAGCAGAAGAATCATTTAAAAAAGAAAACTTAGGTCTAACAAAAGTGGATGAAGGAAAGTATGTACTAAATGTTGTTGCATCTGCATTTAATTACGACCTAGGTACAGATGAAGAAGGGAAACCCGTGAAACATATCCAAATTCCAAAAGGGTCAACCATCCTTCTTCAAGCAGTAACACCTGATGTTGTACACGGATTTAATATTGCAGGAACAAATGCAAATATGATGGTAGAACCAGGGTTTATAAGTAGCATGGAAGTAGAATTTAATAAAGCTGGTGAATACACACTTTTATGTAATGAATATTGTGGTGTTGGGCATCACATGATGTTCGCCACTGTGGAGGTGACAGAATAATGGCAGTAGAAAAATTAGTAAACTATAAGCAAGATAATAGATTGCCTTTAACGATTTCCAAAAAAGAAGCAAGACTCTACTTATCCTTTATCGTTTTTGCATTTGTAGCATTATTTATTGGTGGATTAATGGGGTTACTTCAAGTATTGGTTCGTTCAGGTCATTTTACACTACCTTCTTGGATTGATTACTATTCTATTTTAACCGTTCATGGCGTTGTTTTAGGACTTGTATTAACGACATTCTTTATTATCGGTTTCCAATTTGCTCTAATGGGTAAAACAGTTGGAATATCTGACAGACAACGTAGACTAGGTTGGTTAAGTTTTTGGGTTATGGCAATTGGTACGATTATGGCTGCTATTACGATCCTAGCTGGTAGAGCGGCAGTTCTCTATACTTTCTATGCTCCACTACAAGCACATCCGGCATTTTACATTGGTTTAGCTTTAGTTGTTGTTGGTAGCTGGATTGCATGTTTTGTAAATTGGCATCAATTAGCTGTTTGGAAAAAGAAACATCCAGGTGAAAAATCACCTTTACTAGCATTTATGGTATGCATTAATATGGCAATGTGGTTTATTGCAACACTTGGCGTAGCAGCCACTGTACTATTGCAATTCATCCCATGGTCATTAGGATGGACAGCAACGATTAATGTACTACTAAGTAGAACACTATTTTGGTATTTCGGTCACCCACTTGTATATTTCTGGTTATTACCTGCATATATGGCATGGTATGCAATTATACCAAAAATTATCGGTGGAAAATTGTTTAGTGATTCATTAGCAAGGCTATCATTTATTTTATTCTTATTCTTCTCTATCCCTGTTGGTCTTCACCATCAGTTAACAGAACCTGGTCTTGATTCAACATGGAAATTTATTCAAGTTGTTTTAACATTTATGGTTGTTATTCCTAGTTTAATGACTGCCTTCTCCATGTTTGCAACCTTTGAAATTACAGGACGCAAAAAAGGTTTTGGTGGACTCTTTGGTTGGTTGAAGCATTTACCATGGAAAGATGTTCGTTTCTTGGCTCCTTTCATCGGAATGCTCGCGTTTATTCCTGGTGGTGCTGGTGGTCTTATTAATGCATCATATCAAATGAATTCCCTTATCCATAATACAATTTGGGTTACTGGACACTTTCATTTAACGGTAGCAACAACGGTAGTTCTAACTTTCTTTGGTATCTCTTACTGGCTAATACCACATTTAACTGGAAGAACATTGACGAAATCCATTAATCGACTTGGTATTATTCAAACGATTTTCTGGACAGTTGGTATGACAATTATGTCAGGTGCCATGCATATTCAAGGGTTACTTGGTGGTCCGAGACGATCCTCCTACTCTGACTATGGTGGATCGGAACAAGCAGCAGAATGGGGAGCATATCAAATGGCTCAGGCGGTTGGAGGAACCATCCTGTTTATCGGTATCATCTTAATGGTTTACA
Organism: Oceanobacillus bengalensis; assembly: GCF_003628445.1. Taxonomy (GTDB): domain Bacteria; phylum Bacillota; class Bacilli; order Bacillales; family Amphibacillaceae; genus Oceanobacillus; species Oceanobacillus bengalensis. Next base: position 17,532 of record NZ_RBZO01000025.1, read on the forward strand.
TTTTCATTAAGCTAGCATTCTTTGCACCAAAAGGAAACGAAGAATTTCCAATTGCTGAAGAAGAGGAAAATGCAGAACCAACTCCTATGTGGCTAGAGAACTGGAAATTATGGATTGCAATAACAATCGCGTTAATCTTATTCGCATATACAATACCGATTTTTGATGTTATTCAAAATGCACCTCCAGGATCCCCAACATTTGATTGGCCAATTGGTAATAGTTAGAGAGGCCTTTCCTTATTGTGAGTAATTTAGGTTTTTACTAAATAAATCAGAAATAATAAGAAAAGTGCTAAATCCTTTATGATTTAGCACTTTTTTTAAGAACGACGTTAATTTGTGAATCGAAACAAATCCAATAAGTAAAATCACTTGCTTATAGACTTACGGTTTGTTATAGCTTTCTAAATATAGTGAAATTTAGAATTTAATGATAAATATGTTATTATAAATATAGAGTTTGTTAAGAAATCTACTTAACTTGTACTTCGCGGAACAAGGGGCTGCATCATTTTTCAAAAGGAATAGGAAAATATTAAATACAATCGATTGGTGGTGATTTTGAATGGAACCGAAATGGCTTGAATGGGCGAAACAACTCAGATCCATTGCACAGGCAGGATTAACTTATTCGAAAGATGTATATGACTTGGAAAGATTTGAGTTGATTAAAAATATTAGCATTGAAATGCTATCTTTACATACAGATGTAAGTAAGACGGTGATTAGAGATTTATTTGACAATGAAACTGGTTATGCAACTCCTAAGGTAGATATTAGGTCTGTTGTTTTTCAGGATAATAAAATTTTAATGGTTAGAGAGAATACAGATGGAAATTGGTCTTTACCAGGCGGTTGGGGTGATATTGGGTTAACTCCAAGCGAAGTTGCGGTGAAAGAAGTAAAAGAAGAATCGGGATTTGACGTTGAAGCAATAAAATTGATCGGGGTATTTGATAAGAAATGCCATCCGCATCCTCCCTCTCCCTATCACGTTTATAAAATATTTATCCAATGTGAAATAACAGGTGGACAACCTAGAGAAGGAATAGAAACGTGTGCAGTTGATTTTTTTGCTGAAAACAATCTCCCGTCATTATCGATACCTAGAAATACGGAATCACAAATTAAATTGGCTTTTAAACATTTACATAATCCACAAGAACCTGTATATTTTGATTGACTTTTGAGGTAGAATAAATAAGCAGGTTATAACATTAACTGCCCATTCATTGAACAACATAATAAGAATAAATGAAAACCGCTTGATTTTTTATCAAGCGGTTTTCATTTAGACAGTTCTCTTTTTCTATTCTTGTATATTTATTTCAGCAAGTGCCTTATTTTCCATCGGTATTCGTATAGCCATTAGAGTAACATGTAAAAATGGAAAAATTATGGCTGTGTAGTAGGCACCAAACAGCCATGGAATAATAAAAAGTTCCAATCCTACAATGATATAGTTCGGATGCTTTACAAATTTATAAGGTCCTTTCCTTACTAATGGAGAATTCGGTAATATAATTATCTTCGTGTTCCAAAACTTTCCCAACGTCTGTATACACCAAACCCTTGCTAACTGGGTTAAAATAAAGAGTGCAAACAAATACGAGTTGAATTCGATATTAACTTGGTCTCGCACAATAACTTCAAATAGGATGGAAAGGAAAAATGCTGTATGTAGGACAATAAACCATTTATAATGTGTTTGTCCCTTTTCGATGCCTCCCTTTTCCTTCATCCATTGTTCATTTCGCTTAGCAATCTTTAGCTCAATTACACGTTGACAGATAATAAAGATGAATAATATCCACATTATCGGTTGCATTATTCAACCCACTCCAATAATAGAAGTTCTGAGGTGAATCCAGGGCCTAATGCAGATAATATGCTCCTGTCCCCTGTATGCATTGTTTCCTTCATCCATTCACGTAAAACATAAAGAACGGTTGCAGAGGACATGTTTCCATGGTTTCTAAGTACGTGATACGAATGCTTTAATTTTTTCTTTGTACATTGCAAGACCTCTTCCATTGCAAGTAAAACTTTTTTACCTCCAGGATGAGCGATAAACGATGAGAAATCCAGTTCATTAAGACCTCTTTCTTGTAAAAACCATTCGAGATGCTCTTTCCAAAAGGAATGAACGAGTGCTGGGATGCTCTTTGAGAAGATTACTTCTAATCCGTTGTTTGTCACGTCCCACCCCATAACAGAAGCGCTATTAGGTTTTGTACGTGTATCTGTTGCTATTATTTTCGGTATAGAAGATTTACGATAATCTAAATATGGGGATTCTTCTCCAACAAGTAATGTGGCACTTATTCCGTCTCCAAATAAAGCCGTACCTACAATATTACTCTTCTTTACATCCCCTTTCTGAAACGTTAAACTACATAGTTCCGAACAAATAAGCAAAGCCGTTTTATCAGGATATGCTGTAATCCAATCATGTGCACGGGACAAACCGATTGCCCCACCACAACATCCTAACCCCCACAATGGCATTCGACCTACATCTTGCCTAAAGGGGCGTTCATTCATCATATGAACATCCATCGTTGGCGCTGCTATTCCTGAGCTGGTTACAAATAAAATCATATCAACTGCTTCATAGGGAATCGCCTTTTTTAAAAAGATGTCGTTCGATAGACAGTTATCTACCGCTTCTACTGAATGTGCTTTCGCTAGTTCTAAATAGAGATTGTTCTTTTCTTCAAATGTATGGTCTTGTTCAAACCATTCTTTCTCCACTACAAACTGCCTATTATCTATTTCTGCATGATCAAAGACTGGAAGTAAACGATCAACTTGTCTCGATGTATATCCAAAGATCTTCTTTACAAGCTGTTTCACTTCTTCTTGCTGCATGTTATATTCTGGGATACTAACTCCTGTTGAACAGATGTACGTCATGTTTGTCACCTTTATACAGTTATTTTCCCCTGATCCTACTTATAAACCATATATATCTGTATATTTTTCCGTTAAATATTGAACCAAATAATCGGAATTAAGTTTCTCCTCCGTTACATCTTCAATGATCTCTAGTGGTTTTTTCATTTTCCCGTACTGATGAATATGTTTCGTTAACCATTCTTTAATCGGTGCTAAATCTCCTGAAGCAATCAATTGATCCACATTTAATTCCTTTTTCATTGTATGATGGAATTGTGCAGCATACATATAACCTAATGCATATGAAGGGAAATAGCCAAAATCCCCTCCTGCCCAGTGAATATCCTGTAAGACACCTTCTTTATCTGTTGGTGGCTTAATTCCTAGATAATCTTCCATTTTTTCATTCCATAACTGTGGAAGATCTTTTACCTCCATTTCACCATTCATTAACCCTTTTTCCAGCTCATAGCGAATCATAATATGTAAAGCATATGTTAGTTCATCTGCTTCAATACGAATAAATGACGGTTTCACTTCATTAATTGCACAGTAAAAATCTTCTAGTGTTACATGTTCGAATGCATCAGGTGCATAGGATTTCAATAAATCATAGTTATTTCCCCAAAAGGCTTTGCTTCTACTAACAAAGTTTTCCCAAAATAAGGATTGTGATTCATGTATTCCCATTGAAGTTCCAGTCGCAAGCGGTGTCCGAGCTAGTTTTGGACTTATATTCTGTTCATATAATGCGTGTCCACCTTCATGAATCGTTCCAAACACTGCCATTCGAAAATCCTCTTCATCATACCTTGTTGTAATTCGAACATCGTTCATGTTAAGCGTGATTTCAAAAGGATGAATGGTTTCATCTAGTCTCCCAGACTCGAAATCATAACCCATTTGTTTTAAAACCTCTACAGTAAATGCCTCTTGGTTTGATTTTGGAAAATGCCCTATCAATACGGAAGAATCTGGCTTTGTAGTGCTTGCGTTTATTTTAGAAAGTAAACCTGTTAATGCTTGACGAAGTTTAGAAAAAACCTCATCTAATATCTTTGTGGTCATACCTGGCTCAAAGTTATGTAAAAGGGCATCATAGATGTTATCTTTATATCCCCAATAATTAGCAAACTTTTTATTAAAATCTACTAGTTTTTCTAAATAGGGTTGAAATAGGGAGAAATCCGCTTTCTCACGAGCTTCCTGCCATATTGCCTCTGATTTCGATTGCACCATCACATATTCCTTAAATTCCGCAATTGGAATTTTACTGCTCCTATTATAGGTCTCTTCACATGTTTCTACTGCTTTTTGTATTATTTTATCTTCTGTTTTATTTTTTAATGCATCAATGTACTGCTTCATCTTCTCTGAAGTCTCTAACTGATGAACTTTTTCAGATAAAACCCCAACAACTTCTGATCGCTGTTCTACCCCTTTTGGTGGTATTTTTGTACGTAGGTCCCACTGCGTTAATGTGATTACTTCTCGGTATGCATCAATTTCGTGTAATAAATCGATAAATTCTTTCTCTATTGATTTAATATTTTCCATTGGTTACTCCCCAATTCCTTTTTTTCCAAAAAATTGATAATAATTTGTTTGAATAAATCCATTAAATAATTTTCTCTTCTTCGTTGCGACTTGCCCGTATTCTTTTTCAAAAGCCTCGTAAGCTGTAATAATATACACGCTCCAGGATGGGTGTTCCTTCATGATTCCACCTAAATCACGGTACATTTTCGCAACACCTTCTTGATCACTCATACGCTCTCCATACGGGGGATTACCAACTAAATAACCATTATCTTCTCGTAGTGTTAAATCCTTCACTTGCATTTGCTTCCATGTAATTAAATCACCTAAACCAGCTTCAATCGCATTTTCACTCGCAATATTAACTAACTTATGGTCAATGTCAGAACCAATAATGGATAATTTTTGATCATAGTTTGCTTTATCTTCCACTTCCGTGAAGGCCTCATCCCAATGTTTGTTGCGAATCCAATTCCAATCCTCGGAGGCGAAATTCCGATTAAATCCAGGTGCAATGTTTTGACCGATGAGTGCTGCTTCTATCGGAATTGTTCCCGATCCACAGAAAGGGTCGATAAATGGATATTCTGGCTTCCAATTTGTTAATAGTACCAATGCTGCTGCCATTGTTTCCTTGATTGGCGCTTCTCCTTGACCGATACGGTACCCTCTTTTATGTAATCCTTCTCCAGATGTATCAATCGTTAAAGTCACAACATCTTTAAGTAATGCGACTTCTACTTTGTATAAAGCACCCGTTTCTGGCATTTTAAAAGCAACACCATATTTACGCTTTAGTCTCTCAGCAATTGCCTTCTTAACGATTTTTTGACAATCTGGTACACTATATAACGTTGATTTTATAGATTTTCCTGAGACAGGAAATTGACCATCTTCAGCAATAAAGTCTTCCCATGGAAGTGCTTTGGTCCCTTCAAATAATTCGTCAAAGGTTGTTGCTGTAAATTGATTCACGAGAATCTTTACCCGGTCAGCTGTACGAAGCCATAAATTACAACGGGGAATAGCAGAAATTGGCGCCTCAAAAATAACCCGCGAATTTTCAACCCGAGCTTCATATCCAAGTTGTCTTACCTCCTCTGCAACAATTGATTCCAATCCCATTGCTGCAGTAGCAATTAACGTTACTTTTCTCATATAGGTAACCCCTTTATTAATGTTAGTAGATTTTCTATAGTTTACCATAAAACATTTTGTGCATGTTACTGAATGTAGTATTACCATGATATTCATGAAATATCGATAAAAACAAAATAAAAAACCTTTCATATAGCGAGTGCTACAAAAAGGTTTATTGTAGTAATATTTTGATGGTAATGACCAAGTAAATACTCGATAAGCCATGTTCTGTGCCATTGTACTACAAGCGGTGGTCGGTCCTCGTACGCCGGCTGTAATCATCTATCTACAAGGTCATATGACCTGTCCCTTATTCGGTTCATTTCCCTACTAAAGGATGCCCCTACCATTATTTGGGTTGCTCACTCGCGGGGTTTACCTCGTTCCACCTAACATGTTTCCACGCTAGCTACGTCACTGTGGCACTTTCAAGGATCTGATTCCATATCTAGATTGACTTAGGAATACATCCTGCCGTTAGCTCCTAAAAGCTACCTTGACTTATGGTTTCATCAAGCACGAACACTACAAACATCGCAGTTTGTGTGAGCATGGACTTTCCTCTGCATAATAAAATCATGCAGCGATTACATGAGTATTTAACTTTATTTATTCTAGCACATTTCAACCATCGATTCAATGGAATTATTTAGGACATTTAACGTATCGTGCATGGAGCACTGTTACTCTTAACCTTCTGAATCCGCAAATTTCTTGCCAAACACAGCCTTTTCAAGGTTTGATAATCGTTTTAGAATGTCATAGTTAACTTGTGTATGTTGTCCTGGTGCGCGCGTTCTTGTTTGCTCTGTTGTACTTTTCTTTAGTTTCTCTACTTCTTGTTGCAAACGAACAATTTCTTTTTGAAATATATCATAATCTTTAATAACAATGTCTAGGAATTCATCAACCTCTTCTTGATTATACCCACGCATTGCTGTTTTAAATTCTTTCTCAAGAATTTCCTTCCCATTTAAACGAACACGATTTACGCTCATTTTTTAGATCACCTCTTCATATCCTATCCTATTTTTTTCAACTAATAATAATGACATAATATTAAATATTTCATCGTAATATATCTTGGATTTTCCACTTATAGGTATTATACCATAAAAAAGGAAACTGAATATCAGTCTCCTACTTTTTATTTGCATACAATACTATTCATTTTTTAGTAAATCATCGTTATTAAATGAAAAAGGTAATAATTCATCCATCCTAAATGTTTTGGTCTCTTTACTTAGATTGGTTAGATGAATTTGTATTTCGTTACTAAAAAATTCGCTCATCACTTGGCGACACGCACCACATGGTGGTACTGGCCGTTTTGTGTCTGCTGCTACAGCCATTTCTACAAACGCTGTTTCACCATCAGATATTGCTTTAAAAATAGTAACCCTCTCTGCACAACATCCAACCGTATATGCGGCATTTTCAATGTTACATCCCGTATATACTTTACCTGATTTCGTTAATAGTGCTGCTCCTACTGGGAATTTAGAATAGGGTACATATGCATTTTTTCTGACGTTAATTGCTTCTTCAATTAATTTATTGGATGACAACTACTTCACCCCTCCATTGTTTGTGTGAGAAAATTATAAGATACTTTAAAATAATTGTAAAGAATACTTACGGAAGTTCATTTACCAATTGATCGAATATATATCGTATGGAACGGTATAATTCCATATACCTTTTCCTTCTTACATCTAGATAATAACTATGCATTAATAGTAATTCCATATTTTCCTTCGTTGCATTAACTTGATTGGGATGAACGGTTACTTCTCTTGCCTTAACTACTTGTAAAGCTTGTTCTTCCCACTTCTCCACCATCTCATAAATAGGAGAAGTCTCTTCTTTAACTTGAAGAAAGAATTTCCGATCCTTCTTATTTTCTGGTGGTGTACTATTTTCATACAATGCTTTTAACCGAAGCAAATGATTATTTAATAATATCGTACGTTCCTTTAGTTCCATCCCTTTTCCGCCTTTTACTATAACTGTACCATAATAGGTACGATTTGTTTAAGTATTATGCCTTACTGGAGCTAAAAGAACGGATTAGTGCCAATTCATTTTTCTGTTTTTTATATTGTACGGTTATTTCCCTTTCTACTTTTGTAACTAATTTCTGATCAATGATACGAACTTGATCTTGTAACTTTTGTAAGGATGCTTCAAACTCACTTTTACTAATACCATTAGGAAAATGTTGCACTTCTTTTATGGCAATTGACATACCCTCACCTCATTTTAATTTGTTATATGACCTATTCAATACGTTCAAGTCCAACTCCTTCTCGTTCGACAAAACTAGAAGAAAAAGCACAAAAGAAATGAAAATAGTAATCATTTCAGTAAAAATAGACACACTATACGTAAAGGAGGGTTTTTCATGGATAAAAGCAAAGAAATACTAAATAAAGAACGCCAGCAGCGTCAAACAAAATCTCAAGCAATTAAAGGTGATAAAAAACTGAATGGTCCTGACCGTCCATCAACATAATAAAATCATACAAAAAGGATTTGTTTCTTAAAACAAATCCTTTTTGTATCGCATATTTTTTATGTTTGCATACTTGTCTAGCAACACTCTTTTGATACGGAAAGCATTCGTTATTTCGCTATCCTTTATCTCAGGCACATGATATATCCAATTTGATTTCATCCTCCCTCTTCTATACCATTCTTTGCGCACTTTATCTTGATGGGTAATGATGGGGTAGATTCGTCGTAACATTGGACTGTTGGAAGTAGGAAAATACATATACCGCTCATAGTCACATCTCGAACCAGTATGTTCGACCTTTGTAATAAAATCAAGCAATGCAGGATAAACCCGTGTAGAAAAGAGGATAGATGCAATATTTTTACCGAACATAATACGTTTTGACACATTTGTGAACCCTTTTACAAATAGTCCATGTAATCCATTCGTTTTCGTAGGCATGAGAACTGCACTCATATGAAATATATTCTGCATCAGATAGGGGGCATGATGGAATACCTCCCTTTTAAAGAATGGTTGCTGGATAACAGGTTTTTCAATTACGTTTTGCTCATTTATAATTAATGCATTCATTAATCTATTTTTATCCTGTGTTTTCCAGAATTGATACCATTCTTGCATCATAAACGTAGAAACATGAAAGTGTTTTAGTAAATGAAACTGGGCTTCTTGATTTCTTTTAGATAGGGAATAAATCAGTAATTGAGGATAAGCATCTGAAAAAATGAGCCAATTCGCTCTTTCATACGTCATAAATAAGTGTTCTCTTTCTGCATCACCAAGGATTGTTTTAAACGACGGTGTAGCTAGATCAGTCATGTTCCATCCAGCGTTTCTAGAAACAACGGAAGCAAGTAATGCCCATCTAATTTCAGGATTTTTGAAATAGTATTTTTGATAGGCTTTCGTACGTGATATATTATCCTTATTCTGTGCATTTGTTAACTTTATTATATAATGAAGATAGTCTATTTCTCTACTCACTTTACATAGAACCCACTTTCGCACTTAAAAATACCAAAATATTTGTTTTTCTGATATGATACTGTAATGATTAGATAGGAGGTATTTGATGAATTACCCAAATGGAATGAAGAAACCAACTCAATTAAATCAATCATCAAATCCAACAAATCAATCTTTTAGTAATCGCGGAATGTCATTAGAAGAAGATATTAACGTCACCAATCAATATTATTTAGATTTAGACAAAGCTGTTATTCACAAAAAACCTACACCAGTACAAATAGTAAAAGTGAATTATCCAAGACGTAGTGCAGCAGTTATAACTGAAGCCTATTTTAAACAAGCATCTACTACTGATTATAATGGTTTATATCGCGGAAAATATGTGGATTTTGAAGCAAAAGAAACGAAAAACAAAACACTCTTTCCATTAGCTAATATTCATGATCACCAGATTAGTCATATGGAAAATGTGGTTAGACATGGAGGAATATGTTTTATTGTTATAAGATTTACATTACATGATGAAACTTATTATATGAAAGCCGAGCAATTATTTAAGCATTGGTACGACAAATTAAAAAATGGAAAAAAATCAATTTCATATCAAGTGGTAAAAGAAAATAGCTACTTAATACCATTTAGCTATCAAGCTAGAGTCGATTATCTAGCAATCATTGACAAGCTTTATTTTTAGAGGATGTTCAAAAAGTCCGGTAAAAATGACACATTTAGATAATGGAACTTCGACGTGTCGAACGTCGAAGTTACTACATCCTGTGGAAGCTCGTTGGCTTGCTTTTCCGTTCCTTGGAAAAGAAAAACACTTTTCCTGCGTGCAAAAGCGTCTGCTCACGTATCAAAAGCATACGTTTCGCTACGGGGAGCTAGGCCGCCTCGAACTTCTCGGTCCTTTTTATCCTCCTTTTGAACACGTATTTTTAGAGATGGAGGGATTAGCCATGGCAGATAATGGCCAAACTCGTTCTGCAAGACGAAAACAAAAGAAAGCAAAGAAAAAACCAGTTGCAAAAAAAATACTACTCACCATATGTATAGCTATTATTGCAGTGGGAATTGGTGTTGGTATACTCTTGACATATTGGATTGCAACTGCGCCTGAAATAGACTCATCGAAGTTAACCGATCCATTCGCATCCGTTTTGCTAGATAAAGATGCACAAGAATTTGCAAAACTTGGTTCAGCGGAAAGTAATCGGGAAAGGGTTACTTTCGAAGAGTTACCAGATGTGTTGATTGATGCTGTTACAGCAACAGAGGATGCCAGATTCTTTGACCATGCTGGAATCGACCTACGTCGAATCGGAGGTGCCGTTATTGCGAATATAACGAACGGCTTTGGTTCCCAAGGGGCAAGTACAATCACTCAACAAGTCGTTGAAAAGTCTTTCTTATCACCAGAGAAGAAAATAAAATTAAAGGTTCAAGAAGCGTGGCTTGCACTACAATTAGAACGACAATATTCAAAAGAGGAAATATTAGAAATTTATTTAAACAAAATATTCTATGGTGCCAATGCATACGGCGTTAAACAGGCAGCAAGTACATTCTTTGGTAAATCAGACTTACAGGATTTAACCTTACCTGAAGCGGCTATATTAGCTGGCTTACCACAGCGCCCAACAGCATATAATCCATTTGAAAATCCAGAATTGACTAAGGATAGAATGGATACGGTCCTTACGTTAATGGTCCGTCATGAAAAAATAACGGAAGAAGAAGCAAATGAAGCTAGAGAAGTAGATATTACTTCCCTTCTTCGAGAAAGCCCACCTAAGTCAAGACCATATGATGCATTTATCCAACAAGTAGAAAAAGAAGTCACAGAAAAACTTGATGGAGCAGATATTAACACTGACGGCTTAACCATTTATACAACATTGGATACAAATGCACAGGAATATGTAGAATCTTTGTTAAATGATAGTGAAGAAAATCCAATTAACTATCCGAATGACCAGTTTCAAGCTGCAATGGTTGTATCCGATACGAAAACTGGTGCAGTTCAGGCAATTGGTGGCCGTAGAAACCAAGCAGCAGGTGAATATAATTATGCTATACGAGGTGGGAATCAGCCAGGTTCGGCTGCGAAACCGATTTTAGCTTTTGGACCAGCAATCGAATACAATAAAATGTCGACATACCATCAAATAAATGATGATAAACCATATGAGGCACCAGGATTAGAGACCCCTATTCGAAATGTAACAAGAACGTATGCTGGTTGGGTAACTGCAAGACATGCACTTGCTCAATCCATAAACGTAGCAGCAATTAAAGTCTTTGAGGATGTTGGACGAGAAAATGCCAAAGAATTTGCTAAGAATTTAGGAATGGAATTTCCTGATGATAAAATAAACTTAACCGACGCAATTGGTGGATCAACATTAAATGTGAATCCACTTCAAATGGCTGGAGCATATCAAGCATTTGGTAACGAAGGGGTATATATTGAACCTTATACCGTTACAAAAGTGGTATTCCCTGATGGTAGAGAGGTTGACCTAACACCTGAACCAGAAGTGGTTATGTCTGATTACACGGCTTATATGGTTACCGATATGCTCAAATCTGCTGTAACACAAGGATCAGGAACAAGAGCAAATGTCTCAGGATTGCCGATGGCTGGTAAAACAGGGACAAGTACATTAGATAGTGGAGAAGCTGCAGATTCATGGTTTGCTGGGTATTCAACCAATTACACGATCGCGGTCTGGACTGGTGAATTAGAAGATAATACACGTCTACCAATTTCTGATACGAATATTTCCAAAGACCTGTTCAGGTATACAATGACAAATATTTCTGAAGGAATTGAAACACAAGACTTTACCAAGCCAAGCTCAGTAGTTGAAGTTCAGGTTGAAAAGGGATCAAATCCACCTTCTTTACCTAGTAATCACACACCAAGTTCGCAAATTGTTACAGAGCTATTTGTAAAAGGTACTGAACCAACAAGTGTTTCAGAGAAATTTGATGAGCTTGACCCTGTAAGCAGCTTACAAGCCAATTATAACGAAGAGGAAAATTCAATTCAGTTATCATGGGAATACAATACAGATGAAGATGTATCCTTCGAAGTAAGTAGTCAATTAAATGATGGTGAGATGCATCTATTATCAACTACAGATGAATTATCATTAGATGTAAGTGAAGTTGAGCCAGGTGAATACCAATTCCAAGTAATTGTCGTAAGCAATGAAGACAATGAAAATAGAAGTGAGCCTGCTACAACTAACGCGACTGTCGCAGAAACGGAAGAAGAGGAAGATGAAAATGAAGAGGAAGGCGGAAATATTCCACCTGTCGAAGGATTAACCGCGAACTTCATTGAAGAAACCTCCATTATTGATGTAACCTGGAACTATAATGGTCCACCCGCATCCTATGAAGTGACGGTAAACGGACAAAGTCAGACCGTTCAGTCGCTAGGAATTGAAATAAGTGGTGCAAGTCCTGGACAAGTGTATTCGATTATCGTCACCCCTGTTGGGCAAAATGGTGCAAACAGTGGTGTACGAGGGGAATCCATGAATGTTGAAGTGGAAATCCCAGCTGAGGAAGAACAACCAGTATCAGAAGACACAGAAGAGGAAGAAGAAGTACCTGATGAAAACGTAGAGGAAAATGAAGTAGAAGAATAAAAAAAACCGGTACATCTCTAGGAATGTGATGTACCGGTTTTTTTTTTATTTATTACAGGTGAGTCTTATCCTTTTGCTGCTTTCTTCATCCGCTTTTGTCCTTCCCTACACAAATCGAGTAATGGGCATTCAGGACAATTTGGATTCCTTGCCTTACAATGGTATCTACCAAAGAATATTAGCCGATGGTGCGTAACACTCCATTCGTCTTTAGGTACTTTACGCATTAATGTCTCTTCTACTTCTATGACGGAATCTTTCCATCTACAAATTCCTAATCGCTTTGATACACGCTCTACATGTGTATCTACAGCGATGGCTGGTTCATTAAATGCTATAGAAGCAACGACATTCGCTGTTTTTCTACCTACACCAGCTAGTGTCATTAATGCTTCTTTTGTACGTGGCACCTCGCCATTAAATTCATCAATTAACGCCAAGCAGAGTTTTTGAATATTCTTTGCCTTCGTCCTGTAAAGCCCTATCGATTTAATATCCTTCTCCAGTTCTTCCAAGGAAACAGCTAAATAATCTTCTGGAGTTTTATATTTCTGGAAAAGATCAGCTGTTACTTTATTAACTAACTTATCGGTACATTGTGCCGATAATAAAACAGCTATCACGAGTTCAAAAGGATTGGAATGGTTAAGTTCACCTTTTGCATCAGGAAACATCTCTTGCATAACATCTAAACAATGCCTGATTTGTGTTTTGTTCAACATTGAATTAGTCTTCCCCTTCTAGCCAGTTGTAATAAAAAGAAGTATCTCTTTTTTTTGCAAAATCTTGGTTGGACACTTTCGCCTGTGATTTATTATGAAATTGTTTACTAGCCTCTCTTGCCTGCTCTACAGAATGAATTCCTTTCTTCTTCCACTCTCTAAGAATTCGATCAATATATTTAAAATTCAATTTCCCCATCAATACAGATTCTCTCAGTCCAGCCTTAATTAGAGATGGAGCTATTTTATCATCATCAAGCCAAGCATTAATGGTTTCAATTTCAAATGGTGACAACGGTCTAGCAAATTCCTGTTCAAACAAAAGAAAAATTTGACCGTCTGTTTGTTCAGTTTCTGATTGCTTTACTTCTGGCTCCTTTTCATATAACTTTTCCAATAACGCATTTAATGAATATGATTCACTTAACTGGTTCTGCTCATTTTCTGACTGATTGATGGTAAGGATATTTTTTTGGATTAATTTTCGTAGTATATTTGCACATTCTTTTTCATCAATGGTCATATATTGCGCAAGTTCAAATGGTGTTGGAAAGTCTTTATTTACTTGGAAGAAGCGTAACAATTGTAGAACAACTAGTACTTCTGTTTCATTTAAACCTAATCGTACATAGTCTGTTAGTAACTTAGTTGGAATAGGTAATTGGCTTAATAATATTTGTTGAAATGAAGAAAATTTTGTCATGTTTTGCACCTCTAAATTAGTATAGCACGAAAGGTTCCATTTCGACATAAAATCCCTTGCTCAGGATAGATGCAAGGGATTTAAAGTTATTTGGATTCTTTAAGCTTATGGATATAAACGATTTAACAATCTTGGGAATGGAATCGTCTCTCTTACATGATCGACACCAGATATCCATGCAACGGAACGTTCCAATCCTAACCCGAAGCCTGAATGTGGTACACTACCATATTTACTTAGCTCTAAATACCATTTGTAAGCTGGACCGTTCAATCCATGTTGATCATAACGCTCTTCCATTAATTGTAAGTCATCAATACGTTGTGAGCCACCAATGATTTCTCCATATCCCTCCGGTGCAATTAAATCTGCACAAAGTACGACATCTGGATTATTTGGATCTGGTTTCATATAGAAGGCTTTAATTTCTGCAGGATAATTTGTAATGAACACAGGTTTGTCAAAGCTCTCAGCAATTGCAGTTTCATGAGGTGCCCCGAAATCCTCTCCCCATTCAATATCCGTAAAGCCTTTCTCTTTTAGTAATGTAATGGCATCATCATAAGATATTCTCGGAAACGGTGCTTTCACTTGTTCTAATTTTGAAATGTCACGTTCTAAAATATCCAATTCTAATTTGCAATTTTCAAGTACAGATTGTACAAGATAACTTACATAATTTTCTTGAATTACTAAGCTTTCTTCATGGTCTACAAATGCCATTTCTGGCTCAATCATCCAGAATTCAATTAAATGTCTACGTGTTTTTGATTTTTCTGCACGGAATGTTGGTCCAAATGAAAATACTTTTCCAAATGCCATTGCAGCAGCTTCCATGTATAATTGACCACTTTGTGATAAATATGCTTCTTCATCAAAGTATTTTGTATGGAATAATTCTGTGGTCCCTTCAGCAGAAGATCCTGTTAGAATTGGTGGATCGATTTTCACATATTCATTTTCATTGAAAAATTGGTAAGTTGCTCGAATGATTTCATTACGAATTTTCATTACAGCATGCTGTCTTTTTGATCTTAACCAAAGATGACGATGGTCCATTAGGAATTCTGTGCCATGTTCCTTTGGTGTAATTGGGTAATCATTCGCTACGTGAATAACTTCTATATCACTTACTTGCATTTCATAGCCAAATGGAGATCTTTTGTCCTCTACAATTTTTCCTGTTATGTACATGGATGTCTCTTGTGTCATATTCTTTGCTGTTTGGAAGACTTCTTCCGATACATCACTTTTCACTACGACACCTTGCATAAATCCTGTACCATCACGTAATTGTAGGAATGCAATTTTTCCACTTGAGCGTTTATTTGTAAGCCATGCTCCGATTGTTACAGTTTGTTCTACATAATTTGATACTTGAGATATTGTTGTTTTCATTGGTAATTCTCCTTTAAAGGTTCACATACTTTTAGTACTACTTAGATTGGTGATTGATAACAAATCGTTTGATTCTCTTCGCTGCTTCTTTTAGGTCATCAAGCTGAAGGGCGTAGGAAAGCCTGACATTGTCTGGGAAACCAAAGCCAGAACCAGGGACAAGCGCTACTTTTTCTTCTTCAAGAATCACTTTCACCCAATCATCCACATTTGTAAATCCATTCATTTTAACTGCTTCTGCCACATTTGGAAAGATGTAAAAGGCACCTTTTGGTTTTTTACAAACAATGCCTGGAATTTCATTCATTAAAGTATAGATCGTGTCGAGTCTTTCCGAGAAAGCTTTCTTCATTTCATTAACTGCATCATCATTTGCATTGTATGCTGCGAGTGCTGCATATTGTGCAATTGACGTTGGATTTGACGTGGAATGGGAAGCAAGGTTTGTCATTGCTTTAATAATCGCTTTTGGACCTGCTGCATATCCAATTCTCCACCCTGTCATTGAATGAGATTTTGAAACCCCGTTAATTACAATCGAAGCTTCCTTTAATTCATCTGAAATGGAAGCAATTGATATATGTCTATCAGAAGTATAAATTAGTTTTTCATAAATTTCGTCTGATACGATTAACACATTATGCTTTAGGCAAACTCGGCCCAACTCTTCTAATTCTTCTTGTGCGTACATCATTCCAGTTGGATTACTCGGCGAGTTAATAATAATTGCTTTTGTATTCTCTGTAATTGCTTCTTCTAATTGTTGTGCAGTAAGCTTAAAATCATTTTCTTCAGATGATTGAACAACAACGGGAACGCCACCAGCAAGTTTAATTTGTTCTGGATAACTAACCCAGAAAGGTGCCGGAACAATTACTTCATCACCATCATTTAATAATACTTGAAATAATGTATACAGGGCATGTTTTGCACCAGTAGTGACGATAATCTCTTCCAGATTATAATCTAAATCATTATCTTTTTTCAATTTATTTGCAATAGCCCGCTTAAGATTCGTAATCCCACCTGATGGTGTATACTTTGTCATCCCGTTTTGCATGGCTTCTGTCGCAGCTTTAAGAATATATTCTGGTGTATTAAAATCAGGCTCACCAGCTCCTAAGCCGATCACATCATGCCCTTGTTCTTTAAGTTCTTTGGCTTTTGCAGTTATTGCAAGTGTTGAAGATGGTGTTAATGTTTCAACTCTTTTTGCTAAATTCACAAGTCCTTTCTCCTCTCTAGTTAAACATTCTCTCAAACCGGTACTGTTCATCAAGTGAACCATCGTATATAGACATATAATCGATAACATATCGGGCATTATTATCATGGTAAGTAACTTCCCAATATATGTTATCTTTAATAACTGCTGGACTAATTTTTACAAATGTACAATTACTACATTCACTCTTCCAATTCTGTAAAATTTCATCCTTTGAAATAATTTCAGAATTGGAAACGGATAGGATGTCTTTTTCTGCACCCTCTAACGGATAAAAAATGATACGGCCTTCTCCATCGGCCGTTGTGCCGTATACTATATGATAAGCGTCTTCCCCATGAAATAATTCAATGTTATCTATATCTACAATAGCAGTCTGATTGATAATCGTGTCGGCTGTTTCTTCAAAACCCATCGTTTTTTTATCATAAATATCTTGATACAAGTATATACCAAAAATACAACAAGATACGATTATAATAATAACAGTCCAAATGCTAATCGGTAGCCATCTAATTCCAACAGATTGTGAATATGAATGCTTCATCATTATCTTCACCCAATGGTAATCCAAACATAAGATCATCCTCTTTTATGCTTCTTTTTAATAAATCAACAATTTTATACAGGTCCAGATTATTCGTGAATTGAGTGATCGACAACGTTGTTACACGCTTATCCATCATTTCCCTTCCGAACAAAAAGCTTCTTCTTTTATCAATTTTTTCTACTTATAGTATTTAAATGCCTTACATATAATAGAATTACGTTGATATTATCAAGATGAAGCACTTCAAGTAAGAAACAACTATTTATATATTTTGCTCATTTTTATAAACTCAACAAAAATTACAACCCATACCATTCTTTACTATACTACTGATGCAGTCTATTTGCATCAGTATTTTTTTATTTGAACTATTCACGCCCACGGCCCTAAGTCTTAAAACCACTCTTCTGCTTTTTCCATTAGTTTGCTTATTGTGTCGTAGGTGATTGGTACTTCTGGTATTGATTTTATAAAATACTTTCCGTACCGTGCTTTCATTATCCTTGCATCACATATAAATACAATCCCTCTATCGTTTGTGGAACGAATTAATCGTCCAAAGCCCTGCTTAAACTTAATAACAGCATTTGGTAATGCATATTCCATGAATGCATTTTTACCAATTTCCTTTAATTGATTAGATTTTGCTTCATATACAGGATGATTTGGTGGCTGAAATGGAAGCCTTACAATCATTAAGCAAGACAAATCATCACCTGGTATATCTACACCCTCCCAGAACGAACTCGTACCCAGAAGAATTGCCTGATCAAATGTTTGGAAGTTTTTCTTCAGTTTCGTTCTACTTCCGCTTGTTATCCCTTGTCCAATTAATACGTAACTATCTAAATCCATCATTTCTTTTAGTAGGAAATATGATTTTTTTAACATATCATATGACGTAAATAATACGAGCATTCGCCCATTGGTTATTTCTGCTAAGGATAGGATAGCTTCACAAGTTGCATAAATAAAATCATCCATTTTACCATACTTTATGTCTGGAAAATCGGTAGGAATAAATAGTTGTACTTGATCCTTGTATGAGAAGGGAGATGCAATTCTTTCCGTCTCTAGGCGATCTGAAGGCAATCCTAACCTATCTTCTATATAGGAAAAGGAATCATTCATTGTCAATGTAGCACTTGTTAAAATTACACTTTCTTTTTTATCAAAGAAATCATTCATTAACAAAGAAGATATATCCGTTGGTTCACAGTAAAGGAAAACGGCATTCTTTGGTCCTTTCGTATCAATTTCAACCCAGCGTACTTGTGGAACGGAAGACTCTAATAAGAATAACTGCTCAAATCGATCGATGAAACCTTGTAACACATCTACCATTCCGTTTAAATCATCTTTATCATATTTGTCAAGTGCATCTTTTTTATAAAGGGTTTGTTCCGTTGCAGCGAGAATGTGAATTAAATCCCTAAGATAAAAGGTTAATCTTGTAACCATTTCTTTAATAGCATTCCATCTATTTTCATCTTCTTTTTCTTCCTCAAAACGATACTGTACTCTACCAACATCACTAGTCGCCATTGACGTCTTGTAACTGTCTAGTACATAATGATAGATCGCTCCGAATAAAACATCAATCTCATACTTCGTGTGATCTAATACTTCATCCCATTTCTTTAATGGCAGTTCATCCTGATAATCAGTGTAACGAGACAATAATTTCCCTAAGGATTTTGTTTCTTCCCAGTGGCCTATTTGGTTCAATACATATTGCATATTAACGTAGTCAACATCGAGTCCATAATGATGTGCGGCGGTATCTTCAAAATGATGCGCTTCATCAATAATTACTTTTTTATAGGTAGGCAGAAATTGATAGTCATTAAACATATCCATTGCTAAAAGTGCATGATTAGTAATGATAATGTCAGCGTGCATTGCTTTCTTTTTAGCCTTTTGATAATACGACTTATTAAACCAAGGTGAGTACGGATCAAGTCCCCCTTCAGCTTCGGTCGATATTTTTCTATAAAATAAATACCCACTTGAAGGTAAATTAATCTCGTCAATGTCACCAGTTTCCGTTTCTGTTAACCAAATAAGAATCATAGCCTTTGTAAGGGTAATATCATAATTATCATTTACGTTGGAATGCATTTCATGTGCAAATTTTTCAAGACTAATGTAATGATGCTTTCCCTTTATGAGGGCAGCTTTGAACGTGTTTGGAATAAGTGCTTCTATAAGCGGTATTTCTTGTTCAATTAATTGTGATTGTAACTGTGTTGTATATGTACTAATAACTATTCTTTGCTTCATTTTTACTGATTCATAGATTGCTGGAATCAAGTAACCTAACGATTTACCAGTACCCGTTTCCGCTTCAATTATTGCATGTTTTTTCGTTTGAAATGCATCAAAGATAACTTCAGACATATCTCTTTGACCCTGTCGTTTTTCGTACCTTTTCATTCGTTTTGAAAGCTTACCGTTTTCTTCATAGATATCATCTAGGAAGTCTCCATATGAAGTAGTGAACGCAGAAGTTGATTTGTCTTCTTCTTTCAATTGCTTAAATGCCAATCCCTGGAACGTTTCAATATCGTCTCTATCTGTTGTCGAGAATGCTAACTTCTCTTGTCTTTCATTTAATAGAGCATATAAATCAGATTTGAACATACTTGAAAGTTGCAGTAAGGAATGAATGGTTTCATATGGTAGTGTATCTAGTTTTTCTTTTAGCTTTAGAAATAGCTTAGCCGTTACATATGCATCCGATAGCGCGCGATGCGGTACGTCATGCTGTATATTAAGATACTCAGCTAACTGATTCAATTTATAACTCGTGCTTTTGGGATAAAGGATTCGGGAAAGTTCAACCGTATCAATTACCGGATTTGTTAATTTTCCTTTCCCATTTAATTCTAACTCCGAATTCAAGAAACCTAAATCAAAAGGCACATTATGTGCAATTAAATAACTATCTTTAAATATTTCAATTATCTTATCCGCTTCTTCATGAAAAAGGGGTGCATCTTTGACATCTTCATCTGTGATACCAGTTAATTTAGTAATAAAAGGCGGAATGGATTGTTTAGGATTAAAAAAAGTCGATTTTGTCTCCGTAATCTCGTTGTTTTCAATAACGACTATTCCAACTTCTATTATTTTATCATCTTTGGTGGGAGAATGACCGGTAGTCTCTAAATCGATGACAACATATTTTTCCATTTACATCCACCTTGCTTTCTATACTCAATAATCAATGATAACAGGATATTCTTCCCCGTCAACTTCTTCGTCAGGAAACAATCCATTAATTATCAAACCAAGAGATTTCTGCAGAATATATTCTCTGGTTATGACCATCCTTTGATATCGTTAGCATCGCTCCATCTTCTGCTATTCCTAAGAATGGCGCCTTCCACTCTTCCTTCATAGTTTTAATGTTAACTTCTTTTCCAATTTTAAATCCATAGTGTTCCCATTTCTCTTTTATTTCCCCAAAGCCTCGCTCCAAATAAAGTTCATAGGTTTTCTCAAATGTAGCCAGAATTTTTTGGATTAGTTCTTGAATAGACCAATCCTTTTCTGTTTCCATTCCAAGTGATGTCGCTCTATGACGTAATTCTTCGGAAAGGTCTTCCCTTGTATGCTTTACATTTAAGCCAATACCAATAATAACATACCAAATTTGGTCCTGCTCTGCCTGCATTTCCGTTAAAATTCCTGCACATTTCTTTCCATTTAAAAGAATGTCATTAGGCCATTTAATTTGTGGCTGAAGCAGAGGGTATGAACTCAGAACGTCAGCTAAAACTGTTGCTGTGAGCAAGGTTAACTGTGGGGCATGATGGGCTGGAATCTCAGGTCTTAATATAATGCTCATCCAAATTCCCTTCTCCTTGGTGGAATCCCAATTACGATTGATTCTACCTCTACCATCTGTTTGTTCATCAGCGATAATCACTGTTCCATTCGGTGCCTGATTACGTGCATGCTCATGCGCAATTGTTTGTGTAGATGAAGTGGATTCTTTATGTATAATGTTCTTGCCTAACCACTTTGAATCTAGTCCCCACGTTATTGTATTCTCACTTAATTTATTGGGGAAACCTATAATACGATAGCCTTTATTTGACTTTCCCTCAATTTTGTATCCATCTTTTTCAAGCTCTTTCATATGTTTCCAAACAGCACTTCTTGATATTTGGAGTTTATCCGAAATAGCCTGTCCAGATATGTAACCATCGTTATTTAAAGCTAAAATCTCAATTAATTTGTTTCGGGTGGATGACATTTTATCCAATCCTTTATCTCACTTTTTTTGTTTTTCAAACCATCGAAAACTACTTCTTTTTCTATAGCAGAAAGCATTTTATGTAGCCACGGGCCTTTCCTATTATCTGGGAACATGTGAATTAAGTCATTCCCGTTAATATCCAATTCATTTCTTGACTGGATTGGTAGTTTATTTCGTACTTTTATTAAATCATCATAAGTGACGATCTTGTTTTGTAATACGTTTACAATCCGTACAAATCCATTATAATAACTCTCCTCTAAAGAGTATACTAGCCAGTTATTTATCCCGTTGTTTACATAATAATCATATGCTTGTATTAGTGCTACGGCTTCTTTTTTTATCTGATTCGAACATTTCCATGCCTTGACCCAATTTTTCACTGAAATATTCGGTTCTAGTAGATGAAATAACGCAATTACTTCTCCAAACGATAATAATGGAGTTATTTTATTTGGAATATGCTTCATCATGTCAGGATGCTCACTAAATATTGGGAGATACTTATAAATTCCAGTAGTTCGTAAATATGAAATCCCAGTTTCCACATATTTACCAGCAAATAACTTTGCAAACTCATTTGAAATTCTTTCAACAGCAAGCGACCCTATATCTTGCATTACAAGCTTCATATCTTTTAATGTGTCTTCATGAATCATAAAACCTAATTGACTTGAAAACCGAAGCGCTCGAATAATACGCAATGAATCTTCTTTAAAACGTTCATAACCATCGCCAACCGTACGGATTACCTTTTGATTTAAATCTCCACGTCCATCAAAAAGGTCAATAATTTCTCCATCTTTCGTCATTGCTAGAGCGTTTATGGTAAAGTCACGACGTTCTAGATCCTTATCTATCTTATCTATAAACATCACAGAATCCGGATGGCGTTTGTCCGAATAATCGCCATCTATTCGAAAAGTAGTAACTTCATAAGATATGTCTTCATTTCTAACGATAACCGTGCCATGCTCAATCCCCACTGGTATTACCTTGGGGAAGTATTTCTGAATCATTTCTGGTCGTGCGGATGTGGTAATATCAACATCTCCAATGGTACGCCCAAGCAAAAAGTCTCGAACACAGCCACCCACAAAAAAGGCTTGATGATTATGTTCTTCGATGGTTTCTAAAATTGGTAGTGCCTTTAGAAATGGTTCAATCAGCATCATATTCACCTTTTTCCAACTGATTCGTTGTTAGTATACGATCATATACATTTAGATATTGTTTTACAATTTTTTGTGAAGCAAAATGTTGTCTAGCGTACATGTAGGCATTTTCCGAAAATTGTTCTAATTTAGAGGCATTCGTTAACAAGTCTAGCGCATACCTACTCGCTTTCTCAATGTCTCCTAAATCAACAAGGTAACCAGTTTTCCCGTGATCTATCACTTCTGGTATCCCGCCTACATTTGTTGCAATACATGGAACTTTACAAACGTTCGCTTCTAATAAAACCAAACCAAAGCTTTCTTTCTCTGAAAGTAACAACATTAAATCAGATATAGATAATAAATCACTTATATTATTTTGTTTCCCTAAAAATAGGACATGATTCTCTAACTCTAATTCACGGACCAGTTGTACAGTTGAGAAATACTCTGGACCATCTCCGACTAAAAGTAGTTTACATTTCATTTGTTGTCCGATTTTTTGGAATGTTCTTACAATGTCTTGTACCCTTTTTACTTTCCGAAAATTAGAGATATGAATCAATACTTTTTCATCCGATGCTATTCCGTATTGTTTTTTTAGTGAGGCTCCTTCTTTCGGATAATATTCTTTTTCATTAACAAAATTATAAATGACCGATATTTCTTTGTTTACATGGAGCATCTCTTGTGTTTGACGAACGAGGCTTTTTGAAACAGCAGTCACCGCATCCGATTGCTCAATGCCATGTTTAATCATTTTTTGGAACGTATTATCGATCCCTAAAACAGTTATATCCGTTCCATGGAGGGTCGTAACGATCCCAACCTTGTGCTTTGCAATATCTCTTGCTAAGATCGCACAAACTGCATGTGGCATGGCATAGTGAACATGAAGGATATCTAACTTTTCCTGGTCAATCACTTCAGCCATTTTCGTCGCTAGAGCCAAATCATATGGTGGATATTGAAATACGGGATAATGATTCAACTCAACCTCGTGGTAAAAAATCTTTGGATCTATTTTATCTAGACGAAATGGAACTCCAGATGTGATGAAGTGGATTTCGTGTCCCTCTTCTGCTAGCATTTTTCCAAGTTCGGTTGCCATAACACCAGATCCACCCACCGTTGGATAACATGTAATACCTATTTTCATTATGATTTTCTCTTCCTCTTAAAGTATATTTTCTAGTCCATAAACAAATTTGTCTAACCCCATTACTTTTTCTACAGCTAATTTAATGCCATCCATGAACGAGCTTCGATCCAGTGAGTCATGTTTGATAGATAAGATCTGACCAGCTCCACCAAAAATTACCTCTTGATGGGCAACTAATCCAGGTAGGCGCACACTATGAATTCGCATGCCATCAAATTCTGCACCACGAGCACCATTGATTGTTTCCTTCTCATTTGGATGACCTTGTTTCTTATAATCGCGAGACTCCCTTATTAATTCAGCTGTTTTCACAGCAGTACCAGATGGTGCATCTAATTTATTATCATGATGTTTCTCAATAATTTCAACATCAGGTAAGTATTTCGCAGCCATTTGTGAAAATTTCATCATTAAAACCGCACCAACCGCAAAATTAGGGGCTATAATACTTCCTATCCCCTTCTCTTTGGCTAATAACTCTAATTCAGTGATTTGCTCACTTGTAAAACCAGTTGTTCCTACGACAGGCCGAATATGGTGTTCAATCGCGGTTTTTGTATGTAAATATCCAACTTCTGGTATCGTTAAATCAACGATAACATCAGCATCTACGGCGTGAAAGCATTCTTCTATATCTTCAAAAATAGGTACATTTACATCAGGTAACCCTTCTACATCCTTTAGTGTTTTTCCGTTAAATTTCCGATCAAGACATGCCACTAGTCGAAAATTCTCTTCATTTGAAACCATGTTAACAGCTTCTGCTCCCATTCTACCACGAGGCCCAGCAATTATAATATTTATCATTTAAACATCCCCCTCTTGAACAATCATTCTTATTTTCATTCGTATTACTATGATATTGGTGTAAAATGTGAAGTAAGTACACGCCCGATTCCACTACAGTCAGTATGCGCACCTTAGGGCACGGCCTAAGCCCTCCTCGCAAGCAAAAACCGCTCACTGCGGTTCTTCAGACACGTGCTTTCCCCGCAGGACACGGAAAGCGAAGTGTGTTTCCGGAACGGTATGGAGTGTTTAGCACAATCCCTATTTAATTACTTCACCGTTTATATCAACTGCTAGATAAGTATCAGTACTCGTACAAAGACATCAAACTTTTTGATTACAGTCATAAACTATTTATCTTTTCTTGTCCATCGGTCTTTGTCGCGTGTTTCAAACTTTGTTATTGCAAGTTCGAAAGCCTCTGATAAATCAATATCAAGGGAATTAGCGAAGCATGTAAGTACAAAAATAATATCCCCTAGTTCCTCTTCCACCGTTTTTTCTTCTTCCGTTGATTTTTTTGGTTTTTCACCATAATAATGATTTACCTCTCTAGCAAGCTCTCCCGTTTCTTCTGTTAACCTTGCCATTAAACTTAAAGGAGAGAAATAACCTTCTTTATATTGTGATATGTAATCATCTACCCTTTTTTGAATTTCTTTTGTATTGTATGTTGGCATATAAACTCATTTTCTCCTTTATTATCAATTGTCCTTTCTTCATGTTAGCGAATAGTTTATATTTTGACAAATCATTTACCTATGATTCATTGTTCTTATGTAATAAATTGTCTATAATAAGAGTGGTTTGTAAGGAAATGGTAATGGTAGGAGGCATATAATGATATTTGGATTAAAACTAAAAAATATCCTATTTATACTTTTAGGGTCAGCAATCTTTTCATTCGGAATTGTCCACTTTAACATGCAACATAACTTGGGTGAAGGTGGATTTACGGGAATCACCTTATTGTTATACTTTTTATGGGAAATAGATCCTGCGATTTCAAATATTGTATTAAATATTCCAGTATTTTTTATCGGTTGGAAATTTCTTGGGAGAAATACGTTTTACTATACGATTATTGGCACTTTTGCAGTTTCATTGTTTTTACGTGTATTTCAGACCTACCAATATGAAATACATCTCCAAAATGATATGTTTTTAGTTGCTCTATTTGCTGGGGTATTCATCGGAGTTGGTCTAGGTATTATATTTAGATTCGGTGGGACGACTGGTGGAGTGGACATTATCGCAAGGTTAGTCAATAAGTATGCAGGTTGGAGTATGGGAAGGACGATGTTTTTATTTGATTTAGTCGTGATTACAACATCAATCTTCATCATATTAGAATTAGACGAAGGAATGTATACACTTGTTGCAGTATATGTAGGTGCAAGGGTTATTGACTTCTTACAAGAAGGAGCATATTCCGCAAAAGGAGCTACGATCATTTCTAATCATAGTGATGAAATAGCCGAGATGATTATGAAAAAGATGGAACGCGGTGTTACCGTGTTAAATGGCCGTGGAAGCTATTCTGGCACGAAACGAGATGTACTTTACTGTATTGTGGCTAGGAATGAAATTGTACGGCTAAAGGGAATCATTAACTCAATAGACCCTCATGCATTTGTAGCTGTTACAACTGTACATGATGTACTTGGTGAAGGATTTACATTAGACGAAAATAAAAAACCATTACGTGAAGATTGAAAAAGGATGACGAGAGCCATCCTTTTTCTAATAACTATTCATCTCTGGCTGATAAGAATATCAACACAAACCTAAATAATTCCATAAGTGCTACAAGTGCAGCAGCTACATATGTCATTGCAGCAGCGTTTAATACTTTTTTCGTTTCTCGTTCTTCATTGTTTCGGATTATTCCAGAAGATACGAGTTGTCCCATTGCCCTGTTCGAGGCATCAAATTCAACAGGTAAAGTAACCAATTGGAATAATACAGCTGCAGACATAAAGATAATACCAAGACCAATCCATTCGGCTGCACTAAATATAATACCAGCGATAATTAGAATCATTGAAACGTTGGATCCTAAGTTCGCTACAGGAACTAATGCACTACGGAACTTTAAGAAAGCATATTCTTGCTGGTCTTGAATTGCATGACCTACTTCGTGTGCAGAGACTGCTGAAGCAGCCATTGACCGACCGTGGTAATTATCTGTTGAGAGCCTAACAACTTTCTTTCGTGGATCATAGTGATCCGATAGCATTCCCTTGGTTTCCTCTATACTTACATCGTATAATCCGTTATCATCTAGAATTTTCCTGGCAACTTCTGCTCCAGACATATAAGATGACGTTGGTTTCTTTGAGTACTTCTTATAGGTACTCTTGACCTTACTCTGTGCCCAAAGTGGGATAATCATTAATAGGACAAAATAAATTAAGTATCCTAGCATTTGCATTCCTCCATAATTTTAGAAAATATACCTTAAGGTCAATTTTAGTCAAATATGTCATTCTAGTCAATCATTTTGGCGCTCCGAATTTTTCCTTTGATTTTGGTTTCCTTTATATTTTCTCCAACTTACATAGGATAATGTAAGGACAATACTTCCTCCAACAATAGCTACTGGCCAAATAAAATCAGACCATTTAAAAGTAGCATTGGTTAATATAACAAGATTTGAACTTGCTTCAACTGCGTTAACGTTTAATTGCGTTATCACTATCCCTATGAGTATGATGAGTATTGTTTCCTGCAGTTTCTTCTTTATCATAGAGCAACACCTCTCATACATTTTTTATTTATTAATGTATGATGTAGTATCGTGATATATAACTTACCCCTTTAAATTAGATTGATTCTTGACAGTGAGTATATATGCAATGAAAATCGATAAAATACTTAACCAA
Organism: Oceanobacillus bengalensis; assembly: GCF_003628445.1. Classification (GTDB taxonomy): domain Bacteria; phylum Bacillota; class Bacilli; order Bacillales; family Amphibacillaceae; genus Oceanobacillus; species Oceanobacillus bengalensis. Next base: position 45,118 of record NZ_RBZO01000025.1, read on the forward strand.
AATGTAAAATAACCAATTTCATTCATATACCTTGATAGCGAACCGTACGTCGGCATCATTTCAAATACATAATCAATTACATCATTATGCAGTGTCCAAACAGATGCAACAACGATATGACGTAATTTTATCTTATAGAATGGGGAATATAATAATCCTTGAATTGCCATTCCTAAATGGGATGCCATTAACATATACCCTGTCCAATGTAAGTATCCATCAACAATTAATGTCAATAAATTCATGATAACGGCCCAAATACCATATTTAAATAATGTGATTATGGCTAAAGCCTCAATATATGGGACATTCTTTTTAAAGATAAAAAACAACAAAAATATTGTAAAGAACAGACTAGCAGTAGGGCTATCTGGTACGAAGATTAGAAAAATATCTGGTGTCACAGACAATTGGCTCTCATACCATATATACCCGTAAATCGTACCAAATAGATTGATTAAAAATAGAGCAATTAGAATTTTTTTATCTAGTAATATGTATTTAATCATTTTAAAGGAAGTTCAAAAAGTCCGGTAAAAATGACACATCGAATTTCTTCGTTGGCTTGCTTTTCCGCTACTCACGTATTAATAGCATACGTTCCGCCCGCCAAAGCTACGCCGCCTCGAACTTCTCGGTCCTTTTTATCCTCCTTTTTAAACATACATCTATAGCTCCTTTCGTTATTTAAAAAAACACCTACCAACAAAGTGTGGCAAGGTGTTTTTTTAATATAATTATTCTGTAGATTCATTTACTGACATAATAAAGTCTGATAGTTGTTCTAGCTCTTCATCAGAACCTGTAAAAATTCCTGCCGGCATTCCACCGATTCCATTGACTGCAATATCAGCAATTTCTTCAGCAGTATATTCAATGCCAACTAGTGTTGGAGCAGCTGGGCCACCTTCTAGATTACCACCATGACAAGACATGCAGCTAGCCTCATAGGCAGCATATCCGTCATGTTCTGTATCAATGGCTACTTCGGATTCCGGGATAGGTTTATCCATTTCAGCACGAGCTTCCCAGTCAACATGAGATGCAGATGTGTATGTTAACCAAACTACAGATGCTAATGCTAGAAGCATCATTCCTACAGCAACAGGGCGTTGACCTGGTCTACGTCCTGGTCCATTATCTAAGAATGGGGCTAATAATAATGCACCAAATGCTAGACCAGGAAGTCCTAGCATCCCTAATAGAATGTAATCCCCACTAGCGAATTCATATTTTAAAAGTTCATATAAAAATAAGAAGTACCAGTCTGGTAGAGGTATAAATGCAGCATTCGTTGGATCAGCTATACCTCCAAGTGGTGATGGATGAACTAATGTTAAAGTAAGAAATCCAACTAAGAATACCGAACCTGCCAACCATTCTTTTAATAAAAAGTTAGGCCAAAAAGCTTCTGTTCTACCAGGATATTCTGAATAATCTTTTGGTATTTGTGACGTTTTTGTTGCAGAGATTCGTGAATCTCCAACAAACTTCATACCTTTACCCCTATGCATGCTTTCCCCTCCTTTTTATAGTGGTCCTGAAATACCTTGTTTACGTATTAAAATAAAGTGGGCTGCTAACAGTCCGAATAATGCTGCTGGTAAGAAGAATACGTGAATTGCAAAGAACCTTGTTAACGTTTGTGCACCAACAATACTTGCGTCACCAGCGAGTAAAATCTTAAGTTGTTCTCCTATAAATGGTACCTGCTGTGCCATTTCAAGACCTACCTGCGTTGCAAAGTAAGCTTTGTTATCCCAAGGCAATAGGTAACCTGTAAATCCTAGGCCAAGCATTACAAAGAAAATCAATACCCCAACCATCCAGTTTAATTCACGAGGTTTCTTATAAGCACCTTGGAAAAATACGCGTAAAGTATGTAATAATAACATAACAATAACGACACTAGCACCCCAGTGGTGCATGCCTCGCACAATTTGTGCATGGGCTACTTCTGTTTGTAAGTAATAAACAGATTTCCATGCATTTTCGATATCTGGTACGTAATACATGGTCAAGAACATACCAGAAAGAATTTGAATTACTGTTACGAAAAATGTCAATCCACCAAAACAATAGACAAAAGCTGAAAAATGATGTGCTGGATTAACGTGTTCTGGTACTTCATGATCTGCTATATCTCGCCAAATAGGCGTAATATCTACACGATCATCTATCCAATCATATATTTTCTGTAGCATAAACGATTACGCCCCCTCTCTATCTATTGTGTTACCTAAGAACAACATTCCATCACGAATTTCTTGTTCAAATGTAGGTAATGGTGCTAATGGTGGTGTACCAGGAACGTTTACACCATCCTTAGTATATAGCCCATCATGGCATGGACAATAGAAATGATCTGGATGCGCATCGCTTCCTTCCCAAGATACTACACAACCAAGGTGTGTACATATTGGGGATAAGGCTACAATGTCGCCATTACCATCTTTATATACCCAAGCAGAGCGACTTGGTTCCGATTTATACCATCCATCTACTTGTTCTACTGTCCAATCGATACGCGTTGGCACGTCAGTTATATCATCTACAGATATTCCTACGTTTACTAATTCACCAGAAGCCGAATCTTTAAGAACAGGGTCGATTGCCATACGTAATGGAGAAACCAATAAACCTGCCGCCATAAATCCTCCTACACCTGTAAGCGTGTAATTCAGAAACTGTCTACGGGATACTTGTTGCTTTTTGTCACTCATGATTTTCCCCCCTCTTTCGTATAATCACAGACATATACATTTTTTTTAATGATATTACTAGGACAATAACAATGATAGCGCAATCTATTTGCTCGGTCAATAAATAACATTAGTTAATCCTAGAAATTATGTAAAAAATTAACTTTAATAAATGTGTCATTCTACCAATAAGATCGAATTAATTCCCCAATTTGTTTCACTTGCTCCCTGATGGTATGCTGCATTTCTTTTGACCCGATATCTCCAGACTGAATCTTTGGTATCCAAACGAAGGAAGCATCTAAGGCTTGTTCACTTTTTTTCCATGCTGGATCGAATGATAGTAGGAAAATATGCTTGAAAGGTTGTTTTTTTACGTTTTCAACCCAATGATTTAATCGTACAATTTCCTGGTCTTTGTCGAACGTTTTTATGTAATAGTAGCTAGGAGCTAGCATTATTCTTCCTGTTAGTTCCTTTTCTAGTTCATTAGACAAAATCGTTAATACTTCATTTTGAAATGCATTATTTTCAAGGTCCTGATCCATCTGAAAGTCAATTAATGGAATAATAAGGGTATCAATGTATTCCTTGGCACTGACATATTTATCGACATCGGATTTCTGCCATCTCATATTCCCCCTCCTCTCTATTATAACTAGACACTATGAATAATATTAAACGAATTGCATCAAAAGCGCAAGCGCCCGTTTAACGACGTACAGACTGCGCCCAAGTAGTTTGTAGGTAGTTCGATTTAATCGAACATTCTATGTCCCAGCTTCCTAAAATTACAAAAAAAATCAACCTATTGCTTCTGCAATTTAGGTTGATCAGCATATTTTTCTTCCAGGTTATTTAATTCAATGGATAATTTCATAAACTTTTCTTGATCTAATTCGTCTAATGCCTGGTCTATTTCTTTTAAAAGTTTCTTCTTTTTTGAGTCAAAAATCGTTTTATCTAATATCTTTTTGGCTAGTGCTCTATCCTTACTGGTTATAAAATAATCATCTGGTATAAAAGGATTTTCTTCAATGACAGATGCATAGATAGCATTTTGGTGTGCTTTTTTAAAATTAAGTTGAATATAAAGAGGTTCATCTTGATTTAACCTTACATCATGAAATGACTTTTCCGCATCCGTTGTAACGAGATGGTTCTTATAAAAGCGGAATGGTACTTCACTAGAACATTGGCTTGTAATAATAATTCCTCGAGGGCAGAATTTGACGTCTCGAACAAAATGGACATTTTCCAACACTTGATTATGATTTAAAATATAATTTAGTATCCAGACACTCTCTCTTTTCTTTAATTGAAAATGTTTCAAAAACCATTTTATGAAACTCTTTTTATCTTGCACGGAGACAGGAGTGGTCATTTATCTTCCTCCTTTAATTAATCATTATAGGACAGTCTAAGCATCACTACCCGACAGTTTTAAACGATTTAGGAATTCTTCAACTTCCCCGTCTAACGGTTCCAGTGTTAAATAGTCTTCAAAAACCTTAATTGCGCGAGCGATCCTCCCCTCTTCCGTTAGAAAATACCCATATTCCTTCACGAAGTCACTGTCCTGATTTAAACTATTATATGCTTCCATGTAATGATTTAATGCATCATCATACGATTCAATTTCATTATATGACCTGGCAAGCTCCCAATCATAAAGGGAATCATCTGCACCTAATCTTTTTATTTCCGTCAATAAATCAACAATTCCCTCATGGTTATCATACGACTTAAATAACTCCACTAAGAATAACACTGCTTCTTTATAATCTGAGTCTAGGACAACTGCTTGCTTAACATATTCAATACTTTTTTCATTTTCACCAATTCGATGGGCGAGAGAGCCAGCTAAAAAATATAATTCCTTGTTAAATTCATCAAGTTGTAGCCCTTCCTTAGCAATATGATAAGCATCATTTATTCGACCGTCATCCTCGTACGCTAGCGCTAAATGATAATAAACCGTATGATAGTCTCGGTCTAGCTCAATAACATGTTCCCACGCTTTAATAGCAATATCATTTCGGTCTGCTTGGAAAGCGGTAATTCCATATCTGAAAAATAGATCAGGGTCACGACTATCATTATCTTTAAAATAGGTTAATGCCTTCTCATACTCCCCAGAAGCAGCATAAGCTTCTCCTAGTCTTTCATTAATGGAGATGTTTGCAATATGGTCCGAGTGCATGATAACTTTCCCATAATAAAGAATAGCATGTTTATATTCACCAATGGAAAAATATAATTCTCCTAATGCAAAATCAATAATTCCTTCATTCGGCTCTATTTTTTTTGCTTCTAACAATTTTTGTTCTGCCACTTCAAACAACCCTTGTGCTTGATACAAATCAGCTAACTGAATAAGGGCTTGTACATAAGATGGGTCTTCACCTTTAATTTCAGCGAGTAAGTTTATTGCTAGTTCGTCCTGTTCAGCTTCAATATAAATCTCAGCTAACGTAATCTTTATCTCACTTTCCTCTGGATATATTAATAACAATTCATTTAGAATCGTGCTAGCCTCTTCTAAGAAACCTAGTTGTATAAAAAGCTGAGCAATCGTGAACTTTTCATCATCATTTGCTTGTTTCAAATACCCTTTTAACATTGCTATCGCTTTTTCAGCTTGTTGGTTTTCAATTAATTGATATGCTTCCATAATGGTGTCCATTACGAACATCCTCTCAAAAAAAATGTATTAATATATTAATTTTATAGTTTGTTGTACATGAAGTCTAATATTACGTTTGGTAATTGAAACATTGATAGACACTCATTGTACAAAAAAGAAAGAACCAACATTACGAAGGTTCTTTCACATTGTTTAAATCGGTAAAGAAGCTCGGATAGGATACGGCAATGGAAGAAATATCGTCAATCGTAACTTCCTCACTTGCAAGGAGTGATGCAATAACTCCCATCATTGCAATTCGATGGTCATTATAAGAGGATATCTCGCCACCTTTTAATGCTGTTTTACCCTTAATAATCATTCCATCTTCTGTAGCCTCAATATTTGCACCTAAAGTAGATAAAACGGCGACAACAGCATTTATTCGGTCCGTTTCCTTCACACGAAGTTCCGCTGCATCTCTTATTATTGTTTTTCCTTCTGCTTGGGTAGCAAGTAATGCAATAATCGGTATTTCATCAATTAACCTAGGAATAATATCCCCTTCAATAACGAGACCCTTTAGGTTTGATGAAGCAATAACAACATCACCAACCAATTCACCACTAATGAAACGTTCATTTTCAATTTTAATTGAAGCATTCATAGCTTTTAATACGTCGATTATACCAGTTCTTGTTGGATTTAACCCTGTATTTTTTAATGTAAGTACGCTCCCTGACACCAATGCACCAGCAGCAAGAAAAAAAGCTGCAGAAGAAATGTCTCCAGGTACATGTACGTCCGTTGCCACTAAGTCCTTCTTACCCGTAATCGTTGTTGTTAGGCCATTTCTAACAATATCTGCGCCAAAAGCTTCGAGCATATTTTCAGTATGGTCTCTCGTTTGCGTTTGTTCCGTTACATTCGTTTCCCCTTCAGCTAGTAAACCAGCTAAGATGACTGCCGATTTCACTTGGGCGCTCTTTATAGGCAACCTATATTCGATACCTGATAACTTTTTACCGCGAATAGCTAGAGGGAGATTGTTTCCATCTTTCCTCCCATTAATACTTGCTCCCATTTCTTTCAATGGGTTTACGACACGGTCCATTGGCCTATTTGTTAGGGAAGAGTCACCATATATACTTGTAAAAAAGGGAAATCCCGCTAATAATCCTAGCATTAATCTTGTAGTTGTACCAGAATTCCCGAAAAACAACGGTTCTGTTGGTTCTATAAGCGCCTTTACACCCTTCCCCTGTATCGTGAGTGTTGAGTCCTTTTTATCGATCGACACCCCCATTGAACGAAAAGCGTGAATGGTACGCATGCAGTCCTCACCATCTAAAAAGTTTGTTATCTTTGATGTTCCATTAGCGATGGAACCAAAAATAACAGCACGATGAGAGATGGATTTGTCACCTGGAACTTCAATTTCTCCTGTTAAGGCCTTATCAAATGGCTGTAATGTTACTTGGCTCAACTATTAACACCCCTTATTCCTAATTAGTCTTGAATCATTGCATCATATCCATGATTTATCAATACTTCTAAGCCTTTTTCTTGGGTATTTTGTGTATAAAAGCTCAGTCGCAAAACACCAGTAATTCCTTCTCTAATTTCAAGTATTTCGATATTTTTAATACTTATATTTTTGTTCGCTAATAATAGCACAACCGATGCTAAGGCACCTGGTTGATCGGTAATATCTACATATAAGTCATAAAAAGCTGGAATGGCACCTTTTTCTTTTTCCGGTATACCATCACGATATTGCTTGGCCATCTGTAAATAATCAATTATTTTAGTTTTTTCGTTGTTGTCTATCCGTTCTTTTATATCGATCATTTCAGTAATCCATTCCTCTAATAGCCTAGATAACTTGGTACGATTATGATAGAAAATATCTTGCCATAATTCTGGGTTACTCGACGCAATTCTTGTAATATCCCGAAACCCACCAGCCGCAAGATTCGGCAAAAAGGGATGCTTATTTTGCCATTTTTTTGCTTGATGTACAAGTGATGAAGCGATTAAATGCGGAAAATGTGAAACTACTCCTGTCATTTCGTCATGCTCTTCAGGTTGTAAAATGAGAAATTTACTTTTTGTGTTCATCAGTAATTCTTGCATTGCTTCCACTTTCTTAGGTGTACTTCTGTAGGAAGGTGATAACACGTAAATTGCATTCTCAAATAAATGGGATTTTGCTGCTTCAATCCCCTTTTTATGCGACCCTGCCATCGGATGACCACCAATAAAAGTTATTCGTTCATTCGTAAGTTCTCCCGCAGCCTTCATAATTGTACCTTTTACAGAGGATACATCTGAAACAATTACTTCCTTTGTAAGGGAAGTGTTGTTAAGTTTAGCTAATAATCGAATGGTTTCAGAGATAGGAGCAGCTAATATAATGTAATCAGCCATTAACACAGCTTCATCAAATGTACAAGCTTCATGAATAATTTTGTTTGACTGTGCATACTCAAGCGTTTCTTGGTTCACATCGGCTCCGATCACATAATTTTGCTGCGATAACATCAGGCTTTTCGCAATTGAACCACCAATTAAGCCTAGACCAGCAATTAAAATTGTACGTTTCACTCGGTATCATCCTTTATTAAATCCGGCCTGAGTTTAATTGCCTCATTTTGGAATACATGAACAATTTCCGTCTGCGCTACATCCGTATTGGTAACCATCATAATGCGAATACATTTTGCTAACCCATTCGGTACATCAATTTCTGCCATACACATAACAGGAACATGTTTCCACCCGGAAATTTCCCTTAGAGCTTTAGCAGGGAAGGTTGCATTTAAATCTCTAGTAACCGAAATGAATACATGGGATACAGCTGATGCATCAATGCTATTTTTTTCTATCATTTCTTCCACTAAAATTCTCGTACGGTCAACAATTTCCTTTTCTTCATTATGTATTGCTGTAGTTGCACCTCTAACGCCACGTGTCATTGATTCACCAACTTCCTTATAAATGATACTAAGTATGCTTTCATTGACAGATCATCAATTTCTTTTGTGGTTGGTTTTCCAATTTCTTTTAGAAGAACCATTTGTATCTTCTTATTTACTGTTTTCTTATCAGATTTCATCTTGCTTATTAAAGAGTCCACATTCCATGCATGTAGTGATGTAGGATAACCATTATCCGATAGCCATGTATAAAGTTCTTGAAATGGAAGTGGATGTTGAAACACATCTTCACTAACGTGTAAGGAAAATAATAAGCCAATAGCTACCGCTTCACCATGTGTCAAAGCTCCATAGCCCAGTTCTGATTCAAGCGCGTGCGCTAGGGTATGTCCTAAATTTAAATATTTTCGGATACCTGATTCCTTTTCATCCGCCTCAACAATGTTAGCCTTTACGTTTATTCCATATGCAAGATGTTCCTGTAGTTGCTCATTAGAAACGGAGCATATATTCGTCATTAATAACGTATTAAACATCGATTCGTCGGCAATTAATGCCTCCTTGACAATTTCTGCATAACCTGAACGAACTTCCCGCTCACCCAATGATTTTAATGTATCAATGTCATAGATTACAGCAACTGGTGGATAGAAGCTCCCAATTAAATTTTTACCAAGCTCATGGTTAATCGCTACTTTTCCACCAACACTACTGTCATGCGCTAGAATGGTTGTTGGAATTTGGATGTAATCAATCCCTCGCATAAAAGTGGCTGCAATAAATCCAGCCAAATCACCCACAACACCACCACCGAGAGCAATAATAAGTGAGTTGCGATCCAATCCATTGGTAATGGCTTCAGTCTGCAATTTGTAAAAAGACTCGATACTTTTTGATTGTTCCCCATGGGGAATAATAGATTCATATACCTTTTTACTGGAAAAGTTTCCTATTATATCAGCTAAGTATAATGCTGCTACTTTTTCATCTGTGATAACAAAAACAGATGAATAATCCTTGGATAAAAAATCGGAAAGAGCAAAACGAATTTGCTCTCCTAGTATAATTTTATACGAATTTGAACTTGAATGTATTACCATTTCTTTCGTTTCTTCCACTAAAACCACCTAATTTCTTCACGATAATCATCAATAGCTTGTTTTAGTTTCGGAAATTGATCGCTTGGAAATTGCTCTGTTATAGCTTTTGCTAATTCAAATGCAACAACATGTTCCATAACTACAGAAGCAGCTGGTACTGCACATGGATCAGAACGCTCGACAGTTGCTGTAAAAGGCTCTTTCGTTTCAATGTCAACACTTTGTAGTGGTTTTTTCATCAATGTAGGAATTGGTTTCATTACTCCTTTCACTACAATAGGCATCCCAGTTGTCATACCGCCTTCAAATCCACCTAATCGATTCGATGTACGGTAATAACCTCTTTCCTCATTCCAAGAAATTTCATCATGAACTTCGCTACCGTTTATTCGAGCAGCCTCAAAACCGATACCAAATTCAACACCTTTGAACGCATTGATGCTCACGACTGAACTTGCAATCCTTGCATCTAATTTACGGTCATAATGAACGTATGATCCAACACCAGCAGGCATTCCTTCAACATACACTTCACAGACTCCTCCAAGAGTATCTCCTTCAGCTTTCGCTTTATCAATTGCATCAATCATCGGTTGTTCCACGTCTTTATCAAGGACCATTACAGGTGATTTCTCAGAAGTTTTTAAACGCTCTTCCATTGAGATCCCCTCAATTTCTTTCGCACGAATTCCTCCAATTTCTTTCACATATCCACAGACTTCGATACCAAGTTGTTTCAATAATGTTTTAGCAACAGCTCCAGCTGCAACTCTTGCGGCTGTTTCTCTTGCAGATGAACGTTCTAGAACATTTCGCATGTCGCGATGTCCATATTTTAATGCTCCATTCAAATCCGCATGTCCTGGCCTTGGATTTGAGACAATTCGTCGGATTTTAGCATCTTCTTCGAGAGGATCTTCTCCCATTATGTCTGTCCAATGTTTGAAATCATCATTACTAATAACAAGTGAAATCGGAGAACCTAATGTATAACCGTGCCTTATACCACTTGTCACTTCGACGAGGTCTTTTTCGATTTGCTGACGCTTTCCACGACCGTGTCCTCCTTGTCTACGTAACAAAGATTGATTTATGTCTTCTTTTAAAATTGGTAATTGAGCCGGAATCCCCTCAATGATTGTCGTAAGTTGCTTTCCATGAGACTCTCCAGCAGTTAAGTAGCGCATTTATTATTCTCCTTTAAAAGAATTTTTAGAAAGATGAAGATATATGTACCTAAAATAATTGCTTTTAGCAGAAAATCAGCCATATATATCATTGCTCATAGACAATTCCTTTCTAGTCTATATCGGAACTTTTCTATAATACGGAAGATTTTCTAACTACTATAGCATATCTTTTGTGCATTGTGGGAATAATCATATGAAAAATATATTCTTCTAAAAATTATGGTATTAATCTTTCTGATAAAAGAAAGTATCGATGAGTTTAAAGCTATATTTATTAGGATTAAAGATTTGCTCTGTACTTCCAACAAATAATACGCCACCTAGTTTAAGTGCATTACTGAAATTTTGGTAGATTGTGTCCTTCGCTTCATCAGTAAAATAAATCAAGACATTACGGCAAACAATTAAATCAATATTATCGGGATATTTATCGGCTAGCAAATTATGTTTCTTAAAGGTGATAAGTTGTTTCAGCGAAGGATCAACTCTATATCCATTTCCATCTTTTGTAAAATACTTATTCAAGTAAGGCTTCGGTAAATCCTTTAATGCCTGCTCTTCATATTTTCCCTCTTTCGCTTTGGAGAGTACGTTTTCATCGAGGTCCGTTGCTAAGATAGTAGCATTTATATTAGGAAAGCGTTCTTTTAACATAATTGCAAGGCTATAAGGCTCATCTCCAGTTGAACATGCGGCACTCCATATCTTTAAAGTACCCCCATTTCTTATTAGTAGTGGAAAGATAGTATTTTGTAGTACTTCCCACCTTTTAGGGTTACGGTAGAACTCTGAAACGTTAATCGTCAGTCTATCAATGAATTCTTCTAATAGATCGTTTTCCTGAATTAATGCGTTGTAATAGGAGGTAAAACTATTAAAGCCTCTTTTATCCCTCAATGTCGTTATCCTTCGCTTCATTTGTGTTTCTTTGTATAAACTAAGATCGATGCCGACTTTTCTGTTGATTTTTTCTATAAAGCTGTAGTATTCATCTTTCATTCTGTTTCGTCTCCCCAGTATTTTTAGGCTCTTTTGTATTGATTGCTGTTCTTGATATAAAATACTACGTTAAGAGAAACAATGCGGGTTGCAAGGCAGCGAAGAAGTTTCTCAAAGTAGTAGCCTTACTACATCGTCTCACCTAGGCTATTTTTTTTAAAAAACCCCCGTTACAATAACGGAGGTTCGATTGATTAATATATCCAAGAACTATCTTGTTTTTCGTATGACAGAATCTCATTCTTACTGAAAAATAGATTAACTTCTCTTTCAGCACTTTCAAGAGAATCAGAACCATGAATCACATTCTTACCTACCGTTAATCCAAAGTCACCTCTAATTGTACCAGGTGTTGCTTCAGCAGGGTTTGTCTTCCCCATCATATTACGTGCAGTACTGATCACGTTCTCACCTTCCCAAACCATAGCAAATACTGGTCCAGAAGTAATGAAATCTACTAATTCACCGAAAAAAGGTCTGTCCTTGTGTTCACCGTAATGTTGCTTCGCTAACTCATCTGAAATATTCATCAGCTTTGCCCCCGCTAGCTTGAAGCCCTTTGTTTCGAAACGGCTTACAATTTCACCGATTAAATTTCTTTGTACCCCATCAGGTTTTACCATTAAAAATGTTTTCTCCATTTCAACTCCACCTCATTATGTATGTATACTAGTCTAGCCCCTAAAATTTTACCAAATATTTTAGAAAATAACAATATATTTATCTTTCAATTATGACCGTAATCAATAAAGATTCATTAGGAACGTCGTTTACCTATAAATTTTGCGATGTCTTCTAACGTTTTCCTTGCTTTACCATTCGGAAGTGTTTCTAAGGTAGATAGACCTTTTTGTAAATATTGATTACTTAAGTGATAAGACTTTTTAATTGCATTCGTATTATTTAATTCATCTATTAAGGCTGATAGTTCCGCACTAGTTACGTGTTCAGGATGTTGAAATGTAGTTTTTAATAATTGGTTAAACGCAGGAACTTGCATCCCATAAAGCACGGGAAGCGTAATATTACCTTGTAGTAAATCATTCCCAGCAGGCTTTCCTAGTTCTTTTGATGATGAGGTGAAATCTAATATGTCATCAATGATTTGATAGGACATTCCAATATAATAGCCATATTTAAAAAGCTTATTAGCATCTTTTTCTGATAATCCAGCTACTACACCACCAAGCTGACAACTTGTTGCAATAAGTAATGCTGTTTTACGTTTTATTCGGCGTAGGTAATCTCTAAATGTTTGATCCCATTTAAATTTGTACTCGATTTGTTCAATTTCACCAACGCAGACTTCAACAAGTGTCTTCGATAAGATGTGATGGACATTCTTATCATTAATTGTAGTAATTTCCTCTAATGCACGCGCAAGAATATAATCCCCTGTATACATTGCAACACGATTGCCATAACGTTGTTTAACGGTAGGCTTTCCTCTACGTAGCTCAGCTTCATCAATTACGTCATCATGAACGAGTGTCGCCATATGTATTAATTCTAAAGAAACAGCAATCTTCTTAATTGTTTCAATGTGATACTCACCCAACATTCCAGAGAGCAATACAAAGACAGGGCGAATACGTTTTCCCCCAGCATTTAATAATTCAGATGATGCCGCTCGTAAGACCGGATGTTCCGCTTCGATTGCTTCATGCAATGACTTCTCTATTAAATCTAAATCTTTTTTTAAAAATCCATACGTTTTTGGAAGTTTCATGTGTTTCACCTTTAATTCACTTTAAGTTACACATTCCAAATGTGTAAAAATGTGTGTCTATTTTTTATATCCCATATGCATTGCTGCAACTCCACCTGTATAAGCATTCACTTCGACACTCGCAAAACCAGCATCTAAAAACATTTGCTTTAATTTCATTTTATCAGGGAAGTTTCGGGTAGATTCATTTAACCATGCGTATTCTTTATAACTTTTTGCAAATATCCTTCCAAATAAAGGCATTATAAAACGGAAATAAAAAAAGTACAATTGCTGAAAACCAATCATCGTTGGCTGTGACGTTTCTAAGCAAACGACTCTACCACCTGGTTTTACAACTCGATACATTTCTTTTAGTACGGTCATATAATCAGGGACATTACGCAAACCAAAACCTATCGTTACATAGTCGAATGTATTGTCATCAAACGGTAGCTTCATTGCGTTTCCTTGTACAAACTCCAGATTACGATAATGCACATTTCGTTGTTTATCTTTCGCAACAGATAGCATATTATGGCTGAAATCGAGACCAATGACATCCCCATTATTCCCTACTGCTCCAGCTAATGCAAATGACCAATCTCCCGTGCCACAACATACATCTAAAGCCTTTGAACCTTTTTGTACATTCATCTGCTTCATAACATCTTTTCTCCAAATCTTATGCATCTGGAAAGATATAACAGAATTCATGGAATCATAATTTTTGTATATTTTTTCGAATACGTGGTGTACTCTTTCTTCTTTGGATTGTTCTTGCATCGTTTACCCTTCCTCCACAATAGACGTATTATTATTTATGTCACTCAACCTAATTATAAGATAATCTTTAAAAGTTGCTTGTAATGCAGGAGTTTTTTCAATTAATTCATTTAAGGCAAGGGTTTTGTTTCTAATTATTGTTTCTAATTGTTTAATAAAAATAAAATAACTACTATATTTTTCTGTCCATGTATTTACAAATTGTGACTCACGATGTTCTTCTACGTTTTTTTTCTCATGGATTAATCGTTCAATGATGATCCATTCACTGGAAATAGCGTTTAGTGAATCATCCTTTAAATGCTCAGCTATGTGGTGAATAAGTAGAAATTCGGTTGTTTTCATTGTGTTAATATATTCCTCAATGGAATCACTATCATTCTTCATGTAGTATAATTTCATTTTACTTTCATTAATTTCTTTGATAGCTGTAGAAAGGAGTTGAATCATTTCAAGGTCTTCTATTTCTGCTAGTAATAAATAATATAAACTACTATAGTAGTCTCCAGCTAATACTCTTAATTGATTTGAAACTTTTTCATCTTTCGTTATTTCTGAATGAAAGTGTAACGGGACCTCTTGATGGGTATCAAGCGCCACCTGAACAAGTACACAGGCTAGTATATAACGTTCCTTTACTTGCGCAGAAAGTGATGAACGGTTAATGAGTAATGATAATACCAATAGTTTCTCATCATTAATGATGGGATTACCGATAAATTTTTCTATGTATTTATGTCGTAAATTCTCTTCTATTATTTTCTTTATCGTTTGTAATTCTATGTTAGATGTGTTCAAAGAAATCACCTAATGCCTTTCTCTCCCTAAGTAAAGCGCTCTAGTTATTATAGCATATTTCTAACTTGAACCAAACGATAGTTTTTATTGGTAAAAACGTATGATTAATCTGCATTTATTTCACCATTGCTCGTTTGAATTTCAGCTTTTCCTCTTACCTTAACAGCTGATGTGTGTTCTGTAAATTGGGCAATCATTACTTCGCCTTTATCTAGTTTTTCGGCATGATGGAATTTTGTATCTGTCCCTCTCGTTAATCCCATTACTTGTACACCATCTTCTAACGCTTTAATTACAAAGAAATCCGAATTATAATTCGCGTCCTTCATTTTAACACCTACTTATCTTTTTTTAAAACAATATGTACCTTAACTAAAGTAAAAAGGGTACGCGTTTAAACGTACCCTTCCTCTTTGCCCTATGTATTCATTATTTAACAATATCTTTAAGGGCTTTACCTGGTTTGAAAGCTGGAACCTTACTTGCTGGGATTTCGATTTCTTCACCAGTTTGTGGATTACGACCTTTACGTGCTGAACGATCACGTACTTCAAAGTTACCAAATCCGATTAATTGTACTTTTTCACCATTTTTAAGTGAATCCATGACAGATTCAAAAACTGCATCAACAGCTTTTGTTGCATCTTTCTTAGAAAGTTCACTTTTTTCAGCTACAGCATTAATTAAGTCTGTTTTGTTCATGACATTCACCTCCTCCCGATTTACTAACTACCATAGAGTCAGAACAAAATAATTATCTACAATCATTTGTTCACTATTTTGCTCACTTTTATACGTCATATCATTTCAGTATGAATTGATGACAAGGCTTATAATAACTGACTTCCTAAGAAAATTCAACAATTAGTACCCAAATCTTTATTAATTATTACCAAAAATGATGAAGATAGTATAAAAAGGGACATTTTTTTTCAAAGGAAAAAATTTATTCTATGTAGTCCCCTAATTACAATAATCTATTTTTTTCCATATGTAAAGCAATTTCTATCTTCTATCTCGTTACAATGATAAAGTAGGGAAACCATTCTCATGGCTTCCCCCTTATCAAACCGTACGTGCCCTATTAAGGCATACGGCTTACCCATATGTTACAATGATTATCAAGAGGATGCGTTCCAGGCATTTTGC
>NZ_RBZO01000026.1 GCF_003628445.1 Oceanobacillus bengalensis
TGTAACGGGGACGATAGTAAGTTCTTGGCTTGGCATAAAAAAAGCACCTCCTTGAATTGATATGTCTATCTTAACAGGAGGTGTTGGTATTTTTATATGCGTTGTTTGAATACGGGTTTACAGTATACCTTATCCTCTTAGGTGAAAAATCGATGTAAATCTCTTTTAAATTTAATGATTCCTTTCACATGGGCATGAAGAATAGCCTACCTATTCTTTATGTCTCTTACTCATCCATACCGATATCTGCTCTGCAATATATTCAGAGCTATAATGCTTTCCATCACGAATCCACCACATTAAAATACCTAGAATGGAAGATGCAATAATATCTTTTGAAACAGCCTCTTCTGTGGTGATTTTTCTTAAATCACGCCTTGCTTGAACAAATTCCACGATAAAGTTATGGAGTTTCTTTTGGAACGCCCTCTCTTCGAATAACACGAATAAGTACTTTCGATTTTGATAGAAATAATCTAAAAAGCTAAGTAGCTGCTCATCCAAGTCTACAGATTCTTGCTGTAATAAAGGTGATAATTTCTGCGACATATCGTTGAAAATATCATATACGACATGCTTCAGTAAATCTTGCATATCTAAATAATGTAAGTAGAATGTAGCACGATTTAATTCAGCCTTTGCTGCTACTTTTTGAACCGTTAATTCCTGCAAGTTTTGTGATTCAACCAATAATGATTTAACAGATTCTTTCAATAAACGCTTGGAGCGAATAGCGCGTGGATCCTCTTTCTTTGCAGACATTTTTAACTCCCTTTCGTCTATTAAATATATACTTCTCCAACAACATTTGAAAATTTGTTGCATAGTAGACAGCTTATAAAAAAATGTTGGTGGTCTCTAAATATAAAAGTTGTTACAATTCATTTTATCGTCATTGTGTTGATGAAGTAAAGAGGAGGTCTGTAAGTTAGTATGGTTCAACAAATAAATAAGAAAGTATTACTGTTTGTATTACTACTTGGCGGTTTTTTATCGATATTAAATCAAACCCTTTTAAATGTTGCTTTAAGTAAATTCATGGAAGTGTTTGATGTTAGTGCGACAACTGTACAATGGTTAGCAACAGGATTCATGCTCGTTAACGGTATATTAATTCCCGTAACGGCTTTTTTAATGAAGCGGTTCTCAACGCGTCAATTATTTATAAGCTCGATGTTATTATTATTAGTCGGTTCTATTTTTTGTGCAATCGCACCGAATTTTACGGTTTTATTAATCGGACGTATGATTCAAGCGGCTGGTGCAGGTATTATTATGCCACTCATGATGAGTGTTGTTATGTTTATCTTTCCACCTGAAAAACGGGGAAGTGCAATGGGGTTACTAGGGCTTGCTATGATTTTTGCTCCAGCTATCGCACCAACATTGTCTGGCTTTGTTATTGAATTTGTATCATGGCGCTGGTTGTTTATCGGCTTAATTCCACTTGTAATAATTATCATTTTACTTGCATTCAAATATTTAGTTAACGTGTCTGAAGGATCAAAAACAGAATTGGATGTTCAAAGTGTTATTCTGTCAACAATTGGATTTGGACTCGTATTATATGGATTTAGTAATGCTGGTAGCCACGGCTGGGATGATGTAGTAGTGTTAGCCTCAATTATTGTAGGAATTCTCGTCTTAGTATTATTTACAAGACGTCAATTACGTTCAAGTGATCCGTTCTTAAATGTACGTGTGTTTCAAAACAAGACGTTTACAATGACGTCCTTAATTAACATTATCGTAACGATGATGTTATATGCTGATATGATTTTACTACCAATCTATTTGCAAGATGGTCGGGGCTTTACAGCATTTGATGCAGGACTATTATTATTACCAGGGGCAATTATTAATGCTGTATTATCTCCTATTACTGGAAAATGGTATGACCGATTCGGTGCCAAACCATTATTCATTATCGGTCTACTATTCGTTATCCCTTCGATGTGGGTTGTAACGGACCTTACAGAAACAACGACATTTACATTCTTAATGATTCGTACGATTTTCTTACGTATCGGTTTAAGTTTTATTACCATGCCACTGAATACAGCAGGGCTAAATGCATTACCAAAGGAACTCGTTACACATGGGACAGCTGTAAACAATACGGTTCGCCAAATTGCAGGTGCGATTGGTACAGCGGTAGTGGTAACTATATATTCAGCAAAAGCAACTGGCTATGCGGATGATTTAACTGCTCAAGGCCTGACAGAAGGAATTGCAGCACTTGCATCGATATTCGCTTCTAGTGACGCATACTATTTCATGATGATTTTAGCTATTGTTGCATTGGTGATCACTTTGTTTACACCGTTAAAGAAACCTATGTCACCTGAAAAAGCTGAAGAGCTGCAATAAAAAAACTCTGCCATTAATAATGTAAAGGGAACGATTGAACTGGTGTTCATATTCTACTAACACCCTTATTTCTTAAAAGAAGCTTCCAAAAAGGTTAAATAAACTTTTAGGAAACTTCTTTTTTTCTATCCTATAATCATTCATCTTTAGTGCGTAAGGTTTTAGTTATAGTCTCAGCCTTTTCCTATCGTTATAGCTTAAATCTCCCAACAAGCATTTGTAATTCCTCAGCCATCTTAGATAGGTGCGTTGCAGAGGATGTAATTTCCTCCATCGAAGCCAATTGTTCCTCTGATGCGGATGCAACATTTTGTGTATTATCTGCAGATGTTTTGGAAATACGTGAAATTTCCTCCATTGAGGCATTCACCTGTTCTGCGCTAGCAGACATTTCTTCAGATACTGCTGAAACTTCTTGTATTTGAGAAGTCACTTTTTCTATGGATTGAAGAATTTTCGAAAACCCATCTCCAGTTTGGTGAATCACGTGCAAGCCTAAAGAAGCTTCTTCTGTTCCTTTATCCATTAAATGAACTGCATGTGTTGTGTCTGCTTGTATTTGTTGAATTAATTTAGCAATTTGATCCGCAGAATCCTTCGATTGCTCTGCAAGTTTGCGTACTTCATCGGCAACTACTGCGAACCCTTTTCCATGTTCCCCAGCACGAGCAGATTCGATGGCTGCATTAAGTGCTAACAGATTTGTTTGTTCGGAAATTCCTGTGATAACTTCTATAATGTTACCAATTTTATCAGATTGATCTCCTAATCGTTTAATAACGGTAGACGTCGTTTCTGTGGCTGTATTGATTGCATTCATTTGTTGAACGGCTTTTTGAATCAATTCGTTTCCATCATTCGCTTCTTTATTTGTTTCTGTAGCTAAGTCTGAAACAGAAGAAGACGTTTCGGCAACTTGTTGTATACCAATAGCCATCTCTCTCATGGCTACTAAGCTTTCATTCGCACTCTGTTCTTGAATGTCAGCACCACTCGCAACTTCCTGAATAGAGGATGCAATTTCATTCGTTGCTTCTGACGTCTGTTCGGCACTTGCTGTCAACTCCTCAGAAGCGGCAGCAACTTGGTTCGATGTTGTACCTACTTGGCCGATCATGTCGCGTAAACTTCGTATCATTCGGTTAAAGGATCCAGCGAGTTCACCGACTTCATCTTTAGTGTTCACAGAAAGTTCCTTTGTTAAATCCCCTTCACCGTCTGAGATATCTTTGAGCTGGTCATTGATATTAATTATAGGTCGCACAATGGATTTTGTGAAAATGATACTGCCTATTATTGCTATAGCTCCAGAGACTACTATTACAATGAATAGGATAGATAGTAAAGATAGAATGGTATTATTGATTACATTAATTTTTGGCCCTACTAACCACATACCAACCACTTCTCCATCTTTACTCTTTAATGGCTTATACATTGTTAAATGATTTTCCCCAACGATGTCCGCTTCTCCAATAAATGTTTCTTGATTTTTTAATACTGCTTCCGTTACATCTGGATCGGCTTTTGTTCCAATCGTTCGCTGTCCATCTTGCATAACATTGGTTGCAATTCTAGTATCCCCTTGGAAAATGGTCGCAGCTCCATTGGTAAGTTCACCGATTTTATCCATAATCTCATTATTATCGTTCATTTTTACATTTCCTTTGTACAGCTCTCCATCTTTAATTTCCCATTCCCCTTTATACGTTTCATCTAGCCAATTATAGCCAAGTCCAGAAACAACTTGAACTCTATCGGTAAAAACTTCCTCCATTGCTTTCTTCACTTGGAAAAAAGAGACGAGGGCGATTATGCTTGATAAAAATAGAATAATTGCAATAACTAGTAAGTTAATCTTTGTCCCGATTTTAAAGTTTTTAATTTTCATAAGTTATTCATTCCTTTCCCTTTTTAACTCATTTGTGAGTCTACAAACATACTATCGACAAAATACGACAAGAAGTTTACAACTCCTTATTCGGTATTTTTTGGCATTTTATATAACAAAAGCAAATGAAAGTTCTAAGAAAATTATTGAAGCAAGTAAATTAATTGATTCCATCTCATCTCAGACAATATTACTATCATTGAATGCTACGCTTGAAGCGGCTAGAGCTGGAGAAGTTGGTAGAGGAGATGATAGAAGTCTTAAATTCTCTTTCCTGTAAAATAGCGGAAGAAAATGCTGCTTCCAGAGCAAGCATCCAAATCGATGGAGAACAAACAGCGTCTGTTGAAGAAGTAGCAGGAGCGAGTGGCCATTTGGCTGAATTGGAGCAGAAGTTACATGAGATTGTGAAACGATTCAAATTATAGTATCAAATTGTCTTTGTTGAAATTTGTGCAATATAAAAAGGCTTTCTAAAAGTTTAAGCAAACTCTTAGAAAGCCATTTTTCTTTAACAAATAAGGAAATTTACTCTTTCTCAAATAGATTAGAAAGCTTTTGTGTAGCATTATTTGTTTCTTGAACGAGAAGAGTGAGTTGTTCTTTATTCTCTGTTTGTAGTTGAATACCTGCAGAAATCTCTTCTAAGGAAGCGGAAGCCTGTTGTAAAACGGAAGCAAAATCATTTACTGCTGCTTTAATGTTTCCTGCATCTTGATCGATACTTCCTGCTACAATTGCGAATGCCTGAATTTCTTGTTGTAGTTGATTGATTGAATCTTGTATAGATTGGAAAATAGTTCTATTCCGTATGGTATCTTCAATATTTTCATCCATTTTAGTAGATACGACATTCATTTGTTCTTGCGTTTCCAAATTGTTTGTATGTACTCGATTTAATATGGTAGAAATTTGTCCTGCAGTTCCTTTGGAGTCCTCTGCTAGTTTTCGAATTTCTTCCGCAACAACTGAAAATCCTCTACCTGCTTCACCAGCTCTTGCTGCTTCAATAGAAGCATTTAGAGCAAGAAGGTTCGTTTGGTCAGTAATTCCTTGTATTGCTTCAATTGCTACTAATGAGGATTCGATATTTTGACTTAATTGATTCATATCCTTCTGCATAATTGCTATAAATTGCTTGAAATCCTGCATTTGATTACTTAGTACTTCAGACTGTGAGCTACCTTCATCGATTTGTTCTGTTATGTTATTGGTGAATGTATTAATGTGCTGTACCCGCTTACTCATTGCCTCAACTTGATTCCCTGTACTTTCAACCGCAGTCATAATGTTATTGATAGAATTTCCTTGATTTTGGGTTCCAATAGCAATTTCCTGTATTGCAACATTAAATTCTTCAACTGTTTGCTTCTCTAATTCGGTTTGGGTCTTTACCTGTTCCATGTTGTTAGCAATTACAATTGAATTTTCCTCCAGAATAATCCTCTGTTCTGCTTCTTGGTTTAACTTGTACTCGGCCTCTGCCTTCATATTACTAAGGTCCCTTTCTAATTTCCCCATAACTCTTGTTTGGAAGAAAAGAACAATGAAAGATAAAGAGAATAATAATAAATATGTAGTAATATCAGAGGAATAAATTTCTCCATTTAGAGTAAAGGCAAATATTAATAAACTAACCCCTAAAATGGTCCCGATGATAAAAATGGCCAAATTCATGTAAAAAGCTGAGCTTATCAATAAATAATAGATAAGGGAAAGGTTGTTCTCAGATGGGCTGATTAAAATAATCGTCCCGAGGATAGCTGCTAATCCAATTATCGCGATATATCCAATCTGTTCCGTTAAACGTCTTTTTATGTGCAAATAGGTTATTGTAGCACATAAAGCAAATCCACCAATTGCAATTGCTAGAATGAGCTCA
This sequence comes from Oceanobacillus bengalensis, assembly GCF_003628445.1. Taxonomy (GTDB): domain Bacteria; phylum Bacillota; class Bacilli; order Bacillales; family Amphibacillaceae; genus Oceanobacillus; species Oceanobacillus bengalensis. The sequence continues at coordinate 6,144 of NZ_RBZO01000026.1, forward strand.
ATTGCTTTGTCCAAGCTTATCTCTACTACCACTCCTAGCAATACTGCTACCATAAGCATGATTAAAATAATTTTATTTTTTTTACGTAAAGTCTGTAGCTTTAATTCATCAATCGACATTCCCGTTCCCCTTCATTTCATAAAATTTTAACACAACGTATAAGTCATATAGGAAAAATGACTTATACCCAAAATTACATCTTATAATGGTATCATTATTATTTCAAGTAAATATGAAGAGGCTGGGACAAAAGTGTTTTTAAGAAAAGAAAATCCGAACCTATTGAGAGAACATACCCGTACCAGAAATATACCTCGCTTTTCGTGGGTGGCTAGTGATCTCCCTTCGTATAGCGTACTACGGTGTCTCACCCAGGACTATACTTCACGGGAGTCTGCGTATATTTCCTACTAAGGTAGTAAATTGTTCGGCTCTAATGATAACACTCTATATATGTCCCACGCCTCGTTATTGAATGTATAAAACTTTAAAGTAATTCTTTAAAGTAGGAAAGGTTTTGTTCAAAGTTTGGAACAATTTTTTCTTCCTCGGCTCTTTTCACTAAACGTACGAGTAAATCATTAAAAGGAGTGTTAATAGTTGTTTCTCTTCCATTAGATGATATAACTCCATTAATATAGTCTATTTCTGATTTTCTTTGTTTCTCTAAATCTTGTAGCATGCTCGGCTTTAGTAATGCTTGTGGACCAAATGCAATTTTAGTAAAACCAATTGCTTGTGGTAGATTACTTTTATCTTCAGCTAAATTAAAGATTCCTAAATTAAAGCCTGCGAGTTCTGCAAATTCAACGCCTGTTGCTTGACCAACCTTAATTGTTTCATCTGCCAACATTACTGCACTTGTTACAGCAGACTCATTATCTAGCACATCTCCATATGTACAACCTAGTGCAGTAGACATTCCACTCATAGCAACATTAACTAAAAGTTTAGCCCATTTTGTTCCAGCAAGATTATCGGATATACTAATATTCCCAACTAGATCAAGAACTTCCTTTATTTGATGAATACGATCAGTAATTGTTCCATCTAATTCACCTATTTGGAAGGCATTTGCTTTGAACGCTTCTTCTGTTGTTGTTAATTCCGAGACACCAGGCTTCACCCATGTTGCACCGAACTCAACGGACCCACCAATTACTCTATTCTTTCCTATAATAGACGCAAGCGAATCTTCAGGTACACCATTTTGTAAGGATAGAACGATACTATTGTCATTTAAATGTGATTGTAAATTTGATAGAACATCTTGATTAAACATTTGTTTTGTAAGTAAAAGTACTAAATCATAATTTCCATCCATTTCCTCTGGAGTGATTGCCCTAACAGGAATGTTTTCTTCCACTGTTCCTGTAATCGTTGCTCCAGACAGATTTAAAGCTTCAACATGTTCCTTGTTGACATCAATAAGTTCGACATGTTTCTTTCCCTTTGAAAGATATGCACCAATAATGGTACCCAAGGATCCTGCACCCATAATTGCTATTTTCATATAACTTCCTCCTCATTTCTAAGTTGTAATAACAATATAAATTATACTCTATTATTGGATGAAATGTGTAAATAGAACTATTACCTAGATAATAGTATTTTAATTTTATGTCGAATAGCCTATAATATAAGATAAATAGAAATTGTAAATTTTATATTAAGGGGATTGCTATGAGAATGAAAGATACATATAATACGCAGAGGGTTCATAAGGTTAATTTAGTTTTATTAGTTACAATTGTTTTGCTTTTAGTTATCCCAATTGTATTTTCCAGGGGATTTAATGATAGTGTTGGCATTATTATAGCGGGTACTTTGGTCCTTGTTTTATCTGTCATTAATTATTTTTTACCAATTCCTCCATATGTAAAAGGTTTACTTTTCGCTTTATTGCCAAATATCGTTGTAATGGTACTATTTTATTTGGATGGTTTTGCATTAAATAAGCACTATATTGTATTACTGACTATTGCTATGGCTGTTCTATATTTTAAAAAAGAACTTATACTTATTTTTAGTGCCTTTGTCAATGTGACGATGATTGCAACATATTTTATTCATCCAGAAGCATTATTAGGTGTAGATGATAACCTTAAGGGCTTTATTACGGTTATCGCATTATTTAATGGAATATTGGTTGCTTTGTACTCATTAACTAAATGGGGGAGAGATTTAATTGACGAATCGTATAAAAAGGAAATGGAAGCCCAGCATTTAACGGAGAGATTACAAGAAACACTACAATTAATTGAAAAAAATACGAACACACTGGATAGTAACATGAACCATTTAAACAGTAATATTAGTACAATTTATGAGTCAAGTCACCATATTAAAGAAGCTGTTCAGGAGATGGCGGTTGGAATACAGGAAGAGGCAAGTAGTATTAGTTCTGTAAGTGAGTCAATGGGGGATTCGGTAGAAAGAGCAAATAAGACGATTACCATTTCTAAAGGTATTGTTGAAAAATCGGATGCCATGAACGAGAAAGTGCAGGAAGGCTTTGAGAAAATTAATCAGGTAACTGATTATATGTCCACAGTAAATACTGCGATAAGCACTACCTCAGTTACGGTAAATGATTTACAATCGAGTCTAGAAACAGTTAACTCACTCTTAAACGGTATTAAAGACATAGCAGAACAAACGAATCTATTGGCGTTAAATGCTGCTATTGAATCTGCACGTGCTGGTGAGCATGGAAAAGGATTTGCGGTGGTAGCAGATGAGGTGCGTAAGTTAGCTGAACAAAGTGCAAATATAACGGTTGATATTACAAATGTGACGACAGACCTATTCGATAAATCAAGAGATGCAAATGATAAATCAATGAAAGGCGAAACAGCTGCTGCAGAGGGACAGAAATTATTAAATGAAATTTCTTCTTACTTTAAAGAAATAAAGGATTCTTTCCAATACACAAATGAAGAGCTTGTAATGGGAATGAATGAAATTCAGGTCTCGACGAATAACTTCAATGATATTAAAAGGCAAATTGAAACGGTAGCAAATATTTCGGAAGAGAATACTTCTGCAACACAAGAAATAGCAGCAACACTTGAAAGTGAGCATGAACTAATTACGGATATCAACACTGCTGTTCTAGAAATTAACAAGCTAAGTAGTGAACTAAAGAAAATAGTTACTACTGTTTAATATTTTCTAATATTGATGTAAATCACCAAAGCTTCTCAAAAGTTTAAGCAAACTCTTGAGAAGTTTTTTTATAGGTACAAATTTATGTGTTTCGGTATCTAGAGTGAGAGCTAAAGCTGAAGAGCAAGGCTATCAACGACGGAAAGAGAAGGAAATCGAGATCAAAGGTAGTTGATAAGGGCTGTCAACGACGGAAAGAGAAGGAAATCGAGATCAAAGGTAGTTGATAAGGGCTGTCAACGACGGAAAGAGAAGGAACTGGAGCGCAAAGGTAGTTGATAAGGGCTATCAACGACGGAAAGAGAAGGAAATTGTGAGCAAAGGTAGTTGATAAGGGCTATCAACGACGGAAAGAGAAGGAAATCGAGAGCAAAAGTAGTTGATAAGGGCTGTCAACGACGGAAAGAGAAGGAAATCGAGAGCAAAAGTAGTTGATAAGGGCTGTCAACGACGGAAAGAGAAGGAAATCGAGATCAAAGGTAGTTGATAAGGGCTATCAACGACGGAAAGAGAAGGAAATCGAGATCAAAGGTAGTTGATAAGGGCTATCAACGATGGTAATAGAATCAATTACCAATAACGAAGGACTAATTGTTCGTTCTCCCACTTCTTGTGTCGTGTCTTAAAAGTTACTCAGCATATAAACAATTGCGTAAAGGAATGGAATTGTAATAATACATAACAATGTAGTTAATAGAACACCTACTGATGAAAAAAATGTATCAGCACCGTATTTGTGCGAATACAGTGAAATTGTTGGTGCTGAAGGCATGCCAGAAGTTATGACAGCTATTAGAAGTACTGCAAATGGTATGGGGAAAACCGCAAAGGGGAGTAAAAGAGCAGGTATTATGATTAGTCTAGTGATGGATGATTTCCATAAGTAGATATTTTTAATTACAGAAATAAAATTATGGTATTTTACATTTGCGATTAACATTCCAATGATCATCATAGAAAGAGGAATCGTCATTTTCCCAACACTTTCAAGCCCGTCTGAGATTATAACTGGCCAACCAATTGGTAGTAAAAAAATTACTACTCCGATTAATGTGGAAAGAATGCCAGGGTTGATTAAAATTCTTTTCCAATTGATTGTTTTCTTATTTCTACTAAACAAGTATATTCCGTATGTCCATATAAGTATTAAATAACAGAGGTTAAAAATCGTTAAATAAATAATTCCTTGCTCTCCCAGGATAATAAAACTGACAGCATAACCAATAAACCCTTGATTGCCAAAGATAATCAAACCTTCATAGACACTTTTTTGCCTCTCAGGAAGTTTAGATCTTCGCCGCATCCAATGTGCTAAAAAGCAAGAAATCGTGAGAATGTAAACTGACATAATAATAAACCATATAAACTCCTTTAGTAGGTCAGTGGAAAATGAAATATCTAGGGAGTATAAGATGAGAGCTGGTAGTGTGATATATAGGATAAGTTGAGTTAGAACATCGTCTGCGTTCTTGTTTAAAATGCCAACCTTTTTTACGATAAAACCTAGTAATGCAATTCCATAAAGGACTAGCATCTCTTGTAGGAATACACTTAGATCCCCCATAAATATCCCCTCCGCTTTACTGTATGATGCATATGGGGAGATGGTTAATGGAAAAAAAGTTTATTTGTTTAAATTAAATCAAACGTTCGTTTTATTCAGGCACTCAAGTGTTTTTGTCTTAAATAGGGAGCTTATACCGCAATTAAATTGAACATCTTTTAATTTCAAAACGAACATCAATAAAATTTGCCAACAATACGAATAACATCTAATGTTATAAATATAGAAGTGAGGACAAGTAAATAAAGATGAAAGGGAGATAAAGATGAGTAAACTTATTGGTTATATTGGTACATATACAAAGGGAGAAAGCAAAGGGATATACACATTTACTTTAGATACGGAAGCATCCAAGATTTCGAATGTAGAAGTGGCAGCAAATTTATGTAATCCTACCTATTTAAATGTGAGTGAAGATAATCGTTATCTCTATTCTGTCATTAAAGAAGGGGAATCAGGTGGCGTAGCATCTTATGCAATTGAGAGCAAAACGGGAGAGCTAACCCATCTTAACAATCAGCTAGAAGCAGGGGCATCCCCATGTCATATTAGTGTTGCAAGTGATAACAAGCGAATTGTTACAGCGAATTACCATAAAGGTACGATTGAGTTGTATGAAGCAAATAAAGAAAGCGGGATGGTCACACCTGTAACATCCATCATTGAGCATATTGGATCTGGCCCGCACAAAGAAAGACAAGAAAAAGCTCATACCCATTATGCAGGGTTTTCTCCTGATGAGGCGTTTGTATTTGCTATTGATTTGGGTATCGACAAACTTATATCGTATGAAATGAAGGATAGTAATTTAAAAGAAGTAAGTAGCTTATCTGTGAAAGCAGGAAGTGGGCCACGTCATCTAGAGTTCCATCCAAATGGAAAATATGCATACCTCATGACTGAACTTAGTTCAGAGGTAATTGTTATGTCATATGATAAGAATAATGGTAGTTTTACAGAGCTTCAGTATATTTCTACAATCCCTGAGGACTTTACAGAGAATAACCAAGGAAGTGCAATCCATTTATCATCTGACGGTCGTTTCGTTTACGCAGCTAATCGTGGGCATAATAGTATTGCTATCTTTCGTGTAAATGAAGATTCGGGAGAGTTGACTTTCATTACACACACATCTACAGAAGGAAATTGGCCGAGGGATTTCGCATTAGATCCTTCAGGTAAATTTATAATTGTATCGAATCAAGAATCAAGCAACCTTGTATTATTTACTAGAGACAATATAACAGGGAAGCTAACATTAATGGAGTCGGATATTTACGTGCCTGATCCAGTTTGTGTTAAGTTTTTAAGCGTTTCATTGTAAAATTATCCGCAAAAAAAGACCTATCAAAGAGGTATTAACCTTTTTTCGATAGGTCTTTTTGACAATAAACGACAAAATTAGCGGGTGACAGGCATTGTCGTAAGCCATTTGTTCACTTCTTCAACTTTCATTGGTTTACCGTAATAGAATCCCTGCATCACATAGCACCCTAATTGAGTCAAATACGCGATGTGTTCCTCATTTTCTACACCTTCAGCTATAACATCCAGTTTAAGGTCTTTTGCCATTAAAATGATCGCATTAATGATTGCGTGCTTTTTCGATGTTTCTATATCAACGGTAAATAGTCGATCTAATTTAAGCGTATCAATGGGAATTCGATCAAGTATTCCAATAGAAGAATATCCTGTTCCGAAGTCATCCATGGAAACCCGTACCCCTAAGGAGCGAATACGTTGTAACTGTAGGATAATATCATCAAGATCATATAATACCATCGATTCTGTTATTTCTAATTCTAGCAAATGAGGTGCTAGATTTTCTTTCTCTAACACATGTTGAACCAATTCGTATAAATTTCCTGACTGAAAAAGTCGGATGGAAAGGTTTACTGAAACAGCTTGCGTAACTCCTTTATCCTGCCATGCCTTACACTGTTGACATGCATTTTCGATGACCCATTTTGTAATAGGAATGATTACCCCGGTCTTTTCAGCGATTGGAATAAATTCACCCGGTGAAACAATACCATGCCTTGGATGTTCCCAACGTACTAATGCCTCAAAGCCATACAAGCTATTCTTTCTTACATTCCATTTTGGTTGGTATGCAACATAAAATTGGTTATTCTCTAGTGCAACTAGTAAATCCTTCTCTAATTCCATTTTACGAATTTCTGCTTTACCTATTTTATCATCATAGAGACAATATCTGTTTTTTCCTAATTCTTTCGCCTTGTACATAGCAGTATCAGCATTTTTGAGAAGAATCGAACGATCAGATCTGTTGATTGGACCAATGCTAATTCCGATACTACCTGTGATATATAATTGATTACCTTCAATAAGGTAGACTTTTTTCACGCTTTCCAAAATTTTCTCTGCCAATTGTTCCGCCTGTTTTCCTTCACAGTGCTTTACAATGATTAGAAATTCATCTCCGCCAATTCGAAATACTTGTTGATTTTCATTAATAAACTTTCTTAGGCGAATACCAACCTCCTGAATGAGTAAATCCCCTTTATCATGACCTAATGTGTCGTTGATTGTTTTAAACTGATCTAAGTCAAGGAATAAAACGCCTAAGCTTTCATCACTCATTTGCTCATTAAAAAAACGATTCATTTCATTTCGATTTGGTAGACCTGTGATTGTATCTAGATATGCCATTTTTTCCAGTACATGGCGATCTAAAAATAGAGCACCCCAAGATACAAATAATATGATGAAAATGGTTATCGTTACACCATATAGTAGAAATAGATTGATAGAGCCATGTTCCATCACCATGTCTGTTGGATGATAGAACTTTGTCGCCCCCATTCCTGTGTAATGCATCCCACATATTGCAATTCCCATAATAATCGCAGACCACCATTTTAACCAACTGGCTTGGGTCTGATTCCGGAACCTGATAAATAGGAATAGAGCTGCATAAGAAGCCAAGAATGCAATAACCGCAGATAATGCCCATAACCCCTTGTCATATGATAGACTAGCATCCATAATCATGGCGTCCATACCGATGTAATGCATCGCGACAATCCCGATGCCCATAAAAAAACCACTAAGCAAAAGTTTGAAGGGGCTAATAACGACTGGCATCGTAATGTAAAATGCGATAAATGAGGCAATGAAACTAGCTAACATCGATAGAAGTGTGAGTCCTATATCATATTTCACAGTCATATGCGTGTGAAATGCAAGCATTCCGATAAAATGCATTGACCAGATGCCGCTTCCCATTACTAGGGATCCTCCGAGTAACCAAAAAATCTTGTTCTTCCCATTTTCTTGTGATATTTTTCCCGCTATATTTAATGCAGCATAAGATGCCAATATTGCTATCAGCACTGAGAGAGCAACGATATAGTAGTTATAGTTGTATTCCATATACATTCGCCATCCACTCCAATCCAATCCGTGCGTAGTATATATTCTGTAAACTAGTTTGATCCCAACTTGGACAGAGGTTAGTATTGGAACAAGAGAAAGTGAAAGGGATATCGAATAATTCGACATTTTCCGACAAGTGACAGGCACCCTTCTATACTATTTTACCTTTTGCAATAATATCTGCAACTGGAAAGATAGTTCTTCTAATTCTGTCTTCTTTTCATTTGCCTCTAATACTCGGTTTGCTTCTAATAATTGTAAAATATTAACAATCTTATTATGGAATGGATACGGCTATGAATTCGGCCAATTTTTTGCGGTATTCGATGTATGTAATATCAATTTTTGGCTTTGTAAGTTGTTTGAAATATTTGGTGATTAGCGTTGTGTAGCGTTCATAAACGGAATGTTTGTTAAGATTATGGCCAGCTAAATATAGTCTATGGTATTTTCGACCGCCTGGAGATTGTCCGCCAACCTGGTATGATCAGCCAATTGCGGGGAGATACAAGCTTCACTGCTTTTATGAGCCTAGTGCCAAAGAATATGAAGCGATTTATAGCGCGTATTAGGAGCAAGTACCCACCTATATTATCGACAAATAAAGACAAACTTCGACAAGTGACAGGCACCGTAAATAGGCTCTCTGATTATTGGTGGTATCATTGTCAGAGAGCGCTTATTGGGTACCTTTTGCATATATTTTCAGTAAGATCCATCTGATGATTGCTCCGATGGACAAACCGATTGGTAAGAAGAGAAATCCAGCCCACATTGGTCCAATTAAATAACCGAAAAGGCTAAGTCGAGTGGAGAAGAAAACGCCAATGGTAACAAAATAGGCCGAAAATACGAGTGGCAAATATGCAAAAGCTTTACCTTGTCCTCCACCAGCATCCTTATACGCATCCCAAATGGCAAAGAAATATAAACAAGGATAAAACATGAGCCACTGGTAATCTGTTGCCAAAATTGCTTCCTCAATCTTTAAATTAAAACTTAACATAATAATGGTATTAAAATTACCCAACACATTAATTAAAATTTCTAACCCAACCAATAAAATCCCTTTTGCATATCTTTGGTTTAATAATTGCCAGAACCCTGGAAGGGCAATGCTCCATAAAACAGCTTCTAATTTTTTGCTTTTTTTATTTAAATTTGCTTCCATATACAGCCCTTATTTCGCTAGATTTTTTCGATTTGCTGCCATTGGTGGTTGCTCCATCCAACCTTGATCAATCATCATATTTGCCCCATCATTTGAATAGTTAGCTGCTTCTGCTGATAATCGAGCGTAATGGACCCCTAAATCATGCCTTGGACTTTTAGCCATGGATACTCCATATTGACCGATGCTTGCTGCAATTAAAGAATCAATAAGATTCATCATCAATTTGTCTGAAAAAGGAGCTTCCTTGGAATCTGTTACTTCTGAAACTAACGATGTGGATGCTTCTGATAGGTAGTCCTCACGTAATAAAGATTGGAAAATCTCTAGATGTTTTCCAGATATATCACGACCTCTTTCAAAAAATCTCCTTACGTCCTTTGATTCTGCAACTTGTCCAAATCCTGTAATAAGTGCCTGTCCCAGTGCATTCTGCTGTGCATTAACAACAAGATTTGAAATCTCGATACTATTTAGCGGCCTGCGATTTCCGAACCAGCCCGTTAGGAAGCTCTGCTTCTTTACAAAGTCAATTTTTTCTGGGACTGGTATGTGAGGTGCATGTATATGGATACCTTTATCTTCCGCTAATTCTTTTATACGTTTATGTTCTTTTATTGTGATTGTTAAACTTTCACTAAAATAGTCAATGATATCCCCTCGCTCTGCCATCGCTAAGGACATTGCGTACATATTGAGGCTCAAATAGGATGCACTTAATAAATAAAGAAGGTATAATTTATCAGAAAAAAGACGAGGTGCATCCATGTTAACATCCTCCTTGGTAAGGCCTTGAGGAATCGGATAATCTTCTTTCCCAAAAATTTCACTAACTTTACTTACTTGTGTATTCATTATGGATAAAGTATCTTCCATTAAAAGTTTGATGTCATGATCGTCTGTGTTGTTTATAGAATGTTTAAGGATACAAACTGCCAGTGTCTTGCTTTGATACTGTGTCCACAATGTTCCTATTTCGGATGCCGTTAGTTCGATATGTTTATCATTACTCAATTCATTTTCCTCCCTTTGTTTTTGCTAATTCCTCTCTGTCAACCATTCGTGGTGGCTCCTCCATCCATCCATTTTTGATTAGGATATTTGCGCCATCTTCCGAATAGAGTAAGATTTCACCTGTTAGTCTTGTGTAATTTGCCGCTATATCCCTTCTTGTGTTCGTTGAAATACTTAAGCCATAAAAACCGATTCCAAGTGTAATCATCCCAGTTGCATGAAACATCATCAGTTTGTCTGAGAAAGGAGAAACCCCGTTAGAATCTGTGACCATCGAGTCTGCCCCCATTGGAACTGGGATATCATTTCCTTCCAGTACTTCGGAAAATATGTTGACATGCTTTTTAGCTATTTCAATTCCACGCAACAAAAAATTTCGAACTTCTTTTGATTTTGCTACTTGGCTAAAGCCAATTAAGGTGGTAGCACCTAATACATTCCTTTGGATATTGGAATATAGGTTAGCAATTTCCACGGCTAAAAGTGGTCTGCGCTCACCAAACCAGCCTGTTAAAAAGTTTTGTTTTTTTACAAAATCTACTTCTGTTTGAGCTGGAATGCTTGGGGGTTCTGACAATACCCCCTTCATTTTGGCAATCATGGATGCTTCCTTATGAAAGGTATTATATTCCCTGAATGTTTGTGAGAAATAATCATATATATCTTCTCGTGTGGACATAGCAATAGCCATCGTTGCAGAATTCATTGCCAATGTGGTCAGTTGAATACAGTTTTGTAACATATAGTTATCCGTAAATAGTCGCGGTGCTTCTAAGTTCACATCAGCTTCTGTAAAGCCTTGTGGGATTGGATGTTTTTCTTCCTTTAAAAATCTTTCTGTGCCTTCTTGGAGTTTTTTAAGCGTTTCTAAAATATCCTTTATAAGCCCTTTTATTTCAGCATCCTCAGCTTTGTTGATGAAATAGCCCAAGACAGCAATTGTAATACTATCATTCATATACTTACCCCAAACCTCAGCTAGCTCAGAAGCAGTTAATGCCTTCTTAATATGCATTAGTAATCCCTCCAAATTTCATTTGTAAATGTAGTTTGTCATTAAATGAAAATAGTTATTCAACTTGGTATAACCAACTTCTTTGCATAAAATTTGGAAGTTATGGGAAAGAAAAGGAGAGTAACTATTTTATTACCTTGAGGGGATGTCATGAGAAGATCTTCACTATTCAATCGCTTAAAGAGGAAGAAGGAGCAAAGCAGGCAAGCAGGGAAATCAAACTTTAATAACATGAAGGTTACAAAAAAGCTTGATAATAATTTAAGCAATATTAAAGAAATGCTAGGTGACCCTAATGATTTAGTCGTTCGTGAATTATTAATAGGTAGTATCGAAAAAAGAGCTGGAATGGTATACATAAGTGGATTAACAGATGAGAATTTAATTAATAACAATATTTTAAAAACCATTCAACTTAATTTGAAACAATTTGATTCTAATATTATCGAAAAAATTCATAAAGAAGTAATCGCAATTACGGATATCAAACAAGCCAATAACTTAGATGATGTCTCCCTTGGGATTTTAAATGGGAATACAGCATTCTATTTGGATGGTCATGAGACCGTATTATTAATGGGAACAGCTGGTGGAGAAAGTCGTGCCATCGAACAACCACAGTCGGAAACACTTATTCGCGGTCCAAGAGATGGATTTGTAGAGAGTATCAATACAAATATGGCGCTGATTCGTCGTGACATTAAGGACCCACATCTCCGTTTCAAGCCGCATGAAGTTGGAAAACGTTCGAAGCAAACAATCGTTGTTTCATATATCGAAGGTATTGTAAATCCGGACATTGTGACAGAAATAAATCGTAGGCTAGAGACAGTTGATATTGATTTCATTGCTGATTCCGCATATGTGGAACAATGGATAGAAGATAGTTTCCTATCCCCTTTTCCACAAATATTGAATACAGAGCGTCCTGATAAAGTTTCATCCGACTTGATGCAAGGGAAAGTCGCTATTTTAGTTGATGGAACTCCTTTTGCTTTAGTTGCTCCTATCTCGATTGGTGATTCGTTGCACTCAATGGAAGATTATAACCAGCGTTGGTTTTCGGCAACCTTACTGAGAGTATTACGATATCTTTCTGCATTTCTGGCTATATTTCTACCGGGTCTGTACATTGCACTTGTTTCCTATCATCCAGGGATGATTCCGAGTACATTAACCTATTCGATTGCAGCAACAAGAGAAGGGGTCCCATTCCCGGCTGCAATCGAAGCAATATTGATGGCAGTTACGTTTGAAATATTGCATGAAGCTGGGGTTAGACTACCAAAGGTTATTGGGCAAACAATTGGTATTGTAGGTGGGTTAGTTATTGGTGAAGCAGCGGTTTCTGCTGGTATCGTTAGTCCGATTATGGTTATTGTTACAGCACTTACAGCCATTGCTTCCTTTAGCGTACCATCCTTTAGTATTGCACTAACCTTTCGCATATTACGATTTTCCATCATACTTGCTGCAGCCTTTTTAGGTTTATATGGTATTATCCTTGTTTACATTATGGTTAATATTCATATTGTAAATTTAAAAAGTATTGGAAAACCATATTCCGCTCCATTTGCACCAACGTTTACAAAGGATTTTAAGGATTTAATTATCCGGGCGCCAATTACAAGTATTACAAAGCGACCATATAATTTGAAACCATTGGATCAAGAATCAAAGGATATATTGCCGGAGAAGAAATCTTAATCTAATGATGTTCGCATTGATTTCGCTAAGGTTTACGATTATTTCGCTAATGTTCACAATTAAATTCAGGATTGAATCTGGGACAAGGGTCCTGTCCCCGTGGATCAGACCAAGGAAGGAGTAGCAATGAGCACTTTTAAATACGGCGACGATAAAATTGAAGCAAGAGAAATAATGATTGCTATTCCTTCTATGGCGATTGCAATCGGTATTTTAACCTTTCCGAGACATCTTTCCGACGTAACTGAGTTTTCCGATGGATGGGTCTCCATTATACTATCTGGAGTCATTGCTATGCTATTTGCGTGGGCAATAGCAAAGCTAGCATCAAAATATCCTAATCAATCCTTTCTGTCCTATGCTTCATTGTTGGTTTCAAAGCCAGTTGCAATTGTTCTTACCCTTTTGTTTTCGATTCAAGGAATAGCCTTAACTGCTTTTGAAGTTCGGGCAATTTCGGATATATCTCATCAATATTTATTTGATAAAACACCATTTGAAGTTGTTGGGCTGTGCTTTTTACTTGTTGTCGTTTATGCAGTTTCTGGTTCAAGAGCTGGAGTCTTCCGTCTGAATACATTATTTTTTCCAATTATATTTTGTACAACAGTAATTTTAATTTTCTTCGCCATTGGATATATGGAAGTAGATAATCTGTTACCCGTTTTTAAAACAGATATGTCGGGGTATTTAGAAGGAACAATGCAAAGCGCGCTGTCTTATACGGGAATTGGTATCTTGTTTTTTTACATATCATTAGTGAAAAATCCAAAGAAAACCCCACGTATGGCAGCGTTTGGAATGGGTTTGGTAGTCATTACCTACGTTATTATTTATCTAACATGTGTTGCAGTATATGGACCAGCAACGGAAGCAATTCGATTCCCTTTAGTAGAGTTGGCTAAGGAAATTGAAGTTCCTGGGGGTTTTTTTGAAAGGCTAGAGTCAGTCTTCTTCGTCATTTGGATTATGGCAATCTTCACTACAACGATGATGGCTTTTGATGTTACGGTAATGGCATTGAATTCTATCTTTCCTAAGACGAATAAAATGAAAATTATTTTTCTTTTATCTCCACTCATATACTTCGTTTCTACTATTCCAAGTAATTATTTAGAATTAGGCATTTTCGCTGAATTGGTAAGTTATTCTGGATGGGGACTGTCAGGAACGGTAATAATCTTGTTATGGATCATGCACAAAATAAAAGGAGGGAGGAAAAATGAGAAATAAGGTTTTGAAAATGATAGGTTGGCCTTTATTCCTATTCTTTCTAGCGGGTTGCTGGGACGCTGTGGAATTAGAGGAAAGAGGATTTCTTTCTGGAATTGCAGTTGATCTAGCAGAGGAACAAGGGGAAAACACAACTTTTGAATTAACACAGCAATTCGTTGTTCCTGCTGGATTAGGTTCAACGACAGAGGCAGGTGGGGGAAAGGCTTTTCGTAATTTGAGTCAAACTGGTGAAAGTATATTTGAAATCAACACTAAAATTGCTAGACAGGCCAATCGAATGGCAGGTGTAGAACATTTAGAAGTAGTGATTATATCCTCTGATGTTGCGGAAAAAGAAGGAATATTTGCTGATATTATGGATGTCTTCATTCGTGAGCAAAATATGAGAAGGGGGACCTTTCTGGTAGTATCGGAAGGAAAAGCAAAGGAGCTATTAAATGTAGAACCTGAGCAAGTGAAAATTCCAGCGCTGTATATTAGTGAGCTTACAGAAAGCAAACAAGTTACTTCAACAACAGAACCAACTCGAATTGGTAACATTCATGAGTCCCTTTTGAGCAAAAGAAGTTTTATTATTCCTGATTTGTCCGTGTTCTCAGATAACAGTATAGATTATGAAGGGTTAGGGGTGTTTCGAGGGGAAACGAGTCAAATGGTTGGCACACTTACAGGAAATGAAGCAAAGGGACTGAATTATATAGTTGGCCAGAATCAAGAGGGAAGTGTTCCAGCGAAAGTGGAAGATAAGCTGGCGACATTCGATATTGCGAATGGCGACAGTACATTTAAACTAACGAATCGCGATAAAGATAATTTAACATTTCAAGTAACGATTGATATAGGAGCCATCATCGTAGAGTACTTTGGTTCCCTGGACCCTTACAAAAAAGAAAATATGGAGAAATTCCAGAAGGGGTTAGAAGAAGAAATAAAGAGACAAGCAGAAGCTGCCATCAAACAAGTAAAAGATGATTACCAAGTAGATGTATTTACTTTTGATGATTTTCTCCGAACCGATCATTATGAACTGTGGGAAGAGATAAAAGAGGATTGGGATGCGGGAGAGAATTACTTTGCTAAAAGTGACATAGAAATCGATGTAAATGTGACAATTATAGAACCTGGGAATTCCTTCCAGGTGGAAAACGAAGGGGAGACAGAATAGCTATGTGGAATATGATAATGGGAAAAATACCGACACTACCAGAATCTTTATGTATATTCCTAGCATTTCTCGTACCATATGTAACGTATAAAATAAATCAGAAATTACATCAAGATATGGATCCCCCGTGGAAACAAGAAGAGGGAAAGAAGGAGTCACACTAGCGTGGCCTGTGTACACAGGAATTAACTGCAGCACAACGAT
This sequence comes from Oceanobacillus bengalensis, assembly GCF_003628445.1. GTDB lineage: Bacteria > Bacillota > Bacilli > Bacillales > Amphibacillaceae > Oceanobacillus > Oceanobacillus bengalensis. The sequence goes on from NZ_RBZO01000026.1 coordinate 21,787, forward strand.
TAGACAAGCTTTTTTTGGCGATACCCTAAGCCTGCACTTATACAGGTTAGAAAGTGCCACACTTTCTAACCTGCCAAAAAACAGTATCCATTTCCTTTGAAAAGTGGGCTACAGCTGGTGCGTATTCGTTAAGACCGATATCTAATTCTGCAATATGTGCATTTTTATAAATCTGTGTTTCTGCTTTTTGTAGTGGCCACTGGGGATGATGGATATCTCCCTTATAGAGTTTAGAATCATGGCCTGAGTATAAACGGTATCTTTCCATTAGCCAATAATCCAACGATTCTTTCTCTGTGAAATAAATATCTGCAATTGGTGTGATCTGTCCTTCTGCTTTTACATGTGTTTGCGTTCTGCGAATACTTTCGTAATGGTATGTTTCGCCGGCTTGCTCATTAGAGATGTTCGCAGGTTTATAGGGCAGTCGGTACCATTTTTTAGCTATTATGTATGATGCCCAATGATCTACATCAATTGAAAGAAAATAAATACCTGGTATTCCTTTATAGGTGACGTACGTTCTAAGATTGATTTCCGAAAATGCAGGTGTTAACGAAAAAAAAGGCATACCGCGTAAGTAAATGTGCTCCATTTGAAAAATAACAACACTTACCCATGCATGATCATGAAACGTATCAATTTCAAGTACATCAGGGATGGATGGACGCAGAAGGTTTGGTGAAACTGGCCAATGCATAAAGGACACATTCCTCCAGCTTTGCCTCATTATCCACCGTCTATTTTGTATCGGAAATGGCCGGTGATCTGTAAATTTAAAAATCTCCATCGGTAGGTTCCTTTCTTTAGCATACGCTCTGGGTAACTGTATTCTACTATTATGGTTTATCAAATATGGAATTAAACCTATGATATTGCCTTATATTGGAAAGAATAAAGATAATACTTATAAAGGTTGTGAGCGGTGTTGGTCATTCTTTCAATTATAAATCTCGTACTGCTTATTCTGTTGATTGTACTGTTATTGTTTCTTTTTTTCAGCAGGCGTTGGCTAATGAAAAGGATGGTCAAGCGTGTAGGGGAAGTAATTTTTTCCGATAGTTATCAGGAAAACATCATTGAGATGATTCCAGGGTTTAAACACATGGGAATTCAGACCTCACTTGAGAACAACTTACGTGCCGAGACAGGAGATGTTTTGCATCGACCATTAGGAAATTCTAGAAAATGGCCCCATTTTGATACGTTGACATTTATTCCTGTACAGCTAGAACCTTTTCCAATCGACGGAGAGGAAGATGTTGATATGAAGGTAACGATTGGTCCAGGTGCTAAGAAACCATTGGAGATTGCCATTCCACTCCTGATTAGTGGAATGGGTTATGGCGTTGCATTAAGTGAACAAGTAAGTATCGCTCTTGCAGAAGCAGCGAAGAAAGCTGGGACGGCCATTAATTCTGGAGAAGGGGGTGTGCTACCAGAGGTGTTGGAAAGGTCCGGAAAGTTTATCTTGCAATTTTCCAAAACCGAGTGGTCAAAGGAAAAAGAGCTAATTGAGAGAGCGGATATGATTGAACTTAAGATTGGGCAAGGTGCTTCAATGGGTGTGGGGTATAAAATTTCAGCCGAAAATTTAACTGGGCGTGCACGGGACGTAATGGGAATAAAAGAAGGTGAAGATACGGTAATTTACGAGCATTTCTTTGAAAATCAAACAATAAACGACATTAAAGAATTGGTGGATGAACTAAGGAGGTTATCTGGAGGAGTACCAATTGGAGGAAAGATTGCGGCAGGTGGGAGAATAGAAGAAGATATTGACCAATTGATTGGTTTAGGGGTTGATTTTATTTCTGTTGATGGTGGGCAGGGAGGTACACATGGGGCACCAGCTATTTTAACGGATGACTACGGGATTCCTACATTACATGCAGTTGTTCGAGCAAGTTCCCATATGGAAAAACGGCAGGTTAAGGAAAAGATAAGTTTAATTGTCTCTGGTGGTCTATTTACGCCAGGGGAATTTCTAAAGGTTCTCGCACTTGGGGCTGACGCGGTATATCTTGGAACAGCAATCCTGTTTGCTGTATCACATAGTCTAACATTGCATGCACTTCCCTTTGAACCACCAACCCAAGTCGTATGGAATGAAGGGAAGTTTAAGAACAAATTCGAAATCGATAAAGGAGTTGAAACAGCGGAAAAATTTATGAATGCCTGTGTAGAGGAAATGATGGTAGGACTAAGGGCCATGGGGAAACGCTCACTAAATGAACTCGCGAAATTTGACCTTGTATCCTATGACGAATTAACAGCAAAGATGGTTGGTATTCCTTTTTCATTTGAACCTTGGCAAGCGAAGGGGGATGCTTAATGCTGGAAGTGTTTTCCTCTTGTAGTATAGACTAAGTATAAAAAGCATTGGTGGGGTGTACATATGAATATCGAAACGTATTTAGCATTAGATGCAACGGAAATGGCAAACTTGATTCGAAATAAGGAAATAAAAGCAAAGGAATTAATGGAGGTTGCTTTCAAGCAGTTGGACAAGGTACAACCTATGTTAAATATAGCTACACATATAAGGAAGGAAAAGGCTCTGGAAGAAGCGGAGAGCATTTCGATAGAGGATGCGCCGTTTAACGGTCTTCCTATTTTACTCAAAAATATATCTCAGAGTATTGAAGGCGAGTTAATGACGTCAGGGTCTAAGCTATTAAGTGAAAATAGGTCCAAACATGATTCTTACTTTGTAAAAGCATTTCGTGATGCGGGATTTCACTTTATGGGACATACCAATGCGCCAGAGTTTGGCTTGAAAAATATAACCGAACCTGCATTATACGGTCCGACTAGAAACCCGTGGAATTCGGATTTTTCCCCAGGGGGATCGAGTGGTGGTGCGGCAAGTGCAATTGCTTCAGGTGTCATTCCGATAGCAGGGGCAAGTGATGGTGGTGGATCGATTCGTATTCCTGCATCTTTCACCAGTTTGTTTGGATTAAAACCTACAAGAGGTCGTACAGCGGTTGGTCCAGGATATGGAAGACAATGGCAAGGTGCATCGATTAATTTTGTTCTAAGTAGAACGGTACGAGATAGTGCGGCAATGCTTGATCTGCTTCAAGTTGTTCAACCAGAAGCAGCATTCCAAACACCGTTGTATCCTGGAAGTTATAAGCGAACGATGAGGGAAGCATTTAAGAATCCGTTACGTATTGCTTTTTCAACAAAGTCACCTGTTGGGACACCCGTTTCAAAGGAAGCAGTTGATGCAGTGAGGAAAACGGTTCAGTGGCTTGAAGCGGAAGGCCACCATGTAGAAGAAGAGCAAAATAATGTGGATGGTATTCAGTTGATGAAGGATTACTACATCATGAATAGCGGAGAAATGAATGCCACGATTATTGGGCTTGAGCGTGCATTGGGTCGATACTTAACTGCAGATGATGTAGAAATTGAATCCTGGGTATTGCATCAAGCTGGGAAATCCGTATCAGCTGCTGCATACACAGCAAGTTTAAATTCTTGGGATCATGCAGCAGAAAAAATGGCAAATCTTCACCGTTTATATGATTTTTATATTTCGCCAACAACGGCTCATGTAGCACCGAAAGTTGGAGAATTAACGCATGACTTGGAATCTCGGGAGCGTTTAATTGAAAGGATAAGTACGGCTGGAAATGGTCGCGAGCAGCAAGAAATTGTGTATGACATGTTTTTACCTAGTTTAACGTATACTCCTTTTACGCAACTAGCAAATTTAACAGGGCAGCCAGCAATGAGTGTTCCTGTGCATTTATCAGATGAGGGACTTCCTCTAGGTGTGCAAGTTATGGCACAGAAGGGTGAGGAACACCGACTTTTGCAGCTTGCTTATCAGTTAGAACAATCAGACTTGTGGGTAGGGATGGACGGTAATCCGTATTTTAGTTAGATAGGTAGATTCTTTTGTAGGGCGGTTGCTGGTGGGCTGCGCCGTCCCTTGTGAGATGATATATCGGCGGATAGTGATGAGGTATATCGGCAGATTACTTTTTTCATCATTCACGGAGTTCTCTTAGTTAAAGCCGCTCTACTCAGAATCCAGCAATGCTCAGAAATCTATAAAAACGAGTCAAAATCTCGAATACTAGTTTAAAAATCGCGTCATATGTAAATACTAATTTTACAAATATTTCTACTTTTACTTGCTAGGTATTTCTTGTATAGTTAATATATATCATTGTGTAAATACTAGAAAAGACAGAGATAACCTGAGAAAAAAGAATATATCCGGAGAAGAGAACGTATATCCCGAGAAAAGAGAATATAGCAAAAAAACTAGCATATATCCCAGGAAAGAAGAATATACCCACAAAAGAAAGGGGCGGAGAAATTCATGCAAGGTACGCGCGTGTATAACGAAAAGGTTGAACGAATTTTATCAAATATAAATAAAGTAATAATAGGGAAAGAGGATGTTGCAAGACTTAGTTTAGTAGCATTGCTTGCGGAAGGGCATGTTCTGTTGGAAGATGTTCCAGGTGTTGGAAAAACCATGCTTGTTCGTGCCTTAGCCAAATCACTAGACTGTGATTTTAGAAGAATTCAATTCACCCCAGATTTACTACCATCCGATGTAACGGGTGTTTCCATCTATAACCCGAAAGAACTAGAATTTGAATTCAGGGCGGGGCCAATATTAGGTAATATTATTTTAGCCGATGAAATTAACCGCACTTCTCCTAAGACACAATCATCACTTCTTGAAGCATTGGAAGAAAAGAATGTTACTGTAGATGGAAAATCACTACCCCTTAAAAAACCTTTCTTTGTTATGGCAACTCAAAACCCAATAGAATATGAAGGAACATATCCATTACCAGAAGCACAATTGGATCGTTTTATCTTAAAACTAAAAATGGGTTATCCATCTTTTATCGAAGAGCTTGAAATATTAGAACGAACGTCAAGAAATCACCCTATTGATTCCATTGAAGCAGTGATGACAAAAGATGAATTGATTTTGGCACAGGAAGAGGCAAAAGAGGTTTATATTGATAGAAATATACAACAATATATTATTAATCTAGTAACGAAAACTAGAGAAGATCATGCAACATATTTAGGGGTAAGTCCGAGGGGAGCGATTGCATTAATGAAGGCTGCAAAAGCCCATGCGTATATCTATGGAAGGGATTATGTCCTTCCAGATGATGTGAAATATCTTGCTCCTTATGTGATGGCACATCGGATTATTCTAATGTCAGAGGCGAAATATGATGGTGTAACAAGTGAAGATGTGGTAGCAAATATTGTGAAGACAACACATATTCCGATTCGAAAGGAATTTTAATGAATGAAGGACAAGCTGAAATTCACCTTAAATATAGCATTTGTCCTCCTGTTAATCGCTGTCTTATTTTCATATGCAATGTTCCAAGGTGGCTTTGTTAGTTGGTTCTTATTTTATAGCTTATTGCCAATTATTTTTTACCAATTTGGGCTTCTTCTTTATCCGATGAAAAAATGGAAAGTAACACGCAAATTGTCCAGACAGGTGATAGCGGCTGGGGATGGTGTTACCGTTTCAATTGATATGAAGAGAAAGGTAGCATTCCCCGTCTACTACTGTATTGTGGAGGAAGTGTTTCCAGAAACCCTTCGTAAAATGGATAGCAAACAGGAAAAATATTACTACATGGATCGTCCAGATAAGTTATTGACCGATCGTAATATAAAAAAGGTTGTATTTCCTTATTTTAAGAAGAACATTCGCTTAGAATATACAATTGGACAAGTACCTCGCGGAGAGCATCAATTGACAGCCGTTCGGGTTCGGATTGGGGACGTATTTGGCTTAGTAAAGAAGGAACATATATTCAATGTGGAGGATAAATTAACTGCTAACCCTACTGAAGTGCCGCTGCGATTGTATGAAAAAAATCGAAGCTTTGATCAAGGATCTCGAGCTACTTCACCTATGGAAGTAACTAATACGAATATAGCAGTCGGTGTTCGGGAATATGAGCCAGGTGATAAGTTTTCATGGATTGATTGGAAACAAACTGCTAGGAAGAATACTATAATGACGAAGGAATTTGAACAGGAAAAGGGTATAAATGTTTCGTTAGTGCTTGATCATTGTAACTACTCTTCCCTAAATTTTTTAGCTTTTGAGGCGACAGTCGAGATAACACTTTCTCTTATGACGACCTTCAGAAAGAAATTAACCGAAATTAGTCTACTAACAATAGGTGGAGATAGAAATTCTGCCTTTTTCCCAACCTGTCAGGACGTAGCAATGTATACAATAGCAAAAAGGCATTTGACAGGGCTTAATGCTTCTGGAAATGGCTCTTTTTCTAATGATTTAAAAGAACAGATGATGCGTTTGGGTCATGGGGATATCGTGGTTGTTATTACAACCCATCTTGATGAGCAATTTAAGCAAACGATTCTGCAATTGAATAAACGGATAAAAAGTCTAGGGGTTATTCTTGTTCAATCTAAGTCATTCATTGCTCATCATGAACAAGCAGTGATTAAGGAGCTTCATTCTTCTGGAATGGCTGTGGATGTTTTAACAGAAGAGCAATTAGTAAAAAAACCGATTGAGGTGAGTTTATGATGAATCGTCTTTTTAAGAAAAAGTCATCACTTTTATACACCTCTATCTTGTATTTATGCAGTCTTTTCTTGTTTCTTGAATGGATTTACCCATTAAAAGACGTAACAGACACAAGGAATATTTCCGTGTTTATTATATATGCGATTCTTTGTTTCTTTATTTCCATGCTTCAAGTGAAATGGGGATTTTCCTTTCTAATAAAGGGATTGGTATTATTATTCATTATTTATAGTATGTATATCGAACAACCTATTTTTAGCCTAATGGGTGTAGAGCAGATTGTAAGGGAATTTAACTTTAATATTGAGGCGTTATTTGCCCAACAGTGGCATTATCTTACACCTTTATTTAGGAGTTTTCTGTTTTTTATTTTAATATGGCTGATGAGCTATCTCCTTTATTATTGGTTTGTCCAAATGAAACGGGTCTTTTTATTCGTATTACTAACCTTCATTTACTTAACCGTACTAGATACCTTTACGATTTATAATGCAGGGTTTGCCATTGTCCGATCATTCGTTCTAGCGCTAATTGCTTTGGCTTTTGTCAACATGATGAAGGAGTTAAGTCACGATTCAATACGAAGTGCTTGGTTGCGAAATACGAGGGTATGGTTACCATCTGCAGTAGGAATTATTCTATTTTCCCTCTGTATTGGGATTGCTGCACCAAAGTTCAGTCCACAATGGCCTGATCCTGTTCCATTTATAACAAGTACAGCAGAAGGTGCCGGTCCTACTGGAATGGGAGAAGGTGTGAAAAAGGTGGGTTATGGTGAGGATGATTCAAGGCTAGGTGGGTCATTTATTCAGGACCATACGCCAGTTTTTACAGCAAAGGTATCTGAAGCACATTATTACCGAATTGAAACAAGGGATATGTATACAGGGAAAGGCTGGGTTACGTCAAAAGACCCAGCATATGAACTGCAACAAGATGGCGTGATTTCCTTAAATACATTTGAAGATACGGTTGAAACAGAGAGACTTGAAGCGGAATTGACAATGGTAGAAGGTACAAACATTGAGAAATTAATTTATCCATATGGAACCCGCAATGTAAGCGCGTCTGCTAGTAATGAAGAAGAAGCATCTTATTTTCTAGATAAGAATTCAGAAGCAATTGAAACAAGAACGCAGGATGAACCTATAAGTTTAAGTGGATATCATTTCACATATGATAATCCATCCTTCGCGATCAATCAATTACGTTTAACTACGAATGATGACCCAGAGAATATTGTCGAACAGTACACGCAGGTCCCTGAAACATTGCCACAGCGAGTACAAGATTTAGCAGAGGAAATTACAGCAACATATGATAACCGTTATGATAAAGCGAAAGCAATTGAGCGGTATTTTGGTAGTAATGGTTTTGAATATCAAACAACAGACGTTCCAATTCCTGGAGAAAATCAGGATTATGTTGATCAATTCTTATTCGATTCGATGGTTGGGTATTGCGATAACTTCTCCACTTCAATGGTGGTAATGTTACGAACATTAGATATTCCAGCACGTTGGGTAAAGGGATTTACAAGTGGGGATATGATAGAGAATAATGTTGGTGATGAAGGCGATGTATACAGAGTAACGAATGCAAATGCGCATTCATGGGTTGAAGTGTATTTTCCTGATACAGGTTGGGTTCCATTTGAACCAACACAAGGGTTCTCTAATCTCTCTGAATTTCATACAGATTCTGATGCGAATTCGGAAGACGGTATGACTCAAGATGATACGATGGAAATACCACAAGACCTAGAAGTTCCTGAAGAAGAACAGGAGATACTAGAAGAGGAAGAAGTTGCCCCTGCCTTTAATCAAACGAATAGGTCAGAAAATGGTTTCAAAGTCAATTGGTGGATAATTGGTATGATCCTTGGCTCAATAATAATTATTGGAATAGTTATGTATAAATTAAGATTTCACTTGCAAAAAAAGATGTATGCTTCGAAGTTAAATCATCAGACAGTAGATGAGGAAGCTTTTCAAAATGCATATCATTTTCTAATTAGATTGTTACAACATAAAGGTTATGAAATAGAGCCTGGCCAAACCTTAACAGAGTTTGCTGAGGGTATCGATACACAATATGGAACAAATGAAATGGGTTTACTTACAACTTTTTATGAGCAGATGCTTTATAAAAATGAAACAAATGCTAACCATACGGAAGAACTAACGAAATTATGGAAAGATTTAATTAATCGGATAATGGGTTGACCGCGTCTTTCTTGATTAGTAGAATAAGAAGTAGCATAATAAATATGATAGCCTTTCGTATATCCTCGATAATATGGTTCGAAAGTTTCTACCGGGGCACCGTAAATGCTCTGACTATGAAGGCAGAATAATTTCCATCGCTAAAGCCTTGGTTTCTGCCTTTTTGTAGTTTTTTTTGACTGCAAGAAGTTAGAAATCTAGGTTTTTTTGTTAGTGATTAATAGATTTAAGTAAAGCAAATTACAGATAGGGGCGTAAGTCATGGAGAACGAGCAAATGATTCTTGTACTAGATTTCGGTAGTCAATACAACCAACTAATTACCCGTCGAATTAGGGAATTTGGCGTATATAGTGAGTTGCATTCACATAAATTAACAGCAGAGGAAATTAAAGAAATGAATCCAAAGGGAATCATCCTTTCTGGTGGTCCACATAGTGTCTATGATGAAAATAGTTTCCGCTGTGATGAAAAGCTTTTTGATTTAAATATTCCTGTATTAGGTATTTGCTACGGGATGCAATTAATGGCGCTTCATTTTGATGGGAAAGTAGAGAAGTCAAAGAATCGTGAATATGGAAAAGCCTTGATTGATTTAAACGATAATCCAACACTTTTCAAAGATACACCTAACAGGCAGACCGTTTGGATGAGTCATGGTGATAAAGTAACCGTCGCTCCACCATCTTTTAAAGTAGATGCAACAAGTCCTTCAACACCGATTGCTGCAATAAGCAACGAGGATAAAAAATTGTATGGTGTACAATTCCATCCTGAAGTTCGTCATTCGGAATACGGAAATGATGTATTGAGACATTTCGTATTTGATGTATGCGATAGCGTTGGAAACTGGAGTATAGAGAGCTTTATTGACCAAGAAGTAGCGAATATCAGAGAAAAAGTTGGTGACCGAAAAGTATTATGTGCGCTTAGTGGTGGGGTTGATTCATCTGTAGTTGCTGCCCTAATTCATAAGGCAATTGGTGACCAATTAACATGTATCTTTGTTGACCATGGTCTTCTACGTAAAAATGAAGCAGATGAGGTCATGCAAGTATTTGCTGATGACTTTAAGATGAATATTATTAAAGTTGATGCTAAAGACCGTTTCTTGTCTAAACTTGCTGGTGTAGATGATCCAGAGAAAAAGCGTAAGATTATAGGAAATGAGTTTATCTATGTATTTGATGACGAAGCAGCGAAATTGAAAGATATTGATTTCTTAGCGCAAGGAACGTTGTATACAGACGTTATTGAAAGTGGAACAGATACTGCTCAAACAATCAAGTCTCATCATAATGTTGGTGGTTTACCAGAAGATATGCAGTTTGAGTTAATTGAACCATTAAATACGTTATTTAAAGATGAAGTTCGTGAACTAGGAACCCAACTAGGAATTCCTGATTATATTGTATGGCGTCAACCATTCCCTGGTCCAGGACTAGCTATCCGCGTACTTGGTGAAATTACGGAAGATAAGCTTGAAATCGTTCGGGAATCTGATGCAATTTTACGCGAAGAAATTAAACTAGCTGGATTAGACCGTGACATTTGGCAATACTTTACCGTTTTACCGAACATTAAAAGTGTAGGTGTTATGGGTGATGCAAGAACCTACGATTATACGATAGGTATCCGTGCTGTAACTTCTATTGATGGAATGACATCTGATTGGGCGCGTATTCCATGGGATGTATTAGAAAAGATCTCCACACGTATCGTGAATGAAGTCGCTCATATTAATCGTGTTGTGTATGATGTGACGAGTAAGCCACCTGCTACGATTGAGTGGGAGTAAAATCATAGTATTATAATTAGTTTCCTATAAAAGTCGAACATTATTTACATAAAAATAAATAACGTTCGACTTTTTGTTGACAACCTTCGACAAACTTAGTATTATAGTAATATAAATTAATAGAAATGCGTATAATTTTAGGGAATAAGGGCCTATGAGTATCTACCAGACTACCGTAAACAGTCTGACTACGCAGATTATAGTAATGAATAGAAGTTTAGAAGTTTTATAGACTAGACTGATGATTACTTTTTCTGTATATGTAGCACTCTTGGAGATTCCAAGGGTGCTTTTCGCTTTCTAATGTCTTGCTCCAGCGCCCAGCGACTAGCGAGACTTCCCTCACCTCCGTACGATAAGGCAGGCATCGACTCAAGTTGTAAGGAAGGCCGACTAAAAACGGGCATAGGCTCAGGCGTCGGCATACCCCATAAAGGGGCGTGTTTCCTTTATCTCCTACGTAGGATTGTTCGATTAAAATCGAACCACCCACGCTCTGCGTGGGCGCAGTCTGTACGTCGCTAAACGGGCACTTCAGCTTTTCTAATTATAAGGAGGAACAAAGAATGAAGAAGTATTTTCAGTTTGAAGAATTAGGAACAAATTTTAGAACAGAGTTTATGGCGGGGTTAACTACATTTCTCGCAATGGCTTACATATTATTCGTTAACCCGCAAACCTTAGCGGATGCAGGAATGGATCAAGGTGCTGTATTTACAGCGACGGCATTAGCGGCAGCTATTGGTACATTAATAATGGGGCTTGTTGCAAAATATCCAGTCGCACTTGCACCTGGAATGGGATTAAATGCATTCTTTGCTTATTCCGTCGTTTTAGGAATGGGGATTGCTTGGGAAACAGCTTTAACTGGAGTAATGGTTTCTGGACTTATATTTATCGTTTTATCATTATCAGGACTCCGTGAGAAAATTATCAATGCTATTCCTGCTAATTTAAAATTAGCAGTTGGTGCAGGTATTGGATTGTTTATAGCTTTTATTGGTTTAATAAATTCAGGAATTGTTGTAAATAATGATGCGACATTAGTTGGTATCGGGGATATTACTTCTCCTACTGTTTTGTTAGCGATTTTTGGATTAGTGGTTTCTATTATTCTATTGACTAAAGGGATGAAAGCTGGAATTTTCTATGGAATGATCATTACAACAATTGTTGGTATGATTTTTGGCTTGATTAATCCTCCAAGTGGTTTAAGTGACATTGTTGGAAGCGTACCAAGTATTGAACCGACTTTTGGTCAAGCGTTACTACATTTAAGTGATATTTTTACCCTTGATATGTTGGTTGTAATTTTGACATTCTTGTTTGTTGACTTCTTTGATACAGCAGGTACGTTGGTGGCTGTGGCAACACAGGCTGGATTAATTAAAGATAATAAACTACCACGTGCAGGTAGGGCGTTGCTTGCAGATTCTACTGCAACAGTTGCGGGTGCTATAATTGGTACATCAACTACTACTTCGTTTGTTGAGTCAACAGCAGGTGTAGGTGTAGGTGGTCGTTCAGGTTTCACATCGGTTGTTACAGCTGGGTTTTTCTTACTAGCTCTATTCTTTTCTCCATTACTTGGGATTGTAACATCTGAGGTAACTGCGCCAGCATTAATTATTGTTGGTGTAATGATGGCAGCGCAACTGAGGAATATTGAATGGGATAGGTTTGAAATTGCAGTACCAGCATTCTTTATTGTTCTAATGATGCCATTAACATACAGTATTGCAACGGGTATTGCTGTTGGATTTGTTTTCTATCCAATTACGATGATTGTTAAAGGTCGCGCGAAGGAAATACATCCAATTATGTATGGTCTGTTTGTAATCTTTATTCTATATTTTATTTTCTTAAGTTAATTTAGTGAAGGGCTGGAACCATGGGTGAGTGGGTTCCGGCCTTTTTTTGTATGTAGTCTTTGACTTGCGTTCATAGTTAAATAGAGAAGCACTGCCACTCCAATTCTTTCATTTACTAATATAACATTCGACAAATTCTGCCATTATTCGACAAGTGACAGGCACCGATTTATGCCGTATTATTATAAGGGTGGAGGGACTAGTTATGAAGAGATCGTTAACATGGAGATTAGGATTTATTATTATTGGCGTTATTCTTGCGACCGTTGTTATTAATGCTATTACTACATATAGAACAGCGTATGATAGTTTGTACCAAGCTGCGGGGGTTGAGGCCTATGGTTGTGCAAACATAACGACTGGGCTTTTGGATGCGCAAGATATTGAAGACTTACAAAATGGAAATAGAAGTGAAGAAATAGGAGAAAAATTAAATTGGACAATTGACCATAAAGATATCTTTGAAAATCATTATGTGCTTAGTTTGGACGGAGAAATTCTAGCATTAGATGATAATCTGGAAGAGCAGGGCTTTGATATTGGGGATAACTTTTATATGGATGAAAAAGCGATACAAGCATTAACAGAAATGAAACATTCCACGTACTCGGAAGTATATGAATATGGTGGAATGGAGCGAATTTCTGGTTATGCCCCTATATTCAAAGATCATGATGCAACAAAAGAAATAGTAGCGGTTAGTGTTATTGACTTTGATGCAAATATCGTAACAGAACGCACGTGGAATGTGGTGAAAGAAGGAATATTGGTTGGGTCCATCCCTTTATTAATTGCTGCATTTATAACGATCTATTTAATTAGAAAGAAAACAAAACCACTTTCAACACTTATCGAGCGAACAAGAAAAATTGCTGATGGAGATATCACGGAGCAGGAAAACAAGATTTCTAGCAAAGATGAGGTTGGTGATTTAGCACGGAATCTTGATGAGATGTCTATCTATCTAAGAAAGGTTATTACAACCATTAAAGAGGCATCCGATGATTTAGTGAAGAGTGCAAATTATACATCTACCTCTATGAAAGAAATGAGTGTAGCTCTTGGTCAAGTTTCGCATAATATGGAGGAAGTAGCTGCTGGAACTTTTGAAGGTGCCGAGATGACTACTAACACCTCGAATGCGTTGATAAATCTTGCAGAACTCATTAACATCTCTAGCGAAAAGGTAGATAATAGTGTGAAGAGTGCTGAATATACAATGAAAACAGCAGTAGATGGGATTCAAAAAGTGAATGATACAGCAGAACAAATGAATGCAATTAAATCATCATCATTAGAGACAAAACAAACCATTGAGGCGCTTAATGCCTATACTACTGAAATTCAACAAATCACAAGGACGATTACTGGAATTGCAGAGCAAACCAATTTATTAGCACTTAACGCAACAATAGAGGCTTCTCGAGCAGGTGAACATGGGAAAGGATTCGCTGTTGTTGCAAATGAAATAAGAAAATTAGCTGAACAATCGAACGTAGAAGCCCAAGAAGTAGAGAAAGTTATTTCGAAAATCACATCAAGTATTGTGGAATCTGTAACAAGTATTGAGGATAGTCATAAAAAAGTGGAATCTGGCGAGCGAACGGTTAGTGAAACTGGAGAAGCACTTAATAGTATTCGAATAGCGATTAATAATATTGCTGAAGAAATTAGCAGTTTATCCGATTTAACACATGATGAGGAAAATATATCTGAGCAAATTGTTCAACATATCCAACGTTTGGAAAAAGCTAATGAAACGATTGCAGCTAGCGCAGAAGGCGTATCAGCTGCAACAGAAGAATCTACTGCTTTTATCGATGAAGTTTCAAACCGATCATCAAAACTAGCAGAAATGTCCAATAATCTTAATTCAATTGTTAATAAATTTAAGCTATAGATAAAAAGGAACTCTAATCGGTAAACACGAGATAGAGTTCTTTTTTGTCTTTCATTATAACCGCTGACTAAATCCAATAAAAAAAACAAAATTCGACAAAACTCTACAAGTGACAGGCACCTTGCCTTTGATTGATTTTAACAGTAAAATGGGAGTTGGAATTATTAGAATATTTAGGAGGTGTATACATGAAACCATTAATTGGAATAACCTCATCCATGGAAATCAACCAATCACAATACACGATAAATAATAATAATGTGAAAGCTATCCTTCAAGCTGGGGGCATGCCTGTAATGCTACCGTACCTGTTGAGCGATGAAGATATCGATCAAATTGCAAATCATATTGATGGTTTATATGCAACAGGAGGATACGATATTGACCCTACATTATTTGGGGAAGAGCCTCATCCGAAACTTGGCACAATTATTCCTAACCGTGATTTTTTTGAGATTGCTTTAATTAAGAAACTGCTTGAGATGGATAAGCCAATTCTAGGAGTTTGTAGGGGGAGTCAGACGTTAAACATTGCTGTAGGTGGCGATATGTATCAGGATATTTATTCCCAAATCGATAAAGAATTGCTCCAGCATGCTCAAAAGGCTCCAAGAGAATATGGGTCCCATTTTGTTACTGTTCAAGAGGGATCACTGTTACACCAAATAACAGGTGAAGAAAAGTTAAGAGTAAATAGCTATCATCATCAAGCAAATCGGGGTGTATCAAGTGACTTTCAGGTTAGTGGTGCTGCGAACGATGGTGTAGTTGAGGCGGTTGAAAGTAAAAAGCATCGATTCGCTCTCGGGGTGCAATGGCATCCAGAAGCAATGGTCGTTACAGGTGATAAACCGTCCCAGAAGATTTATGAAGCATTTATAATAGCGTGTTTAGAAAAATAAGCGTTCTTAAATAGACAGAATCGAGGTGAAATCTATGCTAACAAATGAACTAACACAGCAATTAAACATACAATATCCCATTATACAGGCTCCAATGGCTGGAGGGGTAACAACCTCTGCACTTGTAGCTTCTGTTTCAAATAATGGCGGGTTAGGGATGATAGGTGCTGGATACATGCGTCCAGAGGCACTGCGAGAGCAGATCCATGCTATGAAGCAAATAACGGATAAACCATTTGGAGTAAATATATTTATACCTAATGAATATACCGTATCTGAGGAAAAGGTTCGTCAAGCGGTACAATTAATAGAGCCAATTGAAAATAAACTAAGGGTACAGGAAAACTCTAGGAAATTACCAGATGTTGAGACGGATAAACGAACATACGAGAAACTGTTGAATGTAATTATAGAAGAAAGCATTCCAGTTTGCTCGTTTACTTTTGGTCTACCGACGAAAGAAGTAATGTCTAGACTGAAACGGAACGGAACAATACTAATCGGAACAGCAACAACGGTGAAAGAAGCAATTGAATGTGAAAAAGTTGGGATGGATATGGTCGTCGTTCAGGGAAGTGAGGCTGGAGGACATCGAGGTAATTTTCGTCACAAACATGAAGAGAGTTTAGTAGGATTAATGTCGCTTATTCCTCAAGTGGTAGACAAAATAAGTATACCTGTCATTGCTGCAGGAGGAATAATGGATGGTAGAGGATTAATGGCAGCTATCTGCTTAGGGGCTAAGGCAGTACAAATGGGTACAGCTTTTCTAACGAGTACGGAAAGTGGTGCGAATCCAGTCCATAAGGATGCAATCTTACATGCAACAGAAGACCAAATTACACTAACAGCAGCCTTTTCTGGAAAATGGGCCAGAGGGATTAATAATCAATTTATTAAGGAAATGGATGCTAAAGAAGCTTTATTACCAGATTTCCCCGTGCAAAATACATTAACACAATCAATCCGTAAAGCTGCATCTAGTGAAGGGAATCAGGAGTATATGTCACTCTGGTCTGGACAAAGTCCGAGACTTGCAAAAAAACAACCTGTTTCTGAGCTAATAAATCATATCATTCATGAAGCTGAGGAGCTAAAATTTTTGCTATAAAATGAAAAAGGAGTGAATGCATATTCGATTACATTCGCTCCTTCTATATAATATGGTTCTTTTTCTATGTATTTGTTGTTATTAATATAAAGTGACCTAATAGTACATCAAAAATTTATCTTGACTTGAGAGGTCATACCAAGTTATTTATTCTAGCAAGAAAGCTTCAATTTGAACTTGAGGGCACTTTTCAAGATACCTTTTCTGCGTGCAATGTTATATTTTTTTTAATCACAGCTTAAACGTAAGAAAAAGCATTAATTGTAATAGAAGCAGTCTTATTTGTCATTCCAAGTTGCCTGAATAAATTCATCTCTACCAGATTTTGCTCGGTCTTCTTCATATTCCTTTTTGCTTTTTTTATAAAAGTCCTGATGATAACCCTCAGCAGGATAGAAGGTAACTGCTGGTAAAATTTCTGTTACGATCGGTTTAGAAAATATCCCACTACTTGTAACCTTCTGTTTTGAAGCTTGAGCTGCTACCTGTTGTTCTTCATCATGATAAAAGATTGCAGTACGATATTGATCCCCACGATCATGAAATTGACCACCATCATCTGTTGGATCGATTTGCTTCCAGTAGAGGTCTAGTATGGTATCATAGGTCATTTTACTCGGGTCATATGTAATTTCCACTGCCTCATAATGCCCTGTCGTTCCAGTCTTTACTTCTTCATATGTTGGATTTTCAATGTGGCCACCTGTATAGCCGGAAATTACAGCATGCACACCATCCCATTGGTCAAATGGTTTAACCATACACCAAAAACATCCTCCAGCAAATGTTGCCTTTTTTTCATTCATCGATTCATACACCCCCAAAATTATTTCATAAACATCGAATTTCAAGTAGAATAGAAATAATATAACATAAATAGTTTGGAGGGGATACCATGGAAGAACCATATTTACATAAACTATTTATCGAGAAGGCTGTACCGGACGTTACGGATGAAGTGCTGGAGAGACGTTGGAGGGGTAGAATATACAAAGCGGAAATAGAAGAAAAAGAGTGGTTAAGTCATTCGGGTCTTGCAGGCGATATAGTGGAAGAAAAAAGACAAAAACGAGAAAAGGCATTGTTTGCCTATCCAATTAAACATTACACGTATTGGCAGGAAGAAAATAATGATAATTCCATTGATATGGGAGATGTTGGGGAAAACTTCTCTGTACTTGAAATGGATGAATTTTCCGTTTGTATTGGTGATACCTATAAAATTGGTGATGCGATTATCCAGGTTTCTGGGCCGTGTTTCAGGCCTGAAAAGCGTTATTGTGCGGATGCATTTGCCTTAGAAATGCAAAAAAGTGGGCGGACGGGATGGTATTTTCGTGTAGTAGAAGAAGGATACATACAGTCTAAATCGGACATGGAAATGATCGATAGGCCATTTCCTGCGTTATCAATAGCTGCATGCAACGAAGCAATGTACGTAAATAAGGATGATTTGCGTCTTACTTACGACCTTCTCTCATGTGAATTACTTTCAGCTAGTTGGAAAAATACTTTAAGAAAGCGACTCATTCAGTATTAACAATTCCCTTGCCAACGCCTGCTTCGATAGCAAGGGGAATAATGTACAACTATAGGCGTACTTGGATAGAATCAACTACTCGTCTCCAAGCCATTTTACATTTACTTTATTCCTACTACTTGTATCTGAAATTAGTCGGTGCAGCTGAATAAATACGAGACCATTTTTGCAAGTGGCATTGATTTTATCTGCGCGAACAGGGAAAGGTAGCTTTATTTGTCGGTCAAAAACACCTTGAAGAATTTCTTCTTGTATTGCAATACCTGAGGCATGCTCTAAATCTATCGTGCCTCTTAGTTCAAGGGTGGCGTAATCGATGAAGATATTCAATTGAGATAGGTCACTCATTCCTGGCATGCTAACGATACACATTATCTCATGGTCGGTTTGATACATGTTGATTTGGGGAATATTAGGTTTAATCATGCCTTCAAATTCATTCCAAAAGTTTTCACCAAAGAATTGGTCCATATTCTTTTTCCAGTCATTCATTTGTTGGAATGGATCCATGCTTTCACCTCATTATCTTTTGCTCCAATAGCTTATGCCTAAGATATAGGGAAAGTGCCTAACTTTCGGGTAATAATTATTAAAAAGTTTGATAAGTAATAAAGGAGGGGGAATAGTGGAAACACTGCTTAGTAATGCATTAATAATGGTTGCAATCATTTTTGTTGTTAATGTAGTGTATGTATCCTTAATGACAATTCGTTTAATTTTTACATTAAAGGGTCGTAAATATATCGCAGCCTCTGTTGGGGTATTTGAAATTGTTGTCTATATCGTAGGTCTAGGACTTGTGTTAGATAATTTAAATGAAATTCAAAATATTATTGCCTACGCACTTGGTTATGGACTAGGGCTTATTGTAGGTTCGATTATCGAGGAAAAGCTTGCACTTGGTTACATAACGGTAAATGTAGTTTCAACAAATCCAGACTTGAAATTCACGAAGCAAATTCGAGAAAAGGGATATGGTGTAACAAGCTGGTCGTCTTACGGTATGGATGGTGACCGCCTATCAATGGAAATTCTAACACCACGAAAATATGAATTAAGATTATATCAAACGATTCAAGAAATTGATCCA
The DNA here is from genome assembly GCF_003628445.1 of Oceanobacillus bengalensis. Taxonomy (GTDB): domain Bacteria; phylum Bacillota; class Bacilli; order Bacillales; family Amphibacillaceae; genus Oceanobacillus; species Oceanobacillus bengalensis. The sequence continues at coordinate 40,797 of NZ_RBZO01000026.1, forward strand.
AAAGCATTTATCATTTCCTATGAACCTAAACGAATTCATGGTGGATTCTGGGTAAAACAAGTCCGAAAAGGGAAGTTATTAAATCCAAAGAAACAGGGTGAAACAAGAGAGAGTACGTTAGTAGAAAAGGATAAAGCTGATAATCAGCAATGAGTAATGAGCAGGTCTGTCGTAGACCTGCTCATGTTGTATATATAGACACCATCAATAGAATATTCAATTCAAGGTGGTACTGTCTAAAAAATAATAGTTTACTTATATTGTTCAAATATACATTAATTATGGGTGGGAAGGTGTTATTTCTCTATAAATCCGTACGATAATAAAAAAATAAATTAAATCGTACGATATTCATTTGATTTTTCAAAAATGATTTGTTATGATTAACGTGTAATTAAAAGATACGGTTGATAACTTACAATTAAATAGTAAAGTACCTCATATATCTCCGAGAATAAGGCTTGGAAGTCTCTACCCAGCACCGTAAATGCTGGACTATGGGGGAAGATGGATCATTGTCTTTATACAATGGTTTCTTTACATATGCTTAGCGGACATTCTTGAGCATAAAAGTCTATTCATCTTTCCTCATACGGAGGAAGAAGAATAGACTTTTATTTGTATTAAGTGTGTTTATCCCAAGAAGAAAGTGGATATCCGTAGAAAAGGCCATCTATCCAGAAAAAGGTGTAAGCCCATAAAATGTATATAGAAAGAGGGATTCCATGGCACAAGTTGGAGTAATCATGGGAAGTATATCGGATTGGGAGACAATGCAGCATACATGTAATGTGCTTGAAGCATTAGATATCACCTATGAAAAAGAAGTGATTTCCGCACATCGCACGCCTGATGAGATGTTTACTTACGCGAAAACAGCTCGGGAACGTGGGTTAAAAGTTATTATTGCCGGTGCTGGTGGAGCTGCTCATCTACCTGGCATGGTTGCATCGCAGACAACACTACCTGTTATTGGTGTCCCTGTAGAAAGCAAGGCATTAAATGGTTTAGATTCACTTCTTTCCATCGTGCAAATGCCTGGTGGTGTACCAACGGCAACCGTAGCAATTGGGAAGGCTGGAGCAACGAATGCTGGAATCTTGGCAACCCAAATAATTGCTACATTTGATGAAAAAGCAGTTCGTAACCTAGAAAACTATCAGAAAGAAATGAAGAGAAAAGTAACTGAAATGAGGGAAGAACTTGCAGAAAAATAACGTAATCCTTCCAACTCAAACAATTGGAATTATAGGAGGAGGACAATTAGGTCGAATGATGGCAATCGCTGCACGATACATGGGATATAAAATCGCAGTGCTTGATCCGACTTCGAACTGTCCAACCGCACAAGTTGCAGATATACAAATAACAGCAGCTTATGATGATATGGATGCCATAAAGAAACTTACTGCAATTAGTGATGTTATTACATATGAATTTGAAAATGTTGATTTAGAAGCAGCAACATACATTGAACAACAAGGTAAATTACCACAAGGTGCCTATGCGCTTGAAATCACGCAAAATCGCGAAAAAGAAAAACGATTGATGAAGGAATTAAATCTATCTATCCCAGCTTTTGCAATCGTTACAAATAAACAGGAAAGTGAGCAGGCCCTAGAAAAGATAGGTTATCCGTCTGTCATTAAAACTTGCCGTGGTGGCTATGATGGGAAAGGTCAATTGAAATTACATCGGGCAGCAGATATCGAAGCGGCAACGGATTTTGCTGAATTACATAAGCATTGCATCATTGAAGAATGGATTCCGTTTGATAAGGAAATATCGGTCATTTTTACAAGAACAGCGAAGGGAGAGATTTCCTTCTTTCCGATTGCTGAGAATGAACACAGGGATCACATTCTCTATCAAACGACTGCACCTGCACGCATAACGGCAGAAATTCAAATTAAAGCGTATGAAGCAGCTCGTATTCTCGCAGAAAAGATGAAAATCGTTGGTACATTTGCAATTGAAATGTTTGTAAATGGGGAAGATATCTATCTGAATGAAATGGCTCCAAGACCGCATAATTCTGGCCATTACACCATTGAAGCTTGTAATATCTCGCAATTTGGCCAACATATTCGTGCAATTTGTGGCTTGCCTTTAATGCAGGCAAAGCAACTGAAACCAGCAATCATGCTGAATATTTTAGGTGAGGATATCGAGCGTATCTCAGGTGTAATGACTCACAGTAATGATGGGTTTATTCATCTGTATGGAAAAGAAGAGGCCAAAGCAAAACGAAAAATGGGACATATTACATTTATAGGAAATACATTTGAAGAAATAACAATGCATGTCCATACATTCGAGGAGGCAGTCCAATGATTGAACGTTATACAAGAGAAGAAATGGGTACGATTTGGACAGAAGAAAATAAATTCAAAGCATGGCTTGAGGTCGAAATTTTGGCATGCGAGGCATGGAGTGAACTTGGCGTTATTCCTAAAGAAGATGTAGAGAAGCTGAGAAAAAATGCCTCCTTTAATATTGAGAGAATTTATGAAATTGAACAAGAAACACGTCATGATGTTGTTGCCTTTACACGTGCAGTTTCCGAAACACTTGGAGAAGAAAGGAAATGGGTGCACTATGGCTTAACGTCAACGGATGTCGTTGATACGGCACTTTCCTATTTATTAAAACAAGCAAATGACATTATTCGTAAAGACCTAAATACTTTCGTTGAGATTTTAAAAAATAAAGCAATCGAACATAAACATACGGTCATGATGGGACGTACACATGGTGTGCATGCAGAGCCAACTACTTTTGGATTGAAACTTGCCCTTTGGTATGAAGAAATGAAACGAAATGTAGAACGCTTTGAGCAGGCTTGCAAAAATATTGAATTTGGAAAACTATCTGGTGCAGTTGGAACTTACGCAAATATCGACCCACTTATAGAAAAATACGTTTGCGAAAAGCTTGGCCTAAGTCCTGCGCCAGTATCAACGCAAACCTTGCAACGTGATCGTCATGCAGCATATATGTCAACACTTGCATTAATTGCAACATCCATTGAAAAGTTCGCAACTGAAATCCGTGGACTGCAAAAAACAGAAACACGTGAAGTGGAGGAACGTTTTGCGAAAGGACAAAAAGGCTCTTCTGCCATGCCGCATAAACGTAACCCAATTGGTTCTGAAAATATGACTGGAATGGCACGTGTAATTCGTGGTTACATGATGACTGCTTATGAAAATGTCTCTCTATGGCATGAGCGAGATATCTCCCATTCATCTGCTGAACGCGTTATTTTACCAGATGCAACAATCGCGCTTAATTATATGTTAAATCGCTTCGGGAATATCGTGAAAAACCTTACCGTTTTCCCTGAGAATATGAAACGAAACATTGACAGGACGCATGGTGTTATTTTCTCGCAACGTGTACTACTTAAATTGATCGATAAAGGAATGGCGCGTGAAGCAGCATATGACATCGTACAGCCGAAAGCGATGCAAGCATGGGAGACAGAAACGGCCTTTAAACAACTGGTTGAACAGGATGAAAAGATTCTTGCAACCCTTAAACAAGCGGAAATCGATGATTGTTTTGACTACACCTATCATTTGAAAAATGTTGATTATATTTTTGACAGAATCGGACTAACGGAAGGGGAATAACACGTGAAAGCGGAACTTTTGTATGAAGGAAAGGCAAAGAAAGTGTATCAGACAGAGATTCCAGGAAGATTGGTTCTATCCTATAAAAATGATGCAACAGCATTTAATGGTGTGAAAAAGAAAACCTTTGCTGGAAAAGGTAGATTAAATAACGAAATATCTTCTCGCATTTTCGAGTTCCTTCATGACAAAGGGATTGAAACACATTTTATTGAAAAGCTGAACGAAACTGAACAGCTAGTATACCAAACGGAAATCATCCCGATCGAAGTAGTAGTGAGAAACCTCGCTACAGGAAGTATTACCAAACGTTTAGGTATGGAGGAAAAGACCATTTTTTATCCGCCAATCGTAGAATTTTTCTATAAAAATGATGAACTTGGTGATCCGTTAATCAATGATGAACACGCACTCTTTCTCACGAATGTAACCCCTATTGAGTTACAGGAAATGAAAGGGAAGGCATTAAAAATCAATCAAATATTAAGTGAACTTTTTCAGAGATTAGATATTACATTAGTAGATTTCAAATTAGAGTTTGGAAGAATGATAGATGGGACTATCATTCTTGCAGATGAAATTTCACCAGATACTTGTCGCCTTTGGGATAAAAAAACAGAAGGAAAATTAGATAAAGATGTGTTCCGTCAAGGGATAGGCGATTTAATTGAAGTTTATGAAGAAATATTAGATCGATTGGAGCGGGTATGATGAAGAAGGTTACCGTTTATATCACGTTGAAACAAGGTGTTCTAGATCCCGAGGGGAAAGCTATTGGGGAATCTCTAAATGCATTGGGATATCAAGAGATTGTAGATGCACGTGTAGGGAAATTCATTGAGTTACAAGTTGATGAAGGTCCGAATCTGGAAGAAAGAATGAATGAAATGTGTGACAGACTACTAGCAAATCCTATAATAGAAGATTACCGCTTCCAAGTGGAGGAGGCTGTACAGTCGTGAAATTCGCTGTGATTGTTTTTCCAGGCTCTAATTGTGACCGTGACATGTATCATGCTGTTAAAGATGTCTTGGGTGCTGAAGCTGACTTAGTGTGGTACCAATCTAGCAATCTAAAAGAATATGATGGAATCTTACTTCCAGGAGGTTTCTCCTATGGTGACTACCTACGCTCAGGGGCAGTTGCTGCAACGTCTGACATGATGAAACAAATTAAAGAACAAGCAAAGGCAGGAAAACCTGTATTAGGTGTTTGTAATGGGTTTCAAATATTAACGGAGTCAGGGTTACTTCCAGGTGCGCTAATGAGAAATAAAAATCTATCATTCATGTGCCATCAGGAAAATCTAATCGTAGAAAATAATGAAACATTATTTACCTCAGGTTATGAAAAAGGGGAAGTCGTCAAATTCCCAATAGCACATGGAGAAGGAAATTATTTCTGTGATGAAAAGACATTGAATGAATTAAAAACCAATAACCAGATTGTTTTCACCTATCAAAGCAATCCAAATGGTTCCACCCATGATATTGCTGGAATCGTGAATAAAGAAGGAAACGTGCTTGGAATGATGCCACATCCAGAGCGTGCGGTTGAGAAACTATTAGGCAGTGATGACGGTCTTCGTTTATTCCAGTCAGTCATTCAGAATTGGAGGAATTCTTATGTTACAAACTGAAATTAGCCCAGAGCAAATTGAACAAGATAAAGTCTACCAAGAAATGGGCTTAAATGACGAAGAATATGAGATGATCAAAGGAATTCTGAAGCGACGTCCTAATTTTACAGAAACAGGTATTTTTTCTGTTATGTGGTCGGAACATTGTAGCTATAAAACCTCGAAAGCCTTACTTAGGAAGTTCCCTACAAAGGGTAAAAATGTTTTACAAGGACCTGGTGAGGGTGCAGGGATTATTGATATTGGAGACAATCAAGCAGTCGTATTTAAAGTGGAGAGTCACAATCATCCATCAGCAGTTGAGCCGTATCAAGGTGCAGCAACAGGTGTAGGTGGCATTATCCGTGATATTTTCTCGATGGGTGCACGTCCAATTGCATCGATGAACTCCCTTCGTTTTGGAAATCTAACGAATGAACGTACAAAATACTTGTTCACTGAAGTAGTAGCTGGTATCGCTGGTTACGGGAACTGTGTTGGGGTGCCAACGGTTGGGGGAGAAGTGCAATTCGATGATAGTTATGAAGAGAATCCATTAGTAAATGCAATGGCTATTGGACTAATTAATCATGATGAGATTCAGAAAGGGATTGCAGCTGGAATTGGTAACACGATTCTTTATGCTGGACCACCAACTGGTCGTGATGGTATTCATGGTGCGACATTTGCATCGGATGATTTAGGAGAAGATGCAGCGAAGGATCGTCCTGCTGTTCAAGTTGGGGATCCGTTTATGGAAAAACTTCTTATTGAAGCATGCCTAGAAGTCATTCATTCTGATGCATTGGTAGGAATGCAAGACATGGGTGCAGCTGGACTTACTTCATCTGCGAGTGAAATGGCTAGTAAAGCAGGAACGGGAATGGAAATGAATTTGGACCTTGTTCCACAACGCGAGCAGAACATGACAGCATATGAAATGATGCTATCTGAATCACAAGAGCGCATGTTACTCTGTGTAAAGAGAGGCCGCACGAAAGAAATTATCGAAGTATTTGAAAAATACGGTCTTAAAGCAGTTCCAGTTGGTGAGGTGATTGAGGAGAAAGTTTTCCGTATTAAACACCATGGTGAGGTCGTTGCGAATATTCCAGTCGATTCCTTAGCGGAGGATGCTCCTGTCTACCATTTACCGTCTAAAGAAGCAGCATATTTTAAGGAATTTCAGGCAATGGAAAATAAGACACCAGATGTGGAAAACCATGGTGGGATGCTAAAGAAATTATTACAACAACCAACGATTGCAAGCAAAGAATGGGTTTATGACCAGTATGATTCAATGGTACAGACAAATACGGTCTATGGACCAGGTTCAGATGCTGCTGTTATTCGGATTAAAGGAATAGATAAAGCATTAGCCATTACAACGGACTGTAACTCAAGGTATATCTATTTAGATCCCGAAACTGGTGGAAAAATTGCAGTAGCAGAAGCCGCACGTAATATTGTTTGCTCTGGTGCGAAACCAATCGGCTTAACAGACGGATTGAATTTCGGTAATCCGACGAATCCTGAGATTTTCTGGCAAATGGAGAAAAGTGTAGAAGGCATGAGTGTAGCTTGTACAGCACTTGGCACACCTGTTATTAGTGGGAATGTTTCGTTATATAATCAATCAAAAGGTAAATCCATTTTCCCTACGCCTGTCGTTGGTATGGTTGGCCTGCATGAATCATTAGAACATGTGACGCCAAGCTTTTTCCAAACTGCTGGTGACCTTGTGTATGTTATTGGAGAAGCAAACCCTGAATTTGGTGGAAGTGAATTACAACATATCGTTAATGGGAGATACGAAGGAAAAGCGCCAGCAATTGATTTAGAAGTAGAAGCGATAAGACAAAAGCAATTACTGGAAGCCATTAGGTCGGGAGTCGTTGAATCAGCACATGATGTAGCTGAAGGTGGATTAGCTGTAGCCTTAGCTGAAAGTGTTTTTGCAGGAAAAGGCTTAGGTTTTACTATTGGGCTTTCTGGGGATGCAACAGTGGAGCTATTTAGTGAAACACAATCTCGTTTTGTTGTAACGGTTAAGGAAGAAAAGCGAGCTGAATTTGAAAGACTAGTAGAAGATGCAAAGCTTATTGGAATTGTAACGGCTGGCAACACCCTCGGGGTTAAGGTAAATGAAGAAGACATTTTAAATGAAAATGTCGATGAACTTGAGAAGTTATGGAGGGGAGCTATCCCATGCTTGCTGAAATCAAAGGCATAAACGAAGAATGTGGTGTTTTTGGAATATGGGGTCATGATAAAGCAGCGGAATTAGCCTATTATGGTTTACATGCCATGCAGCATCGAGGCCAAGAAGGTGCTGGGGTTGTTGTAAACAACGGCACCAGCCTGAAAAGCTATAAAGGACTTGGCCTCGTAAATGATGTATTCAAGCAGGCCAAATTTGATGAACTTACTGGACTTGTTGCTGTTGGACATGTGCGTTATTCCACGCAAGGTGGAAAGGTAATTGAAAATGTGCAACCACTATTGTTTCGTGCACAAGCCGGTAGCCTTGCCCTTGCACATAACGGGAATATCATGAACGCCCATAAACTAAGGGGAGAACTGGAAGAGGAAGGAAGTATTTTTCAATCCTCCTCAGATACAGAAGTTCTTGCTCACCTCATTAAGCGTGCTGGAAATCATGTGAATGAAGAAATAATTTCAAACGCCCTTAACCAACTAGTAGGGGCATATGCTTATTTGATTTTAACAGAGGAAAAAATGTATGCAGCAGTAGATCCAGCTGGGATTCGTCCACTTTCAATTGGGAGGCTTGGGGAGGCTTATGTTGTTGCTTCTGAAACATGTGCATTTGACCAAATTGGTGCTACGTTTAAACGGGAGATTTTACCTGGTGAACTTGTGACGATTGATGATAGTGGGGTGAAATCTACACGTTTTGCGATGCGAGGTAAGCGGAGCATGTGTGCAATGGAATATGTTTATCTATCAAGACCAGATAGTAACGTTAATTATGTCAATATTCATACTGCTCGCAAAAAAATGGGAATGGAGTTAGCGAAGGAAGCACCAGCAAATGCTGATATCGTTATTGGGGTTCCTGATTCAAGCATTTCAGCTGCAATCGGTTATGCCGAAGAAAGTGGTCTTCCATATGAGATGGGAATCATCAAGAATCGTTATGTCGGAAGAACCTTCATCCAACCATCACAGGAATTACGTGAACAAGGTGTGAAGATGAAGCTATCACCTGTACGCGGAATTATTGAAGGAAAACGTGTTGTTATGATTGATGATTCTATTGTACGTGGAACGACGAGCAGACGAATCGTACACATGTTAAAAGCTGCTGGAGCGAGGGAAGTACATGTCCGGATTGCTTCCCCAGCCATTCAGAATCCATGTTATTACGGTATCGACATGTCAACGAAAAAAGAACTGATTGCAGCGAACAACTCACTCCGAGGGATTTGTGAGGAGATTGGTGCGGATAGCCTTTCTTATTTATCCGAAAGCGGACTTGAACAGGCAATCGTTAAAGATAAAACAATTCACCAAGGAATCTGTACGGCATGCATGACGGGGAAATATCCTGTTAAAGAAGAAGGAGAAAAGGAGATTTCTTATATGAGTTAGTAACTAGAAGTGAAGCCGTTCCTTTGGTGGTATGGATGAGCAAAATAGTGGAATTGGAATGTTACGTGATATTGTGGGAGTTGTGCGCGAAAAAAAGGAAGAGTCGCGCGAATTTGTGAGGATTGTGCGCGAAAAAAAAGAAGAGTTGCGCGACTTTGTGGAGTTCACGCGCGAATTAACAGGATTGTCATGGAAAAACACCAATTTAGAGGATGTGTCAATATGTCTGATGTTTACAAGGAAGCTGGAGTAGATGTGGAGAAAGGCTATGAAGCAGTGGAACGAATGAAAAAACATATCGCTAGAACAGTGCGTCCGGAGGTACTAGGTGGAGTGGGTGCTTTTGCCGGATTGTTTGATTTATCTGACTTGGGCTATAAAGAACCTGTTCTCGTGTCAGGCACAGACGGTGTTGGAACAAAATTAAAACTTGCATTTCAATTAGATAAACATAATACAGTGGGGATCGACTTAGTCGCCATGTGCGTAAATGACATTGTAGCCCAAGGTGCGGAGCCTCTGTTTTTCTTAGATTATATTGCTTGTGGAAAAAATGAACCTGAACGAATCGAACAAATCGTAGCTGGTGTTGCAGAAGGTTGTGTAGCTGCAGGTGCATCCCTTATTGGTGGAGAAACAGCTGAGATGCCAGGGATGTATCGTGATGATGAATATGATCTTGCTGGTTTTGTTGTTGGTATTGCTGAAAAATCAAAATTAGTTACTGGGGAGTCAATAAAAGCGGGTGATGTGATAATCGGACTTACTTCAAGTGGAATTCATTCTAATGGATACTCTCTTGTGAGAAAAAAAGTTGACGGACTAGATTTCAATCATACGTATGAAGAGTTGACAAAACCTTTAGGTGAAACACTTTTAACACCAACGAAAATTTACGCGAAGCCAATTGCTAAGGTCCTTGAAAATCTAAAAATTAATGGTATCGCGCACATCACTGGTGGCGGGTTTTATGAGAATATCCCACGTATGATGCCTGAAGGGCTAGGAGTCGAGATTAATAAGGGCACATGGGATGTTCCAGAGATTTTTACCTTTTTACAATCCATAGGAGATATCTCGGAAAAGGAAATGTACGGGGTATTCAATATGGGAATTGGTATGGCTGTTGTTGTAGATAAAGCGAACGCACAAAGAACACTCCAAATTTTAGCGGATGCTGGTGAGCAAGCGAGAATTATTGGTCATGTTGTGGAGCGTAAAGGAGTGCATTTCACATCATGAGCAAAGTAAAGGCTTGTGTATTTGCATCTGGTACAGGAAGTAACTTCCAAGCGATCATAGAATCAGAGAACCTAAACTGTGAAATTGTTCTACTAGTATGTGATAAGCCAGGAGCTCGTGTAATAGAAATAGCAGAGAAATATAGCATCCCAACCTTTGTTTTTCATCCGAAAGACTATACTTCGAAGGCCGTTTATGAAAAAATATTGGTAGAAAAACTTAAAAGTGCTGGTGTTACTTGGGTCTTCTTAGCAGGTTATATGCGCCTTATTGGACCTGAGTTGCTAGATACGTATGAAGGGAAAATCGTGAATATCCATCCGTCTCTATTACCTGATTTTCCAGGGAAGGATGCTATTGGTCAGGCTTTCCAAGCGGGTGTTGATAAAACTGGTGTAACGATTCATTTTGTTGATGCAGGAATGGATACTGGACCAGTCATTGCCCAAGAGTCTGTGGAAGTCTTAGAAAATGATACAATACATACGGTAACAGCGAGAATCCAAAAAATAGAACATACATTATATCCAAAAGTTATTAATCAACTTATCAATGAGAGTGAGGCAACATTATGCGCAAAAGAGCTTTAATAAGTGTATCAAATAAAGAAAACATTACGGAGTTTGCTAAAGGGTTACTGGAATTAGGTTATGAAATTATATCAACAGGAGGAACACTCAGAAGTCTTTTAGCTGCCAATATCGAAGCAAAAGCTGTAGATGAGGTAACAGGATTTCCTGAAATAATGGATGGTCGTGTAAAGACGTTACATCCGCTTATCCATGGGGCACTACTAGCAAAACGTTTCAATTCAGAACATATCAAACAAATGGAGGAAAATAATATATCCCCAATTGACATGGTAGTTGTGAATTTATATCCGTTTAAAGAAACACTAGGAAAACCAGGCGTTTCCAAGGAGGAAATTATTGAAAATATAGATATCGGTGGCCCAACAATGCTCCGTTCAGCTGCAAAAAACTTTGAAGATGTTACCGTCATTGTTGACCCAACTGACTATGAGGGAATTCTTACAGCTATCCGCACAGAAACGTTGAACATAGAAACACGAAAGAGATTAGCTGCAAAAGTATTTCGTCACACGGCACATTATGATGCGATGATTGCAAACTACTTTATGGAAGAAACAAATGAAACATTCCCGGAAACCTATACCGTTACATATGAAAAAGTACAAGATTTGCGATATGGGGAAAATCCACATCAAGAAGCTGCATTCTATAAAGCACCAGTTGTTAACACACTGAGTCTAGCAGCAGCAACACAACTTCATGGTAAAGAATTATCTTATAACAATATTCAAGATGCCAATGCTGCACTTGAAATATTAGCTGATTATGAGGATCCTGCAGCAGTTGCCGTTAAACATATGAACCCATGTGGAATTGGTGTAGCGGATACTTTAAGCGTTGCTTTTAACCGTGCTTACGGTGCAGACCCAATTTCTATTTTTGGTGGAATTGTAGCCTTAAATCGTGAAGTAGATTCTCCTACAGCAGAAAAATTAAGTGAAATCTTCTTAGAGATTATTATTGCACCAAGTTTTTCTGAAAAGGCATTAGAAATCTTGACTAGAAAGAAAAATATTCGCTTACTAGAATTACCGATGTCAGGTAACAATTCTGTTAATCACAAATTAACTTCTGTTAATGGTGGAGTATTAATTCAAAGTCAAGACAATGGAAAGATTTCTAAAGAAGATTTAACAGTAGCTACAAAACGTAAACCGACGGAACAAGAACTTGAAGATTTATTGTTTGCATGGAAGGCTGTAAAACATGTGAAATCAAATGCAATTGTACTAGCAAAAGGCAAGCAAACAATTGGCGTTGGTGCAGGACAAATGAATCGTGTTGGAGCAGCGAAAATTGCAATAGAGCAAGCTGGAGAAAAAGCAAAGGGTGCTGTTATGTCATCAGATGCATTTTTCCCAATGCCTGACACAGTAGAAGAGGCAATTAAAGCGGGTGTGACCGCAATAATTCAACCTGGTGGGTCGAAGCGTGACCAGGATTCCATTGATGTTTGTGATGAGCACGGAATTGCGATGGTCTATACATCTATGCGTCATTTCAAACATTAAGAGGGGGAAACCTGAATGAATGTACTTATAGTTGGACGTGGTGGCCGCGAACATAGTATTGTCATGAGCCTTGCTGAAAGTAATAAAATTGAAAATCTATTTGTTGCCCCTGGAAATGGTGGAATGATAGAACAGGCTACTTGTATTTCCATCGATGAGATGGATATCGAGGCTTTAATAGAATTTGCTAAAAAGGAAAGGATAGACCTAACCATTGTAGGACCTGAAGCCCCATTAAATGCAGGAATTGCGGATCGCTTTCAAGCAGAAGGATTAAAGATTTTTGCCCCAACTAAGAAAGCAGCTCTTTTGGAAGGTAGTAAAAGCTATGCCAAAGCATTTATGGAAAAATATGATATTCCAACTGCAGTATATGAGACATTTACAGACGTCCGTTCTGCTGAAGCATATATTAAGGAAAAAGGCGCGCCAATTGTGATTAAAGCTGATGGTCTTGCGGCAGGGAAAGGTGTTGTTGTTGCGCAAACAATTGTTGAGGCAGTTGAAGCGGCTACCGACATGCTTGTCGCGAAAACTTTTTCTAACGCAGGGTCTAAGATTGTTATTGAGGAATTTTTGGATGGACGTGAATTTTCTCTCATGGCCTTTGTCCATGAAAATCATGTTTATCCAATGATTCCAGCAAGAGATTATAAACGTGCATTTGACAATGACGGGGGACCAAACACTGGTGGCATGGGAGCATATGCACCAGTTCCGGATATCACAGAAGAACATATTGCTTTTGCTGTAGAAAATGTTTTACAAAAAGCCGTGGATGGTTTAATGGAAGAGGGGCATCCGTTTACTGGAATATTGTACGGTGGATTGATCGTGACAGAAGATGGACCGAAAGTGATTGAGTTTAATACGAGATTCGGTGATCCGGAAACACAAGTAGTTCTGCCGTTACTCGAGAATGACCTTCTTCAGGTGTTTGTGGATGTACTGGATGGAAAAAATCCAAAACTAGAATGGGAAAGTGAAGCCTCTTTAGGTGTCGTCGTGGCGTCCGAGGGATATCCGGATTGTTATGATAAGGGGATAGCGATTCCTACGCTTGAAAAGGGACATGATACACTCATCGTACATGCAGGAACAACATTTGAAGGAGATACACTTGTTTCAGATGGTGGACGTGTTCTTTTGGTTGGTGCGAAAAAGCCGACACTACAGGAAGCACGTGAAGCGGTATATCAAGTGCTGGAACCACAGGATAAGTTCTTTTATCGTAATGATATTGGGATGGATTAATTTTTTGGGAGCCGCTTTAATAATGAGCGGCTTCTATTTTTTTAATTGCTAGGAACTAAATTAGAATAAAAGCGATAGATTAGCAAAGAGTTCTCGTGTTTTGTAATGAATTAATGCCATATTCTTTATATTTTTTTTGCATTTCTGTATAAAGAGGAAATTTATACAGAATCTAAAGCTATAATATTCGGAGGTGATGATTTAGTGAAAAAGATATTGATGGTGTTCATTTTAATAACTTTAAGTAACGTTCCATTAAATTATGTAAAAGCAATAGATAGTGATTTAGCTAATGGTATTGAATTTCAGAAGAATGTTAAAGAAGAAATTCAACTGTATGAATCATTTATGTTTGATTTATATCAAGATGAAATATTTAACGCTATAATGGATTACTATAAAAGTGAAAAAGTAATTGGGTACGAACTACCTAATTGGGAGCAAAATGATATAGTTTCAATTACAACAGGCCATGAAAAAGATATGTCTTATATAGTGAAAATCACATTAATACCTACTAACAATAAAAATGACTATCTTGGAGTAGACACTCTTTATTTTGCGGTTGAACCTGATCGTTTTAAGAATGATGCAGATTTATCAAAGGAATATCCGCCTGTTAAACTAATTAAATATGATCATAAAAAACAACTTGGGAAATGATGAATTAAAAATTTTCAAACAACTCATAAATTAAGAAGGTAAAATGAGCATAAATGTAGAGTACCTTCTATGTAGCATAAAATAACTCTTCTTTATGAATATGTTTTCCGCAATATACTCAGGCATTTTAATTTAAAATAATTTATAAAGGGTGTAATTTTATGGGGCACATGAAGATACGAATTATTCCAGTTGTGAAGCCAACCGATAAAGAAAGATCAATAATAAAAGAAAGTAAAAAGGAATTTAGGCAAGGTGAATATCATACACTTGATGAGTTTTTGAGTGGAATGGAGGATAATGATTAATTTCCCGCCTTCATCTAATTTTTTCATAAATTTTTCACTGTAAATCAAGTAACTTTACAACATTAGCCAAGTAAATTGTGATAAAATAAAGTAAATTCTAAAACTGGAGAGTTGCCTAATGTTTGTAAACGAAAATTACTGGAGAAACCGGGAGCTCAGGCAGCACGTTAAAGTGATTGAAGGCCAAGAGGCACCAACTCTTATCCTTAAAAATAGTACATATTTAAATGCTTATACAAAACAATGGTTACAAGCAAATATTTGGATATATCATGATCGAATTGTTTATGTAGGAGAGGAATTGCCAAAGAATCTGCATCATACTGAAGTAGTAGATTGCAAGGGAAAATATATTGTTCCTGGATATATCGAGCCTCATTCCCATCCATTTGTGTTGACTAATCCAGAAGCATTGGCCAGTCATGCTGCAAGGTTTGGGACAACAACATTAATTAATGACAATTTAATGTTTCATTTTTTGTTGAATAAAAGGAAAGCGTTTTCTATTATGGAAGACTTTAATAATCTACCAAGCTCGATGTATTGGTGGGCGAGATTTGATTCGCAGACAGCACTACAAGCTGAAGAAGAATCATTTAATACGGAGGATGTGTTATCTTGGATCAACCATCCATCGGTTGTTCAAGGTGGGGAGCTAACCTCTTGGCCTAGTCTACTCTCTGGAGATGACCGATTATTATATTGGATTGGGGAGACAAAGCGAAGGGGGAAACCTATTGAGGGTCATCTACCTGGAGCCTCTGAAAAAACATTGACCAAAATGAAATTATTAGGGGTTAGTGTAGATCATGAGTCAATTAATGGTGAGGAAGTCCTAAGACGCCTGCGACTTGGGTATCATGTGAGATTAAGGCATTCATCAATCAGACCAGATTTACCTAATTTAATTGATGAGATACTAGCACTTGATTTGAAGACGTTTGATAATTTAACTTTAACAATGGACGGGGCAACACCAACTTTTACAGAGGAAGGGCTTATTAATGTCTGTATTGATATTGCAATTAAAAAGGGTATTCCTATTGAAGATGCTTATTTAATGGGAAGCTACAATTGTGCTAGACAACTTCATTTAGATGAACAGCTAGGTAGTATTGCTCCAGGGAGAATTGCGCATATCAATATTTTAGAAAGTAAGGATAATCCTCATCCTAAAAGTGTATTAGCAAAGGGTAAATGGGTGGTAAGAGAAGGAGAGTTTAAAGAACTTCCAACTACAATCGATTGGGAAAAATACGATATAAACCCACTAAAACTTGGGTGGGATTTACAAGAAAAAGATCTGCAATTTTCTATGCCAATGGGATTAGAGATGGTGAACAATGTTATTGTAAAACCTTATTCCATTAACACAGATGTATCGGTACAAGAGTTGCCAGAATCAAAAGATGAGGCATTCCTTTTACTAATTGACCGAAATGGTAAATGGCGTGTAAATACTACGATAAAAGGATTCACAAAGGGGTTAGGGGCTATTGCAACTTCTTTTTCCTCCTCGGGAGATTTAATTTTTATTGGAAAGAGCAAGAAGGATATATTACTTTCTTGGCAACGACTCAAGGAGATTGGAGGGGGCATCGTGCTTGCCCATCAGGGAGAGGTCCTTATGGATATCCCCCTTAAGCTTGGAGGGATGATGTCAACGGAGAATTTGCCTAACATCATTATGAAAGAAAAGCAGCTCAAAAAATATTTAAAAGCATTTGGTTATGTTTATGATGATCCAATTTACAATATCCTATTTTTATCGGCAACCCATTTACCTTATATACGTATTACACAACAGGGTATTATTGATATAAAGAATAGAGAAGTTCTCTTTCCAGCTACCATGTGTTAGCGTATAATAAGATTGTTACCCGAAATTTACAAAGGTGTGGGAAGATGAGAAAATTAATTTACGTAATTCTAATGATGTTTGTTCTGTTAGTTGGATGCTCCAAAGAGGATGAAGAGCAGGTACAGGTAACGGAAGAAGAAAAAGAAGAGATTCCTGAAACAGAAGAAGAGAGTTCTGGAAATGTTTATCCATTAACAGGTATGAAGACAAATGATTCGGTAGACAATCGAATTATAAGTATAATGATTAATAACCATTCCGACGCAAGACCCCAAACGGGTTTATCGCAAGCAGATATTGTTTTTGAGATTCTGGCTGAGGGAAAGATTACAAGATTTCTAGCATTATACCAAAGTGATTTGCCAGAAGTAGTCGGACCGGTAAGGAGTGCTCGTGAATATTACTTTGAATTAGCCAATGGTTATGATGCAATTTATGTCTATCATGGTGCAGCAGATTTCGTGAACGACATGATTGTGAATGAGGGAGTTAATTTTCTAAATGGGTCTACCTATGATAATGATGGTAACCTATTTAAAAGGGAGTCATTTAGAAAAGCTCCACATAATTCTTACTTGTTAATGGAAGCTGTATATGAAGTAGCGGAAGGAAAAGGATATAAAACAACTGAAAACCACGAACCTTTAACCTTTCTATCCGAAGATGAGCTGACTGAAATACAAGGAGAATCTGCAAAGCATGTTGAAATCGTATATTCGGACAACCCGATGGAAATCGTGGAATTTGAATATGACGTGGAAACGGGGAAATATTCAAGGTTTAACGACAAAGAACAAACGGTTGAACTTGATACAGGAGAATTAATCCAAGTAGATAATGTATTTATTGTTGAAACTCGTCATGAAGTTATTGATGATGCTGGCCGTCGTGCCATTGACCTTGAATCAGGTGGGAATGCCTTTTTAATTCAAAAAGGTAAGATACAAGAAGTTGAGTGGGCAAATCAAAATGGTAGAATTGTACCTGTAATGGATGGTCGAACGTTGGGACTTGTTCCGGGGCAAACCTGGATTAACGTTGTACCTACAACTCCAGGGTTGCAGCAATCCGTTTCCATAACGAACTAAGGCTTAAAGTAGGAGGGTTTGTTCGTGCAAATTGACAAGCTAAGGGGAGAACAACTGGATCAATTATTTGATGCGATTCTCTCGTTGAAAGATAAGGAAGAATGCTATCGTTTTTTTGATGATATTGCAACGATGTCCGAAGTTCATGCATTATCACAACGATTACAAGTTGCAAAAATGCTAACAGAAGGTCATACGTATAACAATATCGAGAAAGAAACCAAAGCATCAACAGCAACTATATCACGCGTCCGCCGTTGCATTAATTATGGTAGTGATGGATATGAAATGGTGCTAGAAAGATTAGATACGGAAAAAGAATAAACGTGCGCTGTCCAGTTGGATGGCGTTTTTCTTTTGATTTTAGTTTGGGAAGGGCTTGTTGAGTGGGTTTATCAGCAGAAGGAGCGGGATATCCCGAGAAGAGAGGATAAATCCTGAGAAGATAGGATAAATCCCGAGAAGAGAGGATAAATCCCGAGAAGATAGGATAAATCCCGAGAAGATAGGATAAATCCCGAGAAGAGAGGATAAATCCCGAGAAGAGAGGATAAATCCCGAGAAGCGAGCAGAAATCCCGAGAAGCGAGGATAAATCCCGAGAAGAGAGCAGAAATCCTGAGAAGATAGGATAAATCCCGAGAAGAGAGGATAAATCCCGAGAAGAGAGGATAAATCCCGAGAAGAGAGGATAAATCCCGAGAAGAGAGGATAAATCAGTCAAGTCCAAAATCCTGTGTAAATTAAGTTACAATGTTTTTTAAATACAAGGCAGAAGATTCAGTCAGAATTACCAAGCTATAGAAAAACAAGCATCTTTATACAATTTGAT
>NZ_RBZO01000027.1 GCF_003628445.1 Oceanobacillus bengalensis
AACACCAATTAATCAGACGAGTCTTAGCTTTTAGAAGTGTTACCTTCTATAGAAAGAAACTAGCGTTTCTTTTGTATAATAAATCATACTGGTTGTTTTGTTCAGTTTTCAAAGAGCAATTCGTTTCGTCGTTTCCTAATGGCGACTTTATTAATATAACATACTTGAGTTTATAATGTCAACTCTTTTTTAAAACTTTTTTAATATGTCATTTATGTTATTGTCGTAATTTGTCGGAACAACGTAATTTACTTTACCATGTATACAATTTAAAATCAAGTGTTTTAAAAAAAATATTTTAATACCTTTATTCGTTTATATAATACCCATATTCATAAATATAAAACATCAATAAAAAATCCCCACAGGATTTTCCTATGAGGATCATTAATTATTTATTTGTTACGCATTTGCGGGAATAATAAGACATCACGTATCGATGGTGAGTTAGTAAGTAACATAACAAGGCGGTCAATACCGATTCCCAAACCACCAGTAGGAGGCATGCCATATTCTAAGGCTTCGAGGAAGTCTTCATCCAATAGATGCGCTTCGTCATTTCCTTCTTCTCTTTCCTTCATCTGTGATTCAAATCGCTCGCGTTGGTCTATCGGATCATTCAATTCACTGAATGCATTAGCATGCTCTCGTCCAACAATGAACAACTCAAACCGATCGGTAAATCGCTCATCCTCTTTATTTTTCTTCGCTAGTGGAGAAATTTCTACTGGATGACCGTAAATAAATGTTGGTTGAATTAATGTTTCTTCTACTTTTTGTTCAAAGAATTCATTTACAACGTGGCCATAAGTCATATTATCACGGATTTCTACATTATGTTCTTTTGCAAGTGCTCGCGCTTCTTCATCACTCACTTGTTTCCAGAAGTCTACTCCAGTTTGCTCTTTAATCGCATCAACCATATGAATTCTTGCCCATTTCGGCTCCAAATCAATTTCATTTTCACCATATGTTATTTTCGTAGTTCCTATTACATCTTTTGCAATGTGAGCAACTAAGTTTTCTGTTAGGTTCATAATGTCATTATAGTCAGCATATGCTTCGTATAGTTCAATCATTGTAAACTCTGGGTTATGTCTAGTTGATACCCCTTCATTACGGAATACTCGACCAATTTCATAGACTTTCTCTAAACCACCTACGATTAGTCGTTTTAAATGTAACTCAATCGCAATTCGCATATATAACGGTATATCTAATGCATTATGATGTGTAGTAAACGGACGCGCTGCTGCACCACCAGGAATACTATGCATCATTGGCGTTTCCACTTCAAGATACCCATTTCCATTTAAATACTCGCGCATAGATTGGATAATTTTGCTTCGTTGAATAAAAGTTTGTTTACTTTCCATATTTGTAATTAAGTCCAAGTATCTTTGGCGATAACGTTGTTCAACATCTTTTAAACCATGATATTTCTCAGGTAATGGGCGTAATGATTTTGATAATAAGTGAAATTCATTTACTTTAATAGATAATTCACCCATATTTGTTCGGAATATATCACCACTCACTCCAACAATATCACCTAAGTCAATTGTTTTAAATACTTCATAAGCTTCATCACCAATAGCATCTTTACGTACATAAATCTGAATTTGTCCACTCAGATCCTGGATGTGTGCAAAGCCGGCTTTTCCTTTTCCACGCTTCGTCATTATTCTACCTGCTATTGTAGCTTGTTCGCCTTTTTCATCTAATTCTTCTTTGGTTAATGATTCATATGCATCAAATATATCTTTCGCTACATGAGTACGATCGAACTTCCCACCAAATGGATCAAGCCCTTTTTCCCTATAATCTTTCAATTTGTCACGTCTTACAAGCATTTGCTCATTTAATTCTTCAGACACAATAAAGCCCTCCAGTCATTTATATAAATGTAAGTATATAAGAAATCATGATTTATTTAAAGTATGTAACACTTAACGAGGGATGTATAAGATATGTTCACAACCCCATGCCAACAATCAAACAAAAAACTGCCAGCATGTAACTGACAGATTGACATTCAATAATGATGACCTCTTTATAGAATAACACGCATCGGTATCGCCTAATATTCCATTATTCAGGTGAAAATTACGAAGCTTTACTTTCTACTTCTAATTTATCAACATACCCATTTCTGATTTACGAAATGCTTACAGATTACTTCATTTGTTTAATTATATCCCAATCAGCATACCCTTCATACATGTTTCCTTATTCTAGCATGAACTGTTAGGACATATGCACCAGCTTCTACCATCGTTCCCTCAGGTACTAGGTATCCGATATTGATAGCTGTGATTTCTGCTTTCGTATTTTTAATTTATAAAATGCGCAGTTTCCACAAACGCTCCTCTTTCAATACCAAGATTTTCAAACTCAATAGCCATTCTTGTTCACACCATCTACTATTAGTTCTTCCTCAGATATACCTAAAACCGCTGCTATATGAACTAATATTTCATTGTTTACTTCTCTCGTTCCTCTTTCTATATTTCCAATTAGCGTAATGGAAAGACCTACTTCCCTAGCAAAATCGATTTGCGTATACCCCTTTAATTTCCTGAATGCCTTTATTCTTCTACCGATTCGTGCTGCGTCCATTCTCTAACACCCTTTATATCTGATTCTAGTAACTGCTTTATCATATCACTCACACTTCTACACCATTTGGGTATTAAAATATCAGGAGCAATCTCCTCTAAGGGTATAAGCACAAAAGCGCGTTCATGCATTCTGGGATGGGGTATTGTCAATCTTTCTGCTGTACTATCTTCTTTATTGAATATTAGAATGTCAAGGTCTATTGTTCTTGGTCCGAACCTTATCTCTCGGGTTCTTCCTAATTCCAATTCTACCCGTTGACAATAATCGAGAAGCTCCATCGAAGAAAGTGACGTTCTTACTTCAATAACCATGTTTAAAAAGTCATCCTGTTCCGAATACCCAACAGGTGTCGTTTCATAGATGGTTGACTTCTTTGCAACGACAATGTCTTCATGCTTTTCTAAAAATATAATTGCATCCTCTAAATAGTTCAATCTAGGTTCAATGTTTGTTCCTAAGGATAAATATGCCCTGTTGTTCATGATGTTTTCTCCCTATAGATTTCTACCGCTACTGATTCATAGTGACCTGGAATTGGCGGATTCGGTTTCGTTAAGCGTACTGTACAAGCAGTTAGTAAATCAAAAGTTCCTAATAGTTTATTGGCAATACGTTCTGCAACTGCTTCAATCAAATTACTAGCTTCTCCCTCAACAATTTCTTTTATTATTTCATAAACTTGTCCATAGTGAATAGAATCATTCATGTCATCCGACACGCCAGCATTTTTCAAATCAAGAAACAGTTCAGCATCCACGTTAAATCGCTGTCCCAACCGATTTTCTTCAGGAAACAGTCCGTGATAACCGTAGAATTGCATCTTACTTAATGTAATTTTATCCAATTATATCGCCCCTTTTACCAAGCATCGCATCCATCATGATCGCGAGCTCCTTATTCACCTTCACATTATGTACACGTACGATATGGGCACCCTTTGCAATCCCTAAACATGTAGTAGCACCTGTCCCAATATCTCTTTCTTTAGGTGAGGCTATATTCAGCACACTCCCAATGAAGCGCTTGCGTGACGTTGCAAGTAAGAAAGGATAGCCCATTTCTACAAACTTCTCTAAGTGATTCATGACGACTAGATTTTCATTTGCTGATTTCGCAAAGCCTATACCAGGGTCGATAATGATATTTTCTTTTAACACCCCGGCATTTAAGGCAACTTCAATACTTTCCTCTAAATCATTCTTCATATCATTAATAAGCGATATGTACGATTCATTGGTTCGATTATGCATTAATATAATTGGTACATTTAATTCTGCAGCTACCTTTGCAATGTTCGGATCTTTTTTCGCTCCCCAAACATCATTAATAATGTCTGCCCCAGCCCCAATTGCATATCGGGCGGTTTCCGCTTTATATGTATCGATTGATATTGGTATATCTACCTGTTCTTTAATAGCTTTAATCACTGGTACAACACGGTCTATCTCCTCCTGAACAGAAACGGGCGCATGACCCGGTCGTGTTGACTCTCCACCAATATCAATGATATCGGCACCTTCCTTCTTCATCTTTATGGCCTGATCTACAGCCCTTTGAATGGTTGTATAGCTACCACCATCTGAAAATGAATCTGGAGTAACATTTAATATACCCATGATATGTGTTCGTTCATTTAAATTTAATGTTTTTGTAGCAGTCTTTAATATCATAAATTTCCCAACCTTCTTCCTCATGCAATTTCCCTATATATCGTACCATATATTATCGAACTTACTCTAAAGTATTCTAACGAAGCATAATAAAAGGACTAGCACGAGTGCTAATCCTTTTATTACATTCTTATTTATCGTCTTCAAATTGATAAAGAGGCGTTGATAAATATCGTTCACCATTATCAGGGAAAATCGCAAGCACCTTTTTACCTTTACCTAATTGCTTAGCAACTTTTTTAGCTGCCGCAATTGCCGCACCTGCAGAAATCCCACCAAGAATTCCGTTGGTTTTCGCAACCTCACGAGATGTTTCGAATGCAACTTCATTTTCAATAGTAATTACTTCATCATATACCTTCGTGTCTAATGTTTCTGGTATAAAACCTGCCCCAAGTCCTTGAATTTTATGTGGACCTGGAGATTCTCCAGAAAGAATTGCTGATGCGGCAGGTTCTACTGCATATATTTTTATCCCATCGAAATTTTCCTTTAATACTTTTCCAGCACCAGTAACGGTACCACCAGTTCCAACTCCAGATACAAATGCATCCAATCCATCTGTCATTTGTTTAACTATTTCTTTACCAGTAGTACGTGCATGGACTTCTGGATTCGCTTGGTTATTAAATTGTTGTGGCATAAAATAACCATGTTCCTTCTGTAAATCCTCTGCCTTTGCAATTGCACCTTTCATTCCATCGGCACCTGGTGTTAAAACTAATTCCGCTCCATATGCACGTAATAAATTACGACGCTCTAAACTCATTGTATCAGGCATAACAAAAATCGCCTTATATCCTTTCGCAGCTGCTACCATAGCTAGACCAATACCAGTGTTGCCACTTGTAGGTTCAATGATGGTATCTCCTTCTTTTAATATGCCTTCTTCTTCTGCCGCTTCAATCATTGCCAAGGCGATACGATCTTTTACAGAACTACCAGGATTAAAGAACTCTAGTTTCACATAAATATCTGCACTATTCTCATCTACCACATGATTTAGTTTTACTATCGGTGTTTCCCCAATTAAACCTGTAATTGAATCTGCTACTCTCATTATATATCCTCCTCTTTTAATTCCAAGTATTCTAATAAGGTTAATATATGTTTTTTTCGGAATTTTGTCAACTGAAACGTAAGTCATAATACAGGTTTTTATTCATCATATATCCAATTGATATCTAATTCTTCCCACAGACTTCTTGCATGTAGGGACTGTTTTTCTTCCTGTAATGCTAATTCACTTTTAACATATGGCTTCATTTCCTCATAGGTGAAATTGATAGAAGGCAATTTACGGTGAAGATAGATAATTGCTACACCATTATCGGACTGAAATGGCTCACTATACGTATATTCATCTATTTCTGCAGCTACATCTTCATATCCATTTGGGAAAAACTGACTATTGGTGTGTATAAAACCAAGATAACCACCGTCATCCTTTGTTTCTTCATCATTCGAATACTCCTTTGCTAGTAAGGAGAAAGTTGCTCCATCATTCAATTCTTGCATTACCTTCTCAGCTGCATCAAAGGTATCAACAAGAATATGAGAGATTTGCATTGCCGAGTTAAAGTTGTACTGATCTCCATTGATCGTATAAAAATGCCTCAATTCTTCCTCAGAGATATCTGTATTCATGGTTAATAGTTGTTCTAATTGGTAACGATAAATTATTTCATCGCGCCATCTAGCTTCCATTTTCTCTCTACTTTCCTCAGACACAACACCTTGCATTGTAGTTAATAACGCAATTTCCCTTTCAATTACTTTCTCGTCTATCTGTATATTTCGTTCCTCAGCTAATTGCTTAACAACAAATCGGTCTATCATAGCTTGTAATTGACTTTTCCCGTAAGAACCTTTTAATGTGTTTATCCACTCTTCATAGGTGATTTCTTCATCATTTATTGTGGCTACAGCATCCTTAACATTCACTTTCTTACCTTCTATATCATCAACATCAACACTGCCTTCATTACTCATAATAAGAATGGAAGCAATATTTGTGACTAGAAGAACAACAATAATAGCAAGTAGTAATTTTCTTGACATGAAACCGTACTCCCTTTCACTATTGTTTCAGCTCTTCCAGCTCTACTTCTGTGAATGTATATTTTTCATTACAGAAGTGACATGTTGCTTCCGCTCCATGATCCTCATCAATCATACTTTGTATTTCATCATTTCCTAAGCCAACAATCGCATTAGCGATTCTTTCCTTAGAGCATTTACACCTAAATTCAAGGGGTAGCTGTTCATGTATTTTTACTTCCTGACCCTCAAATAAACGCTGTAGTATTTGCTCGGGTGTATATCCATCTTGTATCAATTTTGATATAGCAGGAAATTGATTAATCTGATTCTCTAAGTGACCAACAACCTCTTCATCCGCACCAGGCATTACTTGTACGATAAAACCACCAGCAGCAAGAATAGTATGATCAGGATTAACAAGTACTCCAGCACCAACAGCAGAAGGTATTTGTTCAGATGTTGCTAAATAGTATGTGAAATCCTCACTTATTTCCCCAGAAATAATCGGAACCTCTCCAGTAAAGTAATCTTTCAACCCTAGATCTTTTATCACACTTATTTTCCCTTGCTTACCAACCGCACGACTGACATCTAGTTTCCCTTTATCATTTAACTCAAAGTCAATATGCGGGTTAATAACATACCCGCGAACTTGTCCTTTTGCGTTACCGTCTGTAACTATTGCACCAATTGGTCCGTCCCCTTCTACCTTAACAGTAAGGGAATCTTCTCCCTTTAACATCGCTCCCAAAATCGCGGTAATCGTAAGTGTTCTTCCTAAAGCTGCCGATGTAGTTGCCCATGAATCTTGACGCCTACGAGCTTCCTCTACCAAATTTGTCGTTGTAGCTGCATATGCACGTATCATTCCATTATAAGTTGTAGCTTTAATTAAATAGTCGTTCATCATGTCATCTCCTATATTCGCCATTTAGCTTTTGATAAATTAAATACAAGCCTTTCAAGGTTAAATTGGAATCCACAATATCAATCGTTGTTGAATCCTTTGCAATTAATTTTGCTAATCCACCTGTTGCTATCACTTTAGGTTTTACCTTTTCTTGTGCTTTTATTTGATTTACTAATCCATCAACCATACTAACTGTACCAAAGTAAATACCAGATTGCATCGCCTGGGCTGTTGACGTACCAATTACTTGTTCAGGTGATTCTATCTCTATTTTCGGAAGTTTTGATGCATTACTGTATAATGCCTCCATCGAGATATTCATTCCTGGTGTTATAATACCTCCGCAATATTCCTTATTCTCATTAATATAACAGTAAGTTGTTGCTGTACCAAAGTCTATAACGATAAGTGGCGCTCCATACGCCTCAATTGCTCCAATCGCATTCACTATGCGATCTGCACCAATTTCCTTCGGGTTATTATAATTCATATTTAGAAGTTCTTTCGTATTATCTTTCCCAACAATCAAGGGCTCCATTTTAAAATAGTCCCTACACATTTTTTCAAGTGCAAACATAATTGGGGGAACCACTGAAGATATAATAACACCCTCTATATCTGAAAAGTGAATTCCTTTATAATCAAACAGAGACTTTATTAACATACCGTATTCATCTTCTGTTTTATATCTATCCGTTTTAATTCGCCATTCATACTTTAACTGCTCTTGTTCAAATACACCTAAAACCATATTTGTATTACCAACATCTAAAACAAATAGCATCTCTATTCCCTTGCCTTTCATAAAAGGTAAAAAACACACATATAACATGTTATTTTCTAAATATACCACACTTTAGATTGATGACCAAAAGGCAGCCACGATGAAATGTGGCTGCCTTTTTTAATTATTTATTCTTTTCATCGTCCGAGGAATTCTTATCACCCATAATAGGGTCATCAATGTAATTCTTTTCTTCCTCTTCCTTAGACTCTTTCGCCTCTTCAAAAGAAGTGTTTACTTCTTCCTCTTCTTTTGATTGAATGTTAACTTTAACATCCTTTTCTGTAACATCTGGTTCAGGAAGCTTTCCTTCCTCGAACAAGGATTTTATTTGTTTCGCATCTAACGTTTCCACTTCAAGAAGCGTTTGTGCTATTAATTCCAATTGCTCTCTATGTTCCGTAAGAATCTTCTTCGCACGGTCATAACAATAATTAATAAAGTTCTGCATTTCCTTATCAATTTCATATGCAATTGTATCACTGTAGGTTTGTTCATTTTGTATATCCCGGCCGAGGAATACGTTTCCTCCACCACCACTTGTAAATTGAAGTGGACCAATTTTATCACTCATACCATATTCGGTAATCATTTTATTTGCAATGTTAGTAGCACGTTGGAAGTCATTATGAGCACCAGTGCTTACTTCACCAAATATTATTTCCTCCGCTACACGACCACCTAATAAGCCGGTAATTTTATCGAATAATTCGGGTTTTGTCATGAAGTAACGGTCTTCTTTCGGTAACATAACTGCGTATCCACCAGCTTGACCACGAGGTACAATCGTAACCTTATGTACCATATCAGCATCATCAAGTACCATACCAATAACCGTATGGCCACTTTCATGGTGAGCTACGATATTTCTTTCCTTCTGGGAGATTACCCTACTCTTCTTAGCAACACCAGCAATGATTCGATCTGTTGCTTCATCAATGTCATATTTATTAATCGATTTACGATTATCACGAGCAGCAACCAGTGCCGCTTCATTTAATAAGTTCTCTAGATCAGCACCAGAGAAGCCTGGAGTCCGCATTGCAATCGTCTTTAAATCAACTGAATCATCAAGTGGTTTATTTTTAGCATGTACTCTAAGTACGGCTTCACGACCATTTACATCAGGACGCTCAACTGCTATTTGACGATCAAAACGACCTGGACGTAATAATGCTGGATCTAGTATGTCAGCACGGTTTGTTGCAGCAATGATGATAATTCCTTCATTTGCAGCAAAACCATCCATCTCAACTAACAATTGGTTAAGCGTTTGTTCACGTTCATCATGACCACCGCCAAGTCCTGCACCACGTTGACGACCCACTGCATCAATTTCATCTATAAATATAATACATGGAGCATTTTTCTTCGCATTTTCAAATAAATCACGTACACGGGATGCACCAACCCCAACAAACATTTCAACAAAGTCTGAACCACTAATAGAGAAGAATGGTACCCCTGCTTCTCCAGCAACTGCACGTGCAAGCAATGTTTTACCTGTACCAGGAGGTCCAACAAGTAGTACCCCTTTTGGTATACGTGCACCAACCGCCGAGAATTTCCTAGGATCTTTCAAGAACTCAACAACTTCAACAAGCTCTTGTTTTTCCTCATCTGCACCTGCAACATCTGTAAATCGGACTTTTTTCTTTTCTTCGGTATACATTTTAGCCTTGCTTTTTCCAAAGTTCATCACACGGCCACCGCCGCCACCACCTTGAGCTTGGCTAAAAATAAATAAGATAAATAAACCGATTAGTAAGAATGGAAGTATGCCTGTTAAAAAGGTAAGCCAAGGGCTTGGTCTTTCTTCCTCAATTACATTTAGAACACTTTGCTCTCTTGCGGATTCTGTAACTTGAGCAATAATATCTGTATTATCTGGTAATTGAGCAACAAACGGTTGCCCTCCATCTCTCAACTCACCTGTAACACGATAGATACCATGTGCTGGTTGTAAGATCAATTCTTCAATTTCGCCATTATTTAAGGCGACCATAAATTGTTGAACATCTAATTGTTCTCTCTCTTCACCTTGTCCATTGAATACTCCGATAACGCCTATAACAACAAAGAAAATAAGTACCCAAAAGAACACATTACGAAAAATCTTATTCATTACGTACCTCCTCCCTAAATGGGAAAACTATAGTTCATCGTACCATATGAAAAACTGGGATTACAACTATTTCAGCTTAATAATTCACGAATAAAATACGGGTTAAAATATAATCATTAACAGCGATTATCTGTAACGATATTAAGCATCGTAATCACTAAAAATTAAAATGTTATTATCCACCATAAACCTCTGGTTTTAATACACCAATATAGGGCAAATTACGATATTTTTCTACATAATCTAATCCGTACCCAACCACAAACTCATTAGGAACGTTAAATCCAACCAAATCAGCTTTCAATTCCGTTGTACGCCCTTCTGGTTTATCTAATAATGTAACAATCTTGATTGATTTCGCTTTACGGTACTTAAATAGATCAACCAAATAGCTTAATGTCAAACCGCTATCAATGATGTCTTCAATAATAATTAGGTCTCTACCTTCAACTTGTGTATTAAGATCCTTAACAATCTTAACTTCTCCTGTTGAGCGCATTTCATTGCCATAACTTGAAACATCCATGAAATCCATTTCAACGTGACAATCAGTATAGCGTAATATATCCGACATAAACGGCATAGCTCCCTTTAGAACCCCTACCGCAAGTGGAAACTTACCATCGTATTCCTCTGCTAATTGTTTCCCTAACTCTTTACATTTACTACGGATTTCTTCCTCTGTAATTAATATTTCCTTTATATCATTGTGTATGTTATCTTTCTGCATTATATCCTCCTACAATTGGCCTTTTTCATAATATAATTTAACCCAAGGTCCATCCTCTTCTCGATTTAAAGCGGGTTGTCCTTTTTTTAATCCAACTATCCATAATACCTGATCTTTATTATCTACTAAAATCGGCCAATTATCGCGTTCTTTTTTTGGTATCTTAGCATCAATAAATATATCCTTTATCTTCTTCGTACCGTTTAATCCCTTCCATGTCATTCTATCCCCAGGGATTCTTGTCCTTATATGTAATGGGAAAACAGTCTGATCAACGTTGCAATAATAAACATCGTCATCATGGGTTTCTTTCCTATCCGTAAAACATGCGGTTATGGATGAGCCATCTGTAAACGTAGCTCTCCCTGGCACATCCAAAGTTTGGTGTAAAGAAGGGGCAACGGAGTGTTCAGAAAGGAAGTAAAATACGATAGCACCATAGGACTTCTCTACCTTTAATCGTAATGGGAAATCTATTTGAACGTTCCCATTATTCCTTTTCATTAAATCGAAAAACTGTACCTCATGTACATAGGATAAATCCTTAGGTATGTCCTTATATAGATATTTTAATATTAGATGAAAGGCACGTCTTTGTAAAGCACGGGCACCTCTTGTAAACATATCAATTTGGAATGTAGCAGTCCTTTCTTTAGAATCAAAATGAACAGCACCTTTAACTAAATCCCTTGCCATTTCTTGCAAATATACCTCATCCTCGTAAAGGGTTTCACTTAAGTATTGTATGGTAGAATGAACATTATGATTCCTCTCTTTTAGTAATGGGAGTATATTTTTCCGGAAAAAATTCCTCGTATAAGTCGTATCAAAATTACTGTTGTCTATTCTTGGAATAATATGATGATCACTACAATACGCCATAATATCCGCTTTTGTTACACTTAAAAACGGCCTTATAATTTCACCTTTATGGAAAGGGCGCCTCACAGGGATTCCAGAAAAATTACTTGATGTCGCTGAGCGGGTCAGTCTCATAAGCATTGTCTCTATCTGGTCGTCACCATGATGACCCAATGCAAGTATATCCGCATCATGTCTCTTCATCTGTTCCTGAAAAAATTGATACCTCAGTTCTCGTGCAGCTATCTCAGTTCCCAACTTATTCTCTATTTTATAAGCAGGGACATCGATGGATTTCCCAACAAATGGAACGTTCCACTTTTCACACATATCCTTTACATATACTAAGTCTTGATAGGATTCCTCTCCCCGAAGTTGATGGTCAACAGAAATAGCAATTACTGTTAAATTCCACTTTTCTTGTAGAGATATTAAAAAATGTAGCAATGCCATCGAGTCGGGACCACCAGATACACCAACTAATACGGTCATATTTCTTGTTAAAAGTTGATGTTTTCTAATAAATTGTAAGACATCTTGATTCATATAGCCATCTCCAGTAACTTACCAAACTAGGTTTCCTTTTCTATCCCTATTATATAGTGAAATCAATAAACCTCACAACATATAGAAACTGCTGTCCCTCTATAAGAGAGGCTTATCTTATATAAAAATAGATATAAGATAATAGATGAATGCAATCAAGGTGATTCCAGCCGTTTCGATGAGGAAAGGAACTTTATTAGCTGTTTTCGCTTTTGCTTGCCTTTGTGATCTAGTCTTTCTCTGCGCTCGGTGTACAACGTTCATTACTTCTGCTTTCATTTCAGCACTAGACTGATAGTTACCAATTAGAGCATTCTTAAGTATATATCGATATGGTGCTAATACTTTGACATCATCAATCTTTTTAAATAATTGCTTATCGGATGGTGAGCCTGACTTACTCCTAACAAACCTCCTAGGGTAGTAAATATTTAGAAATACCATAACAAGACTAAACAGATCATAGCTAGGTTCTGCTTTTCTAGTACCCATTCCCCAATACCCTCTATCGTAAAACTCGGTATATTCTTTAATTGCCCTCCCTATTTGTGTCGTACCGCCAACATCTACCCACCTTAACCTCGGTGGTGCAGACGTCACAATAAGGTTATCCTGTTTTAAATCACCAAAAACCCAACCTGATTGATGTAGTTGTTCAAGGTCTTCTAGTAATTGAAGCATAAATACACCAACCCATACATCACCATTATCCTTAATAAATGTACTAATTGACTGACCATCTAAATACTCCATTACATAAAAGGAATACGTATTCCCATAGGTTGATACCCAATCATCCACATCCAGTAAATAAGGTCCAAGACGACTTCCTTGGACCTTCTGTAAAGACTTCAGCACATTTACTTCCACTGTCATAGAAGTACCTTTATCACTTATTTTGAGGGCAGCTAACTTCGCGCCCACTTCGCATAAATAAACTGTTCCAATTGCACCGTTTCCTAGCTTTCTTTTTATCACGTAGCGTTTATTATGCCACTTCCCTTTTAAAACCATTCCAGGTTTTAAAAGAAGATCATGCTTCTTCTCTGCCTGGTTCATCTTCATTTCTTAAACTCCTTAGAAGACTCTTCTTACTAAATTGATACATTGCCTCGCGTAAGGCTGGACCAGTAGGGGTAATTCCACCACTAGTAAGTTTAGGGAAAACAGCAGAAATAGAGTCTAGTTTCGGTGACCAATCGAATACCTTTTGAATGTCTTTTCTTTTCCCAGGAAAAGAATAAATACAAAATCGATTCTTACCAATTCGAGAGTTCAGACTAATAGATAAATCAATGAGAGATTCTTTAACAGTTTGAAGTTTATCATGCATACTTGCACTTGTATCAACTAGAACTAGTACTTCTAAATCACTTGTCTCCCCAATATCCTCAACAACCTCCATGATTTCCCCTCGTTTCTCTGGGTCCACATCTTCTATTGTTTGGTTGTTTCCTAGAATTTGCTTAAGTTCCTTATTTACGAATCCTTGTATCGTTTGTGTCATTGCTTGCCTCGTAACCATCTGTACCGTTTGTGATAATGATTCAGTGTAAACAATTTGACTTACTCCACCGCCAGAAAGGGCAATATCCTCGACTTCTCTTAGGCCACTAACATCTTCCGTCTGGCCATCATCTAGTATTCCGATGACATTTATCGTCAATCCTTGTTCATAAGCAATTGCAGCAACTGCTGCTGGGTCCTCACCCTTATTTGAGCAACCATCCGTTATCAATAAAACCTGCTTTAATGTCCCACTTTTCACAACAACGCCTCCCTTATAATCCCACTAGCATCATTACCCAAAAACCAGCAGAATATACAAAGAAAAGTTGAAGGGGCTCGATCTGCGGCGACATGCGTAAGCAAGAGACCGTAGAACAAAGGGGGTGATACTCGAAGTGTCTATTGCTTACGTCACGAGCCGCATGCCCCTGAAGCTGGAAACAGAAAAGTGATGGACCCATAATTCACTCGTACCTACAAAGCCTTTTGGCCATAGACTGGTACTGCCGACCATTTTGGTTTATTTTTATTGATCTTCGCTACTAAAACTGTCATATCATCATCAATTTGTCCAGATTTTGTTCGAATAACCTCTTCTAACAATAAATCTGCAATTTCTTGCGGATCTGAAGTTGTCATTTCCTTTAACTTTCGTTTCATCCATATATCGGTATTTTCAATATGCATTGGGCCATCAAATATGCCATCACTCATCATAATTAACAGGTCCTCTGACATCATTTGTTCACTAACAATATCAACATCAAATTCTTTAATAATTCCGATTGGTAGATTACTAGCTTCTACCTTAATAATACTATCCCCTCGTTTAATGAAGCTCGGGGTTGAACCAATCTTTAAAAATTGAACAAATGCATTATGCAAATCAATCATAGCCAAATCTAACGTAGCAAACATTTCATCCGTCGTCCGTAACGCTAGAATGGAATTAATAGATTTTATCGCAACCTTCTCTGGAATACCTGTTTGCAAAATTTGCTGCAGTAGTCTTAATGTCTCTACACTTTCTTCACGTGCACGTTTTCCATTACCCATTCCATCACTAATTGCCATTGCATACTTCCCAGCCCCAAGTTCAATGGTTGTATAACTATCACCCGAAACAATTCCACCTCCTTTTGCCGCATTTGCTGCACCAATTGATACAACAAATTCCTTCGCAGAACCAAAAGCCAAATAACTTGTCCCATTTGGGAATGGAGAAACTTCTTCTTGTTTTACAATAACCATCTCATTTAGGATATCCGATATAACTGGAGCAATTAATTTTGCTCCCTCCCCATGATAATTATAAAAAGAAGCTGTCAATTCAATATCAACATTTCCCTTCTCTAGCGAATAGATATCTAGCTTTTCTAGTTCTATTCCCATATGCTTTAACGCATGAATGATTTGATCTTCTTGATGATCATGGTTTTGCCTTTCTTTTACAATTTCCTTTGCAAAGTCTCCCATGACCTCCGACACACCTTGTAATTGATCTGCTACTAGTCTTTTACTTTCCAAAACCTGTTGTTTTAGTTTACGATTGGCCTCAAATAAGGTTATCTCTTCCTTCATCACTCCTACTACCTTCTTCGATTTCACACAATGATTCTCAAACTCTCTCATTACCACTCGATTTGGTTGTGCCTCCCTTTCAATATCCCCCTTCATTTCTTCCATTAGCGAATAAGTAGTATCAAATTCCTTTTGCCAACAACGATCTTTCATAAAGCAAGTCTGACATGTCCGTTCTGTAACTTGACTTAGAAAGTAATCCGTCTCCTTCCTTTTTTCATTTTCGTCAATGCTTGACGTGTCAACAGTATCAAAACTTTTTGCCAAAGCACTGAACACCCCCGAAAATTGCTCGACACGTTTTGCAGTTACATTCCTTACCTTTTGCAAATACCTCTCTTGTTCATTCTTATATTCCTCTGTTCCTGGGATATATCGCGATATTTGCCTGAACCATGCAGCTGGCGTTACCAAAAATAAAAGAATTGCAATGGATGACTCTAATATGGATGGTAATAGATTTGCAGAACCTCCATAGATTCCTATTAAACAGGTTCCTACTAATAAACCGATTGACACACCAATCTTCTTTCCTTCTTTCAGTAACCCTCCTAAAAGCCCTGAAAAGGCTAATAAACTCATTTGATAGAGGTTAGCTACGTTCGCAAGTGTCAGGATTAACCCAGCTACAACACCTACAGTAGACCCAATAGAAGCACCGCCAATAAGGGCGAATATTAATACAAAGTATCGTGAAAATACTTGCTCTATCTGCGCACCATAGAACTGCCAACCGATTGCTCCAGTTAAAATGGACGCGATGAGGATGATCAAACAGACAATCTCTTCATTTTTTAATGTGGGTTTATATCTTTTTGGTGATATTAATGGAATACTTTGCATAAAGATTAATACTAGAACAGCACCAAGCACACCTTCGACCGCTAAAAGCATCCATTCATAAGATGTTAATTGGTTATTCAAGGAATATAAAAATATTCGTGAAAGGGAAGTCGATAAGAATACAAATAACGGTATAAGGATCTGTTGGTTACTTTTATTTTTAAACAGTGCTGCCATAAAGATAAATACTATCATTGCGATAAAGATGAATATACTATGGGTAAGGGAGTAGCTCAATGCCCCTAAAAGGATTGCCAACATTGTATTAAAGGTTTTCTCCTTATGCATAAACCATATTGTTGCAATAAATGCTACCGAGAAGGGTGAAACTTCAGATAAAATAATAGCCCGTCCTAATAAGAACCCAACAAGGAAAAATAACAACCCTTTCTCAAAAAATATAATTCGCAGTTTAGCAGATATATTGTTTCGTAGTTTCTCTGCTTGTCTATTTTTCTCAAGGCTAAGTCCCCTTGTATCTACTTTCGTAATCGAACTCATCATACTATCCTCTCCCATCTTTTTCACATAAGTAAAACATAATATGCATAATTTTTTTGTCAAAACAACAGAGTAAGAACTAAAAATCGTTCGACGCTATTCTATGCAATAAGCAAATTTCTACATAGAAGCATGAGATAACTTGTCTATCCTAAAATAATGGGGAGATATTTCCTTTACTAGAATGTTATATTTGGCGAATGACAAATTGTTATGGCGAATTGTCCCCTATAATTAATTACACTATTACTAACATTTCAAAGTTTATGTGTTTGGTTTTCTTATTGACAGATACATTCTAATGATGTATGATATTTCTTGTGTCACAATTTGGCGGCGTAGCTCAGCTGGCGAGAGCGTACGGTTCATACCCGTGAGGTCGTGGGTTCGATCCCCTCCGCCGCTATCATGAACAAACCTATTACCAATATGGTAATAGGTTTTTTGTTATATATTATAGAGAACGTCGTTGCTCTTTTAAATTTAGCTAATAGTTGATGTAAAGAGTGGATATATTTAATTCAGTATTGTGTGAAGCACGTCGTTCCGGAAACACACTTCGCTTTCCACGGGCGGCTGGTGAGCCTACTCCGTGCTGTCGCACTCCATAGTCTCACCTAGGCCTGTCCTCCCGTAGGAGTCTTCGTGTGTTTCCTCCACTAAGAATCTGCTCTACTTTTATAAATCTTAAATTGTGCTGTTTATTACAGAAAACAACTATCTAAAACGTGATTTCATGGTATATAAACTCAACTTAATTAGAACAACTATCATAGCGGAGGCAGAATACGAAGACTCCTCGAAAATACAAACCAATTTTCTTCGTGCGATGTAACGCTGTCGTAGCCTTCCTTGTCCTACGGGAAAAGCACGTGTCCGAAGACCAGGAAGAAGCGTTCTTGGCGTCACGAGGGGGCTGAGGCCGTGCCCGTGGAAAGCGAAGTATTCTGCTGGAGCGATTGGCAGCACATAACATTAATAGACATGAGCGAGAGCTACACTATTCTGAATTAAAATTAAACACAAAAAACAGGTAGCTGCAATGATACAAGTACCTGTTTCTTTTTTCATATATTCTAGAGCATTGACAAGTATATAGACAGCAGGCTTCTACCCTCTTTTAGCACCTCGACCTCCACGCTTGGATTCCGTGTGCTTCTTCAAAGAAGCTAAACGATCTTCAGAGTCTTTGAGGAAACGATTCATCTTTGCCTCAAAATTCTCCTGACGTTCCTTTGGATTTTTTTGGCGTACTGGACGGGGGTTGCTTTTCGCTTTCTTAATGGAAAGTCCAATCTTACCATCCTTTTCGACATTTATAACTTTTACTTCAACCTCGTCACCGATCTTTAGATGATCGTTAATGTCTTTTACATAGTTCTCAGCAACCTCACTAATATGAACTAAGCCCGTTTTTCCTTTTTCAATCTCTACGAAAGCCCCAAATTTAGTGATTCCAGTTACCTTTCCTTGCAGCTTGCTGCCTACTTCGATTGACATAAAAAAAATGCTCCTCCTTAAAGATTAGATAAAGTTCACTTATAGTATATTAAACAACTTAGGAAAGTGTCAATAAGACGGGGATTCATCGGGAATCTTAAAAATTAGCTCCCCTTCTTTAGAAAAGAAGTAATTCGTTCGAGCGATATCTAATATATAATCCTCATTTTGAAGTAGCTCGATTTCCTCTTCTAACAATAATTCCTCATGTTCTAAGTCAGCTAACGTATCTTCAAGTTGTTCGTATTCCTCTACCTTTTCTGCATAAACAGCCCGTTGTTGAAGATGGTATCCTGCCATACTTCCCAAGACAATTAGTGTTATTAGAGAAAATAAAACCAATCGACGTATTAACCGTTGTCTTTTCCTTTTTTGTCGCTCTATGTATACATCATATTGCTGCATATAATTTGAATCTATTCTAGTAACCGCTTTTTCTTTCCGAGAAGACAAAGCTCCTACCTCCTCTTCGGCCTAATTTCCTTCAACCATTTATTAACTATATTCTTCATTTTACTATAAAATCCTGCAATTTGAAGAAAATAATTTTTTATTTTTTGAGGCAGAAGGTTATAGATCCCTTTTAAAATCCACCAGATAGGAGCAAATAGAAGCTTTAAGGTAAATAATAGAACTTTACTAAGTAATCTAAAAATCCCTAAAAGGAGAGTAACTAAAGCCATAACGATCCATATAACTGGGGTAATAATAAGTACTTGTACGAGTCTCTCACAAAACCTGTATATTGCAGCAATTATACGAATGATTTGCTCTAATAATGCCTTATACAACTTCGCTGCAAATACTTGATAAATAGAAAAACCTAATAGACAAGCAAGAATGACATAGAAGCGAATCTCACCCGCATTTATTCGATATAAAACATAGAAAATAATCAATGTCTGTGTCAGCCAAAAACAAACTTCCAAGAAGTACGTTAGGACAATTTTCCTCTTCCAATATATTGTAAAACGACGAAAGGTTTCTAAAACTACCCCTAAATATAGGCCACTTAGAACCATTGTAATCATCGTTAGAAATTGTACACTAAGCGTCATCTAAATAACTTGCTAAAGAATCCTTTAGCTTTCTCCTGCCCTTGGTCGTCCACATAGGAAAGCTCATAAATTTTGCCTTTTATTGTTACTACTCCTTCTCCAACATCCAAATTCTTAAGCTGCAAATTTTGGCCACGAACAATTAGATAACCCATGACCGTTTCTAATAAAAACTCCTCATTATCAAAGCTATCTACTTCTTTAACCCCTGTAATTTCAAGGTTGCGCCGATTGTTTAATTTAACGTAATGGTCAGTTTGTGCCCGTGTTACGTTTTCCTTATTATCATAATAATTCATAAAAAACGCCCTCCTTATCTCATTACTAATTTATGAAAGGAGGGACAAGTATAGAACTTTATTCAGCTTTTTCTTCTTTAACAATCGTATATAATGTTTCTGCTTCATCTTTTCTTACCGTTTCTCTTAAATCGTTCACTTTAACAGT
The DNA here is from genome assembly GCF_003628445.1 of Oceanobacillus bengalensis. Lineage (GTDB taxonomy): Bacteria > Bacillota > Bacilli > Bacillales > Amphibacillaceae > Oceanobacillus > Oceanobacillus bengalensis. The sequence continues at coordinate 19,731 of NZ_RBZO01000027.1, forward strand.
AACGATCTTCTGCCCAAAGCGGATGGATAATTCATCACCTTGTGATACAGAGGATGATGCCTTTGCTACGTTTCCATTGATTTTTATTCTACCTTGTTCAGCAACTTCTTTTGCTAACGTTCTACGTTTTATAAGTCGTGACACTTTCAAAAATTTATCTAATCTCAAATGTTTTCACTCTCTTTCCTTTGCTTGGTCCCAAATTGCATCCATTTCTTCTAATGAAGTGTGCCGGATGTCTTTCCCCATGGTTTGTAATTGTTCTTCAATAAAATGAAAGCGAGAAGTAAACTTATTATTCGTTTGTGTTAATGCAATTTCTGGATTAATTTTATAATACCTTGTTAGATTAGCTAGGACAAATAAGACATCACCAAATTCCTTCTCAATATCTTTGCTATCACCAGAATCAATCGCCTCTTTTACTTCTCTAACTTCCTCATCAAGTTTAGCCCATATATCGTGTACATTGTCCCAGTCAAATCCAACCTTCGCAGCTTTTTTCTGTAATTGGTAGGCTCTCACGAGGGAAGGAAGAGGTTTAGGAATACCATCCAGTACCGATTTCCGCTTTTCACCTTTTTCTTTTCTTTTTAATGCTTCCCAATTCGTTGATACTTCTTCGGATGTTTGAACAGTAGTGTCTCCAAAGACATGTGGATGACGATAGATCATTTTATTCGTAATACCACGAATCACATCATCTATCGAGAAATAACCATCATCTTCCCCAATTTGACTATGTAGTAATACATGCATAAGGATGTCGCCAAGTTCTTCAACAATACCTTCATCATCCGCGTCATTAATTGCTTCAATCAATTCATAGACTTCTTCAATTGCAAACTCTCGTAAGGTCTCATGAGTCTGTTCTCTATCCCATGGGCAACCATCTTTTGCTCTTAGTCTCCTCATTACTTCACGTAAATTCGTAAATGTGTGATTTAGTAAATTATCCGGTACAGGTGGCACATAAACACTTGTTAAATTATTCACTTCCATACTATGGTCTAATTCTTCTATTGGAACCGTAGTAAGCTTCTCTTGCTCACTTCCAGCCGCTTGAACAATTGTTATTTTATAATCTGGAGGTAGATCTTCTAATAGAGAAAGTTTAACCTCAGATGCGATAAACCGATCATATACCTGGCAAAAGATTAAATGGTGGCGATAATCTAACTGACTCCGCGTAAATGATGTCGCATCGACAAATTGAAAGCCTTCAATTGGATCCATTTTCAAGGCAGTAAACATGTCATCTAGATAGCTTTGTCCACCAGTAATTGTTACTTCTATTTCATTTTGTTCCAATAATAATTGGACGGTTTTCTCAGCTAACATCGGATGCCCTGGAACAGTATAGATTATGTTGTTTTCCCTTGATTTCTTCAATAATACTGCTACAATACGCTCATATACAGTAGAAAAATCCGCTTCTTGTTCATAGATTTGATCAAATGCTTCAAAAGCAACTCCTTCTACTTTTAGTGATTCAATAACGGGATGATCCATTGTTCTTGTATAAACTGTTGCTGATTTGTTTATTAGCTTTTTATAAACTCCGATAGATAATTGGTCAACATCACCCGCGCCAAGTCCAATAATTTCAATTTTTCCCATTTAATTTCCTCCCTTTATGGATACGAATTAAAAACGATGAATATGGGAGCACTTCTAATTCCTTTTCTGTAAATGCCCCACTCCTTAATAAGCTAAACAAGTAGATTATGGCACCAGAAGATGCGGTAAATAGCACGTAACCTAATAATTCCATACGAGATAGGCGTACAATATCTGGCAAGAGAACATGCAATAAGCCAATATAAAATAACATAATGACAGTCGCCTTCAGAAGGGCAAGCCAATTTATTTGCTGGAAGAAATGCAACGAAGGTAACTTCCTTTTTAATTCCAGCATAACAAAGGTTACTAACCCAAGTAGGCTTAAGACAGTAGCGATTGCCGCACCAGTCATTCCCCACATTGGAATAAGTAGCTCATTTAATATCCATTTTATAAAAAAAGCTACTATTATAAATCCAGCTGTTCGTTTAATATAACCTAGGCCTTGAAGAACAGAGGACGCAGTTATAGCAAGTGAGCATAAAATAATAGAAAGTACAAGAATTCGCAAATCCATTGTTCCTTTACTATCCTCATATAATAATATGTTCGTTTCCTCAAAAATAGCAATTAGCCCAACTGTAGCTCCAATTGCAATATAAAAACTAAACGTTAAAGCATTGCTTATGTATTGATTAAAAGTCTCCCAATCCTCTTCTAGTTTCTGTTTAGAAATGGAAGGAATGAGCGCTAATGCCAAGGAAGACCCTAGTACAATCCCTAATTGAATTAGCGGTTGTCCTCTATCAAAGACACCCTTCGCTTCCATCGATTGAACCTTCGAGAAACCATGTTCCATTAGGCCCTGCATAAACGTAAAGGTATCTGCTAATTGAATGATTAAAAGCGTCATGTGATTTAAGGTCGCCACAATTCCTAACGTGGCAATCGTTAGGATGTAATCCTTCCATGGAATAACCTCTTTCTGATTGGCTAGTAGTATTGGCTTATCTTTTATAAAGAAAATCGATAATACAATAATAGCCGCAATTCCACCTGCTATAGATGCAAATGTTGCAGCATTTCCAAGGTCATATAAGCTCTTATCCCTTGCAGTAACAACTATTGCTGCTGCAATAATAATAAATACCCTTACTAGTTGTTCCCCAACCTGCGAATATGCGGTTGGCTTCATAACATAATTCCCTTGAAATATCCCACGTAATAGCGCTAAAAAAGGAATAATTAAAAATACAAAAGCTGCATATCGATATGTATTTACTAAATGCATATCTCCCACCCTATTAGCTATCGTGCTGGCATGAAGCATGAAGAAAAGGAAAAGAGCTCCATTTATTATAATTAGTATCGTAAATATAGGAACAAAAAAGCTTGAAAAGGAAATTGCTTTTCCTTTTGCTTTCAATTCAACAATTATCCTTGAGATAGCTGAGGGAAAGCCATATAAAGATAACATCATTGCAATGCCTAGGATGGGATACACCTGTTGATAAATATAAAAACCAACATCGCCTGTTAGATTCTGGAGCGGAATTCGATAGCCCGCACTTAATACTTTACTTACGAAGCCAGCAATCGTTAAAAGTAATACTCCTTTTACTAGCTTGTTCGATTCATTCTCAACCATTGTTTACGTCCCTTTTCTTAAACAATCCTTTATGTTCATCCGCTTTATCGTAAATTCACCCTTATTATAGCATAGAACACACCTAGCAGGCGGTGCCTAATCAAGGTGAGAAAAAAGGCAAAAACCAGAAAAAACCGATTTTTGCCCTTCATACCTTCTATTCCATCTGTTTCGCTAAAAATCCTGCAGCTGTTTCGATTGATTTCTGCTCTACATTACTAAGCTTGTCTCCATCTTTAGAAAAAATCATTACACATCCGATCGGATCACCATTTGCTATAATTGGACTAATACAATAACCATTAACCTCAAGCTCGGTTCCCTCTATAATTTCTAATGTACTTTGATCTGTCTCCATTACCGCAGAACGATTTCCAATTGCTTTTGTTATTTTTGAACCAATATTTTTGTTTAAGTAATCTTTTTTAGATTCACCAGAAACCGCAATAACTTCATCTCGATCGCATATAAGAATAGGGAAATGAAGTGAATCAAACAATGCTTCTGCATATTCTTTTGCAAAATGTCCTAACTCATTAATTGGTGAATATTTTTTTAATATAACTTCTCCTTCTCGATCAACAAATATCTCTAAAGGATCTCCCTCACGTATGCGTAAAGTTCTTCTAATTTCTTTAGGAATAACCACTCTCCCTAAATCATCAATTCGACGTACAATACCAGTAGCCTTCATATTCAAATTTCCTACCTTTCTATGATGATTACTTGCTTTTTCCGTTTTTTCTAATATCTGTTCGGGCGTGTAATAATCACCAGGTGTGGTTTTAGTATAAATCATCTCTGGAAGAACTATACATCATACGTGAATTTTTTAGCCATTTCTATCTACTGTAGTCATTTTTTTTATAAAATCAAGGACAAGTTCATACCTTGTAGAAGGCGTTTCATTAGAGGATTGGAAAACAATTTTTAAGTTATTGTTTTCTGTTCCTAATTGCACCTTTCTTCCGAATTCATTAGCGATATCAAACAACTTCGAGCCATCAATCTGCTGGCTACGCTGTTCATCCACAATCAAAGTAATTTTCTTATTTCTTTCAGTAATGGATTTAATACGTTCTCTTCTAGCAAACATTTTCAAAGTTGACACCGTCATTAAATGTTCCACTTCAATCGGATAATCACCAAAGCGATCCACTAATTCCTCTTTTAGATTAGCAATTTCCTCATCTGACTCTAAAGAGCGGAATTGCTTATAAATTTCAATCTTTTGCTTTTCATCCTTAATATACTTATCTGGAATGTAAGCATCCAATTGAAGTGTAAGCTCTGGTTCGAATGGTTTAATTTCTTCTAGTTCTTTACCAGCCTTACGGGCATCGATAGCATCCTTTAACATTTGCGAATACATATCAAACCCTACAGAGTCAATAAATCCATGCTGCTGCGAGCCTAAAAGGTTTCCAGCACCACGAATCGATAAATCACGCATTGCAATTTTAAATCCTGATCCCAACTCCGTAAATTCTTTAATTGCCTGGAGCCTGTTTTCTGCTACCTCTGAAAGAACTTTATCTTTTTGATACGTGAAATAGGCATAAGCAATACGATTAGACCTACCAACACGACCTCTGAGCTGGTAAAGTTGACTAAGTCCCATATGATCTGCGTTACTTATTATTAATGTGTTTACATTAGGTATATCAACACCTGTTTCAATGATCGTTGTACTAACAAGAACATCGAATTCCCCTTCTAAGAATGATACAATCACATTTTCAAGTTCTGTTTCGTTCATTCTCCCGTGAGCAACTGCAACTCTCGCCTCTGGAACGAGCATCCCTATATCTCTTGCTATCTTTTCAATATTTTCAACCCGGTTATATAAGAAAAATACCTGTCCATCACGTGCCATTTCCCGTTCAATTGCATCCCTTACAATAATAGGATTGTATTCCATGACATACGTTTGAATTGGAAAGCGGTTCTCCGGAGGGGTTTCAATTACGGAAAGGTCCCTAACACCAAGCATCGACATATGCAATGTTCTCGGAATTGGTGTTGCCGTTAGTGTGAGAACATCAACATTTGATTTCATTTGCTTAATCTTTTCTTTATGTTTCACACCAAATCGTTGTTCTTCATCAACGACGAGAAGCCCTAAGTCCCGGAACTCAATATCCTTTGATAGGAGGCGATGTGTTCCAATAACAACATCAATTACTCCTTTCCTCAGGCCATTATTTGTTTCTGTTTGTTGTTTTTTCGTACGAAATCTACTTAGTAGTCCAATGTTTATTGGATAGTCCTGGAATCGTTCCCGTATGGTTTCATAGTGCTGCTGTGCCAAAATTGTTGTTGGTACTAATATCGCAACTTGTTTACCATCCATTACCGCCTTGAATGCTGCCCGAATAGCCACTTCTGTTTTTCCGTATCCAACATCCCCACAAAGTAAACGATCCATAGGGCGAATACTCTCCATATCTTGTTTAATTTCAGCAATACACCTCAGTTGATCATCTGTTTCCTGATATGGGAAAGAAGCTTCAAACTCCCTCTGCATCTCTGTATCTTTAGAAAAAGCATAACCCTTTCTCGCTTCTCTTTCTGCATAAAGCTTGATTAAATCATCTGCAATATCTTCAACACTTGATTGAACTTTCCTTTTTACCTTCGTCCATTCTGACCCACCCAATTTATAAAGCTTGGGTTCCTTACCTTCTGACCCGACGAATTTCTGCACCAAGTCAATTTGGTCAATTGGAACATACAATTTGTCATCACCAGAGTAACGAATAAGCATATAATCTTTATGCAAATTATTTACTTCTAGAGTTTCTATTCCTAAATACTTACCAACACCATGATTCGCATGTACAACAAAATCTCCAACTTTTAATTCTTGGTAACTCTTAATTCTCTCCGCATTAGAAATTTTCTGCGTTTTCCTCTTCCGCTTTACCTGCTTTTTAAAAAGTTCATTTTCCGTAACAATGACAAGCTTGTGCATCGGTAGTTCAATACCACTACTCATATTTCCTACAGCTATGGTTGGCTTCTCGACTGGCAATTTCAATTCCTTTGTAACAGCAGCCTCGATGTCGTAATCTGTAAAAATAGAATGGATTTTCTCTGCTCGCTTCTCATTTGGGGCCAAAATAACAACAGAGGAATCTCCCTTATTCCAACGATTTAACTCATTTTTAAATAGATGCATTTGCCCATGGAAATCCTGCATCAACCTTGTTGAAAGATTAATAATATTTTGTGGATTAGTGTTTGGAATATGTCTTAAAAATACCGATAGATATAGTCGGTTTTGTTTCATATGATCTAAAACCGTTTGCCAGTCAAATGAGAATCTACTATTTTGAACCATCTTTCCTGATTCGAGCATACCGCTGTACCATTCCGCTTCATCTGCATCTAAATTGCTAGCGGTTTCTTGTATTCGACCCATCTCATCTAAGATAACGATTCCATCATCTGAGAGGTAATCTAACAGACTAGCAGGCTCTTTATAGAAGTAATCAATATACTTATACATCTCACCGAAACGTTCTAGATTCTTTAATCGCCCTATATCATGTTCGATTACCTCTATTAGTGATTCTTTTATTTCAGGCTTTTTCACTTTTTTAAGTGTTGCTGTAAGTGCATCTTCCAATCTGTTTGCAGCTGATAACATATCTTCCTCTGTTAATAACAGCTCTGAAGCTGGTTTAACGATGACTTCCTTTTGCTTATTTAATGACCGTTGCGTCTCCGCATCAAAATACCTTATGGAATCAATCTCATCATCAAATAATTCAATACGTATTGGCCGTTCTTCCGTTATTGGATAAATATCGATAATTCCACCGCGTCTAGAGAATTCCCCAGGTGTGGTAACCATTGATACACGTTCGTATCCCATTTCAATTAATAAAGATAAGTACTTGTTGATATCCATTGTATTTCCAAGTGTAAACGTTAGTTGATACGTATTGAAATAATTCGGAGGAGGTAGAATTCGTTTTAATGCTGCAACAGGAGCTATTAAAATACCAGATTTATTTTTACTCCATTCTGTTATTGCCTCTATTCGCTCGCTTCTGAGCTCTGGACTTGAGATTGCAATTTCCGAAGCAATTAACTCATTAACTGGATATAAATGTACATGCTCCTCACCGATTAATTCCGCTAAATCATCATACAGTTGCTGTGCATGGATAAGTTGATGTGTAATCAATAATATTGGTTTGTTAATCGACTGGTCGATAACTGAAACTAGCATTCCTCTAGCAGAGCCAGAAAGGCCAGCTACAAGTTGCTCATTCATGCCGTTCTTTATCCCATTGATAATCGACTGGATATCTTCCTTTGATTGTAAATAATGACTAATCTCTTTCATCGTTTTACCCCCGCTAGTTACTACTTGAAAGCGCAAAAATGCCTTGGTCGGTTACCAAAGGCTTTCCTGCGTATATTCTATTGTATAAAAAAGTCTAATTCATGATACTCTGGATACCTGCCTAATGACTCCTCACAATTCTCACAGATTGTTCGGACGAAGACATCACCATTATCTTGATATTGTATCATTTCTCTTTTTTCCTGTACGGATAATTGTTCAAAACCTAATAGACTAGTGTCAATTACTTGGTTTTCCAATTTACCAACTTCATGTCCACAATGTCTGCATTTATAGACAATTGACACGTAAACTCCTCCTCAGACATTTAAATTAAAACTTATTATGAAGTTTGTCCGAAAAGCAATTTATTATACATTTTAACAACAACAAAGCACTAGAAAATTAGACCGATTGGTTATACTTATTCATTACTTCCATAAAAGATTCACCTTTTATCCAAGCTTCACATGCATCTGCACACTTTTGTATACTCTCATCAACATTACCAAGTTCCTCTTTAGGGAATTCTCCTAAAACATAATCAATAACAGATATATTGGTGGTAGGTCTACCAATCCCAATTCTTATACGGTTAAATTCCTTTGTCCCTAACTGATCAATTGTATTTCTTACCCCATTATGACCGCCATGGCCGCCTTTTTGTCGTAAGCGTATCTTCCCCGTTGGTAAATCCATATCATCATAGATCACCAACAAATCTTCTAGTTCTAGATTATAATATTCCATAAGCGGGCGAATAGACTCACCTGATAGATTCATAAAGGTTTGCGGTTTTAACAGTATCACCTTCTCACCTTCATATTGCTCCATTGTGTATTGTCCTTTAAATTTCACCTTGCTTAGTTCCCAATTATGACGCGCTGCAATTCCGTCTATCGTCATAAAGCCAACATTATGCCGCGTTTTCTCATATTTCTTTCCTGGATTTCCTAAACCAACAATACATTTCATTTTTTGATTGCTTCCCTTATTTATTATTTTTCTTTTAAAGAACATAAATGTATACCTTCTTACGTCTCTTGTATTAGGGTAAGACATAAAACAAGCCCTCCTACTAAGAATGAACGTTTTCTTGTAGGAGGGTGTGCCTGTTGATAGTCTGTTACTTATTCATTCACTCTTTCTCATCATCTTCTTCTTTTACATTAGATTCTGCCGATTCTTCGAAGGTAGCCTCCTGTGCTTCCTCTTTTTCTGCATCAGGCTGTAACATTGTAGCAATTACAGTTTCATGGTTATCAAGGATTTCATAACCAGCGTTTGTTGGCAAATCAGCTACAGTAAAGTTACTTCCTATTTCCAGCGAAGAGACATTCATCACAAGTTCCTCAGGAATATCACCTGGTTTTGCACGTACTTGAACCTCATACAATGGCTGCTGGAGAATACCATCATGTTTCGGTTCACCTTCTAGTTTTAATGGTACAGAAACGTCGCGCGCTTCAGACATATCGGCTTTATAGAAATCAACATGAATTAACTCAGATTTAATCGGGTCCATTTGATATTCATGAAACATCACATCTACAGCTTGGTCTTCAGCTATTTCAAGTGTAAATACTGCATTTCTTCCTTGATCACGAATTGCCTTGACTAAATCAACACTATTTACTGCAATGGATTCAGGACTTTGACCCTTCCCATAAACAACACCAGGAACGTTACCATCTTCTCTAAGCAGTCTCTTACTTGAATTCGTTTGTTCCGCTCTCTTTAAGGCCTTTAATGTTACCTGCATATTATATTCCTCCTAATTAATTAAACTTCATATCGTTAAAATCGTTCAATTTATAACTAGTTGTAATTTACGGAGTAAAGATTCGTCATATAACATTATTTCCTTAAAAGCTAAGAGATAAACCTATTCAAAGAGGATACTAACAGATTGCAACTCATGTACACGTATTATTGCCTCTCCAAGAAGAGGTGCAACAGAAAGTGTCGTTACTTTTTCAATATTTTTTTCTTCTGGCAGTACAATACTATCCGTAACCACCAATTCTTTTATTTTTGAGTTTTCAATTCGTTCAATTGCTGGTCCAGATAGTACTGGGTGCGTACAGCACGCATATACTTCCTTCGCCCCATTTTCAATTAATGCATTTGCTGCAAGAGTAATCGTTCCTGCTGTATCAATAATATCATCAATTAAGATAGCTGTTTTTCCTTCAATATTTCCAATAATATTCATGACCTCAGCCACATTAGGACGCGGTCTGCGCTTATCAATGATCCCAATAGGCGCCTTCAAGCGATCAGCCATTTTGCGAGCACGTGTTACACCACCGTGATCTGGTGAAACAATAATTAGGTCATCAAGTTTTTTTTCTTCAAAGTAACTAGATAAAATTGGAACAGCTTGTAAGTGATCAATTGGAAGATTGAAAAAGCCTTGAATTTGTGGTGCATGTAGATCTAAAGTAATAACACGATTTGCACCAGCTGTTTCAATTAAATCTGCAACCAATTTCGCTGCAATCGGCTCACGAGAACGTGCTTTACGATCTTGTCTAGCATATCCGTAGTAAGGCATAACAATATTAATTGATTTTGCAGAAGCTCGTTTTAGTGCATCTATCATAATAAGTAACTCCATTAAGTGTTGATTTACTGGAGCACTGGTAGATTGCACAACATAAACATCACATCCACGAATACTTTCTTCTATATTAATTTGTACTTCTCCATCACTAAACCTAGAAACCGTACATTCTCCTAATGTTGTTCCAATATGCGCTGCAATATCTTCTGCTAATTTGCGATTAGAATTCAATGATAAGACTTTCAACGATGAATCGCTGTAGTTAGATGACATGGATTTGAACCCTCCGTTAATCTCTTTTTCTATTTTCTAGTTTGGCTACATAACCTTCTTTATTCGTTTGCCTAGCTCTTGCGATGGATAAAGAATCGTTTGGTACATCCTCTGTAATGGTTGAACCTGCTGCAACATATGCACCTTTGCCAATCGTTACTGGCGCAATTAAATTGGAATTACATCCAATAAATGCATCATCCTCTATCGTTGTTAAGTATTTATTTTTACCATCATAGTTCACTGTTATTGTACCACAACCTACATTCACATGGTTGCCAATAGCTGCATCACCCAAATAAGTCAGATGGGAGGCTTTGCTTCCATCACCCATTGTCGTCTTCTTAATTTCGACAAAGTTCCCTACTTTTGCATCATTGCCAATAGCTGAATCTGGTCTTATATGTGCAAATGGACCAATATTTACTCGTTCACCTATTTTACTATCGCTTGCAACGCTATGTCTGATAACTGTCCCCTCACCAATGGAGCAATTAGACACTTCACTATTGGGGCCGATTTCTGTATTTGCCTTAATCGTAGTAGTACCTTTAATAATGCTTCCTGGGTATATCGTAACGTCAGGGTCAATAGTAACATCAGGGTCAATATACGTATTATCAGGATCAATAATCGTTACACCGTTACGCATATGCTTTTCATTCACACGTTTCTTCATGAATTGTTCTGCCTTTGCCAAAGCGATTCGGTCATTAACTCCTAAGGTCTCTTCAAAATTATCAGTCATAAATGCACTTACTTTATCTTGCTTGTCTCGTAGAATTTCAATTACATCTGGTAGATAATATTCCCCTTGGACATTATCATTTGAAACTTCATTTAATGCATTAAAAAGTGCCTGGTTATCAAAACAATATGTACCAGTATTAATTTCAGCAATCTTTCGCTCATCTTCTGTTGCATCTTTATGTTCAACAATACGCTCTACTTGACCCTCTTTATCACGAATTACTCTACCATATCCAGTAGGGTCACTAGCCTCAGCAGTTAATATTGTAGCACTTGCTCCTTCTTTCTCGTGGAAGTCAAAAAGAGCCTGAAATGTTTCATTCGTAATTAAAGGTGTATCACCACAAACAACAATTGTTGTTCCTACTTTGTCTTTTAATATACCCTTTGCTTGTAGGACTGCATGACCTGTTCCAAGTTGTTCCTCTTGAATTACAAATGTACTTTCATTACCAATCGTTTCCTTTACCTTTTCTGCTCCAAATCCGACAATAGTAACTAATTCATCTAATTGTAAGGGATTTAATTGGTTAATAACATGCTGTACCATCGGGCGACCCATTACAGGATGAAGTACTTTGTAAAGTTTCGACTTCATTCTTGTTCCTTGTCCAGCTGCTAGAATCACAGCATAACGATTTGTCATTTGGAAACCTCCAATTATTCCTCTTTCGCATTGCTGACAGTACAAATCACGCGGCAATTTATTACCATACTGACAGAAAGGCAAGATTATTTCATCTAATATTTAAAATGGGATAGGACTTTCCCTAATTTAAAATTTATATTATCCATAATAAAATATATCTTAAAAGAGTTGTTATTTCAACACCTATCTAACGCCCGATAAGATTTCACCTGGGAATAATTATTATATAGTGGAGTTAAATCATGTGGAAAGTGACATACAATAGAAAACTGGCATCTGGGGAAGTTTTTATCGAATGTCTTTGTTTGAACTTACACAAAAAAGAAGGTCAACCTTATAAATAAGATTTGACCCCTTTTATTAATCATATTTAGGATGCTCCTGCTTCCTCATACTCAACTTCTACTTCTACCTCACCAGCACGGTGGTACTCCGCTAGTACTGCATCCTGTATTTTCCCCCGTGTTCCTGAATTAATTGGATGTGCAATATCCCTAAATTCCCCGTCAGGAGTTCGTTTGGAAGGCATTGCTACAAATAGCCCATTATTACCATCGATCACACGAATATCATGAACAACAAATTCCTGATCCAATGTAATAGATGCAATTGCACGCATTCTGCCCTCTGTATTAACGCGGCGCAATCTTACGTCAGTTACTTCCATGATGTCTCACCACCTTTTCCCTTTGAACTTAATTAAATAATTCAACAAAACTATTTAAATTCCTGCTCAATTTTCAAAAAAATATATTATTTTTTTGAAAAAATTACTTTTTTAATAAAAAGGTAGGCAAAAAGAGCTCTTCGAAGTAGCTCTTTTTAACGGATAAGATATTGCGAAACATCATGAAAGTAACTCTATCAACGTATTATATTATTAGTTGTCTTTTAAGAAATTCCCTGGTTCAATTTGAATGTCTTTTTGAGTCATGTCTAAGTTTGCTATTTTAATCAGAGATGTATAGTCTGTAACAACACGTTCATCCTCTTCATCTTCAGCTTCAACGAGGACACCAATAGCTTGTACCTTCGCATCAAATTCCGATAATAGATTAATCATCCCATTAATGGTCCCGCCAGCTTTCATAAAGTCATCAATAATACACACATTACTACCCTCGTCAAAACTTCGCTTAGGTAATACCATTGTTTGGATCTTCCTCGATGAACCAGATACATAATTGATACTAACTGACGATCCTTCGGTAACTTTAGGATCTCGTCTAACGATAACAACCGGAACACCTAGGAAGGATGCCACTGCATAAGCTAACGGAATACCCTTTGTTGCAACTGTCACGACCACATCAATATCTAACTTCGAAAACCTAGATGCAAATATACGCCCAATTTCTCGAACAATTGTTGGATTACCCAAAATATCTGTCATATAGAGATATCCACCTGGTAAAATTCGATTTGGGTCTTCCAACTTTTCACGTAATTCATTTACAAACTGTAAACTTTTAACGTCAGTTATCTCTGGAATATATTTTACACCGCCTCCTGCTCCAGTAGTTCTTTCAAGGTACCCTAACCCTTGTGTCTGAAACACATTATCAATAATGTCTAAATCCTCACTTACAGATGACTTTGTCGTCTCACATAAATCAACGAAAAATGGTAGTTGTATATGTTTCCTTGGATTTTCTATGAAATACTCCGTTAATACAACCAATCGATTACTTCTTTTCATCACTACACCTCTAAAACCGTATATTTTTAACATAATATATCACTTTTGTACGTATTTTTGCAAACAATTATCCAATTAGCCGAACGAGATAAACTTCATCACAAAAACCACGCATACCATTGTATATTCTTTTTGCTTTATTCTCATGTTCAACCAACCCGTAAACTGTAGGGCCACTCCCACTCATCATAACTCCAGAAGCTCCGATGTTTTTCATTGCCTGTTTAATATGTTTCACTTCTGGATGTATTTCACTAGTAATCGGTTCAAGAGAATTTCCGATGTTACGACATAATTTATAAAAGTCCTTTTCATATAGTGATTCGATTACCTTCTCCGTATTAGGATGATAGAGCCTTTCTATATTGATTTGTTCAAATATTGTCCGCGATGAAACCCCTATATCTGGTTTTGCAAGGATAATCCAACATGGAGGAGGAGATGTTAGTGTTTCAATTTTCTCTCCATACCCTCTAGCAATAGCTGTCTTACCATAAATGCAAAACGACACGTCCGAGCCAATTGTCGCACCAATTGCTGCAAGTTCTTCCATAGAAAGATCCATCTTCCACAATCGGTTTAACCCCCGTAATACTGCAGCAGCATCCGCACTTCCACCACCAAGGCCTGCTGAAACCGGTATACTTTTTTCGATTTTGATATGAACGCCTTTCTTAATCCCATACTTATCTTTAAATGTTTCTGCAGCTTTATATGCCAAATTCCGTTCATCACTCGGTACATATCGGCTTTCTAATGAGATTTTTATTTTATCCTGTTCAAGCCCAGTGAGTTCAATACGATCGGACAAATCGATAGTAGTCATAATCATTTCAACATTATGAAGCCCATCATCTCGTTTATTCAACACATCCAGTGATAAGTTTATTTTTGCTGGCGCTTTTTCATAGAGTGCCACTACCTTCACCTACTTGTCCCTTCAAAAGATAAACAAATTGTATCATATTAGAAAGACGGAGGCGACTGCTTTGGGGTGACTGCATAAGCAAGGGGTCGGAAAACGCTTGGTTTTTAGCGTTTGGAGTGCCCATTGCTTATGACACGAACCCCAAGGAGCCGAAGTTAGACAAGAAAAGCGATGGCGACTGGTTAGAGGCGAAGTGCATAAGCAAGGAACCGTAGATTGCTTGAACTTTAGCAATCGGAGTGTTCATTACTTATGTCATAAGCCTCTAGGAGTCAGAGCTAGACAAAGAAAGACGGAGGCGACTGCTTTGGGGTGACAACTATCGAAAAAGGCAGACCCTAATTAGGATCTACCTTTTCCTACCATATCTGCCTGAGCCATCTCTATCGCACGCTTCACCATATTCCCGGCATCTCTTGATTTGATACCGCCCCAACCCTCTTTTTGTACCGTGTCGTAAAACCCTAATTCCTTGGCAATTTCTTCTTTCAATTGATTAGACATTATGCTTCTTCTACCCACGAAAGAACAACCCCTTTATAATTTGCTTTTACGACATTTATAGGATATGTAATTATATAAATACGAAACAGGAAGTTGTGTACAATAATGGAGAATTTCACCTTATTGTTTTTACATAATAAAGAAAAAGCAGTAGACAATATATTGTCTACTGCATTAAATATTAACTTATGGATTTATTACGCTCTTCTAGAAAATTAATTTCTACAGTTTCAGTTAAAACGTCTGCATAGCTGTATGAAACACGTTCGAATGCATTCTCATCTTGATCCAGCTCAACAATGAATACAGAAGGATAGGTTTCTGCCAAAATACCTGACCTGATAATCGTCTTCCTTCTACCACCGTTAGCCTTTAATTTTAATCGTCTTCCAACCTGACACTCAAGACCCTGCTTAATTTCGATTAATGTTTTAGCCAATACACTCCACCTCACTAAATTAATTATATCATACGCTTGTTTAATAGTCAAAACTTAATATTATAACAAGATATATTTTCTGATGTCAACAATGAGTTTTGTCTACTTTTCATATTATTTGTAGATGATAACATTTTATGTATATTATTTTGCATTTTTATTACAAAAAGAAATCTTATCCGATACGATGTCGGATAAGATTTCCCTTAATCTATTTCATCATCCTCTTCAGCTAAATAAGGCATTCCTGTTCGGAACAATCCCCTTGTTTCTATTCCACCCATTCCTTTTTCCCCTGTCATTGTATTCTTTAGGACATCCCATACACTTACACTTTCCATAAATGGGGTGTAGGCAATTTTGGCTGCAATATAGACGGGATCAAGTGCATGAATATTAACCCTGGAAGGAGAGCTAGCAAAATTAGCTCCTGCCCGAATCAAAGACTCAAAATGGGATTGGCATGCACCTGCAAAAATAATTAACTGGTCTACATTAGGGTTAATTCTTCTAGCTTCTCTGACTGTTTCGGCAAAGTACTTTGAATGCCTATATGCACGTAAATCACTTTTCGTGCCTTTATTTTTTGAAAATGAATCGTGTCCCGTAATTACAATCATATCTGGCTGTATTTTTTCAACCAAACTACCGATTTGATTTGGCATTTCTTTTTCATTTAAATGCACTCCATGAACTTGAAGACCAAGTCGCTGATAAAGAGCAATACACTTCCTTAAATACATTTGGTCGCCATCTAAATGTAGTACTTTAGCAGGTATTTGAAAGTACTTTGTATAACTTTGATAACCATCTGTTGATTGATACTCTCTTTTATCCTTCATTAATTGGTAATCCTGACGAAATAAGCGGTAGGAAAACTCCTCTTTTTCTTCCTCCTTTTTCCGCCTCTTTTCTAGCTCTCGTTCATTAATTTGTACTAAGTCATCAATTGGAGCATCCGCTTCTAATCGAATATCTTCCCCGTACAAATTAGCTTTATCTTTCTTTATCTCGACAACGCGAAATAAGATATCATTATTATAAGACTTCCGTGTTACGAGTGAACCACTTGAAAAAACCATACACTCACCTCACTACTTTCACCTAGGTGAAAGCATTCCTTCTACAGATTATGAGATCATATGGTAATCTGTTCCAATAAATTATAGAAAAAAAGCCATGCTATGATAGCATGGACTTACTGTTCTGCTTTCCAAAAAGTATTCGCTAAACGAGCGAACTCCTCAATACTCAGGGACTCTCCTCTTCTTTTTCCATCAATTTCTGCTTTTTCTAGTAAATCTTGAATCCTTTCCTTTTCAGCCTTGTCCTTATAGAAACTCTTTAAGTTGTTTTGCAATGTCTTTCTTCGTTGGGCAAAGCTCGCTTTCACTAACCGGAAAAAGAAGTCTTCATTCTCCACATGCACAGGTGGATTTTGCCTCATCGTTAATCGTAAAATTGCAGAGTCTACATTTGGTTTTGGCATAAATACAGTGCTAGGAACAGTCATTACAACCTCTGCCTCTGTATAATACTTAAGGGCAATGGTTAATGACCCATAGCTCTTTGTATTTGGCTCTGCTGCCATCCGATCTGCTACTTCTTTTTGGATCATTACCGTAATACTTGATACAGGCAGTTTATCTTGAACCAACTTCATCAATATTGGTGTGGTAATATAATAAGGCAAATTCGCAACAATATGGATGCCTTGATTAGGCTTGAATTGTTCCTTTATCACCTGTACAACGTTAGCCTTTAATATATCTTCATGAATCACTGTAATATTAGAATAATCCTGTAAGGTGTCTTCTAAAATCGGTAGTAATCTTTGATCAATTTCAAATGCAACTACTTTTTCCGCATGTATAGCAAGTTGTTCCGTTAACGCTCCAATACCAGGGCCTATTTCTATAACAGCCGTATCTTTATTAATACCAGCGTGTCTAATAATATTTTCAAGAACATTGACATCTACTAAGAAGTTTTGCCCTAAACTCTTCTTAAATGCAAAATTATATTTGTTTAAAATTGCCTTTGTCCTTGTAGGTGTAGCAATAAAATTACTCATCCTTTTCCTCCTGTTTAATCCTCGTCATGACTTGTTCAAATTCATCTTTCGTTATTTGAAACAAAGAAAGTCTTTTTAACAGCTGTTTTCCATTTGTATGACCTATCAGTAATCGCTCACCTAGTCTATTTCTCAGGTAACTTGCCTTCTTCCCTCCAATAAGTCCATGCCGTATTAAATCGCCTTTCGTTATCTCACTATCTTTACTCTCAGCTAATTCATAAACATCTTGTAATGCTTTTTGTATGGCTCGAATGGAAGCATGCTCAATACCAAGGCTATTATTATGTGGATTACTTGCCCTTGCCTCATCACGTGTTAGAAATGCATGTTTACAACCTGGAATAGCTTGGTCAATAATATGTCTAATTCTTTCACCTGGATAATCAGGGTCCGTAAAGATAATAATACCTCTTTTTTCTTTTGCATGTTTTATTTGTGTGAGAATTTCCTTATTTATTGCCGAACCATTCGTTTCAATTGTATCAGCATCAACTGCTTTTTTTACTTTTGCAGTATCATCTCTTCCCTCTACCACAATTACCTCTTTTATTTTCAAACCATTTCCTCCAATAATATGATGTGACGCTAGATTATTTAAAATGGCTGTTTTCTAAAAGATTGTTGTTTTTTCAGCTATTGTAAATTTAATTCATAGTTGATGTAAAGTGTTGATCTCTTTAATTCAGAATAGTCTTGAATACACCGTTCCGGAAAGACACTGAGTTTAAGTTACTAACCATTATCTCCTTTGATACGGAAAGTAAAAAAGCATAGTACTACTTCACTAGTCTGGGTGAGTGTAGGGCGGTGACTCCTGCGGGAATAGCACGTGTCCGAAGACCCTGGAAGAAGCGTTCTGTGCGTCACGAGGAGGCTGAGGACGTGCCCGCGAAAAGCATCCGCCCGGAGCGATCCCAGACGGCGAGATGTGCTCCGATTTAAGATAATCTGAATTAAGTTAGTTTGGAGTTTATATAAAATGTCAATTATAAAAAAACAACAAATCATGCGAAAAGAGCCTTTAAAACAAAAATGCTCTTACCACTTAGCATGGTAAGAGCATATATCTAACATACATGTTTAATCAAGTATTTTCACTTTAACCTTTCTTACGCCCCAATTGTATGCTTCAGATTTATTAGGTACATGGACATCAATGCGATTTCCTATAATATGTCCACCAGTATCTCCTGCAATTGCTTCACCATATCCTTCAATCCAAACCTTTGTACCAAGCGGAATAACATTTGGATCCACAGCAATTACTTTCATATTGGGATTTGATTTTAAGTTAATTCCTGTTGCAGTATATCCAGAACATCCACTACAAGTAGCTGTAAAAGCACTCGCTGTCATTGTAATTGTCTTCCCACTAGAATCAGAATTGCCACTTGAACTAGACAATGTTACAAGATTAGCTTCTGGTTCTTTAGTACCAATGGCAACTACTTTATTAACGCTTTCTTCTGTTACTTCTTCATCTATAAGTTCACGGTTAACTTCTACACCGTTTTCTAATGTGACCTTATACGTTCTAGCTGTTTCTCCCTCTTTGCCTTCTGTAACAACTTTTTGTTCACCTTTAGGAAGTGAATTATCTTGCTTTGTTTCTGTTTCAAATGCAATCTTATCTGTTATCTTCTCTTCTTCAATATCAACTCGAATAACAGTAATCTTCGTATCAGCTGTCACGTCTTCATTCAGTGAAGGTTCCACCTTATCATTATCGTCTATTTTGATATTATTTTCTTTTAATAGTTCTTCAACTGATTTACCAGTCGTATGTGCTTTCTTTTCGTTCCCACCATCATTAATAATAATTTCAAATGCTTTTATAATATCGATATGAGTTCCGTCTGCTAATTTATCTGCATCTTTATGAGAGATGTCATCGTTGTCTGTTAATGAAAAGTTTTGCTCCTCCAAAAATTCCTCTACTGTATCCTTTGTAGTAAAATATGTACGAGAAGTATTATCTATTGTAACAGTGATTTCCTTCGCTGTTTTATAATCAATTGCCATACCATTTTGTATTTCTTCATCCAAACCATGTGATAATGCATCATGTTCTCCTACTACTATATCTAGCTCCGTTAATAGTTCTCCAACGGTGTTTTGATGGGTTTTTACTGTTTCTTCCATACCGTTGTCTGTTACTACTACATTTACTTTGGTAGCTTCAAATATTACCATACTGGAAAATAAAACTAGTGCTAAAATACCAATACTAGAGATAACCAGCTTCAATTTTGACGCCGGCAATAGCTTTGAAATAATTCGCATGCATCTTGCCTCCTTTGTATCAACGATTATATTAACTGCCCAATACAAAGTCAAAGCTATTCCGATTACGTTTATTTTACAATTAGATTACACTATCTAATGAAATATTCTAGAAACTACTATAGTGCCTATTCATACTAGTCTTCATAGCAGTTTGAAAGATGCTAAAAGAGACTAGAGTTAACCTCTAATCTCCAAAAATACTCTCAAATTTATTCTTTTTCCTTCTCTTTTGTTACAATTCAGTATCCGTAATTTTAAAAAAGTGTAGTGCATTTTCAGTTGTTTTTTTGCAAAGTTCCTCATAGGAGATGCCTCTTAATTCGGCTATTTTCTCTGCAACTAAAGCTACATAAGCTGGTTCATTCCGTTTTCCACGATTTGGATGTGGTGCTAGATAAGGCGCATCTGTTTCTACTAACAGGCGATTAATAGGGACCTGTTTTGCTACTTCTTTTGGTAGTGGAGCATTTTTGAATGTCACTGGGCCACCAAGTGAAATGTAGAAATTCATTTCCAAGCATGCGTTAATATAGTCTACTGAATCATTATAGCAATGCATGATTCCTCCTACTTCTTTGGCATTCTCTTCTTGTAATATTTGAAGAATATCTTCTGTTGCTTCCCGGTTATGGATAATAATTGGCATGCCTACCCTTTTAGCTAATCGTATTTGCTTTCGAAAAACTTCCATTTGGACATCCTTTGGTGACTTATCCCAATGATAATCGAGCCCCATCTCTCCGATAGCAACAACCTTAGGATGCTGCGATAATTCTTCAATCCAGGCTAATTCTTTATCTGTCATATCGATTGCATCTACTGGATGCCACCCAACGGCTGCATAAATTGTTTCATACTGTTCAGCTATTTCTATTGCAAGGGGTATCGTTTCATGATCAAAACCAACTACTGTCATATATTTTACACCCGCGTCAAACGCTCGCTGAATCGTTTCCTCCCGATCATCCTTAAATTGCTCTGCATTTAAATGTACATGTGTATCAAATAACATAATTATTCATCCTCCTTATATTGCAATTAGGCTCTTTCTATAAGCTTTCTATAGTTGATATAAAGTGTAGACTAACTTAATTCAGTATTGTTTAGCTCTCGCTTACACTTATTAATGCTATGTGCTGTAATTCGCTGCGGCAGAATGCTTCGCGGACCTTAGGGCACGGCCTCAAGCCCTCCTCGGAAGAAGATCACTTCCTGTGGGGTCTTCGGACACGTGCTGTTCCCGCAGGAGTCTAAGCATTCTGCCTACGCTATATTGAGTGCTCTAGATGTTATTAAAGCTATCAAACGTAAAATTACGTTCTGGGCAGTTTTTCCTCGCAAAAGCATCGTTTTTTTAGTGGAAATCAAGTAGAGCAGGAACTTAGTGGAGGAAAGACACGAAGACTCCTACGGGAGGATAGGCCTAGGTGAGACTGCGTAGTGCGTTAGCACGGAGGAGGCTCACCAGCCGCCCGTGGAAAGCGAAGTGTCTTTCCGGAACGGTGTATTTAGGAAAACTCTGAATTAAAGAGATCAACACTCTATATCAATTGCGGCATAACACAAATCTCCTAGAATTTAACTTCATTTTAAATGCCTTTAATATAATAATACCCTGCTAGACATGCTAGCAGGGTATTTGTTTTTTTATGAAATAGACGAGCCATTTCCAGCATCTATTGGAGCTTCAATTACTTGCAGTTTTCCATCTTTTTCGGCAGAAAGAATCATTCCTTGACTAATTTCCCCACGCATTTTACGAGGTTTTAAATTTGCAACAATTACAACCTTTTTGCCGATTAACTCTTCAGGATTTGGATACCATTCAGCAATTCCTGACAGAATTTGACGATGTCCATTGTCACCAGCATCTAAACGGAACTTCAATAATTTATCTGCACCTTCAACTTTACCGCAATCAATTACTTCAGCTACCTTTAGTTCCACTTTCTCAAAGACATCAAATTTAATTTCCTTTTCCTTTACCGATACAAGTTCTGTCTCATTTGGATCCCATTCATTCTTATCTTCCTCCGCTGCTTTAGCACCACTTGCCATTTGCTCTTTAATGTAAGATACCTCTTCTTCCATATCTAAACGTGGGAAAATTGGTGTTCCTTTTGCTACTACTTTTGCATTCTCAGGAAATAGTCCAAATCGAACTGTACTCCAAGTACCACTTGTTTCACTTTCTATTCCTAGTTGAGCAAAAACCTCTCTCGGCGCATGAGTTAGGAATGGTTGAAGTAAAATAGCAGTTAGACGCAAGCTTTCAGCAAGATGTGCCATAACACTTTCTAATTCCTTTTCCTTCCCTTCCTCTTTCGCAAGCTTCCAAGGCATTGTTTCATCAATATACTTGTTCGCACGAGATATTAATGACCATACCTGACTTAAAGCTGTACTGAATTGCATGTTATCCATTTCTTTTTGATAGACAGTAATGACACTCTCTGCCGTTTGTCTTAATTGATCATCATATGCTGTTACATTTCCTTTATATGCAGGAACGTCTCCAGCCAAATATTTATTAATCATTGCAATAGTACGATTTAATAGGTTACCTAAGTCATTTGCCAAATCATAATTAACCCTTGAAACGAAGTCTTCTGGTGTAAAGACACCATCGCTACCAAATGGAACTTCCCGCATTAAATAATAACGCAGCGCATCTAAACCATATCGTTCTACTAGCATCTCAGGATAAACGACATTTCCTTTTGATTTCGACATTTTTCCGTCTTTCATTAATAACCAACCATGACCAAAGACCTTCTTAGGTAAAGGCAAATCTAAAGCCATTAACATAATTGGCCAATAAATAGTATGGAAGCGCACAATCTCTTTACCAACCATATGCACATTAGCTGGCCAGTATTTGTCGTACAATGTTGTGTCATCTGTTCCATAACCTAATGCAGTAATGTAATTTGCTAATGCATCAATCCATACATAAACAACGTGTTTGGGATTACTTGGTACTTGAATTCCCCACTTAAATGTTGTCCGGGAAACAGCCAGATCCTCTAAGCCTGGTTTAATGAAGTTGTTGATCATTTCGTTTTTACGAGATTCTGGTTGAATGAAGTCAGGATGGTCCTCGTAATATTGTAATAATCGATCCGCATACTTACTCATTCTAAAGAAATAGGATTCCTCTTTAATTAGTTCAACAGGGTGCCCGCTATCAGGAGATTTCCCACCAATTACATTTCCAGCATCATCACGCAAGACATCTACTAATTGCGTTTCCGTATAGAAAGTCTCGTCAGGAACCGAATACCATCCTTCATATTCATCAAGGTAAATATCCCCCTGTTTTAAGAAGCGTTCAAAAATGTCAGCAACTACCTTTTTATGTATTTCATCAGTTGTACGTATAAATTTATCGCTACTAATCTCGAGCAATTCCCACAAATTCTGCATGCCCTTAGCCATGTTATCGACATATTCCTGCGGCTCGATATTCAAATCCTTCGCTTTATTTTCGATTTTTTGGCCATGTTCATCACTACCTGTTAGATAAAACACATCAAATCCTAACATTCTCTTGTAGCGTGCAGCTACATCACATGCAATAGTAGAGTAGGCATTTCCAATATGTAACTTACCACTTGGATAATATATCGGTGTTGTTATATAAAATGTTTTATTTCCTTCTGGCATAAATTTCTACCTCCTAATTACGCTGCCATTATAGTTATATCAATATTTCTATTGTAGCTATTATAACGTACTTTGCCAAATTCTGTACAAAAATAATTATTGACGAATCCATACATTTGTAACCTTATATTTCATTAATTTTTCAAAAAGTTAATTATTTATATTGACATAAATGCTAATCGTTGCTATCCTATACCAAGAAAAAATGCCAAAATAGGCTGACTATTAAGATAAATAGTGGCTAGAAATGTATCCATTAGTAGGGGGAAATAGAAAATACATGAAATCAACAGGGATTGTAAGGAAAATAGATGAATTAGGTCGCGTTGTGTTGCCAGTTGAATTAAGACGAACACTAGATTTACATGAAAAAGATCAGATGGAAATTTATGTCGAAAATGACAAAATAGTATTGAAGAAACATGCACGTAAATTAAAATGCCAAGCTACTGGAGTCGTATCAGATGATAACCTTGTGTTAGCAAACGGAAATGTTATTTTAAGTAAAGAGGCTGCAAAGCAATTACTTAAGGAGATTGAATCCAACTTTGTATGAATCTCATCATTTTCTTTAAAAATTGTACTTTACAGTCATTATTTTAATTTGTTAGAATAAGATAACAATTAAAGAATACCCAAAAAGTCATAAAGAGAGCTGACGCATGCATAAGCACGTTAGCTCTCTTTTACATTTCTATGTTCGCACAATGCTACTTTACATGGTATATTTGATAAACTTCTCTCTTTGGCATTTTCCGGTCTACTGCTACAAGTTTTATTGCTTCCTTGTTTGACACTTGTTTATTTTCTATGTAATAGTCGATGTGCTCACGAATAGATAAATTGTCCCACCAATTTGAAAGCTCTATCGTTTCTCTTGTATCATTACCTTCAACAACAAGGCAAAATTCCCCCTTTGGTTCGTTTTCCCTCATCCATTCGATTACTTCATCAACATTTCCCCTTGTATACTCTTCAAAGCGCTTCGTTAGCTCGCGTGCAGCAACCACATTTCTGTTTCCTAATGTCTCACCTATTACCGCTAACGTGTCTTTTACACGATATGGTGACTCATAAAAGAGTAATGTTGCTTGAATATGCTTTAATCTTTCTAGTTCTGCTACCTTTTCTTTCTTCTTCCTTGGTAAAAATCCATAAAAGTAAAATTCACCAGCAGGCAAACCAGAGCCAACTAAAGCACAAAGAGCTGCATTAGCACCAGGTAGAACAACGACTTTTTCATCTCTCTCAATGGCTGCTTTAACTAACTCATATCCTGGGTCTGATATTGCGGGCATTCCCGCATCACTGACAAGGGCGATTGATTCCCCTTGTTCAACCTTTGTAAGTAATTGATCTTCCCTAGATAATTTATTGTGCTCATGATAACTAATGAGTGGGATAGAAATATCAAAGTGATTAAGGAGTTTTTTTGTATTTCTTGTATCCTCCGCAGCAATTACGGATACACTTTTTAAAATATTTAATGCCCGATATGTAATATCTTCAAGATTTCCGATTGGTGTAGGAACAATATAAATTACACCTTTTGAATCGTCATCAAAACTTTTCTGTACCTTCATTCTCTAACACTTCCTTCAGACCAATTACGAACAAGCCTTAGCTTTTCTTTTCTGTCCAATTGCTTGATTTGATATTCCCTTTTCATTGCTTCTTCTTTTGTATGGAATCTTTCAATATATACCAACTGAAAGGGACCTCTACCTCTAGTATATTTTGCACCTTTCCCATCATTATGCATTTTTAAGCGGTTGTCCAGATCATTGGTGTATCCAGTATATAACGTATTGTCCTTACATCGAAGCATATAAACAAGGTGCTGCATATCAGCCATGGAATATTTCCTCCGCTTCCTTTGTATAGGTTCCATCTTCATTATAAATATACAAGGGAGGTAAAATTTTCATATCTGATTTTCCATCTCGAATACCTTCAATTAGTAACATGTTTGCTTCTTTTCCTACTCGTGGGTAAACAAGTTGTAACCGTTTCGGTTCGAGTCGATAACTTCTAAATAATGTTACCAGATCAACTAGTCTTCCCGGACGATGCACCATTGCAACCTTACCACCTGGTTTCACATGCAATTTACAAGCCTTTACGACATCTTCTAATGTGCAGTATACTTCATGACGAGCAATCGTTAAGTATTCATTATGGTTATATTCGTTAACACTTTTTGTTGGAAAATATGGTGGATTACAAGTTACGACATCAAAGGAACTATGTCCAAGTATCGGCTTCATTTCCTTTAAATCTCCATGTAATACATCCAAGCTGTCACTTAAACCATTCAATTCAATATTTCTTTCGGCCATATGGAAGATACGTTCTTGAATTTCAACTCCAGTAATTCTCCCTTTCGTTTTCCTTGATAATAATAAAGGGATTACCCCGTTACCAGTACATAAGTCTAGAATCGTCCCTCTCTTTTTGGGCACAGATGCGAAATGTGCTAACAATACCGCATCAAGCGAAAAGGCAAAAGCTGTTGGGCTTTGAATAATTCGCATACTTTCATCTGCTATTAATAAGTCAATTCGTTCATCATCATATAATTGTATCATCTTCAGATTCCTGCTCCTATAACGTTTGGTTCATTAGGTGTAAATCTTTATCATCTAACAACATTTTAGTCCGTATTTAAAGACTATTTTCTAAAAGATTGTCAATACGAAAAAGTGCCTATTTAAAAGAAAGCTGTCTCATATCCTGAGACAGCTATACAATCTTGTTATTTCGTTTTATCAAAGAATTCTAGGCAAAACATACAGTCTTCATTTCGCCTTGGACTACCAAATTCTAAATTACAAATATGGAAACCTTCATCATATAAACGTGCTAAGTTATCATAACCTTCACTTGGAAGTTTCCCTTTTTTCTTTTCAGGTTCTTCTTTTACTTTTGTTTCCTCTACTTGATTCAAGTGGTTTCTAAGATTATGGTTCTCCATACCAAGCCTATGATTTTCTTCGAGTAAATCACTTAGTCTTTGTTTCAGGTCACCAAGCTGCTCATATAATTCACCTATTTGCTTTTCCATATCTGATACTTGATCAAAGATCTGTCTATTATTCACGCCCACTCACCTCGTTATTCTGTGACCCTGAGCTAAAATTCCCTCTTCAATAAGTTCATCCAATGTATATTCGATAACACGTTCTTTTTCAGGAATTTCAATTTGGATTAGTCTCTCCAAAATATTTAATCCAACAACTTTTCCTTTTCCGTATGGCGTATTTATAGTTTCCCCAATATCGGGTAATTCACGCTTTGCAGTTTCATAATCATCATTTTCATATTTTAAGCAACACATTAAACGACCACATAGACCAGAGATTTTTGCAGGATTTAAACTTAGATTTTGGTCTTTTGCCATTTTAATAGATACAGGTTCAAAATCTCCCAAGAAAGTAGAACAGCAAAGCATTCTACCACAAGGTCCGATACCACCCAGCATTTTCGCCTCATCACGTACACCAATTTGCCTTAGCTCTATTCGAGTCTTAAACATAGCAGCTAAATCTTTTACTAGTTCCCTGAAATCTACTCGACCATCTGCAGTAAAATAGAAAATAATCTTGTTACGGTCAAATGTATACTCTACTTCTACTAGATTCATATCAAGTTTATGGTCTATAATCTTATTAGTACATATATCAAAAGCCTTGTTAGCTTGTTCTTGATTCTCAGCAACGGAAAGCTTATCTTTTTCGTCCGCAGTACGTATTACCTTTTTTAAAGGAAGTACGACATCTTCCTCGTCAACCTTTTTATTGGTAATAACAACTTTCCCAAACTCTATACCACGTACTGTTTCAACAATTACATAGCTATTTAAGGGAATATCATCCATACCAGGGTCAAAATAATATATTTTACCCGCCTTTTTAAAGCGGACACCAATTACTTCTATCATTTGATTTCACCTCTTTATTTGAAGTGTAAGTTGTTCAAACACAAGAGTCGGTTGAACGTTTTGCTTCAATTTTCTTTTTGCTTGTAAAATGGCATTTAATATATCCATTAATTTTTCCTGAGAAAAGCGCATTGCTAACTTTTCCAATAAAGAATTATTTGATTGAAAGAAAACAAGTGCATCTTCGTTTCCAATATGATAGTAAAGGATATCTTTAAAAGCCAATAATAACAAATCAAGTCCTCTCTCTTGATCATTTCTATCTTTTAAATGAGGTACCAAATGACTATGAAGGAATAGATAGACGTCTTCAGGTTTTGATGAAAACATTTCTACCAATTGTACCATTAATTTTCTAGCTTCTGCAAACCACTCATCTTCATTCCAGGCAAATGCTTCTTTTTGATTATTGGTCAATGCACTCATCAAACTAGCTGATTCTTTATCCATCCCATTTTCGATTAATTGTTGTTTGAAATAAATAGGATTTAGTGGCTTTAAGTCAATCACCTGGCAACGAGAACGGATGGTAGAAATAATGGATCTACTATTTTCTGTCAGCATGATTGCAGTTGTCTGAATGCTCGGTTCTTCTAAAAACTTCAGAATTCGATTCGATGCATTAACCGTTAATGTATCCGCATCTTTTATCACATAAACCTTACTATTCGATTCTAGCCCAGAATAAGTAAACTCTTTTTGGAGATTTTCAACTTGTTCTTTCTTTATTGACTTTCCATCAGGTTCAATCAAGTGGACGTCTGGATGATTACCGGATACGATTCTCCTGCAATTACTACATGCATTGCATGGTTCAATGCCTATTTTATTCTCACAAAATATACCTTTTGCAATTAACAGAGCAATTGCTTCTTTCCCAGTTCCACGTTCCCCTTGGAGTAAATATGCATGAGAAATACGATCCCGCCTAATGCTGTTCGTAATTAGTTTACTTGCAAGTGGTTGTATCTTTTCTAATTCGGCCCATGTTTGCATATGTACCCGTCCTTACATTCATAAAAATCGAATGTTACTATATTTAATTGATCAGTTGGAATAGGCGAGATTCCGAGATTCCATTTCTCCTATTCCAACGACCTTGTTACGTATATATGTTAACCAACAGTCCCTTTATCTCACCAATAAGCCCTAAGATATTTACCGTTTTTTGCTCTTGGCCCATAATCTCTTCTGTTAGACTTAATAACTTTTCATCAATTTCTTTCACAAGACTTAATTGTCGATTGCCGCCAAAGCCAAAGCTATGATCCTTTTCTATTTTGTACCCACTCGATACCGTCTCTTGCAAGAAGTCTTTAATCATTCTTTTAAATTTCGCAAGGTCACGAAATGTTCGAGAACGCGCCAACTTATCACCTTGCATCGTTATATTCTTCATTAGCTTTTCGATTTCTTGCTGTTTCAATTGAACTGTTTGTGAATGAAGTGTTGAATGAAAAGTATTTGCATCTGTTACCGGTTGACGAGTAAACTTGGAATCTGTTTTCGTTTGTAGTTCATTTGTAATCTTCATATTATCAGGTCCTATTCCTTTAAAGGGAATTTTAATCTTGTCTGTCTAGCTTAAGCAACACAGCGACTAACGAGACTTCCCTCACCTCCGTACATGGCATGGGCGCTTCTGTATTCCTTTTTAAAATTGAAAAAATGATTCGATTGGTAAGACAAACACTGTAGCTCCTCCAACTTCAACTTTAACTGGTCTTGGAATGTATGAATCTGCATTCCCACCCATTGGGGAAATTGGCGCTACCATTTGTTCTCGTTGTGAACAATTATCTTTAATAATCGATAAAACACCATCCACTCTTTCATCTTTACAACCAACCATTAAAGTCGTGTTTCCTTCTTTTAAGAATCCACCCGTTGTAGCAAGCTTGGTCACTTGAAAATTACCTTCTCCTAATGCGCTAATAAGACGGTTGGAGTCTTTATCTTGTACTACTGCAAGAACTAATTTCAATGTTCTCCCTCCCTTAATAACAATATTATATTCATTAATGAAGATAAGAGATAATCAATTGATATACATCCTTTTCAACATCTTCTAGTGCTTGATCTGCATTTATAACATGCATTCTTGACGGGAATTTCTCAAGAAGTACTTTGTATCCTTCATAAACACGCTCATGAAAATGTAATTCCTCTCGATCTAAACGGTTTCTCTCTCTATCCTTATTCGACGCGATACGTGCTAAACCCTTTTTTGGCTCAATATCAAAAAATAATGTTAAATCTGGCATATGGCCTTTTATAGCAAATTGATTAATAGCAAATACTTCATCGATTCCCAAACCCCTTGCATAGCCTTGATATGCAAGGCTACTATCAATAAACCGATCACATAAAACCACTTTACCTTGGTTAAGAGCTGGTAATACCTTTTCAACTAAATGCTGTCTTCTCGCAGCAGCGTATAACAATGCTTCTGTACGCTCCTCCATGTCTGTATGGGCTGGATTAAGAATAATTTCTCTAATTTGTTCTGCTATCTCAATTCCACCTGGTTCACGTGTTCTAAGTACGTCATAACCACGTTGTTGTAATTGATCATATAGGTGATTCAAGACTGACGTTTTGCCAGCACCTTCTCCACCTTCAAACGTTATGAAATATCCATTCACGAAAGATAATCTCCTTTATTTGTCTATCTCTAGGGCCCGTGCTGTTAGCGAGACTTCTCGCACCTCATGGAATGATAACCATTGGACATGTCGAACTTCCTTAAACAATCCGTTCATTGCATTTCCTATATCTCTTACGGCTAAAGGCCTGGAGGTACGTCGCTAACCGGACGCCCTGTGTTTTCCTTACTATATATCTTTATACCTGTATGTCGTTGTTGAATCTTCACACCTTGTGATAATAAGTGCTGTATTGCTTCGATATGTGCTGCTGTAATTCTTTCCCCTTTTAAGATAATGGGTACCCCTGGCGGATATGGGATTACCGACTCAGCCGCTATCTGATTCATCCCCTGGTCGATGGGGACGACTATATGGGATAGTCTTTTCATTGTTTGATAGGAAAAAACTAAACCTTGAATTTGTTCATTAAATAACTTTGATATATCTATTGTAGCATGTTTTACCCTATTTATTAATTGTTCATTCACGCTTTTTACTGCTTTTTTTAAATCCTTGACCTTTCCAAATGGTGCTAAGCCATGAATAAATAATATTTGATTATGTGTGCTAAGTTCTGTATAGACTTGTTCCTTTTCAAAGGCTCGAACGACCTCTTCTGTAGATAACCCATGTTTCACGTGTAACGTTATTTTTAATAAATCACTCTTTTCAGAAATTGGTACTACACTCCAATGGTTCGATTCACTTAAAATATTTCTAACATTTAACACACTCTGCTCAATTGCATGCAAATCATTACGATCTAATGTAGCTAAATAATGTCGTGCAATATCAAGAGATGCCATTAGTGGATAGGAAGGGCTACTTGATTGCAGCAGTTCTAGGTAATGTGCAACCTTATCCATTAAGTCAAATTCTGTTCTAATATGTAAATAGGAGGCCATTGTCATTGCTGGTGCCATCTTATGAGCAGATTGAACAACAATATCTGCTCCTAAATGAAGGGAGGAGGTTGGAAAAGGACTACCTAATGAAAAATGAACACCGTGTGCTTCATCCACCAACACAGGAATATTATAGGAATGTGCAATTTCTATCATTTCTCTTATTGGATAAGTTATTCCAAAGTAATCTGGATAGGTTAATACAACTGCCTTCGCATCTGGATGTAATTTAAGCGCTTTTTGTAATGTTTCAATACTAGGATTTGTATACCGACCTAATTGCTGGTCATATTCTGGGGTAATAAAGATTGGATTTGCACCACTTAGTTCTAATCCATTTATGATAGATTTATGACTATTTCTCTGAACAATAACCTTATCTCCTTCATTACAAACTGCAAGAATCATCGCCAAGTTCCCTGCTGTACTTCCACCTACTAGAAAAAAAGTATGTTCAGATTGAAAAAAGGAAGTTGCTAAGGCTTCCGCTTCACGAATCACACCGGTTGGTGCATGTAAATCATCTAGGTCTGGTAACTCCGTCATATCTATTTTTAACATTTTCCCATAATAATCAATTGCTTTGTTATCATATATTTGTCCATTTTTATGTCCTGGGACATGAAAGGATAATGGATTATTGCTATCCATTTGCTTTAATTTCGTAAATAATGGGGTTATTCCCTGATACATTTCAATTCTCCATTCCGTTTGTTTCTATTACTTTTATTATGGCAACAAAAAAAGCCTTTGCAAGCAAAGACCTTCATTAATAAAATCAAAAAGCAGGATAAAAAGAGCCGAGAAGTTCGAGGCGGTAAGCCAACCACATCGAATAAACATCTTTGCTGGCCTGCACCGGGGAATAAACTTCTCCAAATATGCTTTCATACGCAGGTATTAATACGTGAATAACGGAAAAGCATAACGTTAGAAATTCAATATTTCATTTTTACCGGACTCTTTGAACATCCTCTTATAGACTATGAATATAATTTCGGTTGACTAATATTCTTCAGCTTCTTCAAGTAGTAATTGTATTTCTCTTCTCTTGGCTCGGTATGGATAATATTGTGCTCACACGCTGTGCATATAAACATATTATATAAATGAATGCCTTCTTGCTTATCTTCTTCACAGATGCCACAATGCTCATTTCGAATTAACTGTTCCATCTTCCCACCTCCGTTAGAAACTAGTATCTCCTAATCTAACGGATTCTATACAACGAAACTTTGAAAATTTTCACAAAATAAACCAATGTATCGCCGCAAGTGAAGCTACTCCAAATAACCCAAGGAATCCCGATATAGCAGTTGTTAATAGATTAATAGGAATATGTAACCCTACCGCACCACCAAAAACATTCACGAAAAATAAAAACAACACACCTATTCCTAATTTAATCGCAGCTTGTCCAATAAATCGCATTGGCTTAATTGGTGCCCCAACTAGTAAAAGAATAATAATAAGAGCAACCATTATCGTTATAACCATTGTAGAATTCATATCGCCCACCCTCTCATTCTTGTCCTCTTATAGTACATATGATATGACAGGAGAAAAAAGAACTGTAAGCAAAAGAAAAACAAGGAGAATGGTTTCTCCTTGTTTTGAGCTTAACAATATCATTATATTAATCTATTAAATTATCGAATCGCACTTAATCTCCGATGTCTAGCTTCCCGTAATGCATATACATATTTTGCCTCGGCAATTGCTAATTGTACATACCCATCTTGGGTAGGATCGATACTTCTATCCATAATTGACTGGATTTGTTTCCATTCTTTTTCAAAGCTAAAAATGGAAGCTAACAACTGCTTATCCATATCCTTCTTTTTTATGTTCTTTCCCAAACGACTCACCTTTTTCTACAGATCTCGTCTTCCCTCTAAAGCCTTAGATAAGGTTACTTCATCTGCATATTCCAAATCTCCACCAACAGGCAAACCATGTGCAATTCGTGTCGTACGTATGCCTGATGGTTTAACAAGGCGTGAAATGTACATTGCAGTTGCTTCGCCTTCAATATTAGGGTTAGTTGCAAGGATAATCTCTTTTACTTCTTCATCCTTTAATCGGTTGAGTAAATCAGGTATATTAATATCCTCTGGTCCAATACCATCCATCGGGGAGATGGCACCGTGTAGAACATGATATTTCCCTCTAAATTCTTTCATCTTCTCCATCGCAATGACATCTTTCGGATCCTGGACAACACAGATAACAGAATTATCACGAGAAGTATCTGTACAAACCGCACAAGGGTCTTGATCGGTTATATGACCGCACACAGAACAATGTGACAATTCCCGCTTTGCATTAACCAATGCATTTGCAAAATCCATTACATCATCATCATTCATATTAATAACAAAAAAAGCCAGACGCACTGCAGTTTTTGGACCAATGCCTGGCAATTTCGTAAAACTATCAATCAGTTTAGAAATCGGTTCTGGGTAGTACATCATTTGCCTCCTAGCAATCAAACGGAAGCGGCCATTTAGGCGAAATAAATTAAATACTACATATTTTATTTCGCCTAAAAGAAAAGTCCTCTTTTATCATTCAGGCCGCCTATGCTTTAGTGGATATTACCAAATTAAATTAGAACATTCCAGGCATGTTTAGTCCTTTTGTGAATTGTCCCATCGTGGAATTTGTCTTCTCATCAATTTGTTTTAGGACATCGTTGGTTGCAGCAAGAATAAGATCTTGCAGCATTTCGATATCATCAGGATCTACAACTTCTTCCTTGATTTGCACATCTGTTATTTCTTTTTTACCATTTGCTACAACGGTAACCATTCCACCACCAGCAGAAGCTTCGAATGACATTTCAAATAACTCATCCTGCGCCTGCATCATTTTCTTTTGCATTTTTTGCATTTGTTTCATCATATTATTCATATTTCCCTTCATGGAAATACCTCCTTGATAGTTTAAGTTATATTTGCTACTTGATTCGAGTAAAATTGTGACAACTAAACCTTATTCATGTATTTCAACGATATCCTCACCAAATAATTTCTTAGCCTCTTCAACTAATGGATCATTTTGTTCTTTTGGGGTTTCATGAGGCTTTTCTTGGTTTTGGATATATTCAGATCTGAGCTCTGTCCAATTACTCTCTGGAATAGGAATAATCGTCATCTGCTTGCCTAGAACATTTGCTAATACAGATTCTACCGTTTGCTGATGTTCTAGAAAAAGCGAGCAATGAATTTCATATCGAAAAGCAACAACAAGTCCCTGCTCTGAAGCAGCTGCTGGTTTGCTATCCTGTATGGTTGCATGTGCTGGGGCATTCATTCCTTTTAGTTTATTTAAGAAATTAGCCCATCCTGATTGAACTTCTTTTAATGCAGGCTTTTCGGCTTGTTTTAAAACTTCACGTATCCGCTCATACGGAACCTTATAACTATTTTTGGATGACCGATTAGCCTTTCGCTTTTCCTTTGCTGGTCCTGGTTGCATGCTACCAACAGTAGGGTTTTGTTTAAGTTCATTTAACTCTGTTTGAAGGCTCGTAATTTTTTGGTTTAGCTGTATTACTGCATCTGTATCAATTGTATGTGCTGATGTATCATGCTCATTATATCGATTGGTAATGCTAAGAATTGCAATTTCTATAAATACTTTGGGGCTATTTGTCCATTTCATTTCTTGCTGGCATTGATTTAGTTGCATGATTGCATCTTGAATCCACTCAAGCGTAACCGTTTTTGCTAAGCTGTTAAAATCGGCATCTGCTCTAGCCCTTTCTAATAAACCCTCTAAATTCGGGGCGCTTTTATATAGCAACAAATCACGCATAAAGTATATCAGATCATATACAAATCTTCCCGGGTCTTTCCCATTTTGAATAATATTATCCAATAATAGAAGTGCATCCTGTATGTTTTTATCATACATAGCCTTTGTAATATCGCCTAATACTCCCTGAGAAACACCACCTGTAACTGCTAAAACATCGTCAAGCTTAACCGCTTCTTCACTATATGAAATTGCCTGATCTAAAATACTTAATGCATCCCGCATTCCACCTTCAGCTGCTAAAGCAATACTTTCCAATGCTTCATCAGAGACAGATACATGCTCTACTTCAATTATAGTTTTCATACGATTCATAATTGCTTGATTAGAAATCGGCTTAAAATCAAACCGTTGACATCTTGACAGAATTGTTAGTGGGATCTTATGGGGTTCAGTTGTTGCCAATATAAATACCACATGTTTTGGCGGCTCTTCCAATGTTTTTAATAATGCATTAAATGCATTATTAGAAATCATATGCACTTCATCAATAATGTAAACTTTATATGGAACTGAGCTTGATGCATATTTAACATTTTCACGTATTTCACGAATATCATCGACACTCGTATTTGATGCAGCATCAATTTCAATTACATCAGAAATGGAACCATCCTGAATACCCCTACACGCAGCACATTCATTGCATGGTTCTTTCACTGGAGCATGCTCACAGTTAATCGTTTTCGCAAAAATTTTCGCCGCACTTGTCTTCCCCGTTCCTCTTGGTCCAGAGAATATATATGCATGAGAAAACTTTTCTTCTGCAATTGCATTTTGCAGTGTTCTAGTAATATGGGTTTGTCCTGCAACATCACTAAATTTCCTTGGACGCCAAACACGGTATAAAGCTTGATAACTCATAGGCAGATTCCCCTCTACATTCTACTGTCCATTATAACCGATTTAAGGGTGGAATGTGAACTGTCAGGATGAAATCATTTAACATGAATTTCAGAAAACTTGTTAGTAACCAAGCCTTACAGCGGATGCCTTAACCTACCCTAATGTAAATAGGGATTTTAATTTCCCTATTTGCTAAAAAATCCCCTATCAATAATGATAAGGGATTTAAGAAGTTAGACAATATACGCTAACTTTTACTTTTTTATGTATAACCGTGCACCCATCGTCGATATACGACTATACGCGTTACTTAAGTTCATGGCTCAGCCTAGGCTTCCCTGCGGCACACAGAAATGACCACTTACTGCTGCTTCCTTCCGGACCTGACAGGATTCATGGGTTTCTGTTGCGCAGGACCCGAGCGTCAACACCAATCCCTTAAGGCAGACCGCACAGTCGTACACCTCGGATGGGAATTCAGCCCCGCTATAGCGGATTGCGAGTACAGGGCACCGCTACCTCCCCGCTTAGCACGGTAGTTATCATTATAGCGAGTTTTGGAGGATTTTGCAATGATAAATACCATTACTTTGTTTTCCTTTTTTTTCTAAGTGTTTGAAAAAAGTTCGTTAGTAGTAACGAACATTCCTCTTCCAATATGCCACGCGCAAGCTCCACCTGATGGTTGAATCTTGTTTCATTTAATAAATTCATCATTGTACCAGCACATCCTGCTTTTGGATCTGGTGCTCCATATACGACACGTTTTATTCTTGATTGCACAATGGCTCCTGCACACATTGGACATGGTTCTAGCGTCACATAAAGTGTGCAATCTTCCAGTCGCCAACTACTTATTTTTTTATTTGCCTCTTCAATTGCAATCAACTCTGCATGGGATAGTGTCTTTTGTGTTGATTCACGCATGTTGTGCCCAGTAGCAATAATATCATCTTTATAGACAATCACTGCTCCAATTGGGACTTCTTCCATTTCTTGTGCTTTTTTTGCTTCTTTTATTGCTTGTCGCATATACATTTCATCTATCACATTATCACAACGCTTTTATAAATTTTTATCATATTGATTCTATATTAAAACTGCAGATGAATTTTAGCAAACAAATTAAAGGCTTTTAACATACTTCAATGCTGTGCATATCCTCCTTTCACTTATCATATAGTTTTAGTAATTCATAATTACAGAAGGAGGAAGTTGATTGCAAATTCATGTTGTACAACAAGGGGATTCTTTATTTTCAATTGCCAATACATATCAATCATCCATAGGTGGCATTATTAATGCGAATGAATTAGATGCACCAGATAATCTAGTCATTGGTCAGGCACTCGTTATTCCTATTGTTGGACAATTTTATTTCGTCCAACCTGGGGATAGTTTATATTCCATTGCTAGCAGATTCAATATGACATATCAGGAGTTAGCCCAAATCAATAATTTCCCTGTAGGTAACATGCTTCCTGTTGGACTACGTTTATATATTCCTGAACCACCAACGAAACCACCAATCACTTCAAATGCCTATATCGAGCCTTTTGGTGATAGTGTTTCTGAAACACTTGAAAATGCTGCAGAAAAAACTGCTCCATACCTTACCTACTTAGCTCATTTTAGTTATCGTGTAAATCGTGATGGGACCTTACAACCTCCACCACTAGGAAATCTTAGGCAAATTGCTGAGGCAAATAATACTGCCCAGATGCTTGTCGTAACTAACTTAGAAGATGAAGGGTTCAGTGATGAATTAGGGCATATTATTGTTACAGTCCAAGCCGTGCAAAATACACTACTAGATAATATAGTTAATGCTGCTCAAGCAGGAGGCTATTCTGATGTACATTTTGATTTTGAGTTCTTACCACCAGATGACCGAGAAGCATATAATGCCTTTTTACGTAAAGCAAAAGATCGCTTATCCCAAGCTGGGCTATTAATGTCTACAGCACTTGCACCAAAAACAAGTGCAACACAGGAAGGTGCATGGTATGAAGCACATGATTATGGTGCACACGGGGAAATTGCCGATTTTGTTGTATTAATGACGTATGAATGGGGATATAGTTACGGGCCACCAATGGCTGTTTCCCCACTAGATCAAGTAAGAAGAGTGGTTGAATATGCCTTAACGGAAATGCCCGCTAATAAGATTTTATTAGGGCAAAATCTATATGGATATGATTGGACCCTTCCATTTGTACAGGGTGGTGCTGCAGCGCGCGCTGTTAGTCCACAGCAGGCAATTACAATTGCAAGGGAGAATAATGTACCAATCCAATATGATTACACAGCACAAGCACCATTTTTCACATATACAGATAACGAGGGGAATAACCATGAGGTCTGGTTTGAAGATGCCAGATCCATACAAGCGAAATTTAACTTAATAAAAGAATTAGGATTACTCGGCATCTCTTATTGGAAGCTTGGGTTAGCATTCCCACAAAACTGGGTATTGTTAAATGATCAATTCACCATTACAAAATTATAGACAAGAAGGTCTCTTCCAGCAAGATGAGACCTTCTTTCTTATTCTTGGCCTTTGTTTCTTTTAAGTTTGAATTTGATATAAATAGTGGACTTATTTAATTCATTATTTTGTGAAGCACATCGTTCCGGAAACACACTCCGCTTTCCGCAGGCGGCTGATGAGCCCCCTTCGTGCTGACGCGAGGGAACTGAAAAACCTACGGTTTAAAAGTTTGATAAATTATTAAGTCGTAAACAATCAATAAAATGACGATTTTAATAAAAAATTGAGCACTTCTATCTGAAGTTAAGGAAATATGTGCTCAATTTCCTCTCTATTTCTCCTCTTTTTCCTTGATTAGCTTTATAATCCTCTTCATATTAACGGCAAATATCGTGGTTGCTCCTTGGATTTGCATTCCAAATAAACCCGAGCTTTTGGCTTGTTTGTACCCGTGTCTGT
>NZ_RBZO01000028.1 GCF_003628445.1 Oceanobacillus bengalensis
CAATCAGACGAGTCTTAGCTTTTAGAAGTGTTACCTTCTATAGAAAGAAACTAGCGTTTCTTTTGTATAATTGTCTAGTTCGAGCGTTCAACGACTAGCGAAACTTCCTTCACCTCCGTACAATAAGTCAACATCGACTCCTTACAGTCGTCGTGTTTCCTTTATCTCCTTTGGCTCAGTCCAGTTCGTACGTCGTAAAACGAACGCTCTCACCTTTCCTTAAATCATACTGGTTGTTTTGTTCAGTTTTCAAAGAGCAATTTCATGTTACTTTTGCAAAAAGCAACTTTATCACTATATCATTTTCAATCGTTGCTGTCAACATCTTTTTTTAATTAGTGTTAACAAATTGTTTTGCTGTCTTCTAGCGACAACTTTTATATCATATCAACTTTCAAATGAAAAGTCAACACTTTTTTTATTCCTCTTAAAAAGGTTTAAAACATAAGAGAAAAGCCTTTTTAAGCAGCGAATTAAATATTACTCTAGAATATCTAAAAAGTCAACACAAATTTTAAAGTGATTAATAAATAAGTAAGCAAACAACTTCAAACAAGGTTTTCGTACTGTCTTTCTATCTATTACTTAAGTTACTCCTCAACAGGCTTTTTGATATTCCCATTAATTGTTTCTTCCCATCTTAATAGTACTTCTTTTATAATACTCGTATATGTAGTAATAATAGATAACGAACTATTAATACTTTAAACTAGTTAACCATTATTTTCTCTTTTACCGTAACCTACTCCTCACAAAAGATTCATTCACTGACGTTATTAGCAGTAAAATCCCACATAAGCCTCAAGTCTTAGACTTAAATATTTCTCAGAGGGCCTTATATAAGTCACAGGGATAGGGTAATATAAAGAAAAACTATAAATATGAAACTATGAATAGCAATATAACGTACTATATACAAAGGGGGATTTTTTTATGGGAGAAAGAAAGATATATATCCTTCTATCTGATACAGGAACATTATTTACTAGAATGATAAAATTATATACAAAGAAACCCTATAACCATGCATCTATTTCCTTCGACCCGTACTTTACAGAGGTATACAGCTTTGGAAGGAAGCAACCACACAATCCCTTTATTGGGGGATTTGTGAGAGAAGACATTAGAGATGGACTATTCACACATGCAAGAGGGGCAATTTATAGTTGTACAGCAACAGATGAACAAATTCGCTACATGCTAGATTACATTAAAAAGATAGAGGCACAAAAACACCTCTATCGATACAATCTTTTAGGTTTGTTTTTCTTAACCTTTAACAAAAGGATGGATAGAAAACACGCTTTCTTCTGTTCTGAATTTGTTGCAACTGTATTAAATAAAGGAAATGTAGTTCAATTTGATAAAGCCCTATCCTTTGTGACACCTCATGACTTTCATGAGGTGGATACATTTCAACTGGAGTATCAAGGTGACCTTGCTGATATTTTTAGCGTTGAAAATCAATTTTTCTTCAATACCTCTATCATCCAGGGCTAGCTTATGCATAATGAGTGTGCTTTAGATCATAGTCATATATTACTTTAGCAAGTGACTTTTTATCAAAATCAGGGAAATAACATTCTATAAAATGTAACTCTGATCTAGCGGATTGCCATAATAAGAAATTACTTATCCTTTGTTCTCCTCCAGTTCGAATAATAATATCCGGGTCAGGTAACCCAGTCGTATATAAGAAACGTTGAAACAAAGATTCATCTACCTGATCCACTTCTATCTTTTTATCCTGAATTTCCTTTATAACTTTTTGACACGCCTGAAGAATTTCCATTCGTCCTCCATAATTTAAAGCAAAGTTAACAATTAAGCCATTATTCCCTTTCGTCTCCTCTACAGCTTTAACCACTGCACGCTTTGTAGCCTTGGGAAGCCCTTCAATATTCCCCGTGGCCAAAATTTTTATATTCTTTTCCATAAAAATGGGTAATTTTTGTTTAAAGAACTTAATCGGTAGATACATCAAATAATTTACTTCATCTTTTGGACGGTTCCAATTCTCTGATGAGAAAGCATATAAGGTAAGAATCTTAATATTCATATCAAAGCAAGCATCTATTATCTTTTCCATCGCCTGCACTCCAGCAAAATGCCCCTCACTACGACTAAGCCCTCTCTTTTCTCCCCATCTTCCATTACCATCCATAATGATCGCTACATGTTTCGGAAGACTCAAAAGCGTTGTCCCTCCTTCTTCCTGTTCCACATTTGTTTTACCGATATTTCCTTATAAATCTAATTCCTCCAAATCCTCTATAACCCGCTCCTTCGTAAAATTAAAGGATTGCCATGTTTCATCTGAACGATTTAATACCTCGTACTTTCGATTAACAAGCATATATTCCAATTCCGGATAGTTAGGGTCTATTTCATACAACTCAATTAGCCCATCTACCCCTGTATACGATAAGGAATTCAAGTAATAGAGATCTATCTTTTCTGTCTCCTTAAATCGTTCCAAATTCCCATCAACAATAATTCGTTCTATATTTACTACATTTAATGCTGTATAAAAAATCAACCCTGCAATGAGGTAAAAATGTAATAACGCGATGCTTTCAACCCAAACATGGATCAACGTATATGCAAAAATTACAATAAGAAAAATCATCACCGCATGTGCAAGTAATCGGTCTAACGTATAGCCATATGCCGCTTCATACATACTTAAGCGCTGATATGCTGAAGCTAGCATAATACCACTTACAACAATAAGAATGGAATACATTATCTTCATCGTAACTTTCATGACCTTCGAAGGGGATTCTACCAATCGTAAACAAGATAACAAGATAGACCAATTCAATAAAGTAACAAATAGCAGTTCAAAGAATCCCCTCCTTGCATACGTTGCGTACGTATATCCCTCTTGTAACCCGTCATGAAAGAAATATTGAAATTGTATTACTGCGAACAATACATAAACCGCATTAAGCATAACTAAGATTGTAAGCACAGTTAAACTATCCCAACGCTTCTTTTTATCAATGGAGGTAGACAATCGTTTTTCTAGTTTAGACGCTGTAGATAGAACCTGAAATATGCCGAAGAACAGTAGTGTGATCACAACAACTAATGCTGTTCGAATAAGCCCATCCCAAAAATTAAACTGCGTAATAAAGCGAGGGAAATGTAAAACAAATTCTTCAAAGACAGCATCCGCTGACATTAATAGACCGATTATAATGAGTAATAACGGTCCCCCGATCACCAAACCAATCAGAATACGTTTCAACGCATATTCTGTTTGTTCATTCATATTGCGAAAGATCTTCTTGAATACCCATTTACAAAAAGAAATACTATATTTAACCCCTTCACTGCCTTTCGCTTTTAGAACAACAACAA
Organism: Oceanobacillus bengalensis; assembly: GCF_003628445.1. Lineage (GTDB taxonomy): Bacteria > Bacillota > Bacilli > Bacillales > Amphibacillaceae > Oceanobacillus > Oceanobacillus bengalensis. The sequence goes on from NZ_RBZO01000028.1 coordinate 3,367, forward strand.
ATTCCCTTGAAGCCCAACTAAGCTGATTCGGACTTGTAATCAGCACAATATGAAAGTAAACAAGAAAAGGAATAACCAATGCATTAAGTACATAAAAAAAGCCACTATCATAAATTACATAATTCCCCGCTAATATCCAAATGACCAACATAAGCAGTACACCAATTCTCCTGTGTTGAAATGCAAATTTATATTTAAGAAACACTACTATATAAAAAGCACTAATAAATATCGGATACGAGATCCCTACTCTACCGTGAAAAAAACTTAATTCTGCTAATATAGCTAATCCCAAGCAAGCAATGAAAAAGCTCCAATTCCTTTTCTCCATCTTCAAATCCATGAAAAAACCCCACCTTACAAAGTTATTCTAGTTACATAGTATACCTATGTATATATATGTAAAAAATATGGGCACGAACGCTTCATATAGAAATCTTCCGTCCCCACCGGTATCCAATCCACGTTATTGGATACAAAAGACCCGTAAACACAATACAAACGATAATAAAAGGAACACTTAGAAGTGGCTGAAACCATTCATGTGGTATTAATTTAAAAATAACCAAGTACATTAGTAAAAGATTAGGTACAATGGATAGCCAGAATGTCCGCTTTAACAACTTATACCCCCTTTCGCCAAACTCTTTTCCAATTTCATAACCTAACAAAGCCCAAAATAGAATATACACAAAGATGATAATGGATGGAATATCCGTCAAACCTTCCCACAACTGCTCTGCCCATTCCCACTGAAAAACATTATATATAAACGTTAGAAATATCCCGCCAGCAAAAATCGCAGTATTTATAATAACAAATAACCACTGTGTTTTTCTCGGCGTAATTGTCTTTTCTTCTTGCCAGACTTTTGCTATTTCCTCTGGACTACCAAGCCTCGAAATTAATTGCTCATATGTAGATCCATCTTTTTCAGTGAATTCTTGAAGCAGATCATAGATATGCACCTCGTACTCTTCCAAGATTTCTACTTTCTGTGGATGCTTCCCAATTGCTTTATCTAATTCTTGAATGAACCTTTGTTTTGGCTCAATCATGATTCATTTCTCCCAATCAAATTGTTCATCACCTGAACATACCTAAGCCACTCATTCGTCTTCTCCTCTAGAATTTCTTTTCCCTCTAAAGTGATTCGGTAATATTTACGCGCTGGCCCTTTAACTTGCTCTTGCTTGTAACTTTCAATATATCCTTGTTTCTCCATCTTGTGGAGAGCTGGATATAAGGTGCCTTCTTTCATTTGCATATGATGTTCACTTCGCCGATCCATTTCTTTCACAAGCTCGTAACCATACATGTCCCGTTCATTTAATAACTGCAATACTAAAAGGGAAGTACTTCCTTTCACCAATTCCCGGTTAAACATATCATCACCTACCTAGAATTATTAGGTATCTATACTATATAAAATTTATAGGACCGTGTAAAGAGGAATTTCTAAAAACACGTGAGTTTGATTAGACATTAGAGCATTCCATCGCATATAATAAGACTAACTACAAACGGAAGGGTGAACATTGTAACAATGAAAAACTAATCCTATTTTTCGAGATCATTCAGAATAAAGGCATTCTATTTAGCAGAAAATCCTGCTTTTTTCAGTATGGCTTTTATCCTGAATTTTTCAGAATAGGATTGGTTTGTATATTCACCAATAGACGTGGTCTCTATCTGCCTACACCTATGCCTCCTATTCTGTATAAAGAAAAGGAGGCATTTGTGTCTCCAATAAAAGAAACGGAGATGATTGTATGATGTTACTAGAAGCAATCAATTTAAAATATGAAATAAAAGATCGATTATTATTTGAGGTAGAAACCCTCAAGATTAACAATAAAGACCGAATTGGCCTTGTCGGACGAAATGGCAGTGGAAAAACAACATTATTAGAATTACTTGCTAATAGACGACAACCTACAGAAGGAACGATTTTAACAGAAGCAACAAGGGAATTAATTCCCCAATTGAAAAGGACAGATAGTGTTATGAGTGGTGGCGAAGTAACGCAGGAATACATTAATCTTTCACTCGCGAAGAAAGCGGAAATCCTACTGGCCGATGAACCGACAACAAATCTTGACACAGCCCATATCGAGAAACTAGAAAAGCAATTATTAAAATTCCCTGGTGCACTTGTAATTGTTTCCCATGACCGTGCCTTCTTGGATACGATTTGTACGCAAATTTGGGAAATTGAAGATGGGAAAATGAATGAATATAAAGGGAACTATACCGATTACGTAACGCAAAAGGATATAAAAAGAAAACAACAAGAAAACGCCTACGAACAATACATTCAAAAGAAAAAACAACTGGAGAATGCACTAGAGTTAAAGGAACAAAAAGCACAAAGGGCAACCAAAAAGCCAAAGAAAGTAAGTGCGTCTGAAGCAAAGATCACAGGAGCAAAACCCTATTTTGCCAAAAAACAAAAGAAATTACAAAAAGCAAAAAAAGCAATCGAAACACGCTTAGAAAAGCTAGATAAGGTGGAAAAAATAAGGGAAAATCCTGCAATTAAAATGCAGCTTCCCAATGAAGAAGCTTTTACAGGAAGAACCATATTAAGGATTGAGGATATACGAGGAAAAGTTGGTCAGCGCACACTTTGGGAACCTGCACGCTTTTCAATAAAAGGTGGAGACAAGGTAGCAATCATTGGTAACAATGGTGTTGGAAAAACTACTTTGATAAGAAAAATAGTCACTGAAGAAAGTGGTATTTCTATCTCCCCTTCCGTAAAAACAGGGTATTTCAGTCAAAATTTAGATGTACTGGAAAAAACGAAGTCAATTTTAGAAAACGTCCGCTCGACTTCGAATCAGGATGAAACATTAATTCGCACCGTTCTTGCTAGACTTCATTTCTATCGGGATGATGTTTATAAGAAAGTCCACATTCTTAGCGGTGGCGAACGAGTAAAGGTTGCTTTTGCTAAATTATTTGTCAGTGACATCAATACATTAATCCTTGATGAACCAACGAACTATCTTGATATTGGAGCACTCGAAGCGCTAGAGGAACTCTTAACAGACTATAAAGGTACGGTACTATTTGTTTCTCATGATAGAAGATTTATTGAAACGGTCGCTACCAAAATCGTCTCAATCGAGAACCAAGAAATAACATTCTTTGCAGGAAGCTATCAAGCATTTAAAAAACAGGAGCCAAAAACAGCACCTAACGCCAAAGAAGAACAGTTACTTCTATTAGAAACAAAAATATCAGAAGTACTCAGTAAACTAAGCATCGAACCAACAGAGGAATTAGATCAAGAATTCCAAAACCTACTAAGAAAAAAGAGGGAAATCAAAAACGGCAGAAAGTAGTCTGCCGTTTTTTTCCACTAGTAGGTGTTCAACCAATTTTTTTAACATCCTCTATTATAATGCATATTTCTAGAAACCAACTATACAATAAAAGATAATAGATAATGTCGTTACAATTACGCTTAGAAAGGAACTATAATGACCATCACATATAATCCAATTATTGAACTTAGTAATGTAAACTTCTCAGACAGAGGGGTACCTATCTTAAAAAATATCACAGGCTCATTCCCAGAAGGTAGAATTACAACATTAGTGGGACCATCTGGTGCGGGTAAAACGACATTATTCCGATTATGTAATGGGCTAATCTCTCCTGATTCTGGAGAAATTATTATAAAGGAAAAGGCTATTGAAACGTATGACCCTACGGAATTACGACGCAAAGTTGGAATAGCGTTACAAAGTGCTACAATGATAAGTGGCAGTGTATATAAAAATCTCTCCCTTCCACTTTCATTACAAGGGAAACAACTAGCCAAGGAAAGAGCAATAGAACTGTTGAATGATGTTGGATTAGATGAGGAGTTATTACATCGAAATGTGAAAGATTTATCTGGGGGACAGCGTCAAAAAGTATCGATTGCTCGTACATTAGTGAACCAGCCAAAAGTATTATTACTAGATGAAATCACTTCTTCCCTTGATCGCGTCTCCCAGCAAGATATTGAGGAGTTAATTGGAAAAGTAAATAAGAAATATGGGACGACAATTCTTTGGATTACCCACAACCTTGAACAAGCTTTAACTATCGGTGATTACACTTGGGTAATGATGGCTGGAGAAGTAATTGAAACTGGAGAAAGCTCATTATTAAATCATCCAACCGATGAAAGAGTGAAGCGATTCATTAGGGGGGATATGGAATGAGTTATCTAACTTTATCACTAGCTTTAATATTCGTTCTCATTCCGATTATATTATCAAAGACACTTCATTTAGGATTGGAAAAAGATACCGTAAGTGCAACCGTTCGTTCCATTATTCAGTTGTTAGCAGTCGGTTATATCCTTCAATTCGTATTTGACTCGGAACATATCATTTATATCATACTGATGATCTTGCTAATGATTATTGCCGCTACACAGAATGCCAGGAAAAAGGGAGCTTCTATTAAAGGAATTACATGGAAGCTTGTAGCAACGTATGTTTTTGTTGAAATTTTAACTCAAGGTATTTTACTCGGATTCAATATAACACCTGCTACAGCTCAATATATTATACCGATTAGCGGGATGATGATTGGAAATTCGATGGTACTTTCTATCCTTTTCCTTAATCGTTTTACGTCAGAGGTAGAAGCAAACCAAGATGAAACAGAGCTTATTTTATCTCTAGGCGGAACACCGAAACAAGCCATTCATCGACAGCTAATTACTTCGATTCAAGCAAGTACCATTCCGACAATAGAAAGCCAAAAAACAATTGGCCTTGTGCAGTTACCAGGAATGATGAGTGGACAGATTATGGCTGGCGCTGACCCTGTTCAGGCAGTACAATTTCAGTTACTTATTCTCTTCCTCCTTTTAACAGCTGCAGTCGTGACGAGTGCGATGCTTGGATTTCTATCGTACCCAAGTCTCTTTAATGAACGCATGCAGATGCTGAAGATACGAAGAAAAGATGAACTGAATTCCCACTAGGAGTTGACAATTTTACATCTATTTTGTATCATTATATTTAATTAAGTATATTTTAATTAAATATAATGATAAAATAATCCTTTAAGGAAGTGTTACGATGAGTGAGAATCTAGCATTGAAAGCTTTTGTCGTTTTAATGAAGGCAAATAAATCGCTTGAGGAAATTATTAAGAAAGATATTAGCAATCATGGTATGCGAACTTCAGATTTTACCATTTTAGAAGCATTATACCACAAAGGAAGACAAACCATTAGGCAGATATCCGAAGCAGTTCTCATTAGCACAGGCTCAATTACCTATGTTATTGATAAATTGGAAAACAAAGGACTTCTGGAACGAAGCGATTGTAAAGATGATCGCCGTGTTGTTTACATCCAATTAACAGACAAAGGAACAGAACTAATGGATGAAATCTTTCCGAAACACCAAAAAGTAATTGAAGAAATCTTTCAAGATGTGTCAACTGAAGAAAAAGAAATTATAATCGATGTTTTAAAACGAATAGGCAAAAAGGGAGAAGAACTAAAATAAAGAAACCTGCTGTTTATATGGAACAGCAGGTTTCTTTATTTTAATTTCGTATAATGATATACACAAGATAGATGATATAAGCTATTGCTAAAAGCATGCCTTCTCTCTTCCCAATTCGATAATTTGTTCTAGAGAAGATAAGCAATACAACCGTTAGAATAATCATAACATATATATCAATATACATTTTCGTATTAACCGCAAGTGGCGAAATAATTGATGAAGCACCAAGAACGAATAAAATATTAAATATATTACTTCCCACTATATTGCCTAGTGCAATTTCACTTTCTTTCTTTAGGGCTGCAGTTATGGAAGTTACTAATTCTGGTAGAGATGTTCCAATAGCAATAATTGTTAGTCCAACTAATGCCTCACTCATACCCAATGCATAAGCAATCTCCGTCGCGTTTGTAACTACCATATCCCCACCAATAATGATCCCGGCAAGACCTATTACGGTTATGAGTACATTTTTTCCCCATTTCACATTACGAGGAACCGATTCGTCTGAAGAACTATGTCTACTTTTCAAAGCAACTTCTATGACATAATACATAAAAACAGCAAAGAACAATAGAAAGATAAAGCCATCACTTCTGGTGATAAGATTATCTCCGAAGCCAACTAATGCAACGTCGCTCATAAGGATTAACAAAGCTACACTTGCTAATAATGTAAATGGTATTTCCTTACGAATCGTTTCTGTTTGTACCTTAAGCGGATAAATAAATGCCGCCAATCCAACAACAAGTGTTAGGTTAAAAATATTACTACCAACAATATTCCCTAATGATACATCCGCATTTCCTTCCAACGCTGCGATAATACTTACTGTTGCTTCTGGGGAACTTGTTCCAAATGCTACAATCGTTAAACCAATTAATATCGACGGAACACGAAGTAGTCTCGCTATATTGGAGGCACCGTCAACAAAGAAGTCTGCCCCTTTAATTAATAATGCAAAACCAATAATCAACAAAATATAAGTCATAGACATTTCTCCAATTCAAAATAGAATATAGTATATCCATTCCCAAATTTCCATTAAGAATTCCTCATAAATAATGGATACTCGTATTCATACGTTTCAAATTAGAGAAAGGTATCAGAATGGAATAAAAAAATGCCCCTTTCTTAAAAAAATTTGGAAATTGGGCACTTCTAACATTAGTACGGGGTAAGTATGTAATTTTCACGCACGATATTTGATCAAACGATTAATTTGTTCCGATATATCTTCATAAGAAATATTAAGGGACATGGCTAATTCCTTAAACAATATTTTTTGTATATTGGCTAATAGTGTTCGATCCTGATCATATAGTCTCTTTTTGTTCTGGTGAGCTTCATTATTTTTCCTCATTAAGGTATTTACGATTCTTGATATTTCCTTACGATCTCCTGTATTTACGAGACTATTATACTTTTTGCTCCGATTCCTAGCATCCTCTATCCAACTAATACCTGGCTGCCTAAACAATTGTAAAATCTCTTCCGCTTCTTCCTTTTCCATCATATTTAGCATAACTACTTTATCACTATCTACTGGTGTATTTATTGTTAGTCTCGGATCCTCTAGCGGATGCATCACATAATAAGTTCTCGTAACGTTGCCATAGGTTTTATCCGTTATATCATCGATTTCACATAAACCGTGCACAGAATATATAACCAAATCTCCAACATTAAACATTCTCATTAGCCTCAACTCCAAAGTCGTCAACTTAGTTTACAATATTATTGTACTACATTTTCCCGAAAAACGTCAACCTAATTGACGAAATTGGTTGGTTTTTGTATAGTAATTGTCTAATGGATTATTTAGGAGTGAAGCCAGTGGATGCTGAATTAGAAAACTTAGATTTAATTGATGTATTAAGCGAGCGCCATCTAGAATTACGAAAAATAACAGAAAAATTATGGAACGATAGTAGTGATATTTATTTATCAAATTCTGAGTGGTTTATTATAGCGAGAATTTATAAAAAGCAACCTACTATTGCACACGTTTCCAAACAAGTGGACATTTCTAGACAAGCAACCCATAAGTTTATTAGAAACCTGGAGTCAAAAGGATTAGTTGAAATCAATAATATGGAAAATAATAAAAAGAATAAATCTATTCGTTTAACTAAATTAGGCGAAGAATGCTATGAAAAAAATGAATTACTAAAGGCAAATTTGGAGAGAAAAATAGCTAATAAAATTGGGCCTAGTCAATTGATTGCTCTCAAAGATATTTTGAAATTGGATTGGGGAATATAGTTTTTGTACGCAAAAAGGGCAATACCTAAAGTAGATGAAACTCATACGTTAAAAAAAGGGACAGTGGCAAATAAAAGTTCTACTCCATTTTGAACTTGAGAGCCTTTATCTAGTTACTTTTGCTTACTTAGGAGCTCCGTTTTGAACTTGAGAGACCTTATCTAGTTACTTTCGCTCACTTAGGAGCTCCCTTTTGAACTTGAGAGCCTTTATCTAGTTACTTTCGATTGCTTCGGAGTCAGTTCATATAAAACCTGACGTAATTTAAATTGTATTGGAAATATTTGAAGCATCGTTCGAACTTTACATTAGTCAAAATACTTTTTCCCTAACCTCTTTTATATTAATTAACTTTAAGGTATATCGTATTTCCTGATGGATCCTGTGTTATATAATCGGCATTTTCCTTTACAACATTTGCGCCTACTTCTTTTAACTGATCAATTGTTTTTGCTCTCGTCTCTTCATCTGGAAACATTAATGTAAACCAATTAAGTCCTACACTATTTGCTGTAGGTGCTGGTGCATTTTCCCCATTCCATACATTTAATCCGATATGATGATGATAACCATTATGTGATGTAAAAAGCGCACCAGGGAATCTTGTAACAACATTAAACCCTAGACCATTTACGTAGAATCCCTCTGTCTTATTAAGGTCAGCGACATGTAAATGGATATGTCCCATTACTGTATCCTCTGGCATTCCCTTCCATTCCTCGTTTGTTTCTGCAAGAAGGCCATCTCCATCCAATGCCACTGTTGCCATATCTACTTGTCCATCAGACCAATTCCACTCAGAAGAAGGTTTGTCATGTGCAATTTCAATTCCATTTCCATCTGGATCGTCAAAATATAATGCTTCACTTACATAATGATCTGATGCACCTAAACGCATTTGTCCTCCGGATGCTTGTATCAAATGTTTTAGAAATGCAGAAAGGTCCCCGCGAGTAGGCAGGAGAATAGCAAAATGATATAAACCTGTTGTTCTGCCTTGTTTAGGAGCTACATCATCTGGTTGTTCTAATGTTAATAAAGCTGTTTTCCCATCCGCTGTTAATACTGCTCTGTTATTTTGTTGTTCCAACACTTTAAATCCCATAAAATCAATGTAAAACGTTAGTGACTTCTGCAAATTCGTAACATTGATACTAACGTCACCTACGTAAATCGTTGGTTTTTCAAAGAATTTCTTTTCCATTTTTATTACCTCTTTTCTATCTTATATTTCACTAATTTATTTTCTTTATCTATTATATTACAATTTATTAGTTAGTTACTTTATGTAAGTATACGATTTATATAGGTACTTGTCAATGACTTTTCGCTGTATCCCAATTCCAAAATATCCTTTTCTTTTCATCATTTTTATACTATACTAATCTTTGGCCTTTTAGAGCCCGTGGTTCGTAACCATCCCACGAAAAAAAACTAGGGAGAGATGAATATGAAGACAAGAACGTTAGTAGTAAACGCCTTGTTAGCTGCGCTTTATGTAGCTGTATCAGGACTTGTTGCACCATTTGGATTTACGAATGTTCAATTCCGTATATCCGAAATGTTTAATCACCTTGTTGTTTTTAACAAGAAGTTTTTCTTTGGAATTGTTGTTGGTGTATTTATGGCTAATCTATTATTCTCACCAATGGTATTATTTGATGTTATTTTTGGAACAGCACACTCAGCAATTTCATTAGGACTTATCATTTTACTTGGAAAATATATAAAGAATATTATGGTTCTACTGGTAGCCAATACAATGATTTTTTCATTTAATATGTTCATCATTGCCTTTGAACTTTATTTAGCACTTGATTTGCCATTTTTATTCTCATGGTTAACGACAGCTGCAGGTGAAATCGTTGTTCTAGCAGTAGGAATTCCAATCGTATATGCTTTAAATAAACGTGTTTCTTTCGATAAACTTATATAAGTAGATACACGTTAAAACACAAATGGAGCTGAAATAATCAGCTCCATTTTTTATTTATGATTCCTGCCTAAGCGATTTATTGGAATCAGTTAACGTATCATTTTCCACATATAATTTTCTTGCAGATAATGCGAATTCTGCTTCTTCTTCCTTTACGATATCTAATATTTTAAAATTGATTTCTTCTTTTATTGCTAAGAATTCGCCCCAAGCAGTCGTCTTTGTAAAGAAATAAAGAAAGACATCTAAGCTACTATCATTATACGTATCAAATTTAACGAAAATCGTTTCTGGATCAATTCCAGGATGATTTTTTACCAGGCTTTCAATTTTTTGAACAATGGTTTGCAGCTTTTCTTTTGGAGTCTCATACGACAATGCTAAATTAAATGTAATCTGTCTTTTGTTCATCTTACTCCAGTTCGTAATTGGCTCATTTGCTAATTGAGCGTTTGGAACTGCTACAAGTGCATCTGCAAAGGTACGAATCTTTGTCGTACGAAATGTAATATCCTCTACCGTTCCTTCTACACTAGGTGTCAATATCCAATCACCAATTGTAAATGGTTTTTCTGAGATGATGACAATACCACCAAGGAAGTTAGCTAAGGCATCTTTGGCTGCTAATGAAATAGCTAGGCCACCTAACCCTAGACCTGCTATAAACGCTTCAATATTATACCCAAACTCCTGAAGAACGACGGTTAAGGCAATTGCAAGAATAACAAATTGTACCGTTTTCGATAATATTGGGATGAGAATCTCGTCAATTTTTATATCTGTCTTCTCATTAATTTTTCTAAATAAGGCAGAAGTTGAGGATGAAAGCCTCATTAAGCCCCACGTAAAGAGAAGGACAAAGGAAACACTCATCAAGCTACTAACAAATGAAGGAATGTTGTAACCGATACTTATTCCATAATACCTTATCGCTACATATAAACCGATAATCGTAAACAGCCACTGTACAGGCTTTTCAAATGCTACTAATATATTGGAAAGAAAGCCAATTTTGGTTTTTCTCGTAAGTTTTAATAAAATAGAAAAAACGTATTTTGTAAAGAGTTTCCTGAAAAGCATAAACAGCAGGAAAATACCAACCGCTATGCCAAGGTCTATCAAATGATCTATTGATATGAAATATTCCCAAGTCATATAAATCTATTACCTCCGTGTAGTATATAGTATTAACTGCTATAGTTTATCAAAGGTAAACAAATGATGCCACCAAATGCATGTATTCCATTTAAAATCCTTGCAGACTTTTAACAGTTGTACCACTCTTTCTATTCCCAGCATGAAACGACCTTAAACACATTATTGCTATGTATGTGGATCCTCAGCAAGAGGATTCAACACTTCTTTATTTTATTTTATTTACTTGAATAAATTTAAAATATTTTCTTATTCTGCGTCTCACATTTCTAGTGTACCTCTTACCTGAAAGGCTATCTTTACTTAATTGCTCCAAACGATCTCGGGTAATAGCTTTATATACATCATATCCCAAATGCATGGTTACACATCTCCTTAATGATTATTTCTACAATATAATCATACATTCTGGATACGCTTACGTCTTCGGCTTACTGACTGATATTTCCATACAGAAAAACCCTACTTAGAATGTAGGGCTACTAAAACTTAAGACGGATAAAGTAAACTACTTAATCACCCGTATATAGGCGCTTAAAAAGATGGTATGGATAATGTAGGGTTGGCACAATTTCATTATCTTCTAGCATTTTATCGTAAGTAAATCGATCCACCCATTTAGCATCAATAACTTCTTCTTTTTGTAAGAAGAGGTTCTCAAGCGTTGCATTCGATTTAAAAAACCACTGATCTGAATGAAAATCTGCACGTACTTCACTACACAAAAACTTTCCTAGCGATGGGTCTAGTTCCAGTCCAAGTTCTTCTTTCGTTTCACGAAGTGCACCTTCGAAACTGTTCTCTCCAGCTAATACCGAACCACCTGTACATTCCCATAGGTTGCCGTAATGCTTTTCAGGATGGCGCCTTGAAAGCAGAATTTCTCCTTTATCATTTTGAATCCAGACGTGGACTACCAAATGATAACTCCCTTGAGGCAACTGTACTCCACGTTCATGTGTTCTTCCTAACTTTTTCCGATTTATATCATATAGGTCCCATCGTTCCATGAACACTTCTCCTAACAGTTAACGACTAAGGGAGGCTTTCCTCTTACTAAAATCCACACCTCGATAGTACGCATTTTTCACTAAGATATTCGGCCCCAAGCATTTTACTGCTGGACAATGACAGTTCAAGCTTTTAGCAGTTTTGCTCTCCATCCAACGTGAATATGCCTCTGGTAATGTCGTTGATTGAATATTTCCCAAGGAAGGCTCATCATCACCAAAATCTGTAACAATCACTTCACCTGTAAATATATTCACATTTAAACGAGATCTTCCATCAGGATCATTTCTGAGAGACACATTTTTCTCCTTATAAAGTCGTTCAAGTAAATCCAAATCATCTTTATTTGAACTACAAGCATAAAAAGGTAAAGTTCCAAACAACATCCACATCTCTTCATTTCGGTAATCTAATAATCGTTTAATAGCTGCCCGCATTTCATCTAAACTAAGAATTTCCAAGTTACTCGCAAAATCTACTGGATACATTGGGTGAATCTCATGGCGCGCACATCCCATTTCATTAACATGGTCATGAATTTGCTCAAGGTATGGAAATGTTTTTTTATTAAGCATCGTTTCTGCTGATACCATTACACCATCCATCGATAAGGCTTTCGCATTTTCCACCATTTGATGAAAGTAGTTTTTGCGATTTTCTAATGTTGGTTTTCGTTCCATTAGTGCAAAACCTGTTTCAGCAAATTCCTCAGCTGTTCCCCAATTATGAGAAATATGTAGGACATCAAGATATGGGATGATTTCTTCGTAACGAGCATATGGTAATGTCAGATTAGAATTTATTTGTGTTTTCACTCCCCTGCTATGCGCGTATTCAAGCAATGGAACAACATAGTTTCTAACAGATTTCTTATTCATCATCGGTTCTCCGCCAGTAATACTTAATGTACGAAGTTTCGGAATCTCATCTAGTCGCTTTATTATCAAGTCAATTGGAAGTGCATCTGGATCACGATTCTGCAATGTGTATCCAACAGCACAATGAGCACACCGCATATTACACATAGTTGTTGTCGTAAATTCTATATTTGAAAGTGTCATTTCTCCATATTCTTCAACATCTAAATATGCTTCCCAAGGATCCTTAGAAGGTGTCATTGTTTCGTATTTCTCGGATGTATACATATCTAAATTTCCCCTCTCTTATTACATATTCCTTATTTTACCACCCCTTTTTTACTATGTATATATGAAACAACATATGCCAATTTAAATCATTGACCTTCTTTTCATCAAATTTTTTATAAATCATTTCAAATTTGAGCACTTTTTTAGATTAATTTTGGAACATTAAGGAAACGATGGATACTGTTATTTATTTGTTAAAAATCTATATGAAAAAGAGGGGTTATTGATGGAAAAGGAACCAACAAATAAGAATGAGCACTTAACGAATATCGAAAATGACGATACGTTAACAACTCGGCAAGGTCACCCTGTAACAAATAACCAAAATATTAGAACGATCGGAAACCGAGGTCCAGCTACCCTTGAAAATTACGACTTTATTGAAAAGATAAGTCACTTTGACCGAGAAAAAGTTCCAGAAAGAATTGTTCACGCTCGCGGTGCTGGTGCACACGGATATTTCGAGTCTTATGGTATGGCAGGCGATGAGCCTATTTCAAAATATACTAGAGCAAAGGTTTTCGGGGAAAAGGGCAAACAAACACCAGTATTTGTTCGTTTTTCAACAGTGGTTAATGGGTTGCATTCGCCTGAAACCGTTCGTGACCCACGTGGTTTTGCGGTCAAGTTTTACACAGAAGACGGGAATTGGGATTTGGTAGGAAACAATATTAAAATATTCTTTATTCGTGATGCAATGAAGTTCCCTGATATGATTCATGCTTTCAGGCCTGATCCCGTTACGAATATTCAAGATTCTGAACGGTTCTTTGATTTTTGCGCTAACTCACCAGAATCGTTTCATATGGTAACATTTATTTATTCTCCATGGGGAATTCCTGCAAATTATCGTATGATGCAAGGTTCTGGGGTTAATACGTATAAATGGGTAAACAAAGAAGGAAAAGCAGTTCTCGTGAAATACCATTGGGAACCTAAACAAGGAATTAAGAACTTGACCGTAAAAGAAGCAGAAGAAATACAAGCGAAAAATTTCAGCCATGCCACACAAGATTTATATGAAGCAATTGAACAGGGTGACTACCCTGAGTGGGAAATGTTTGTTCAAATCATGGAGGATGGCCCACATCCAGAACTAGACTTTGACCCGCTTGATGACACAAAGTTATGGCCAGAAGATAAATTTCCATGGCTACCAGTTGGAAAAATGGTTTTAAATAAAAACCCAGAGAATTACTTTACAGAAGTAGAACAATCAGCCTTTGGGACTGGCGTACTTGTAGATGGTTTAGATTTCTCTGATGATAAAATGCTACAGGGGAGAACATTCTCTTACTCAGATACGCAACGATACCGGGTAGGTGGAAATTACCTTCAAGTTCCGATTAATGCTGCAAAAAAACGTGTGGCAACCAATCAAGAAGGCGGGCAATTACGTTACCATAACGATAAAGCCCCTGGGCAAAATCCACATGTCAATTACGAACCATCCATTCTTGGCGGATTGAAAGAGGCAGAACAAACAGGAAAAGAATATACTCCTAAAGTAGAAGGAAATCTTGTTAGAGAATCGATTGATCGTAATGACAATACGAAGCAGGCTGGTGAGACGTATCGCCGTTTTGAACAACGGGAAAAAGATGAGTTAATTAATAATCTAGTAGGTGACCTTTCAACCTGTGACAAACGACTCCAAGATAAAATGATTGCACTGGCAGAAGAAGCTGACGAAGAATATGGTCGTCGTTTACGTGAAGGATTAGCTGAAAAAGGCAATATGAAAACAGAATTCGCCTCTGAAATGCACCCACTAGGAGCAAAGGATGCAGGGAAAGCAGTTAAGGATGCTGTTGAGAAAGGGCATGACGCAGAGCCATATTAAAGGATTAAACCCCCTCGGTAGTTGCTACTATTTAGCAATGCCGAGGTTTTTTAGGATTATTATGTAATTCCCTCTTCATCTACTATGTAATAAAAGGTAAGATAAAGTAAATATACTCAACCCAAAGTCACTTTCGGCTATGGAGAAGGGAGTAATATCATGGAAACCATTAAAGTAAGAGGGATTACAATTGGTGAAGGAATGCCAAAAGTCTGTATTCCAATGATCGGACATACAATTGAGCATCTAAAAGAAGAAGCAACTCTGCTAAAAACATTAGATTTTGATGTTGTAGAATGGCGTGTTGATTTTTTTGAACATGTTGAGGAGATAGCGAAGGTTAAAGAAGCACTTCAGGAAATACGGGGGATTTTGCCACATGCACCTTTAATCTTTACTTTTCGTAGCGCCAAAGAAGGTGGAGAAAAATCAATTAGAACATCCGATTACATAGAATTAAATAGTGAAATAATAAAAACAAAAGCAGTAGATATCATTGATGTGGAACTATTTAATGAAGAGAAGCATATAAGAGAGCTAATTGACAGAGCCCACGAAAATAATGTTTTTGTCATTATCTCAAATCACGATTTTGATAAAACACCAGCAAAGGGAGAAATTATATCTAGATTACGTAAAGCACAAGAACTTGGTGGAGATATACCAAAGATTGCAGTTATGCCTACAAACACGAAAGATGTGCTTATATTACTAGATGCAACAAGAGAGATGAAGGAGTTATACGCTGACCGACCAATCATCACGATGTCCATGTCTGGTAAGGGTGTAATCAGCCGCATCGCTTGTGAAGTATTTGGTTCAGCATTAACCTTTGGAGCTGCAAAACACGCTTCAGCACCAGGACAAGTTGCTGTCGCAGATTTAAGGAATACCCTAAATCTATTGCACAACAACCTTCAATAAAATAAAAAATAAAAAACAAACGTTTGACCAGGACTCCTGTCCTCATTTCAAACGTTTGTTCCATCCTTGTGTGCTTATACGATTTAATGCCTTATGTTAATTGTTGTTCTGCAAAGTTACGATACAATGAATGGGATGCGACTAATTCTTTATGGGTTCCCATACCAGTTATTCGCCCTTTCTCGATGAAAATTATTTTATCTGCATCAACAATTGTGGATAATCTGTGAGCAATGACAAAGGTTGTTCTTCCTTCCATTAATCTTGATAAGGCTTCCTGTACAGCATGTTCTGATTGACTGTCTAGACTAGCTGTTGCTTCATCAAGCATTAAAATCTTTGGATCTCTAAGGAAAGCACGAGCAATATTGATCCTCTGTCTCTGACCACCTGATAACTTGACGCCACGCTCGCCAACTTCTGTATCCAACCCTTTTGCAAATGATTTGATAAACTTATCGGCATAAGCCATTTCTGCAACTTTCCATAATTGTTCATCTGTTATTTCCTCAGCATCTGCTAATCCGTATGTCAGATTACTACGAATCGTCCCTGCCATCATCGCACTTTCTTGAGAGACATAACCAATTTGACTACGCCATGACACAAGTGACAATTCATTGATCGGTGTAGAACCAATTCTAATTTCACCTGCAATTGGTTCATAATATCGCTCAAACATCCCAAATAACGTCGTTTTACCTCCACCACTCGGACCAGCAAAAGCGATCATTTCACCAGGCTTCGCATCAAAGGATATATTTTCAAGTACAGGGTCATTTTCATCGTAGGAAAATGAGAGATTAGACACGAACACAGTCTCGTTCGCAATATCCTTTTCTATCCCTTCCTGTCCCGCTTCATCTGATATTTCCATAATCTCAATAATACGTTCCGTTGCACCTTTACCTTTTTGCAATTCCGTAAAGAACATAGCAAAAGATGTAATTGGAAAAATGATTTGGAATAAATAAAGCAGGAATGCAACTAGGGATCCAGTAGACATAGAACCTTCCGCAACACGTATTCCACCGTAACCAATAATAGCGACGATGACGAGCATCATAATGGTATACATGAATGGCCCGATTAATGCAAAAATTCGTGCTTCTTTTAAACCGTATCGATACAACTCTATAATGCCTTTCATTCCTTTTTTCTCTTCAACTTTCTCAGCAGTTGAAGATTTCATCAAACGCGCTTCACTTAATGTTTGTTGTATTTCTCCAGTAAATACCGCTGTTTCATCTTGCATTCCTTTTGATACTTTCGCCATCTTCGCACCTAAAGGCATCATAACAATAAATGAAACAGGTACTGCAACTAACATTAACAATGTCATCTTCCAGTCCATAATGAACAGGATAACAAGCGCACCGATAATCGTAATTAACCCAGTAATAAACTGCGGAAAATGCTGTGATATTAAATCTTTTACAATTCCCGTATCATTTACAACACGACTAACGGATTCACCGCTAGCATGTTTATCGAAATAACTAACTGGAAGCCTAATTAACTTAAACCACATCTTTTCCCGCAATCGTGCTACTATCTTCTGCCCGACTGCAGCTAGTAAATAAGTAGACACGCCATCTACAACTGCTTGTAAGATCAAGACTACTAAGATAACAACGACTAGAGTAGTGCTTAATGCTTCTAAAGAAAATCCATCCACTAACTCTCTAGTAAGAAGCGGAATAGAAAGTCCGACAATCATCGTAATAATACTTCCAATCAACCCAAAAGTAAGTGCTACTTTCGGGATATTTGTTGATAAAATTAAGCTTATAAATGGCTTGAGACCATTTTGTTTTTGCTTCATCTTTTTGCTCCTATCTTCTATTACTCATTTTCATCCGTTTGAAAACCAAATGCTTGATTTTCTATATAATATGCCATAACCTCATCCAACCATTCTTGCTCTTCCTTCGTTAATGGGGAGGGGACAAATTTTTCCACTTCCGCTTCTAATTTACTTAGTTCTTCATCACTAAAGTCCTCTATACTTTCTATTCCTGTAAAGATATTTGTAATATCATCAAAACTAGCTACATCCAGGAATGTCAAAATGAGTGTGAAATATTCTTTAAGTACATGCATCACTTCTTCATCATTTGCTGGTTTTCCTACCAATCTTTTTATCTCTTTATAAAATTGCAATGTTGCCTTTTCCCATTTCATTTTTTCCTCTTCAGAGACTTCGTAAAGACTTTCTACTACGTCTTTCTCCATAAATTGCTCCGCCCATTCGCGTTGTGCTTTTTCTGTCTGCATACTTGAAATCAGACTCATCAAGATATTGCTATTAACTTCTTTTTCACCCTCAATTAATAAAATAGTCCTTCTAATCGTTACGAGTGTCGTTTCTATGTCTTCTTTATCTTGTTCTAGTTTCTTCTGCTGCATTCGTAATGAATCAACTAAACTCATATCAAAGCTTGACTCACGAATCATCTCACTTATTTGTTCTAATGTATAGCCAAGAGCTTTTAGAGTCATAATCTTATGCAAATTCATTACATCCCTATCTGAGTAAATCCGATGCCCAGAGATCGGATTCTTTTCTGGCTTTAACAATCCTTTCTCATCATAGTAATGCAGTGTTCGAATGGATACTCCAGTCCTTTTTGAAAACTCTCCAATTAACATTATTCTCATCCTCCTTGATCTGCTTGTTTCTATCACTAATCATACAACCTAACGTTACTGTAGGTGCAAGAGGGATTTGATAAATTATCTTAACTTTAATCACATTCATAATAAAAACCAACAAAGGTATATCGAATGTTGGTTTTTATTTACTACTTATTATGAAGTTTTCTTATCGAAAGTTGATTCTGCTGAATAAAGTATTTTCCCGTCTTTCCTAATCTCTTCTTTCAATTCCTCCTGAGCATCTTCATACTTAATCATATCCAAAAAAAGTAACGTATCCAATTCCTCTTCTAAAGTAAAGGTGAATTCTGTCCATTCTCTTTTTGTCATATTTGGTGCAACAAATGCCAAGTCAATATCTGACTTTTCCGTATGATCACCAACTGCTCTTGAACCAAAAAGGACTATTTTTTCAATTGTATCTATTCTTTGACCAATCTTAAATAGTTGCTCTATTAACCTTTGCTCAATCATTTGATTATTCCCCCATATTCCCTAGAAATTTTTCCTTTAATCGTTGGAATGTGGTTTGCATTTCAGGGAAATAACTTGAAATATTTTCATATATTTTTCTAGCCATTTCTTCATCATATACATGAGAGGTTTCGTTTCTATCTCGAAGCATTTGTAGCCAAGCTTGCTCATTTTCTAACCAGCCAGCAGCAAAAGCGTGTTTTAATGTCTCTCTAGGTGTCTTTGTTTGAATCCCTTCAATCAACAACAGCCTTTTCAGGGTTTTCCAATATAGTTCTATTGTAAATTCGAAACGCTGGATTGTACCATCAATATACAGACTATTCATATCATCTTCCTGTAACGCTTCTTCTAGCCTTCCCAATGCTTTCTCTAAGTTATTTAGACTCTGCATTACTTTTCTGTCAGACATGAATTTACCCCCCTACTCCATTAAACCGATTCTCATTTATGTTTATCTTACTACACTAGCTAGTCCCTGTCACCCTGCTTATCCAGCAATATCCCGCCTATTATAAGCCATAAATCCAATAACAGTTACTACTATAGCAACGATTCCTAATACAATCATCACCATGAAATTCATATCCTCAGCAGGAATTTGCGGAACATGTTCAAAGACAGATAAATTATTCAACCATTCAGGGAAATCCAGTATTCCGCTTAGATAAACAACAATAAAACAATAGACAACATACAACCAAACAAAACTTGTTAATTTCGGCAAAGATCCGACTAATAGTGTAGCAAGGCTAATAACAACCCACATCGCAGGTAGATAAACAAATGCTGATGCAAAAGTTGTACCGAAAGATAACGCATCATCCATCATTGACTGGCCAACAGACCATAGACCTAAAGCAACAAGTGACTGCATCAATACACATACAAGAATAGCTAAGAAATAATGATTTCCTAACACATTTGTACGTGAAACAGCACGACTATAATAGTTTTCTGTACGAAACTTGTTTTCTTCTCCTTTTAGCTTTAACACGGTCATTACTGCAGGAATCACACTAATTAGTGACATAATTGCCATCAATAATGTAATAAATTGCTCTGTCATTGTGTAGCCAGATTCTTCTTCGATAAAAGCTTGCATAAACTCTATTTCAATAAAATATGCTTCTAGGTCACCTAAGACCGCTCCAAAAGAAAGGCTCATCGCAAACATTCCAATTGCCCATGTAACGATATTTGTCCGTCCTAATCTTAAAGTAAGACCAAATGTTGTTTGTAAGAATGGATTTGCATGCCTTTTTCCTTTTCTTGCCGCAATAAATCCTACTCCTAAGTCACGAATTGCATTTAAATAGAAGGAAAGCAGTAAG
Source organism: Oceanobacillus bengalensis (assembly GCF_003628445.1). Lineage (GTDB taxonomy): Bacteria > Bacillota > Bacilli > Bacillales > Amphibacillaceae > Oceanobacillus > Oceanobacillus bengalensis. The sequence goes on from NZ_RBZO01000028.1 coordinate 23,643, forward strand.
ATAACAATAGCAACAATTAATGTTAGTAAAAAAAGGCCCCAATTATTATCAGCAAAAACACCCGTCCTACTCAGCCAGCCAAGTGGTGAAACATAGGATAACATTTCATTACTTACATCCCCAATTGCACGAATTAAATATGCACCAATCAGAATTGCAAAGGATGACATCGTTGTTCCTCTAGATGTCTCAGTAAGTTGTGCAAATACAGCGGTAATTGAACCAAACAATAGCCCACTTACACCTAGGATGGAACCATATAATAATGAGCTCTCAAAATCGAACCCTTCTATTCCTAATAGACCTAAACCTAATCCCGTTAAAAGAGCTAATAGTAAATTGGTTATAACAACAACAATCATTGATGCACTTGTATATGCTAAGCGCCCAACAGATAGTGCACGAATCATTTCAATTCGACCATCCTCTTCATCTGCACGAGTGGAACGCCCAACAAGTAAAATATTCATAATAGCTACCGCAATAATTGTAAAAAGCAACATCTCATGTGCAAATAACGTACCAACAGAGGATAAATAGTCTTCTAAGTCATAACCCACACCAAGCATAGCAATCATTGCTGGATTTTCCATTGTCAAAGCATATGCCTGTCTTGTTTCGTCCCCTTTATACATCTCTGGATATGCCGAGGCTGCAGCTAAAGTAACCAGAATTAACCCCAATAACCAAATAATGATTTTAAAACGCCGCTGCCGAAAGATAAACTTTGTTAAGCTATGCGTTCCTTTAAATAACATTATAATTCCCCCTGAGACCCAGAATCAGATGCTGTTCCTTCGTAATGACGCATAAACAAATCCTCTAGTGTTGGTGGAGCACTCTCTAATTTCACAATGCCAAAACCACTGATATAGCGAATAATAGCATCGATTTCTTCTGTATCCACTTGAAAAGAAAGCTCCGCATTTTTTTCTTCCAAATTGTAAATCCCTTTCATTTTATTTAAATCAGTTATCGGCTCTTTCGTTTTAACCGTAAAATTAGTACGTGTGAGGTGACGCATTTCGCTTAGAGTACCTGTTTCAATCATCTTTCCCCCACGAATAATCCCTACTCGATCGCATAATTTCTCAACCTCGGATAAAATATGACTGGAAAGTAGAACACTTTTTCCTAGCTTTTTAGCCTCTAACACACACTCCTGAAATACATTTTCCATTAATGGGTCAAGTCCTGATGTTGGCTCATCTAAAATATATAGGTCTGCTTCCTGTGCAAATGCAGCAATTAAAGCCACCTTCTGCCTGTTCCCCTTCGAATAGGTTCTACATTTCTTCGTTGGGTCAAAGTCAAATTTCTTAATTAATGCCTCTTTTCTCGCTTTATTTACTCGACCATTCATCTTCATAAAAAGGTCAATAACTTCCCCGCCTGATAAGTTTGGCCATAAATTTACATCCCCTGGAACATAAGCAATACGTTTATGGATTTCAACTGCATCATCCCAGACATCCATACCAAACATCTCGGCACTTCCCTCTGTTGCCTTTAGCATTCCAAGTAGAATACGTATTGTTGTCGATTTCCCCGCACCATTCGGTCCAATAAATCCATAAATTTCGCCTTCTTTAACTTCAATATTTACCCCATCTAGTGCAGTAAACTTCCCAAAACTTTTTGTTATGTTCGTAGTTTTTAAAACCACCATATTTCATTCTCCCCTCCAATTATGAAATATTTTTATATTATAAGTTCATAATATACAAAAACATTCTATTACTCAATAGTTATGAACGATTTTATTTGTTTTATTACATAATTTTTATTAAACTACTAATGAGGTGAAAGATATGGACGGGTTTGAGCGTCGCAGAGAACAAAAGAAGCAGGATATCTTAAAAGCAGCACTCGCTTTATTTATAGATTATGGCATGCAAAAAGTATCCGTTGCTGAAATAGCTAAAAAAGCAAATGTCTCACAAGTGACCATCTATAATTATTTTGAAAGTAAAGATAATTTGGTTCAGATTGTTTTAAAATATTATGTAGATAAAATATGGGAAGAACAAAGAAAACTATTGGATAGTGATCTTCCTTTTGTTGATAAAATAAAACAATTTATATTTGAAAAAAATGACCTTGCAAATGAAATGAGCGAATCATTTTTCTTAGATTTTATGAAGGATTATTCAACAGGGAGAAGCTATGTAGAAGATTTATACGAAAAGGAAGCACTTCCTCGTTTAATAAAGTTATTTAATAATGGGAAGGAACAAGGATATATTGATTCAGGAATTTCAAACGAAGCAATTTTAATGTATTTGCATATGTTTCAAGAGTATATCCGAAAAGAAGATGTTGGAAGAATGATGCTACCATATACGGAAGAAATTTCAAAGCTTTTCTTTTATGGAATTGTTGGAAACAGCACAGTTGATGAATAGGGCCAAGCGAGTCGCTGGCCCTATTCCTTATCCACTAAAATCCGCATTCGATACACATTCATCGTAGTCTCTGCTAGTTGGTCCATCAAATTATGGTTTGCGTAGGCACCAACAATTGCACCGAACCCAGGGATTAACTGAAACATTTTAATTAAATCAATATGGTCTCTGTACTCCTGCTGAAAAACACGCCAATCCATATCTGTTAATTTTCCCTTTTGTTCCTCCCAATGTTCAAGAATATATAATGTTTCTCTTCTCTTTTCTTCACTAGAAAAAGCGAGTTGAAAAACATGGAGAATAAATAAGCGCTCTGCATATATGTTTGTATCAAACCCATAAATAGCTGCTGCTTCAAATAGAAATTTTATTTTTATGGATAATAATAAGGGGAAATCCACAGCGCCAAGCAGAATTCCCCCCGCACCAGTACCTGCTCCCTCCACAACCGCTGTTTTACGATAGGTCGCAAACTTCTCCTTTAATCGTTCCTCTTTCTCATAAAGGCTCATTTCCATTCCAATCGCTGGCTTTGTCGTTAGATTAGAACCGACCAAAGTTGCCTTCACCATATTCTTTATACTGTCAGTCACAATCTTATGAGCTTTTTCTGGAATCCAACTATTTATCTTATTCTGCGCTTTTTTCGAGAAGCGGTTTAACGTTCCTGACTGTTTCATTATTTTTATTCGCCAATCCTGCACCTCATCATATACTTTTCTTTCATATTCGTTCATTTAATCACCCTTTTAGCAATCGTATAAGCAGTAATACGAATCTACATCTAAAAAGGTTCTAACAATCAAAAGGAACGTTCAAACAACATCACCGTTTATATCTGCTTCCGGTAATAATTTATTTTTCGCTTTATGGAGAAAAGTAAAAACACATATAAAAGAATAACAGAGAAAACAATCGTGCTCGATATAATACTAACTAAACCACTATTGTCCCACATTAAGAATAGTCCTGACTGAATTGCAATTAAACTAAGGAAGATAGCCACATACATGTTCATCATTCTTTGCAGGGATTCCGCGACAGATTCTGGATCCGAATATATTTTTTTAAATCCTGATTTATCCGCTTCTGTTCGAAAGTAATGAAAAGACTCGAGATAACTCATCATATGCTGCCATCCTGCATCCTTATAGAGTTGGAAATATACCTCATCCGTGTCTTGTCGAAAGTCTGTTTGATAAACATAAGAAACGGCTGCATCCTGTTCAAAATAATAGAAGCCATACTTATATTTCGTAAAATGATACCCATTCTGCGACATTTCTGTTAGCCACGCTTCTTCCTTTTCAATATTTGACGCAAGAAAAAACCGAAACTTTTTAATGGCCATTTTTTTCTCCCCCTAAATGATTGATAAATTCCTTTGCATTCTCAATAAGTGACGATAAGCGTCGATATTCCATTTTCAACACGTCGATTCCTAACTCGGTTAATTCATAATATTTCCGTCGGTCATTGATATCTATTTCTCCTGTTGTTATTGTTATTATTCTCTGCTTTTCAAGCTTCCCTAATGCCCCATACAACGTACCTGGTCCCATCGTTACTTCACCATGGCTAATTTCTTCAACATCCTGCATAATTGCATACCCATGCCTGATTTCCCTAAGCGATAATAATATATAATAGGTCGCTTGGGACAACGGCAAAAAATCACTTGCTTTCTTTGTCATCTTCTCACTCACCTTTTATATCGCGACTCGATATATATCGTCTATCGATATAATAGCATATTATATTCATTTACTCAATATTTTTCCACAACATTATTGCCTACACTCCTTCATTAATTAATGCATATTTATAGTTCATCAAGGCTCTTCATTATCTGCATTTTTAGACTTCCTTCACTTCCCGAGAAAAGAAAATTGATGAACTTATGTTTTTTATCTATACTAAGTGAAAGTGGTACAAAAAAGGAGTTTAGACAATGGAACAAATAAAGCTTGAATCAAAAGTTTTTTCTATCTTAAAAGATAAAATTCAATTAATAAACACGGATGAGAATCGTGCAATATATTTAGTAGGACCAATCCGATTACCAGTTAATTTATATGGAGAAACGGTAGAATTCAAATGGTATTGTTGGCTTAATTATGATGAGGTAACTGAGGATTATGAGAAGATTATTGAAAAGCTATCATCTTCTAACCTAGCCGAATATCAACAATCAAGCGTGCTCGTCTATGGCGATTTCGAAAATACTGACGATGCCCTTATTCGTATGCATTCCATCTGCCATACTGGGGATATTTTCGGTAGCAAGCGTTGTGACTGTGGTTATCAATTAAAACAATCCATGAAAAAAATTAAGGAGCATGGTGCTGGAGCACTGTTTTATTTAGCCAACCACGAAGGTAGAGGAATTGGACTATTCTCCAAAGCAATGGCTTACGTTCTTCAAGAAAATGGTTTCGACACGGTTGAAGCAAATGAAGGACTAGGATTTGTTAATGATTCTAGAAACTATGACGATGCAATCCAAGTGTTAAAATCATTACGCCTAAAACCTGTCACATTGATTACGAACAACCCGAAAAAACTGGAAGCATTACAAAACGCAGGATTACTCGTATCTGGAAGGGTTCCGCTATGGGGCGATGTTTCGGAATACAATAAAAAATATTTAGAAACCAAAGTAACAAAATCAGGACATATGCGTGAAGATGAAGGGACATGTTCGAATGATTAATGATGAATTTTACATGGATCTAGCATTACAAAATGCAAGATCCATGAAAGGGCAAACGGACCCTAATCCGCTTGTTGGTTCTGTTATTGTAAATGATAACCGAATTGTTGGTGTTGGAACGCACCTAAAAGCAGGTGAACCTCATGCAGAAATCCATGCCCTTCGCATGGCTGGGGATAAAGCAAAAGGTGGTACGATTTATGTGACACTTGAACCCTGCTCCCATCACGGGCGAACTGGCCCCTGTGCAGAAGCTATTGTCCAGGCTGGATTAAAAAAGGTAGTCATTGCAACATTAGACCCCAATCCAATCGTGGCAGGAAATGGCGTTAAAATACTCCAAGACGCAGGTATCGAAGTAATTACAGGTGTGAGAGAACAAGAATCGATAAAAATGAATGAGGTTTTTAACAAGTACATTGTTAAGAAGAAACCTTTTATAACACTAAAAGCAGGCATAACATTAGACGGGAAAGTGGCAACACATACATTCAGTAGTAAATGGATTACTTCTGAAGAGGCAAGAGCAGATGTTCATCAACTAAGAAGTGAAAATATGGCCATTCTTGTTGGGATTAATACAGCATTAAAGGACAATCCTGCATTAACCTCACGTATCCCAAATGGCCGTAATCCAATTCGTATCTTGATGGATTCTAGTTTAAAAATTCCACTTGATTACAATCTTGTATCAGATAACGAGGCAGAAACTTGGATATTTACGAGTAAGAATCATGATTTTGAGAAAAGAAAAGAATTAGAAAATCGTGGAATAAACATTTTCATTACAAATTCCAAAACATCTGTTGATCCGAATGAAGTGGTAAACAAATTAGGAGAAAAGGGTATCTCTTCTCTCATAATAGAAGGTGGCGGAAATATTAATGCTTCTTTTTTCGAAAATGGGCTAATTGATAAGGTTATTTTATATATTGCACCAAAGCTTGTTGGCGGAAAAGATGCACCAACTTTCCTCGAAGGTACAGGTGTCGAGGAAATGAACCAAGCCTTTGAACTAGAAGATACAAATATTAAACGTATTGGAAAAGACTTTAAATTTATTGGCTATCCTAAATATGGAGTTAAATAATGATGAGATTTGGTTTTGATATTGATGATACACTTATTAACTTAAGAGAACACGCCTTTCACATATATAATCATAAACTGCATAAAAATATCGGACTAGATATTTTTATGCAAATAGGAAGAGTTGAAATCCATGAACCCTTTGGCCTATCAGATGAAGAAGGAAAGGAAATGTGGAATAATTCCTTAGAAGAAATTTACTATACGAATTGTCCTGCCTTTCCACATGCAATTGAAACATTGCAGATGCTAGATAAAGCGGGACATTCAATATTCTATATTACAGCAAGACCAAAGGAGCACGGCGAAAGAACAAAAGAATGGATGAAACAAAAAGGTTTTCCAGTTAATGATGCCAGGTTCTTTTACGGAATGAAAGACGAGGAAAAGATAGATATAATCAAAGATTTACACCTTGATTATTATGTTGACGACAAACCTACTATTTTAAAGACATTAACGAAGGAACCTATCCATTTATTGCTTAAGGATCAACCGTACAATAGAGATATAGACGACTATGAGCGAATGATTAACTGGAAGGATTTCGCTAAACTTATAAAAACAGAATCCTAATCTATCTAATTGACATAATAAAACAGATACATAAAAGCCTTTCATTGTCCTGATGAAGGGCTTTTATAGTGCATTTTATTAACAAAACTTTCATGGACGCAATGACTTACATTATTTCCCTCTTATTTGCAACCCTAAATGGAAATCCAATCCGTTAGATTTATAACTCTTTTTACTGTATGCGGCACCTAGAAATATATTGCATATATCATCCCCCTCATTTCTGTAGTATACTATTTTATAAGAATAATTATTTACTGGGAGCGTGTATGAAGATGCCTATACCTAGCAATCACTCAAAACCTAATAGACAATCCGCTAAAGAAACAGCATTTAATCAACTGCAACAATGGATTATTGACGGAACATTACTCCCAGGTGAAAAATTGAATGACACGGAACTTGCTAGCGCCTTGGGGGTAAGTAGAACACCTGTAAGAGAATCCTTACAATTATTAGAAGTACAAGGATTTGTAGAAATGTTCCCTGGAAAAGCCACACAGGTTACAGAGGTACGAAGGGAAGCCATAAAAGATTTACTTCCACCATTGGCAGCACTTCAAGCATTATCAGCTGAAATGGCAGTGGAGCATGTAACAGATAGTACATTCACTTTGTTAGAAAAGACAAATATCCGCTTTGCTGAGGCTATTCACTCAGAGAATTATTATGCTGCACTTAAAATTGATGAGCAATTCCATAAGATTATTATCGATACTGCTAATAATCCATACATAAAATCTATTATTGGATCCTTACAAGCACATGTTAGGCGCCTATTTTTCCATAACTCTATTATTTTAACGGAAAAATCGATAGAAGATCATCTTCAGATAATACATTTAATGAAACATGGTGATGTATCGACTCTTCACGGAAAAATGAGGGAAAATTGGCTCCGTACCATTGAATTTTTTCCAGACATTTAAAAAAACCGGTCTTCCTAAGGAGGACCGGTTTTTCTTGTTATTTATGGCTGTTTTCTAAAAGATTGTTAATTGGAGCGGAAATCAACGCGCACTTTACATCTATAACAACAAACAATACGAAAAGGGCCATATTTATTAAGCTTCCTGTGTGTTAAATGCTCTTTGTAAACGTGCAACGATACCTGTAACTGCAATAACAATTACTGCTGGAACTAACCACCCAAGTCCTTGATCATATAATGGTAAGACCTTTTCAAACATATCAATTATAGGAACCAGCCAACCAAAATAATCGATCTCAAGTGAATTGCAAAGTGCTTTTAGACCATCAACAACGCTAAGGGCAAAAGTTACCGCAATAGTTGATACATATACCATACGTGAATGGTTAAATAACGGCGACAGAAATGCCAATAGCATTAGAACAATTGCTAACGGATAAAGAAACATTAATACTGGAATAGAGTAAGTAATTATATTTCCTAATCCAAAGTTTGCTATAACAAATGATAGTGTTGTAAAGAATACTACTAATGTTTTGTAGCTAAACTTAGGCAAAAGCTTATGGAAATACTCAGCACAAGCTGCGATTAGTCCAATTCCAGTTGTCAAACATGCTAAGATAATAGATACTGCCAACATAACTGATCCAAATGTTCCAAAGTAGAAAGAAGCTGCACCACTCAGAACAGGGCCACCAGTATCAAACAAACCTAGTGTTCCAGTACTTGTTGCTCCCAAATAGGCAATTCCCACATACAATGCTCCAAGTAGGATTATTGCAATTACTCCAGATTTTGCAGTTGCCGTAAGAATCTCATTTTTGGAAGTAACACCAAAGGATTTTACGACATTAATTACAATAATACCAAACACCAACGAAGCAAGAGCATCCATTGTATTATATCCTTCTATGAAACCTTTCATAAATGCCCCACTAGCATAAGACGCGTCTGGTGCTTGAACTTGTCCCATCGGATTTACTACCGCAGTAACTAACAAAATCGCCAATATGATAACAAGTGTTGGTGCTAATATTTTCCCAACATTATCGACAAGTCTTGCAGGATATAGTGAGAATAACAAAACTACTACAAAGAATAATAGAGTAAAGAGAAGCAACGCTATTTGCTTGTAGCCTTCAGGAATAAAAGTTAGAATTCCAACTTCAAACGCCACTGTCCCAGTACGCGGAATAGCAAAAAAAGGACCTATTGTTAAATATAATAATGAAGTAAAAAATATTCCATACGCTGGATGGATTCTACTTGAAAGTTCTTGTAAGTCTCGGCTACCAGAGTACCCCATTGCCAAGATTCCAAGAAGGGGTAATCCCACCCCAGTAATTAGAAACCCAATTATAGCTGGCAATAGGCTTGTCCCAGAGTATTGTCCAAGCTGTGCTGGAAAAATTAAATTTCCTGCTCCAAAAAACAATGCGAATAGCATAAGACCAATTGCTAAATATGAAGAAAAGGAAAGCTTATCCTTCATTTCTGTTCCCTCCTGTAATATCCTACACGTAATTAATATGCAATATATTAGTTGAATCCATCATACTATTTAACTAATTGAAATGCAACACATAAAAGTAAATTTTTTGACAATTCTCCGGAAATGGCCCTTGATGTTATGGACACCCCTAGTAGACATAACCATTCAAATAGTTTAACATTCAATCTATATTTAGAAAAATGAGGGGATTACTATGGATTATTCAAATAGATTAAAGAACTTGCCTCCACAGTTTTTTGCTTCATTAGTACAAAACGTAACGAAAGCAATTTCCGAAGGTCGCGACGTTATCAATTTAGGACAAGGAAATCCAGATCAACCAACACCGCCACATATTGTGAAAACATTACAACAAGCTGCTGAGGATCCAATTACACACAAATACTCGCCATTCCGGGGAACAGTCGCCTTTAAAAGAGCTGCAGCTGACTTTTATATGCGTGAATACGATGTGGAAATTGATCCACATTCAGAAGTAGCCATTTTATTTGGAACAAAGATTGGCCTAGTCGAGTTGCCGTTAGCTTTAATGAACGAAGGAGATTTAATGCTACTACCAGACCCTGGCTATCCTGATTATTTATCAGGTGTTGCACTTGCTAATGTAACATACGAGACATTACCATTACGAAAGGAAAATCATTTTTTACCGGATTACCAGTTACTAACCCAGGAACAAAAAAAGAAAGCAAAATTACTCTATTTAAACTATCCAAATAATCCTACTGGGGCAACTGCATCGAAGGAGTTTTTTAGGCAAACTGTAGATCTTGCAAAGGATTCTAGCATTGGAATTGTCCATGACTTTGCATATGGAGCAATTGGTTTTGAAGGTGTGAAGCCTGTAAGTTTCCTACAAGCAGATGGTGCTAAAGAAGTTGGCGTTGAATTGTATACGCTATCTAAAACATATAATATGGCTGGTTGGCGGGTTGGTTTTGCAGTAGGTAATGCTGAAATGATTGAGGCGATTAATTTATTGCAAGATCATCTATTTGTTAGCTTGTTTCCAGCTGTACAACAAGCTGCAATTGAAGCTTTAACAAAAGACCAGTCAAATGTAACAGCACTTGTTGATCTTTATGAACGGCGTAGAAATACACTTATGAAGGAATGTAAGCGTATTGGGTGGAATGTCGAAGCGCCAAAAGGCTCTTTCTTCGCTTGGCTACCAGTTCCAAATGGTTTTACAAGTGGAGAATTTGCTGATTTCTTATTAGAAAAAGCAGACGTTGCTGTCGCAGCAGGCAATGGCTTTGGAGAATTTGGAGAAGGTTACATTCGTGTCGGCCTACTCGTTGATGAAGAACGTTTAATCGAAGCTGCACAACGTATTGAGAAACTAAATATCTTTTAGATGTTGCTTTTTTAGATATAGGCTGTGACGTAGAAGATATAAAATGCGCAGTAAGGTTACACGCAGAAAAGGTATTTTGACTTAAATTCAGGAACCGAGTCCTCAAGGAAGAGAACGTAACTTGATAAAGGCTTTTCAAGATGAAAACAGAGTATGATATCAGAATCTGTAACTTGATAAGCGCTCTCTAAATGAAAACGGAGCTCAAAATCAGAATTTGTAACTTGATAAGCGTTCTCTAGATGAAAACGGAGCTCAAACACTGAATTTGTAACTTGATAAGCGTTCTCAGATCAATTTATTTCCGAATCTTTTTAATGATTACCCTAAGTACATCTAATGCACATTTTATAACAATTGCAATAAAAACACGTGCAGTGCCTGGGTGAATCACTTTTCTTTCTTAACAAAACACCACCGGATATCGCATCTGGTGGTGCTTTGTTAATTAAACTTGTTTAATTTTCCATATGTCTGTTGCATATTCTTTAATCGTTTGATCACTTGAAAATTTACCTGAATATGCAATATTGGTAACACTCATACTTAACCATGCTTGTCGGTTTCTATATGCACGTTCAGCCAATTCATGGGTTTCTAGATACGGCTCAAAATCCTTTAATACAAAATAAGGATCATTGTGGTATAGAATATTGTAATAAATATCTTTGAATTCAATATCATGGATACCGAATTCACCTTGCTTTAACTGATCCATTATCCGTTTTATCCGATCATCAGTATTATAAATATCCTGGGCATTATACCCCCCATTTTGGTAATATCCTAGTACCTCTTCTGCCCTTAACCCAAAGATAAATATATTATCCTCTCCAACTAAATCGTGAATCTCAATATTTGCTCCGTCCATGGTCCCCAAAGTTAAAGCACCATTCATCATCATCTTCATATTTCCCGTTCCAGACGCTTCTTTACTAGCTGTTGATATCTGCTCACTGATATCTGCAGCTGGAATAATCTTTTCTGCTAGACTAATATTATAATTTTCTAGAAAAATCACTTTAAGTTTGCCACCGATATCCTTATCATAATTAACTATCGATGCAACCGTGTTTATTAACTTAATCACTTCTTTTGCTTGGTAATAACTAGGAGCTGCCTTTGCTCCAAAAATGAATGTTCGAGGTGTCATATTCTGATTTGGGTTTTCCTTAAGCTCATTATACAAATAAATCACATGGAATATATTTAACAGTTGTCGCTTGTATTCATGCAGTCGCTTAATTTGTACATCAAAAATCGAATTATCATCAACAAGTATCCCTGTTTGCTGATGAATATAGTTTGCTAATGCTGTTTTATTTTCATTCTTTACCTGGTCAAATTTATCCAATAAAACACGATCATTTGAATATTTTAATAAGCTAATCAATTGCTTTGGTCGCTTAATCCATTGTGGACCAATAACATCCGTTATTAAGTTAGCTAATTTGGGATTTGCCTGTAATAACCAGCGACGATGGGTAATACCATTCGTTTTATTGTTAAACTTATTCGGATATAATGCGTAAAAGTCCTTCATTTCTTTTTTCTTTAAAATCTCTGTATGGATACGTGCAACACCATTCACGCTAAAACTACCTACTATTGCTAATCTAGCCATGTGTACCCGCCCGTAAGCAACTATTGCTAACTCTGGTATCTTATCCCGCAATTCCTCATGATCAAACCACACCTGCTTACAAAACTGCTCATTAATCTCATCAATAATCATGTAGATTCTTGGAAGCAGGTACTGAATCATCTCCGCCTGCCATGTTTCAAGTGCTTCACTTAATGTTGTGTGATTCGTATAAGCAAACACATTTGTTGTTACTTTCCATGCAGCATCCCAACTAAGTCTCTCTTCATCCATCAATATGCGCATCATCTCAGGAATTGCGAGACTTGGATGTGTATCATTGATTTGGATAACAACTTTTTCAGGTAATTTACTGATTGGCATTTTACTGTTTTTCTTAAAATGCTTTATAATATTTTGTATACTAGACGAAACCAAGAAGTACTGCTGCTTTAAACGTAATTCCTTTCCTTCATAACTTGAATCGTCTGGATAAAGAAACCCTGATATTTGATCGATAGAATGTTGATGATCAAGGTCATGATAGAATTCCTGATTCGCACTACTCACATTTGTATCATCCCCGAATACTGGCTCTGCACTCCATAATCGTAGTGTATTCACCACATCATTGTTATACCCTACTACTGGAACATCATATGGTACAGCCATTACCTTATCCGTATTTTCATACTTAAATTCCAAGGAGCCATCGTTTCTCTTAAACATATGTACTTTTCCATGAAACTGGATTACGACAGCTTCCTCCTCTTTTCTCACTTCCCAAGGATAGGGATCTTTTAACCAATAATCTGGTAACTCTACCTGGTTCCCATGAATGATACGTTGTTCAAATAAACCGTAACGATACCTGATACCGTATCCGTGACCAGGATATTGGAGGGAAGCGAGAGAATCTAAAAAGCACGCAGCAAGTCTACCTAAGCCCCCATTTCCTAGTCCCGCATCATGTTCTTCTGAAAAGACATCTTCAGGATGGAAACCTAGTTCCTCCAATGCCTCTTTTGCAGCATTTAACATCCCACAATTAAGTAGATTACTTTCTAAAAGCCTACCAATAAGAAATTCCATCGATAAATAGTAGACTTGTTTATAGTTTTTCTTAATATAGTGTTTGTTCGTGTTAAACCAATTTGGCATTATTTCCTCATTAACAATCGATGCAAGTACAATATACATATCTTTACTATTTGCATCCTCAACCTGAATTCCTCTATCAATGATCAGTTTATTTGTTAACTTCTCCTTTAAAAGCCGCGTGGTTACCTGTGGCAAGGAATCATCTCTCCCTATCCATATATTGGGGTTGGTACTAATTGTTCGTATAAATCTCTATATTCCATTGCGGAATCCTTCCAGCTAAACTGACTCTTATTAACATTTTTTATTAACTGTTGAAAGTGGTCATCCCTATGATAAATTTCAAGAGAATACTGTAGCACATGCAGTAGGTCATGTGCATTGTAATTCGTAAAACTAAATCCATTTCCTTCTCCTGTTATTTCATTATAGGAATTTACCGTATCTTTTAAGCCACCTGTTTCTCTCACAATTGGTAACGTTTTGTATTGTAATGCAATGAGCTGCGCTAAGCCACACGGTTCAAACTTCGATGGCATAATAAGGAAGTCTGCGCTAGCATACAATTGCCTTGCCAATCCTTCATCAAACATGAGTAATGTGGACACTTTATCAGGAAACCAACTCGCTAGTTTAGAAAAGTAGTCTTCAAATTCATATTCACCCGTACCTAAGATAATAAGCTGTACATCGTCCCTAAGGAATTCCTCCACTATCGCCTTAACAAGATGCAAGCCTTTTTGTTCTACAAGCCTCGTTACGATGGTATATAATGGTTTATCTAAATCCATTTCAAAGTTTATTTGTTCACCAAGCACTAACCGATTCTCAATCTTTTTCGATCTTGCGGAGCGATAATTTACAGCAATATACGGATCTGTTAATGGATTATATTCCTTTATATCAATCCCATTTAGTATTCCAACTACATCCTTTTCCCTATGGCGTAATACTGGATCCATTGTCTCACCATAATATGGGTGTTTAATTTCCTCTGCATACGTCTTACTTACTGTCGTAATCTTATCTGCATGAAATAAGGCTCCCTTTAGACAATTTAACATTCCTTCCCATTCCAACCCTCCGATATGTTCTCTATCCAATTGGAAGAAATCCTCAAATATATCGATTGGCATCATGCCCTGATACTTTATATTGTGAATCGTAAACACAGTCTTCATCTCTGGAACTGGCCTAAGGATATTCGCTAGCACTACGGATATACCTGCCTGCCAATCGTGTGCATGTAAGATATCAGGTTTAAAATCAATATGGTCTAACGCTTCTATTACCGCATGACTGAAATAAACGAATCTCTCCCCATCATCGTAATAACCATATATTCCCTTTCTTGTAAAATAGTATTCATTTGAAATAAAGTAATAGTTAATCTGATTATATTTAAGTGTATAAATCGTAGTTTCTTGATTACGCCATCCGATTCTCACATCAAAAGAGGTGAGATATTCCATTTTACTTTTCCATTCTTCAGCTATTTCATCATAAAGAGGTAGAATAACGCGTACTTCTACTTGTTCATTTTGCTTTAGTGCTTGTGGAAGTGATCCGATTACATCTGCTAAACCTCCCGTCTTGATAAAAGGAGTGCATTCAGATGCTACAAATAATACGTTTTCCATTTCGTATTTCCCCTTTCGTAATTTTTAGATTGTCTGTCTTTTGGCAATGACAAATGGTTTATCCTTTGAGCCTATAATCCTTTGCCCCTTTGATATGTGGACGTCCTTGTCCAAAATGACATTCTCTAAGTAGGCTCCTTCTTCAATCTCACAGCGCTGCATAATGATGGAATTCTTTACACTAGCGCCCTCTTTAACCACCACTCCTCTAAATAGGACGCTTCCTTCAACATCTCCATCAACGACACAACCGTTAGCTAGTATAGAGTGATCAACCACCGCCCCGGAGCGATATTTAACTGGGGAATTATTTGAAACCTTCGTCCTTATATAAGTAGGTTTATAAAATAGTTCCTTATAATTGTCCTCTGATAATAGATTCATATTATGACGATAAAAACTCTCTATTGTATTAATAAATGCACTGTAGCCGCGATATTGGTAGGTTTGGATTTTTAATTCAGATAGTCTTTCTTTGATACCATGCACAAAGAAATTATCATGCCCGTAAGCAATACAATGATCTACTAGATCAATAAGAAGTTCTTTATTAATAATATAAACGCCAGTAAATACCTTGGGATTCTTTCTATCATTTGTAATATGCTGTACCCAGCCTAAGTCATCTGCCTCAATTCTGTATGAAGGAGTATGCTCATCCTTTAGCTCCTCAACCTTTGTTGATACAAGTGTAACGTCTGCATTTCTTTCTACGTGTAAATTAAAGGCTTCCTTATAATCCGTATTTGCTATAAACTGGCTTCCACTAACTAATACATAAGAGGACTTCCCTCGATGGAAATAATCACGATTGTTATGGAAAAATTGCAGATCCCCTTTCGATACATCGGTTGGGTCATTCCAATCAGGAGGGAGAATAAAAAGCCCGCCATTTCTACGGTCTAAATCCCAATTCTCACCTGTTCCAAGGTGATCTAAAAGAGAACGATATTTTGACCGAGCAAATATGGCAACTTCATGGACGTTTGAGTTGACCATATTGGATAATGCAAAATCAATTAATCGGTACCTACCCGCAAAGGGTATGGAGGCACTGCTTCGGAAATAGGTCAATTCGTTAAAAACATAGTGTTCATGCTCAAGATTGATTAATCCCATCATTGTTTTCATCACTTTCCACCCCCGGTTAGAGCTAACATTCCGTGCAGAATTTCTTGGTTTAGTACAACAGGTTCTTCGTTTTCACTAACCCTTATATTCGTTCCCTCTGGAATTTCTGTGTTTTCCATAACAATGACTCGTTCAAGAATAGAATTCTTTCCTACTTTTGTTCCTGGGTGTAGAATCGATTCCGAAATACTACATCCACTATTAACGACTACATTTTTAAACAATACCGAACGATTAACCTTTCCATATACAAAACAACCAGAATTCACGAGTGAATGATTGACAATCGCATTGCTCCCAATGTATTGAGGTGGGAAATTGGAGTCATTCGTATAAATTCTCCAATTTTTATTATTTAACGTATTACCAAAGTCCTCATCAAGTAAATCCATATTGGCCTCCCAATAGCTTTGAACGGTACCGACATCCTTCCAATAGCCATCAAACTGATAAGCGAACAAACGTCGATCATCATTGAGCATCGTAGGAATAATATCCTTCCCAAAGTCATGGCTCGATGCCTTATTCTTCGCATCCTTCAATAAGTAATCTTTTAACGTATTCCACGTGAAGATATAAATCCCCATTGATGCAAGGTTGCTCCCGGGTACAGCTGGCTTTTCCTCAAATTCAAAGATTCGTTCGGTATCTGTCGTATTCAATATCCCAAACCTGGATGCTTCTTCCCAAGGTACTTTAATAACAGAAATTGTAGCATCGGCTCTGGTAGCCTTGTGCTGATTTAGGAGCTTCTGATAATCCATTTGATAGATATGGTCACCGGAAATAACAAGAACATATTCTGGATTATATTGATCGATGAAGTGAATATTTTGGTAAATAGCATCCGCAGTACCTGAGTACCAATCTCCCCCAGTCTTACCTGTATACGGAGAAAGAACGGTAACACCACCATTTCTACGATCAAGATCCCAAGGTTTTCCATTTCCAATATGTTTATTCAGTTCTAGTGGGGAATATTGCGTCAATACACCTAATGTTTGTATATTTGAATTGGTACAATTACTTAAGGTGAAATCAATAATACGATACTTCCCACCAAATGGGACTGCTGGCTTTGCAATATGATGTGTCAAAGCTCCCAATCGTTTTCCTTCTCCTCCGGCTAACAACATACCCACACATTCCTTCAATCTACACTCTCCTCATCGTCTATTCTTTTATATACTGACATTGCTAATGGCGGTATTTTTATCTTGATATGTTGCGGCAACCCGTGCCATTTTTCTGAAAAACTAAAATGTTCTTCTTCATTTAATTGGCCAGAACCACCGTATTCCTTTGCATCCGAATTAAAAATTTCCTGATACTTTCCAGGACTTGGAACACCAACCTTATAGTCGTATCTGACAGTTGGCGTGAAATTACAAACAATAATTAATTCAATGTTAGGATGTTTACTCTTTCTTCTAAATGCAATAATACTCTGGTCTATATTGTGTGGATCTATCCATTCAAATCCTTTAGGGTCATGATCTAATTCATATAATTGAGGTTGTTTAAGATAGAAATGATTTAAAGCTTTAACATAAGTGAAGATACCTTGGTGAAGAGGATAATCTAAAAGATGCCAATCTAGTTGTTCCTTGTCCTTCCACTCGGCATATTGCGCGAGTTCAGCGCCCATAAATAATAAGTTCTTACCAGGATGTGCGATCATATATCCGAGTAGCAATCTTAAATTTGCGAATTGCTGCCACCTGTCACCGGGCATTTTATCCAAGAGCGATTTCTTACCATGAACCACCTCGTCATGTGACAATGGTAATAGGAAGTTTTCTGAATAAGTATACATAAAAGAGAAGGTTACTAAGTTGTGATGCCACTTACGATGGACAGGGTCCTTTTTTATGTAAGATAACATGTCATTCATCCAGCCCATATTCCATTTAAAATTAAATCCCAATCCCCCAGAATAGGTTGGTGCTGTTATAAGCGGGATGTCCGAACTATCTTCTGCCATCATTAATGCATTTGGATGATATGAAAAGACTACTTCATTTAATTTACGCAAAAATGCTATTGCTTCTAGGTTCTCCTCTCCGCCATATGAATTATAGATTTTTTCTTCACCTTCTTGGCGGTCAAAATTCAGATAAAGCATACTCGCAACAGCATCAACCCGTATTCCGTCAATGTGGTATTCTTCTAACCAGAATAGGGCGTTAGATATAAGAAAACTTTGTACTTCTGGACGGCCAAAATCGAACGTTAATGTTCCCCACGATCTTTTCTCACCCTTTTTAGGGTCGGCATACTCATATAAAGGTTCCCCATCAAATTCCCGAAGGCCAAAATCGTCTTTACAAAAATGCCCTGGAACCCAATCCATAATAACGCCGATATTATGTTGATGGCATTTATTTATAAAATATTTAAAGTCTTCACGTTTGCCATATCTGGCTGTTACAGAAAAGTATCCAGTAATTTGATATCCCCAAGAAAGGTCAAAAGGGTGTTCTGCTAGGGGAAGTAATTCGATATGCGTAAACCTTAGTGATTTAACATATGGAATCAACTCATCTGCTAATTCCTTATATGTATAGTATTCGCCTGTCTCTTTTTTCTTCCATGAACCTAAATGAACTTCATAAATTGAAAGTGGTGATGTATATGGGTTATATTTCTTCTTCTTTGACAGCCAATTTTGATCAGTCCACTTGTATGTAGATTTCCCTGCGGTAAGGGAAGCTGTATTGGGCCTTAATTCAGATTGGACTGCATAAGGGTCGGCTTTTAGACGAACTTCACCAGTAACAGATACTATTTTATATTTATAGGGTACTTCAGATTGGACGTCCGTAAAGAATCCGACCCACAACCCTTCTTTGGTCAGTCGCTCTAACGCATAATTACCTCCATCCCAGCTATTAAAGTCACCAATAATTTGAACTTCCAAAGCATTTGGTGCCCATACTACAAAGCGAAATCCTTTCTTTCCTTCTATTTCAATAAATTGGCTACCTAAGAGTTGGTGACTATGATAATTTGTACCTTGATGAAACAAGTAAATTTCTTGCTCGGATATGTTGTAATACACGTAGTAAGTAACCTCCTTTTTCCTCCGATTGACCTTAATTAACGAAATATGTTGGTGAATTCATATGTATATGTTTCATTATAATCCGAATAATCATTCACTTCAATACAATATCGCACAAAGTGTTCGACAATTCACACAAATTTAGCGAAACAATGTCGAATATTGCTTTTGTTGCTTATTATTGTTTAAATGTGAAGAGTAGTGGGCTATAATTTGTCAACACTTCATCCAATATATTTGCATAATTCAAAAGTATCCATATACTAAATGCAGAGGTAACAAAATCGCTTTACCTTCAAAGGAGTTGCTCCCGGTGAAATTTCCAATTGCATGGATTGATGACGTTCATGAATTAACGGTTATCGGTGATTTATCAGCCTATATTCAGAAATCTAGCTCTCTTGTTATCGTTAGACAGGACAAGAAAAGTTATATACAGGCTACCATTGATGAGATAAGTAATGAATCCAAGGTAAAAGTTTGCTTCCATGAAGAACTTCCGATGGGAGAAACACTTTTTCTTATATGGGATGACTTAGAAATCCCCATCTTCCCAGGGGCTATTGTACGAACCAGCTGGTTTGATGAAAATTATGCACCTTTAGACGTAACACTTGGTGCTACCTGTAATGTATATTCAACAAGTTTTGCTTTATGGGCCCCAACTGCAACTCAGGTGAAAGTTATAATTGATGGCAGGCACCATCAACTAAAACGAATGGAAAAAGGGACATGGAAAACAACTGTAGCTGATAACTTACATGGTGTTCCTTATGAATACGAAGTAACTGTAAATGGAGAAACAATACGTGTTATTGATCCCTATGCAAAAGCCTTACTACCAAACAGTAAGAAAGGGGTTATTGTTGATTTTTCTAAAACGAAACAATTAAATAAAGATGCAAGGCCTCATATAACACACTTACAAGATGCCATTATCTATGAAATACACACCAGAGATGCAACCATCCACAAGAACAGTGGTGTTAAACATAAAGGGAAATACTTGGGATTAACTGAATTAAGCACAACGACTTCAGGTGGCTCCCCTACAGCATTATCCTATATAAAAGAGTTAGGCTATACACATGTCGAGTTTTTGCCAATAAATGATTATGCTCGTGTTGATGAGCTTAGTCCTGATACCACCTATAATTGGGGATACGACCCATTATTCTTTCAAGTACCCGAAGGCAGTTATTCACTTTACCCGGAAGACCCCATAACAAGAATCAATGAGTGTAAAACAATGATTGATTCTTTTCACCAAGAAGGATTATCTGTGATTCTTGATGTTGTTTTTAACCATGTATTTATTATGGAAGAATCCCCTTTCGAAAAGCTTGTCCCTGGTTACTATTTCCGCTACCATCCTGACGGCACAGTTAGTAATGGAACAGGAGTAGGAAATGATGTTGCAACCGAACGACAAATGGTACGGAAATTCATTCTAGATACCATTGATGTGTGGCTCAAACACTACCATGTTGATGGATTCCGCTTCGATTTAATGGGTGAGATTGATGTAGAAACAATGAAACAGATTGTATCACGATGCAATCGTGAATCCGTACCAATTATGCTTTTAGGTGAAGGATGGGACCTTCCAACAGCACTTGCATCGCATCAAAAGGCGACAAACAGTAACTCGCATCAATTGCAGGGGGTGCGTTTCTTTAATGATTTATTCCGTGACTCCTTGAAGGGAAATTTATTTAATCAGGAAGATCAGGGGTATGTTAATGGACATGGAAGGTTTATTGAAAGACTTCCACATTTAGTTTCTGGTTCAGTACTTGCAGCGTTTGGTACCCCTTTTGTCTCTGACATTTCACAAACAGTAAATTATGTTGAATGTCATGATAATCATACATTATGGGACCGACTTCTAATTACTAGTAAGAATGAGAATGAGGATACGTTAAGAAAAATGCACCAACTAGCTACTGGTATTACATTATTAAGTCAGGGTGTTCCGTTCATCCATGCGGGTCAAGAATGGTTCCGAAGTAAACAGGGTATTGAGAATAGCTATATTTCTGGTGATGAAATCAATCAATTAGATTGGAATAAACGTGAGATGGAAGAAGAAAATGTTACATTTGTTAAGGACCTCATTCAATTGCGGAAACAACATGATGTCTTCCGTATGAGAACAAATCAAGAGATTCAAAGAAGGCTTCATATTTTAGAAACGCCTGACGTTGTATTTGGTTTTACCTTATTAGGGGATGATGAAGATTTCTCTGTTTACGTTAATCCCACAAAAAAGAAGCATCCACTACACTTACCATCATCTGGAAACTGGCAAATTGTCATATCAAATGACTCCGCTAGATTTAAGGAAAGTCACCAGATTGTTGGGGAATATACGCATATTAGAGCCTATGAGCTTATCGTGCTAAAGAAAATGCGAAAGTAATCTTCTCTTAGTCGAATTAGAGGCTAGGGAAAAAGTAAATTATTATAGCAAAATCCTAACGATGCTTCAAAATCTTTCATTAAACTCGAATTACTAAGGATTTGATATAGACTTCGGGTCTATTTAATTCAGAATAGTGTAGCTCTCGCTCACACTTATGAATGTTGTGTGTAGTCATTCCCTGCGGCAGAATGCTTCGCTTTCCGCGGGCACGGCCTCAGCCCTCCTCGGAAGAAGAACACTTCCTGTGGGGTCTTCAGACACGTGCTGTTCCCGCAGGAGTCTACGCATTCTGCCTACGCTATATTGAGTGCTCTAGATGTTATTAAAGCTATCGAACATAAAATTACGTTCTGGGCAGTTTTTCCTCGCAAAAGCATCGTTTTTTTAGTGGAAATCAAGTAGAGCAGGAGCTTAGTGGAGGAAAGACATGAAGACTCCTACGGGAGGCTCACCAGCCGCCCGTGGAAAAGCGAAGTGTCTTTCCGGAACGGAGTGCTTAAAACAATTCTGAATTAAATATATCTACACTTTATATCAATTATGAATTAATATTAAGCTTTAGAAAACTAGGATTCTCAGCTTCCTATCCCATAATCTTTCGTCTTTAGAGTGAAAGGTTTTAGTTATGCCCCAGCCCCTTGTACTTCTTATAATTCACCTATTCACCAATTTTTAATAACCACTCTCGCAACTTAGCTTTCGGATAATAATTCTTTCCATTTAGCTTAATATGAGGGATATCTGGATACTCTTCAATTAACCGTTTAGCATCCTCTTTTGAAACCCCGATAAACCAGTGAACCTCTCCCTCTTTAAGCAGTTCATATCTATCATCCTCATCCTCTAGTAATCCTTTCGCGTCTGGGTTGTTAAAATTTTTCAGCCCATCTCCAATGAAATAACCAAATGCTGCCAGTCCTAACGCTATCCAGAAAAAGTCCAGTTCCATATTTAATCCCCCTAGGTCTAGTGGTAAGTACGTATAGTCTTATACGGATAACCATACATTATCGTTTCATTAATGGCTTAATCATTATAAATCTTCTGAACCTCGTATTGAAACCCAAGAAATTGATAGTTTTGTTTCTGGTACATTTCTCTCGGAGTATCTTCCCCATCTGCCACAAGAATTACCCTTTTATCAGGAAATCTCTCCATAACAAAACGTTGTAATCTACTGCCAATACCTTTATTACGGAACATTTCCAATACTTCTAACCCATCTATTTCTACGGTATCCGCTGTAATAATCACATCTAAACAACCTGCTGGTTCCCCTTTATAGAAAGCAATCACTTGTAGGATAGCAGGATCTTTAAAATGCTTTTTATTTAAGTCCACTTTTTGCTTTGCAAAATTCTCCCCAAATTGTAAATCGATCTTATACTGCAAATCTATATAGCCCTTCATTGTGTCCTCTGTAACACTTTGTACAACAATGTCTGGATTAATTTCAAGGGTTGGAAAATCCCTTGGATTAATCGCATATAATTCTAAAAAACCAGTTTCATAGTTATGTTTTTTCAGATAATCAACTAATGTTGTACCTAATTTCTCATTTTCTGGAAAGTAAAACTTCACATGCTTTTGCCCATTCCTTAAGTGAAAATCCCTTAAGAATCCAACTGTTTCCACAAATGCATCAAGAGAAGGCATTCGCTTAAATGCGATAAAATTACTATCATAACGTGTGAGCATTTCTGGATAATGGATATGTCTGTAAAGCTCGTTTTCCGCAATCACATGACCAATTGTGTAAATATCTTCAAATGTTATTTTCATTATTGTAATCTCCCCTGTACTGATTCAATTCTTCCTTAGGTTAACTCTGCCTTAATAAGAAATCGGTGCTGTTTTGCATCAAAATACCCTTGTCGTTGAATAAGTTTATGAACTTGATATAAACCATCCATATACTTATCTACTCTAAAGTCAGGTACTTGCCATGGTATTGCTTTTAAGTAATAAACCAATGCTCCAATATCAAAAAAACGTTGTATAGGAAATTCCTCTTTCATTAAAGTAATTCGAAATCCGTTCTGCTCTAATCCCCCTACAGCATTCTTTAGATTCCAATTGAAATATTCATGGTTTAAATCTGATCCAATTATTTCATTTATCCTAGAACAGTCTAATCCACCAACCTGCTGTGTAATAAATGAGCCATTATCTGCTAAAATCCGTCTTAGTTCTTTTGGTGAATAATATTCATGTCGGTTTATGATTAAATCAAATTGTGCTGTTTCAAATGGTAAATTATCTTCATCAACTAACTCAACCACCTTTACACCCAATGGTTCCAACCTTCTCTGTGCAATCGATACATTGGGCTTGTAAGCTTCTGTAGCAATAATACTTTTTGGAAACGGTCTAAGCATAGATAAAAATTCTCCTCCACCTGTTCCCATATCAAGCATCGAGTTTACCGTTTGTATAAGGGGTCTTACTATACTTCCATACGACCAAGATAAAAGTTCATTTTGTAATCTCCCCGTTTCTGTAACAAAGGAAAAATCCCAACCTTCAAATGTTTGATTGATATCATTTAAATAGTTTTCAAACAACTTGTCTTTTATCATGCTAACCTCCGTCATTTCAGATGATTTTTAACGTATTTTGCCAAGAAGTCTCCCACTTCAAGCGAAGCTAAGTAGTGAGTAGTTCACTTCATTAAGTGCCTAATACTATAACCGATAGATTAAAAACCGTTCATAAGAACTTTTCTCGTATAGATGTGGTAATTTAATCTCTTTTACCAATTCAAAAGCTGTTTCATCTTCTAAAAAGTAAACGTAGTCTTCATATCCGTAATATAGGATAAGCTCAATATCCCGCTTCGCTTCTTCCACCGAAAGCAAAATATGATGAACAATTTTCCGAAAGATTTGGATCGAAAATGGATTAAAGAAGTAAAAGCGATTATCTGTAGGTTTTATGGAATATTCCTCTGCTAAACAACAATGGAACTGAATTCTATTTGCTTTTTGTTTTGTCTGCTTCGTGTATCCTTCCAGATTATGAATTGCATCATGGTAAAACCGCTCATTCATTTCAATTCCTGTAACTGCTGCACGATAGAAATAATGAATATAAAAATTTAGCCTGCCTTTTCCACAACCAAAATCCACAATGTGATCGTTAGACGTCACTTCATATTGTTCAAATAACGTTTCCAATGCCTGATAAGGTGTTGGCTCATATGGATAATAATGATACGCATTGTTAATCGGTTGGAACGCATCTTTTCTCGTGTTGATATTTAATAATTTATCATAATAAAATTCTTGCATGGATATTCCCCTTTAAATAGTAGACTGTTTTCTAAAAGAATGTTGTTAATTACACTATTGATATAAAATGCGCAACAATAAGTGCTTTGTTGATTTCCTCTCCAGGCAGCCAGTACGCGCACCTTAGGGCACGGCCTCAGCCTCCAAAGAAGCAAAGAGCGCTTCTTCTGGAGTCTTCGGACACGTGCTTTTCCCGCAGGAGTCGACTGGCTGCCCTCCGCTCCAATCAACCACATACTAGCAATAATATTATTAGTAAGTTGAATAGCGCAATCCTAGTGGAGGCAATACACGTAGACTGTGGGAGGAAAGGCATCGGTGAGACTACGTAGTGCGTTAGCACGGAGGAGGCTCACCAGCCGCCCACGGAAAGCGAAGTGTATTGCCGGAACGGTAGGACATGTATTTTCTCAACTTACTGCGCATTTTCTATCAATTGTGAAGAATAAAAAGCAACTAACATGATGAAAACAGCTAAATAGTAAACTACAATGGAAAAAATATAGGAATGATAATCATCATTACAATAAACATAACAAATTGAAGGGGTACCCCTATCTTTACAAAGTCAAAGAAGGTATATCCTCCAGCTGTCATTACTAAAGCATTGGTAGGAGATGCTACTGGTGTTGCAAAAGACATGCCTGCACCAACCGCTACCGCAATTAAAAATGTGTACGGATTTGCATCCATCGAAATGGCTGCATTCATTGCAATTGGTGCAAATAATACAGCAGTAGCCGTGTTACTAATGAATTGTCCAAAAACCATTGTAAGTAAATATACCCCACAAAGGACACCCATTACACCAAAGCCACCTAACAACTCAATAATTCCATTTGAAATGATTTCCATGCCGCCAGTCTTTTCCAGGGCCGTCGCAATGGGAAGCATAGCAGCAATTAATACGATACTCTCCATATTCATTTCACTATAGGCATCATCCATGTTACGTAAGCACCCAGTAACGATCATTAATACCGCACCGATTAATACAGAGATTACTGCCGGAAATACTTCAAATATCATGAACAATACCATTAATAGCATAATAGCCCCTGCCACTGGTGCCTTTCCAGTAGCATATACTTTTGCAGCGCTTTCCTTTGGTTGCCCAATTACGACTACATCTTTCGTCTCCTTAGAAAGTAGCTCAATTTCATCCCATGCTCCCTGTACTAACAACGCATCTGCAAAACGTAAACGCTCTGTTGACATATTTTCTAAAACAAAGTCACCCTTTCGATTGATTCCGATAACATTTAAATTATACTTTTCTCGAAATGCTATATCACGAAGGGTTTTATTAATAAAGGCAGAGTGTGGGGTTAAAAGCACTTCTGCTACTCCAAGTTGTTTTGAAACCAACGCTTCTGCTTTTGATTCTTCTTCCGCAATTAATAAGCTGTATTCTTGTGAAAATCTCTCAATTTTGTCAAACGATCCTTGGACGGACAACACATCGTTCTCCTGGATAACACTATCTGGACCAGCCATTTCCTGATAGGTAATTGCAAGCCTGTGTATCCCCTCTTTCGACCCTCGTTCAATTTTTAAGATTAATACGTGATAGTTGGCAGGAATTTTTAAATCTGCTAATGGCTTTCCAACCATCTTTGACCAACTTGTGACTTTTACTTTAAATAAACTGTCACCTAGGTGATAATCCTTTGCTATCTGGTCTGGAGAAAGCTGATACGAGTCATTCCTATTGCTAAGGCTTTTATTATCCGGCAATAATGACCTTTGCGTAAAAAACAAATAGATCATACCTACTATAATTGCAATAATACCGATTGGCGTAATTTCGAAAAAGCCAAGCTTTTCGTAGCCATTATCAACTAGCATTTGGCTAATAATCAAGTTAGGTGGTGAAGCGATTAATGTTAATAACCCTGACAGACTACCAACATAGGAAAGTGGAATTAAATACTTTGACGGACTGCTTCCCATGCTGATTGCAACACTTATTACGATTGGAAGCATTAGAGCCACCGTACCAGTATTACTCATAAATGCACCTACACAAGCAACAATAATAAGCAATAGAAAGAATAACTTCTTCTCACTGTTCCCAGCCCATTGTAGCAAGAGATTACCAGCCATCTGTGCTAACCCCGTTCTTAGAATACCTGCCCCTACAACAAACAGTCCTGCAATCATAATAACAACAGAATTTGATAATCCAGCAAGTGCCTCCGTAGAATCTAATACCCCTGTAACAACGAGAGCAAGTAGTGCCATTAAAGCTACTAAGTCTGTCCGAATTCGGCTAAACATAAATAAAATAATAGTTAGGATAAGAATGGTAAATGTAATAAACAAACCGATTCTCCTTTAAGCTTTTTTTCTGATTTAAAGTTCTACTATTAATCTCTGTTCAAAGAGAAGGACTATCCTCTAAATTCTTTAATTCTGATAATTAGCGTATGATATTATTATATACTAATTATTAGAAATAAAGTGGGGCAAGATGATGAAAAGGATCCAAACCGTATCACTAATTGCCCTTGCAAAACTTAAACACGTGCTAGGTGAGAATTGAATTTTAAGTTGTTGCAGATAGAAATTGAGTACAGCGATATGAGAAAACAGCTTTTACCATTAACACCAAAGTACAACGTTTCAACTATAAATCTTTCTTTATTAAACGGGATTTCAAATGAAGCGGAAATCTATTTTGGTGAAAGAGATAAATCTATATCTGAAAAGGTTGGTGTACATATAACAGAAGCAGAGCACTTCGCTGGAAGAGCAAGTAAACTAGGAAAGATATATAGCGTACCACCCTATTAATAATCAACTTTATACTATGATCACATCATTGGGGAAATGGCAATGATAGAAAGATAGTAATGGAAAGTCAACCAAGTAGTAAATCGAAAATTGCTTGGTTGACTTTTTTACCCCTGTAAAGGGTTTTATATTCTAAAAAAGGTTAATAATAATTTTACAAGAATAAAAGAGGAAACTCTTATGCTGGAATTGAATTTTAACCTTAAAGCATAAAGGGCTATTATATCGAAAGACGTAAATGCTACCCAATATTTCTCGCTTCATTTATCGACACATATCGACATTTCCCGACAAGTGACAGGCACCTAGAATTAAAATTGTTTCATCGTATTTGTACATAATGAATATACTTTAATAAAGTTAATTGTTACATTACTCTTGTTAAAAGGAAGGGAAAAATGTCAAAACTTAAAGTATTGAATTATACCTTTCAGAACCTAAGCCAAAAGAACATGTCTTTCGAACAGGTCTTCCAGCATATCATGCAATTTATGAGGAATGACCCCAACGGAAATTACCGCCTCATGTTCGGAACCGATTCACAAGTTCACAGCTATTACACAAGGTTTATTACTGGCATTGTCATTCAACGTGAGAAAAAAGGTGTTTGGGCATGTATTCGGAAAACTGTTGTTCCTAGAAAAATGACAAATCTTCATGAGCGTATATCTTATGAAACTACTTTAACGGAAGAAGTGGTTTCGATGTTCTCTGATGAAAGGAAAAATCAACTAATTGATATTGTATTACCAAATATTTATAAAGGGGCATCGCTTGCAATTGAGGGGCATATTGACATTGGATCAGGAAACAGAAATAAAACAAGTATTTTTGTTAACGAAATGGTAGCAAGAATGGAGTCTTTAGGCGTAGAACCAAAAATAAAACCGGATTCATTTGTCGCTAGTAGTTATGCGAATAGATATACAAAATAGACATTACAGCAGTAGCTGTATTCAGTTTTTAGAAGGTGATGGAATCATCATCTTCTTTTTTATCTTTTCTTTACTTCTCTTTGGCATTAAGCAATCCTATCATATATAATTTAGCTATATACATAGAGCTAGGTTAGGAAAGGAGCCTGTTTTTGAGAAAAATTTTCACTACAAAACGTATTGTTATAGGGATTATCTTAATAATCGTTGCATTAATTCTTTACTTTTACTCTACTGCATTTATGCCATTTATTTTAGCAATCATTACCGCCTTCATCCTTGAACCAATTGTTAAGCTAGCACAGAAATATTTAGGATTCAAAAAAAGATTTCCAGCTGTAGTTACTGCCTTTATTCTTTTCATAGCTTTCATTTCATTTTTAGCTTACATATCTATTACACGTTTAGTAAATGAAACCATTCAATTTGCTGCAAAATTACCTTATTACATCGTTGAGTTAAATATAATCTTTGAAAAGCTCCTTGACAGGTTTAATGAAACAGTCGCAGGACTACCTCCCCGTTTTATCGAGGAGATGGAAAAGCAAATCACAGCACTATTCGAATGGGCAACAGACTTAACCCAGGATATAATCCCTTTGTTAGCAGGCTGGGCTCAAGGAATACCAAATATGATTTTTATTATAATCGTTTATTTAATCGCGCTATTCCTAATCAGCTTAGATTTACCTAAATATAAAGAAGCATTCTTTGCGCGATTCGAAAAGGAAAATGCTGAAAAAGTTAAATATATGCTACAGCGGTCAACAAGATTTTTCGTAGGCTTCTTTAAGGCTCAATTCTTAGTGAGTATCCTTATCTTTATTGTTACCTATATCGGATTATTAATTATCTCTCCAGGAAATGCATTATTAATGGCATTGATTATCTGGTTTATTGACTTTGTTCCTTTCATCGGTTCCATCGTTATTCTGGCACCTTGGGGATTATTCGAGTTAGTTAGTGGAAGTACGGATACCGGTGTTCAATTGTTAATACTCGCTGCTATTCTCCTTATTATCAGAAGAACGGTCGAGCCAAAGGTAATGGGTGACCAAATCGGATTACCAGCATTACCGACACTAGCAGGCATATGGCTAGGACTATATTTCTTTGGTGTCATTGGGCTAATTATTGGACCGTTAACAATTATCGCAATATATTCTGCTAAAGAAGCTGGTATTATTAAATTAGATTTCAAAATTTAATGGAGGAAAATGGCTAGATACAAACGTAGCCATTTTCCTCCATTATTTTGATTTTATCTTTATAAAGCATCTTCCCCAATATTAATCTCAGAATAATATAGAAGTTGTATTTGATAATTAACATTTCCATAAGATATATCTATTGCCATTTACGTTAGATTCTGTTATTATTTCCAACTAACGAACGGTCGTCAGTTAGAAAGGGGATTTATTATGTCTTCCGAAAAAATAAAGAAAGCTGCAATATATTACTTTGCAATAAATGGCTATGAGGGTACCTCTTTATCCCAAATTGCAGAAAAGGTAGGAATTAAAAAGCAATCTATCTATTCTCATTTTAATGGCAAGGATGATCTATTCCTTCAGGTTATGAACGATGCGCTTAATCAAGAAATATGTGATTTAAATACAAAAATAAAACAGTACCCAAAATCTTTAAAAGAAACCTTATATGATTTGCTTCAGGACCTAATGATGCGATATGAAAATAATGTGTATATGAAATTTTGGTTACGTATGTCCTTTTATCCACCAGGGCATCTGTTTGATGAAATAAATACCGCTTTTTATCAATATGAAAGAGAACAAAAGCAGCTTTTTCTCCCCCTATTTAAAAGTGCAATAAAGGATAATGTATTGAAGAAAAAGAATCCAGAACACCTAGTTATTGCTTTTATTTCATTGCTTAATGCCATAACGGTAGAGCTTGTGTATGGTGGAGTGGAACGAGCAAAGGAAGTTGTAGATCCGTCATGGGAAGTTTTTTGGGACGGAATTGCACTGGCAACTGAAGGAGCGAAGGAATAATGACGACCAATCAAACAGATTTCCTAGATACTGAGCCGGTCGGTCGTATCTTTATGAAATATCTAATTCCATCGTTAATTGGAATGATGATTATGGCACTAAATATTGTGATCGATGGAGTAATGGTCGGAAATCGACTAGGAGAGGTAGCATTAGCTGGAGTAGGCATTGCGTCACCAGTCTACACCATTTTTGTGGCAATGTCACTTTGGATAGGGATGGGTGGTGCGACGTTGTTCTCCCAAGCGATAGGTGCACGGGACGTAAAACGAGCACAGTTTACTTTTACACATTCCATTGTACTCATTGCTCTATTTACCATTGTTATCGGTTTAACAGCTTTTATCTTTCAAGAACAACTTACGTATGTACTTGGTGCAAATGAAGAAACATTTCCATTTGCCAACGATTATTTGAAAGTAATGCTCTTCTTTGGTTTTATCTTAACGATAGAAAATGCATTAAGTACATTTATACGCAATGACCAAAATCCAAACTTAGCAATGATTGCCTTAGTTGTTACCGCTATTTTAAACATTGTTATTAATTACTACATTTTATATGTGCTTCATTTAGGTGTAGCAGCCGTTGCTCTGGGAACAATTATCGCTGCTGCTATTGGTGTACTCGTTCTGTGTACGCATTTTCTTAGAAAAGGAAATCAACTACGATTTGTTCGAATACGGTTTAACAAATCGATATTTAAAAGTACCATGAGTATCGGTTTTCCAAGTTTCTTATCGGAATTGGGAATCTCTGTTTTTACAATCGCTTATAATATAAGCCTTGCACGTATCGCGGGAACAGCAGGTGTAGCAGCTTTCTCTGTTCTAAATTATGTGCACAGTGTTATGCTAATGATATTTCTTGGGATGGGATCGGCAGTACAGCCTCTTATTAGCTATTATTATGGCGCAAGAAAACAAGTGCGAATAAGAAAGACAATGAGAATAGCATTAATTGTTGCAAGTATTTCTGGAATTTCCGCATTTGTAATTGGTCAGCTTGGAGCGAGACAGATTGTAGGTATCTTTGGAGATTTTGATGAAGAAGTAGTAAACATCGCAATTACAGGAATCCGCCTATTTTTCATCGCATACCTCTTTATGGGGATCAATTTTATCATGATGAGTTATTTTCAATCTATTGCACAAATTAAGATGGCAACTTGGATTACCGCTTCAAGAGAAATTATCTTTATGATGATATTTATTCTTATTCTCCCGTTATTATTTGGAATACAGGGTGTATGGCTTTCTATACCACTTGCTGAGTTTATTGTTTTGGTAACCATTTTTCTTTATGTACGGAGAAATCGGGATTTTATGACAAACTTTACTCGTTCTAATTAACTAAATCTTTATATGAAAGCTTACTAATAAAGTAGGGAAACCATTCTCATGGCTTCCCCCTTATCAAACCGTACGTGCCCTATTAAGGCATACGGCTTACCCATATGTTACAATGATTATCAAGAGGATGCGTTCCAGGCATTTTGC
>NZ_RBZO01000029.1 GCF_003628445.1 Oceanobacillus bengalensis
TTAAACATGAATGGTCCTTCTTTTAGAATGAAAGAAACCGAAGAATGGATAAAAACAAGTGCTGATAAAGTGGCTCAAAATTAACTTGCGAAATGGCTCACTTTTCACTTGCGAAATACATGCTCGTTGTGCCTTCTTCTTCTTTAAGTCCTAAATAACCTCATTCTTAGGATTGCTTTACTTATCAATAGTACTAGCCTTTGTGGCATGAGTTGGAGCAATGATAGCAACCATCAAAATTTGATTTACCTGTATCGTTTTTTGCCTTTTGGATAGCAGAACTACAATCATTCTTGTAACCAATGTATACACGGTTTTGGCTTTTTGGGAGATAAGAACAGCTATCTTTATGGACTTCGTGATTTCCATTTTTATCAGTATTTTTATTGTAGTAATAATCGTTGTACACCTAAATCACCCCCTTAATAGTCAATATCCGGCAAGGAGGTACAAAGTCCTGCGTAATCTAAAAGAAATTAGGAAAAAAAGGACAGGGAAAATCTACTATAAGGAATAATCTGATATACTAGAAAACAAAGTATAATACTGTTTGCTCAAAATCAAAATAGGAGCTGAAGGCCATGGAATTTGATTTCTTTAATGGGTTTAAGATGGGATTGGAGATACTCTGGTCTATGTTAACGGCTGAACCCCTTTTATTAATCGGGATAATAGTTATTATTGGCGGTTTTCTAATAGCTGCATTAATCGTTAATATAATAAGGGAACAAAGGCTGAAGAAGTCAGGTATTTTAGAAGTTGATAATATGTCAGGGAGGAAGTTTGAAGAATATCTTCAAGCTTTGTTGAAAGCAAAAGGCTATAAAGCACAATTAACACCAACGACTGGAGATTATGGGGCAGATCTAATATTATCAACAAATAGTAAGAAAATTATTGTTCAAGCAAAGAGATATAAGAAGAATGTTGGAATAAAAGCAGTACAAGAAATAGCTTCAGCGAAAAGCCATTATAAGGCGGATGAATGCTGGGTAATTACAAATAGCTTCTTTACAGAGCAAGCAAGAAAATTGGCAAATTCAAACCAGGTAAAATTGATTGATCGTAAGCAGTTAATGAATTGGATGTTACAGGAGAATAAAGGGGCGTAAAGGTAGGGCGGTGAAGGTTAATAAAGCGAGGGGACGGTTCTCCTGCTTCCTGCTTCTTCTTTAGAATTGGTATGCGGGGAAGTGCTGCATAGAAGTCTTCAGGAACGATGTATTTTATTTTCAGTTAATTTAATAAGGACGGATGATATTATAGGTTTGCAAAAGATAAGAAAGCTACTATAGAGAAGATATTTATAGATTTCATGAGAGGTGCTTTGCTAGTAAAGAAATTTTGTAATGCTAGACATTCAAGTTTTTTGTACACACAAAAAAGAAACACTTGTTCTTATTTTAGTGTTCTGTTATACTATATGTAGAAATACTCCTCAAGTAAGTCCTCACATACCATAAAGGATGTGTTAACATGCCACTAAAAGCTCTCATTAAAGAAAAACCTATCATGTATAATTTCCAAACCAGAGTAATGGAAGATTCCGACGGCTACAATTCAAAGTCACAAAAGAGGTATGGAAAAACGTCTTTACTCAAACGAATACCACTGCATAAGTTAATGGATTTGAAAGTAGATTATGCTTTCAAACAATTTTTTGGGAATGAAAAGAATAAAGATATTACAGTTGTATTTTTGAATGCGATTTTACAAAGAAATGACCGTAATCGCATTAGAGATATCTCCTTTTCTAACACGGAAGCTGGTGGAGAGTATGTAGGCGATAAGCAGTCACGGTTAGATCTATTAGTCATTACAGATTCTGGAGAACGTATTAATGTAGAGATACAGTTTACCAATAAATATAGTATGATTAAGCGTTCTATATACTATTGGTCTGGCATATATCGCAATCCATTAAGAAAGAGTATGAGCTACAAAGAGTTATCCCCTGTCATCTCAATTAACATGATGAATTTTAATTTATTTAATCAAACGGAGCTTTTTCATACATCGTATCATTTGTACGAAGATGAGGAAAAATTTAAATTAACAGATGTAATGGAATTTCACTTTATAGAAATGCCGAAGTTAATAAAGGCATGGAAAGTGGAAAAACTTAATCCATGGAATGACATTTTAGCTAGATGGTTATTAATGCTTGGGATGGTCGATCACAGAAATGATGAGGTCTATGAAGATATTTATGAAGAATTGGAGGAAATCGCCATGAAAGACGAAACACTAAGAAATGCTTTTCGAAACTGGGAAGAGCTAAGTATGACTCATGAAGAATTTCTAGCTTATGAATCACGTTTAAAACATATTATGGACGAGGAGTCTGCGCAACGTGAGGCGGAACTTCGATTAAAGGAAGAAACAGAAAAAGCAATAAAAAGAGGGCTAGAACAAGGGCTTGAACAAGGACTAGAAAAGGGACTAGAAAAGGGACTAGAGCAAGGACTAGAACAAGGTTTAGAACAAGGTTTAGAGCAAGGGAAAAGAGAAGGAAAGAAAATTGGGGAGGAAAATGCAAAGGAAGCAATTGCTCGAAAGCTTTTAGATAAGGGTATGACAATCGAATCGGTTGCTGAACTTACAAATGTAAGCGAAAGCAGGATTATTGAAATCCAGAATGATATAGAAAAATAAGTGGAAGTTAGAATTAGGGCGGGATTTGATGGGACCTATCCTAATTCTTTTGCTTTCTCGATATACAATTCGTAAATATTATAGAGTTTGTTAAGTTTAATTACTTTTTCCTGGCAACATAAAATACTACCAATAAACCTTAGTCTAACAAGCTTTTATCCGTTTTGTCAGAATTTGTCGTACGATTTGCCAAAATTGAATTTTAGACAGGTAAAACTCAAGAAATACACGTTTTTTAGGGATTTTTAAAGAAAAAACGGGGGTTTTTCTGTAGAACCGTGTCGATTGAATTGCCAAAATTGAAAAACGGAAATTAGCCAAATTTATGCGTTTTATGGTATTAATAAATCATAAGAACTAACTGCAGGTTAGTTTCTAGGTTAAAAGGGATAGGTAAAATTTACTTCATGCCTAAAAAAGGTAAATATCCCTTTCCTTCCTCGTAAGTGCCCCATTTAAGAGAGTAGACTATCCCCGGTCTGTTCTCTTGCTTTTTTTTAATTTGGGATGGTTCTCTTGTATCCTTATTCTCCGGGAAAGTGATTGAAACATTTATATATTTTCTCCGCAGTCCGTCTATTAGTAACTACTAAAATCAAGCCATCATTGTTACATTTTCTTTCCATAGTAATCTATCCAGACTCCAATATACCAGTAATCTTCGCTCAGGTAATTCCTCTTTTTAAATATAAATACATACCTCCAATACCATCAACAGCGTTCAAAATCTTCCCCCCGATTTAAGACTATTAACGAGGTGATCCCTTCATGCCACGACAAGCTAGAGTGAAAAGTAGAAGTGGTGTATATCATGTAATGCTTAGAGGTGCAAATAAGCAGGAAATTTTTCACGATGATGAAGATTGTATAAGATTTCTCGATACAATTGAAAGGTACAAAATAAAATCACAAATGCAAGTTTTTGCATGGTGCTTAATGAATAATCATGTGCACCTGTTGTTAAAAGAAGGGAACGAGGATATTTCGATTACTATGAAGCGGATTGGGGTAAGCTTCGTTTCCTATTATAACCAAAAGTACAATACAGTAGGGCATTTGTTTCAGGATAGATTTCGAAGTGAAAATGTGGAATCAAGACGGTATTTGTTAACCGTTGTGCGATACATTCACCAAAATCCAGTGAAAGCTGGAATAGTGAATAAAGTTGATGCATGGCGGTGGAGTAGCTGCCCAACCTATTATAGTGAGTCACCTGTTTCTGATAGATTATTGGATCGTGCGTTTGTTTTAAGCCTTTTTTCAACAAATCTAAAGGTTGCGATGGCAGAGTTTAAAGTTTTTAATGAAAAGAAAAATGATGATGATTGCCTAGATGACAAAGTGAATGAACGAAGAAGGCTGACAGATGAAGAGGCCAGGCTTGAAATTATACAATTGCTTGGGGGCCTAGACATTGCACAGGTAAAAGCACTTCCAAGGTTAAATAGAAACAATGTGCTGCGAAAAGTAAAAGCAGTTGAAGGTATATCTAATCGCCAAGCAGCGAGAATACTAGGGGTTTCCCCTAACCTCATATTTAAAGCGTGAGAGCGGGAAGCAAGGGGACGGTTCTCTTGCTTCCTTTATTGATAAAATTTCTTTAATACCTCCCCCCCTCACAATTTTGTCGAAAACCGAACATTGCCTGGCACCTCTTTGTACCAAAACCTCATATTTCCTGGGGAATATCGACAATTTCCTGGGTAATTAATTCTTCTCTGTACGACAATTATTTTTGAAGGTATGATAGAACTGGAGGGTTGATAGAATGGAAACTATTATTTTTGATGTGGATGATACATTATACGATCAAGCATTAACGTTTAAAAATACATGTAAGAAAATCTTAAAAGAATCGTTGACGGAGAAAGAATTGGATGCTCTTTACATTGCTAATCGCAAGTATAGTGATGCGTTATTTGATGAAAAAGTAGCTGGACTGTTGTCAGAGCGGGAAATGCATATTCGTCGTATTAAAGATGCATGTGCTGAGTTTGGTATTGTAATCAATGATAAAGAGGCAATGGACTTCCAGGAGGCGTACGTTGTCGAACAAAATAAAATTGTGCTATTTGATGAGGTTGAAGAGCTATTGGAATTATTGTACAAAGAAGGTAAGCAGCTTGCTATTCTAACAAATGGTGCACAAGGTCATCAATCGATGAAAATAAAGCAGTTACGGTTAGAGAGATGGATTCCAAAGGAAAATATCTTTATTTCCGGAGCAGTTGGTCATACAAAACCATCAATTGAAGTTTTTCAAATCATCGAAAACAAATTAGGGTTAGATAAGACAAAGACTGTTTATGTAGGTGATTCATTTGCGAATGATATTGTAGGTGCAAAGCAAGCTGGATGGCATGCTATTTGGATGAACCATCGTAGAAGGGGAAAACTTGAGAATAGTGTTGAGCCGGATAAGGTGGTTTATAGTGCGAAGGAATTGCTAGACAACTTTAAAAAGTAAGTTATTGCTGATTGATGTTATGAATAAAAAAGTATGTGCAAACTTCTATTTTGCAATGTAAGTTAAGAGAAGGGGATGAATCCTAGCATCATCCCCAAATCTTCATTTCCCAGCCTCATTTTCCAATTCGTCAAGAGATTTAACTTTGCCGTGTGGTTTTTGTGCGTTTTTTTGACCTCTCCATTGGCGCTCTTGTCGACTTTTTGGTTTAGACATACGCTTTACTCCTTTTCTTCATGTTTATCCTTTATTTTTATTCGCTCTTAAATCTTTTGCTTTTTGTTTATGTTCCCTATTTGCAGCCGCACTTCCAAACTCCTTTGAAAACTCCGAATAGGCCTGACTAGAATCAAATCCTTGTTTATTCTTTTGTTGCGGATCATTCTTCTTTGTACGCTTAGCCATGAAATTCCCTCCTTTACAGCTTTAGTATGAGAAATTATTAATGAAATATGCGCAAATTAGAGGTGTCTGTTACTTGTTGTATAGGAGGAATAGGCTAAGAAAATTTCTCCTATTATGCAGATGTTATGGATAGAAGTAGTTGGATACGCTTGAAGTTTAGAAAGTACATGATAATTTTGTTGTTGTTAGATAAGATAGGTTAATGAGGTGATTCATGCTGAGAAGATTTATGTGGAATCACTTAGAGTGGATATTTTTCACATGAATGGTATCTATGACCACATATTTTAAATGAAGAGAAAGAAGAAGCAGGAGAACCGTCCCCATGCTTCTTGGGTTTAGATGGGAAATCTTACACCGAACATAAGGATTATCTAGGGTATTTGGAAGAACAAGGGATAACGGAAGAATTCTTAAGTTTGAAATTAGTGGGTTTTGAGGAAGTAGATGGCGGCTATAACGTTACAACAAGGGAAGATTACAATATATATTACGGAGATGAAACCGGGAAATATAAAGCCTTTGAATCTGAGTTTTTTGTAACATTATTAGATGACGGATTAACGGTACATACTTTGCTTGATACAACAGAATTAGATAGTGAAGATTTGTAAAAAGAAAAGAGGAACAAGTGGAATGAATCTGCTTGTTCCTTCTTTTCTTTTTTGCTTTCATAAATTTATTTAGAATTCCTTGAAGGAGAACGGTGTCCAGACATCGCGGATTTTAGTGAAGAAGAAGCAGGAGAACCGTCCCCATGCTTCACGCTAAGTATAATTTCTGACAAAATCAATAAAAGAACAACCCAAATACCAAATTGAAGTATAATCGATTGAATCATAGTAAATTGAGAACTTGTTAGGTGAATCAAGGATGTAAATGTATAAAACATCGCAAAGGTAAATACCCTGCTCCACTGTGAAACATCATAAATCAACATTCCCTTTTTTAATCCATATGTTACGATTCGTTTATAAATCCTACAAAGTTCCAGGCATTCAACGATAAGGAAGACAACTAATGTAAAAATCCAAAGAAGCATCAATACCTTTTCAGGCGCAATTCCTGATACGATACATACGAGTCCTGAAATAGATAAAGCGCCATGTAAAATACAATTGGTATTATTCCAATCCGTTTCAATAGCCCATTGGTTTGTAACGTATCGTCTTATAATAAACGTAGCACTGATGAGATAAAAGCCTAAACCAATAAATAGTAAGCTAATTGTAATCATTTTTGGGATTTCCCCAAAAACCGTATGAAGCATTAAAATAATTGATTGCGTGCTAACGGTTGTTAATAGAAATATGCCATTTGAATTTTTCATTAAATGATTATGATGAATTTCAAAAAATGCTTTTATACAAATGATGATGTAAAAAATCCAAAACATCACATTTAAGCAGCAAAGCACCTTGGCTATAATTCCCCACTCAGTGAAATGCTTGGAAACTAGAATCCCGCAAATAGAGGATGCAGCAACCCATGTTCCAATTCCAAATCGATTAACGGCATTTCTTACATGCAGCTCCCTAAACCTACCATTAAAATAGGAAAGAACGATGGAAAAAATAAAGCTAATCCATATTGCAAGAATGATAGTAGGAATAATTTTGGCAAAAGCGCTTTGAAAAAAAGAAGGACCAAGAAAATTAGATACGACCCCTTGCATCGAAATCCCTAATGCCATCACAACTGCCATTCCTGATGTCTTAATGAGAACGTTTCGTTTTATGATATAAATGCTAAAACAAGCACAAAGGAATAAAAGAAAGGAAAAATATAACAAAAATATCACCCTGTGAATCATTATACCACTTGTCAGGTATCTATAACGTGCAAATTTTGCCTGAGTGTTTGAGCAGCAGAAGGAAATGAAGCAATGGATGTGGTAGTTCTTTCAGCGCATTATGATGTTGAGACGGAAGTGGAAATAAAAGTGATGACGATTATTATGATGATGCTTATGGAGAGGAGATTGCAATGTAATGCTTATGCCGAGGATGATTTCGATATGGAATATCCAAGCGATAGTGACTGGGATCCATTTTGCCCCCTATACAAATCCTGGTACAGTTATCGTTATTGAAACGTATTATCATGGTTTAAATGATTAACCGAACAGTGAAAGGCACTGTTCGGTTTTGTTAAATTCCAACAAAACTCGACAAGTAATAGGCACCTGAATGAGCCATCGCGGATTTTAGTGAAGAGGAAGCAGGAGAACCGTCCCCATGCTTCCTCCCCATGCTTCCCTTACTCACGTCCCCAGCATTCAACGCCTTCTTCTGATTCAAGGACGTCTCTATGAAATACGGGGTCTTTTCCAGCTTTTCGTTGTTTTCGGTAATCGTCAAGCACACGTTTTGCGATGGAGAAGAGTCGTGTGATGGCATATAGGTTAATTAATGCCATGATCGCCATCGTTAAGTCTGCTAAGGCCCAGATAAAATCAAACGAGACGAGTGTTCCGAAGATAACCATTGCTACTACGGCTAAGCGATAGATGAATAAAGCCGTTTTGCTTTCCTTTACATAAGCAATATTGCTTTCTCCATAATAGTAATTCCCAACAATAGAACTAAAAGCAAATAGGAAAATTGCGATTGCAATAAAGCTACCAGCCCAATCACCGATAAGAGTCGATACAGCGCTTTGTGTGATTTGGATTCCATCTGCATCACTTCCAGCAAACCCACCAGCAGCTAAAATAATGAATCCAGTGGCACTACAGATGAGAAGTGTATCGAAAAACACACCAAGTGCTTGTACAAGACCTTGCTTAGCTGGATGAGAGACATCTGCTGTTGCGGCTGCATTCGGTGCTGACCCCATCCCTGCTTCATTGGAGAAGAGGCCACGTTTTATTCCCATCATAATTGCTGCTCCAAATCCGCCTCCAGCAACTTGTTCGAAACCAAATGCATTTGCAAAAATAAGGGATAACATATCAGGAATCATCGTTATATTCATAGCCAAGATTACGAGTGCAAGAATAATATAGAGGATTGCCATGACAGGAACGATGACCTGTGAAACCTTTGCAATACTTTTTAGACCACCAAAAATTACTACTGCAACAAGGATAGCCAAAATAATGGCCATAACATTCGTGTTTACTTCGAACTGATCGGTAAATGCAAGACTGATGGTATTCGACTGCACCGAATTAAACACGAGTCCGTAAGTAAATGTAATCGTGATAGCAAATACAATGCCGAGCGAGCGGCTTTTTAGTCCTTTTTCGATGTAGTAAGCAGGTCCACCTCGAAATTGATTGCCATCTTTAACCTTATAAACCTGTGCAAGCGTGCTTTCAACAAATCCAGATGCGGCACCTAATATGGCGATTAGCCACATCCAAAACAATGCACCAGGCCCACCAAGAGCAACTGCTGAAGCAACACCAGCAAGGTTTCCGGTCCCTACCCTTGATGCAGCACTAATTGCAAACGCTTGGAATGAACTTGTCCCTTTTTTCTCTTTCCCATTCCCTGTAAAGGCACGTTTGTCGGTAATTACGTGAAACATTTCTCTAATAGAAAATTGGACAAATCCTGAACGAATCGTAAAATAGATTCCTAAACCGATTAATACAATAATAAGTAAGTATGACCATAAAATATCATTAAAAAAGGAAACAATATTTTCAATAAAATCCACGATGCATTCACTCCTTTGATATTCTGTCTTAGTATGGATGATTTAAGGAAATTCACTCTTATTTTTAATTTGTGCTTCCTTTTGTAAGTGCTGTGTGGCTTCTTAGAACGATGTTGACATTTGTCGGAAAAAATAGAAACAGGCACCGTATGATTTTACATCAATTTCCACTAAAAATACTAGTGAAAAGCTTCATTTAATGGTATAATGAATGTTGCGATGAGCTGATTTGTGTAAGTCGAGGGACAATGCAATACATGTGCATGTGAACCACATGGTCCTTCGCCACAAATTTCGTGGAAAAGCCGCCTATTCTTAGGCGGCTTTTCTTATGAATTAACGGTTATCCGTTATCAGTGTCGGTGCACCAAGGATTTTGTGAAAAGGAAGCAGGAGAACCGTCCCCCTTGACTAGCTCTTCGGATGATGTTAAGATAAACATGTAACGGGTTACACAATGTTCCACAGGTGGAGGTTGAGTGATTTGGCAATAACGATTAGAGATGTCGCGAAAGAAGCTGGCGTTTCCGTTGCGACAGTTTCACGGGTAATAAATGACAGCGGTTACGCACATGAAGATACGAGAAAAGTAGTATTAGAAGCTGTAAATAAATTGAATTATAAACCGAATGAGGTTGCTAGGTCACTTTTCAAACGAAAGTCTAAATTAATTGGCTTGATTCTGCCTGATATTACGAATCCATTTTTCCCAGCCTTAGCTAGAGGAGTGGAAGACTATCTCCAAAAGGAAGGCTATCGTGTAATCTTTGGGAATAGTGATGAACAGCTTGAAAAAGAAATGGATTACGTAGATACATTTAAGCAAAATAATGTCGTGGGCATTATTGCTTCTATAAATGAAACTGATTCCGAGATGCTTTCTGAGCTAAGTATTCCACTCGTTCTATTGGACCGAACGATAGAGGCATTACCATCTGTTTATGCTGATCAAGAGCAAGGTGGGAGATTA
The DNA here is from genome assembly GCF_003628445.1 of Oceanobacillus bengalensis. GTDB lineage: Bacteria > Bacillota > Bacilli > Bacillales > Amphibacillaceae > Oceanobacillus > Oceanobacillus bengalensis. Next base: position 10,164 of record NZ_RBZO01000029.1, read on the forward strand.
GCCGCAGAAAAGGTTTTGGAGCGAGGAAGTAAGGAAATTACGATTGTTAGAGGTCCGAAAAATGTGAAGAATGTATACCAACGTTTTGAGGCATCGTATGAAGTGCTGAAGGAAGCAGGGGTAAAAGTAAATATTCTTGATTCCAATTTATCCTTCAATGGTGCAAAAGAACGTGCAATCGAATTGTTTCAAAAATATCCGCAAACAGATGGTGTTCTTGCCTGTAATGATATTGTTGGTGTTGCGATTTTAAATGAAGCACAGCGAATTGGAAAGAGAATACCTGAGGATGTGCAAGTCATTGGTTTTGACGATATTTCCATTAGTGAACTTGTTTACCCGGGGTTGTCGACCATTCATCAGCCAGCATATGAAATGGGTGCCAAAGCTGCTGAAATATTAATTAAAAAAATAAATCAAGAAAAATTGTTAAACATACATTATAAGCTAGCGGTTAGTTTTGTAGAAAGAAAGTCAACACGAAAGATAGGAAAATAGCGTGGTGAAGGTTGTAGTAATTCGGAAGTTCCTCTATAGATTTGGTGTTTGTCCGTTAACGTTTGGTTTTAAGGCGAATTCGATTAAAATTCGACAAGCGACAGGGCGGGGCCTAAAAGAGGAAGCAGAAGAACCGTCCCCATGCTTCACGAAAGGTAGGAGAGTATTATGGTGAAAGTTGTAGTTGTGGGTAGTTGTTCGATGGATTTGGTGGTTACTGCTAGTAAGCGACCGGTAGCGGGAGAAACAATATTGGGAGAGGATTTCCAAACGGTTCCAGGTGGTAAAGGAGCGAATCAAGCAGTAGCGGCAGCGCGACTTGGAGCAGAAGTTTCCATGATTGGCTGTGTTGGTGATGATGCATTTGGCGGAGAAATATTGGCGAATTTGAAAAAAAATGGTGTTTCTGTGGAAAATGTGGAACCCGTTACAGGTATCGCATCTGGGACGGCTCACATCACGCTTGCTGAAGGAGACAACAGTATTATTTTTGTAAAAGGGGCGAATGATCATGTTACCCCGAGCTATGTAGAAAAGGCTGCATCAACGATGAAAGCAGCAGATATTATTTTAATTCAGCAGGAGGTACCTGGAGAAACCATCGAATATGTTGCAGATTTTTGCGATCGTTTTAATAAAAAATGGTTGTTGAATCCAGCGCCAGCTCGTGAAATCAGTAGAGAAGTAATCGATTCAGCAACCTACCTCACTCCGAATGAGCATGAGTTCGCAGTGATGTTTAAAGAAGAAAATCGTGGAGAAGTGTTAGCGCAGTTTCCGAATAAATTATTGATCACAGAAGGAAAAAATGGTGTTCGATATTTCAATGGTACAGGTGAAGAAGTTGTTCCTTCTTATGTTGTTAAGCCAGTGGACACGACAGGTGCTGGGGATACCTTTAATGCAGCTTTTGCAGTAGCGGTAGCAGAAGGGAAAACGATAAAAGAAGCGCTACAATTTGCAAATCGAGCAGCAAGCCTTTCCATTACAAAATTTGGTGCACAGGGTGGCATGCCAACAAGAGATGAAGTGGAAAGGAGTATTGCCGAATGAAGAAGCATGGAATGTTAAACAGTGAGATTGCAAAAGTGCTGGCAGATTTAGGACATACAGACACGATTGTAATTGGTGACGCAGGACTTCCGATTCCAGATGGTGTGAAGAAAATTGATCTGGCATTAAAGCCAGGGACACCATCCTTCGGGGAGGTAGTCCAAGCGGTTTCTGATGATATGGTTGTTGAAAAGGTAATCCTTGCAGAAGAAATTGCTGAACATAACGTAAGCCAGCAAGCATTTATGAAACAGCATTTTAATGAGGAAATAATCGAATATACGACACATGAAAAATTGAAAGAAATGACAAAAAACGCAAAGGCAATTATTCGAACAGGGGAGATTACGCCTTATTCGAATTGTATTTTACAGTCTGGGGTCTTTTTCTAATAAGAGGATGTTCAACAAGAAGAAGAGGTGACTAAGATGCACATTACAATGGAAAATATTCACAAAGCATTTGGCGCAAATAAGGTTTTAGAAGGGGTTGATTTTACACTAGAGCCTGGAGAAGTTCATGCACTGATGGGTGAAAATGGTGCAGGGAAATCTACGTTAATGAACATTTTAACTGGGCTTTTTCCTCAGAATGAAGGAAAGATAACGATTGATGGGAAGCAGATCCAGTTTAAAGACTCGAAAGAAGCAGAAAGAGCAGGTCTTGCATTTATTCGTCAGGAATTAAATATTTGGCCACAAATGACCGTTCTTGAAAATTTGTTTATCGGTAGAGAAAAAAGAAATGCTTTCGGTGTTTTAAAAGAGAAGGAAATGAAAACGCTAGCAGAAGCTATTTTCAGTCGTTTAGACATTTCTATTCCATTAGATAAAGAAGCAGGTGCATGTTCGGTTGGGGAGCAGCAAATGATTGAGATTGCAAAAGCGCTAATGCTTGATGCAGAAGTAATCATTATGGATGAACCAACGGCAGCATTGACGGACAGAGAAATTGAAAAGCTATTCAAAATCATGAAGGAATTGACAGCAAGCGGTGTTTCCCTTGTTTACATTTCACATCGAATGGAAGAGATTTTTGCAATATGTGATCGTATTACCGTGATGCGTGATGGTGTGTCGGTTGCTACATCCTTTATCAAAGATACGAATTTTGACGAAATTGTAAAACAAATGGTCGGACGTGAATTGGAAGATAGATATCCAGCTCGTAATCCGAAGTATGGCGAAGTAGTCATGGAAGTAAGTGGTTTAACGAGAAAGGGAGTTTTCGAGGATATCAGTTTTTCCGTTAAAGAAGGTGAAATCCTTGGTGTCTCTGGGTTAATGGGTGCAGGACGTACGGAAATCATGCGGGCGATATTCGGTTTGGATGGCTTTGACAGTGGTGAAGTAAAAATTGGTGGCAAGCCTATTTCCATTAAGAATCCAGCATGTGCTGCAAACGAGGGACTGGCATTTATTACTGAAGACCGGAAAGATGAGGGACTTGTTCTTGATTTCTCTATCCGTGAGAATATCGCTTTGACCAATTTGAAGAGTTTCTCACCAAATGGCATTGTCAAAAATAAAGATGAGACAGCTTTTGTTAAGTTAATGGTTGAACGCTTGAAAATAAAAACAGAGTCACAGGAAACACCGGCTGGTAACTTATCTGGTGGGAACCAGCAAAAAGTTGTTATTGCAAAATGGGTTGGTACGTCACCGAAAGTATTAATTATGGACGAGCCAACAAGAGGGATAGACGTTGGTGCGAAGCGTGAGATTTATAATTTGATGAATGAACTTACAGAACGTGGACTTGCAATCATTATGGTTTCATCTGACCTTCCTGAAGTGCTCGGGATGAGTGATCGGATTTTAGTCATACACGAAGGAAAAGTCTCTGGCGAATTAAGAAGCGAAGAAGCAACACAAGAAAAAATCATGACATTTGCTACAGGGGGTAATTAAGATGAAAACAGGAAAACTAACAGCACTATGGGGTAAATTTGTTCCCCTGTTGGCTCTAATTGGTTTAATCGTAGTCGTGACAGTATTAAATCCAGCGTTTATTGATCCAGCTAATATAATGAATCTATTGCGCCAAATCTCGATAAATGGATTGATTGCATTTGGGATGACTTTCGTTATTTTAACAGGCGGAATTGACTTGTCTGTTGGATCGATTCTAGCATTAACAAGTGCACTTGCAGCAGGCATGATGGTATCTGGTGTTGATCCGATCATCGCTGTAATTATTGGTGTAATCCTTGGTGCTGTGTTCGGTGCATTCAATGGTTTGCTAATTGCGAAAGGTAAAATGGCGCCTTTTATTGTAACACTTGCTACGATGACGATTTTTAGAGGGTTAACACTTGTTTATACAGAGGGTAAGCCAATAACAGGTCTTGGTGATTCTTATGCTTTTCAATTGTTTGGTAAAGGGTACTTTCTAGGAATTCCAGTACCAGCAGTAACGATGGTTATTGCATTTGCTGCATTATGGTTTTTGCTTCATAAAATGTCATTTGGACGTAAAACCTATGCATTAGGTGGCAATGAAAAAGCAGCACTTATTTCTGGGATTAAGGTTGATCGAGTAAAAGTGATGATTTATTCCATTAGTGGGATGATGGCAGCATTGGCTGGTATGATTCTTACTTCTCGTTTAAATTCTGCACAGCCAACTGCAGGTCAGGCATATGAAATGGATGCCATTGCAGCAGTTGTTCTTGGTGGGACAAGCCTTGCAGGTGGGAAAGGCCGTATCGCTGGAACATTTATTGGTGTTTTAATCATTGGTATTTTAAATAATGGGATGAACTTACTCGGAATTTCATCTTTCTATCAACAAGTTGTAAAAGGTGTCGTTATCTTGATTGCTGTATTACTTGATCGAAAGAAATCGTAAAGGGGTGGACAAAATGAAAAAAGTATTAACAATGGCAATCCTTTCTTTGATCGTCTTTTTAGGTGCTTGTTCAATGGAGAGCCCATTTGTAAATAATGATTCTGAAAGTGATGGCAAGGTTAAAATAGGGCTGAGTATTTCTACGTTAAATAATCCATTCTTTGTATCGCTTCGTGACGCAATCGTAGAGGATGCCGAATCGAAGGGAATGGAAATTGTTGTTGTGAATGCACAGGATGATGCAGCAACAGAAATTAGTGGTATTGAAGATTTAATTCAGCAAGGTGTCGATATCTTATTAATTAATCCGACTGATTCTGCAGCAGTATCTTCTGCCGTACAATCAGCAAATAATGCAGAAATTCCAGTCATTACGATTGATCGATCAGCAGATAAAGGAGAAGTGGAAACACTCATTACTTCGGATAACGTAGCCGGTGGTGAGATGGCAGCTAACTTCATCATTGAAACTGTTGGTGAAGGGGCGAAGGTTGCTGAAATCGAAGGGATTGCAGGCGCTTCCGCAACGCGAGAACGTGGAGAAGGATTCCATAATATAGCTGACGAGAGCCTTGATATTGTTGCAAGCCAGCCAGCTGATTTTGACCGGACGAAGGGTTTAACGGTTATGGAAAATACCTTGCAAGGTAGCGGTGATATTCAGGCAGTATTTGCCCATAATGATGAAATGGCCCTCGGTGCAATTGAAGCAATTAAAGCAGCTGGGAAAGACATTATTGTTGTAGGCTTTGATGGAGTGGAGGATGCACTTAATTCAGTTGAAGCAGGTGACTTAACTGCAACGATTGCTCAACAACCAGGCTTAATGGGACAAGAAGCAGTATCAGCAGTAGAACGGGTGCTTAATGGTGAAGAATTAGAGGAGCTCATTAAGGTGCCATTGGAATTAGTTCAATAAGGTGCCTGTCACTCCTCGAATTTTGTCGAAAAGGGAGTAGAACTGTCCGATTAGATTAACTAACATTCAGTGGTGATAAGAAGAACACCCCCACTGAATGAAGTTTCACTTTATTACAGGTGATCAATACATAGGTAATAGAGATGAGTGAACTAAAATTCGTCTCTATTACCTTTTCACATTTTGCGGAATAGCCATTAATTTTTATATCATTCATGTAAAAAAATTCTATCCTGTATGATCTGATCAAATGGTATAAATGATTTGCTATTTCGATATTTTCCAGGTGAAACGCCTATGGCTGAGCGGAATACCTTACTGAAATAATTCCCATTGGAGTAGCCGACTCTTCGCGAGATTTCCTCAATGGTTACATCATTGTTTCTTAGTAGTTCAATAGACTTCTCGATTCTAATTTTAGTGACATAGTTTAGTGGGGTAATATGTAATGTTTCGTGAAATAGTCTGGAAAAGTGGTATTTGGAGATACCAGCTTCTTCTACAATTTCATCCAGTGAAATTGGCTCCTGAAAGTTACGATGAATAAAATAGACTGCTTTTGTAATCGACTCTGGCCATTCTTTATTATTCTCTTCTTCCTTCTTTTTGTATAAATAGCGATGCAGCTCCATTAAAAAGGTATAGGCATAAGAAGAAACTTCATATGCATCATGAATTTCATTATGTACTGCTTTTGTATAAAGATTGAAAATAAGTTGAATTGGACTTGTGTCTTCGTCCATCCTGAGAATATTCCCGTAGGATTTTGTGATTTCTTCAAAATTTCGTCTTACTTCCTCACCATATAATGTGATATGAACAAACTCCCATCCATCACTATCTTCAGGTAAATAATAGCGATGATTACTTGGAATATTTACAAAGAAAGCCTCCCCAGGTTTCAAGCGAATCTTGTCGTCATTGATTATAATCTCACCTTCACCTTTTATCGTATATTGAAAAATAACTTTTCCTGTTTCCCACCGTTTTCGTCCATCCCAATCATAATCTGTACTATTTCGTATTTCCCAACCTAATGTATGGATACCGGCAATGCGTTCCTGCATCTCGCCGGGAAACTTAAAAAAATAAGTTCGATAGTCATTACAAGTTAGCAATATTTTACCCTTCTTTCTATTTATCTTACCATTGAAACGGTTGAATATTGAAATTATGATGATTATAGCAATACTTTCTCTTTCTTAGAAGGGGATATAATGTAAAGTTTTTGTAAAGCAATTTACAACTATATGACTACTTTCATAGGAGAAACAGGAGGGGTAACATGTCAAAGGTTACATTTTTAGGCGCCGGTAGCACTGTGTTTGCTAAGAACCTACTTGGTGATTGTATGACGGTCCAGGCATTACAGGAGTTTGAATTTGCATTATTCGATATTAATTTAGAAAGACTGAAAGATTCCGAAATGATGTTATTACAATTAAAAGAAAACCTTGGATCAAAGGTAAAAATTGTCGCATATACAGATAGGAAAGAAGCACTATCAGATGCAAAATACGTAATAAATGCCATTCAAGTTGGTGGATATAAACCAAGCACAGTAATCGATTTTGAAATTCCGAAGAAGTACGGGTTACGTCAAACGATTGCAGATACAATCGGCATAGGTGGTATTTTCCGCAGCTTAAGAACGATTCCGGTCATGATGGATTTTGCAAGAGATATGGAAGAGGTATGTCCAGATGCATGGTTTTTAAACTATACAAATCCGATGGCTACACTGACAGGAACATTGCTCAGATATACAAGCATTAAAACTGTCGGGTTATGCCATAGTGTGCAAGTATGTGCAGACCATCTTCTAACCTCTTTGGATATGCCTAAAGATAATGTGCAGTGGAACATTGCTGGTATCAATCATATGGCATGGTTACTTGATATTACTCGAAATGGAGAAGACCTTTATCCAGAAATCAAGAAAAGGGCAATAGAAAAACAGAGGACAGATCATAACGATAAAGTTCGCTTTGAATTGATGCGACGCTTTGGATATTACGTAACAGAGTCATCCGAACATAATGCAGAATACCATCCATATTTTATTAAGCAAAACAACCCTGCGTTAATTGAGCATTATAATATTCCTTTGGACGAATATTTAAGACGGTGTGAGAATCAAATACAAAAATGGGAAAATATGCGCTCCGATATGGTTGGAAATAAAGATTTAACACATACACGTACACATGAATATGGATCGTATATTATCGAAGCAATGGAGACAAATCAGCCCTATAAAATAGGTGGGAATGTTCTAAATACAGGGCGGTTAATATCTAATCTACCAGAAAAGGCATGTGTAGAAGTTGCTTGTCTCGTCGACGCCAGTGGTGTCACACCGACATATGTTGGCGAATTACCAGAACAATTAGCTGCTTTAAATCGCACAAATATTAATACACAGTTGCTTACGATTGAGGCAGCGATGACAAGAAAAAAGGAATATATTTACCAAGCAGCATTGCTTGATCCGCATACAGCCGCCGAATTATCAATCGATGATATTGTATCCATGTGTGATGAGTTAATCGATGCACATGGAAGTTGGTTACCTGCGTACCGTTAAATTTTGTATATAGGAAACCCAATAAATCTCCCCATTTTTTGGGTTTCTATTACTCTATTTATCTTATAAATCCTCGTCATTTGTAATATCCTCTACAAAATTTTCTAAATTATTTATCAAAAAGAGACAAATTACCGTTTATTTGGAATTTTCAATATATTAATATTAAATTAATATTGCCTTAACATTACAGTGCTAATATGAAGTTGTTCCTAAATAAAGGCAGGTGAAGTTATTGGAAAATCAATCGACAATTGAAAATGTACCCATACCGAAAATGTCGAAAGAAAGGAAAATAAAGCGAAAAAGTCCGAAAGTGAAAGGTCCTAAACTTAAACCCTTTCGAAAAAACTGGGATTTATATTTACTTATTTTTCCTGTACTTATCTATTTTATCGTCTTCAAATACATTCCGATGTATGGGGTACAAATTGCGTTTAAAGATTTTATTGCAGTAGAGGGGATCCTAGGCAGTCCTTGGGTTGGCTTCGAACATTTTGAAAGGTTTTTTGATAGTTTTTACTTTGAAAGGCTTATCTCAAATACCTTACTAATTGGATTGTATGAACTTGCTGTAGGTTTTCCAATCCCGATTATTCTAGCGCTTTTGATTAATGAAGTAAGAAACAAGTATTTTAAGTCGTTCATTCAGACAATTACATATGCACCACATTTTTTATCCGTTGTTGTGGTAGTGGGGATGATGTTTCTTCTCTTGTCACCTCAAACTGGAATTGTTAATCAAATCATTGTTTTGTTTGGTGGAGAGCCAATTTCCTTCATGACGGAACCAGGTTGGTTTAAAACTTTATACGTATTCTCTGGTATTTGGCAGAACATGGGGTGGAGCTCGATTATTTACCTTGCTGCACTTTCAGCGGTAGACCCACAATTACATGAAGCTGCAGAAATAGATGGTGCAAGTAGGTTACAACGAATATGGCATATCAATCTACCAAGTATTAAACCTACCATTATCATCATGCTCATTCTCCAATGTGGTAGTATCCTTGGGGTTGGTTTCGAGAAAGTATTCTTAATGCAAAATAGTTTAAACATGAGTGCATCGGATGTTATTTCTACACATGTATACCGTACAGGAATATTAGGTTCCGAGTATAGTTATTCAGCAGCAATTGGGTTATTCGAATCCGTCGTTAACCTCGTCATTCTATTGCTTGTTAATTACACAGCACGTAAAGTAAACAAGGTTAGCTTATGGTAGTTAGGAGGACAAGCTTCGATGTTAAAGAAGATGAGCTTAGGGGATAAATTTTTTACAGTATTTAATTACTTTGTATTGGTAGTCATCGCTTGTCTTATGGTTTATCCGTTACTTTATGTATTAAGTGCTTCCTTTAGTAATCCAGAAAGAATTGTTTTAGGAGATATTTGGTTATTCCCACAGGAGTTTCGCCTGGATTCCTATATAACCGTATTTCAAAACGAAGATGTATTGATAGGCTATCGTAATACGATTATTTACACGGTACTTGGAACAGCTATTAATCTATTATTCTCAATCATGATAGCATATCCATTATCTCGTAAAGATTTCTACGGTAGGGGGGTGATTACAGCCTTTATCATGTTCACTATGTTTTTCAGTGGTGGGATGATACCTACATTTTTACTAATAAGAGATCTTGGAATGTTAGATACAATTTGGGCAATTGTTTTGCCTGGTGCTGTTTCTGTGTATAACGTCATTATCATGCGGACGTTCTTCCAAAATATTCCGGAAGAACTTCGGGAAGCGGCTGAAATAGATGGATGTAGTAATATTACTTTTCTAATTCGTATTGTTCTACCTCTATCGATGCCAATCATTGCAGTGATGACGCTTTTCTACGGTGTTGGTCATTGGAACGCATACTTTGATGCATTGATTTACCTGAATGATGAAGATAAATATCCATTGCAGTTATTCTTACGGCAAATGCTTATCCAAGAAGATATGTCAGGAATGGGTAGTGCCGGAAGTGAAGTGCTTGCTGAGCATCTGATGCAAATCGAAGGACTAAAATATGCCGTTGTTGTTGTAGCTAGTTTACCAATGTTAATTCTTTACCCATTTTTACAAAAATATTTTGTCAAAGGTGTCATGATTGGATCATTAAAAGGTTAAATACAAGGGAGGAAAAGGGAATGAGAAACAAAAAGTGGTTGTTATTAATTGCTTCTTTAATCGTTGTAATGTTTCTAGCAGCATGTAGTGGTTCTGATTCATCTGATACAGATTCTGGTGAAGAGGAATCGAATGAAACGGATTCAAGTAGTGGGGATGAGGAATCTGAACGTGCAGCAAGTTCTGCAGACAATGTAAATAAAGAAGGCTTTCCAATCGTAAAGGAGGAAATTGACTTAACATTCTTCACTGGAAAATATGAGCCTAACCTAGATGATTATGAAGAAACACTCGTATTTAAAACATATGCAGAACAAACAGGCGTAAATGTTACGTTTGATGAAGTACCATTTGGAACATTAACAGAAAAACGTAATTTAGCTTTAGCAAGTGGTGAATATTCAGATGTGTTCTATTCAGCACGTATTCCTGCAGCAGATTTGTATACGTATGGTCAACAAGGGATATTCGTACCACTAAATGATTTAATTGATGAATATGCACCAAATCTAAAAGCAGTCATGGAAAAACACCCAGATATTAAGAAGGGTTTAACGATGCCAGATGGAAATATTTATTCTGTTCCTTCTTATTACAGTCCTGAATTTTTACCAATGTTGATTGGAAAACCAATTTGGGTGAAAGATTCTTGGTTAGAACAACTAGACATGGAAGAACCGAAAACAATTGATGATTTTTATGCTTACTTAAAAGCAGTAAGTGAAACAGATTTAAATGGTAATGGAGAAAATGATGAGATTCCATTTAGCGCGTCAAATGTAAATCAAATTGTGAATTCGATTAAAGGAGCATGGGGCCTTGGTACAAGAGGGGTAGGACATACTTATGTTGACATTGACCCTGAGACGGACGAATTACGATTTACTCGTACAGATGATAAATATAAAGAAATGCTAGAATTTGTAAACAAACTATATACTGAAGGTTTAATCGACCAAGAAATCTTCACGATGGATGATAGCAAGCTAAATGCTAAAGGTTCTCAAGGTGTTCTTGGAACTGCGATTGTACCGAATCCAGAAACAGTATTTACAGATCAAGATGACTATATTGGTTTAGGATCTCTAGAAGGTCCACATGGTGACAACTTATATAGTCATGTGAAGACACCGTTAGTTCACGTTGGTGCATTTGCAATTACGGACAAGAACGAACATCCAGAAGCAACACTTCGATGGATTGACCATTTCTTTAGTGATGAAGGAGCTGCATTCCAGTTCATGGGAATTGAAGGCGAAACATATGAAGTAACTGAAGATGGCGAATTTGAATTTTTTGAAGAAATTACGAATAACCCAGATGGTTTAACATTTGATCAAGCATTAACACCGTATGTTACGTGGATGGGTGGAAGCTACCCTGGTTATGTTCAAGAAAAATACTTCAAAGGATCTGAATCCCTACCAAGTGCGATTGAAGTAGGGGAAAAAGTAGCACCAAATGCACCTGAGGAAATATGGAACGGATTTAACTACACGGATGATGAATTAGACTTCAAACAAACAACAGGAGCTGATCTCCATACGTACATTGGCGAAATGGAAGCTGGATTTATCTCTGGCGATATCTCTTTCAGCGAATGGGATAACTATGTAGAACAAGTGAAAGAAATGGGGCAAGATGAGTACCTTGAAGTAGAAAAAGCAGCATACGAAAGATATCAAGAAAGCTAATTCTTTACGATTTAGGAAGGGTGTATAGTAAGTCCTTGCATCCTTCCTTTTTAAATTATCCAGAGAACAGAGCAGATATCCAGAGAACAGCGATATCCTGAGAAAAGAGCAGATATCCCGAGAACAGAGCAGAAATCCCGAGAACAGAGCAGAAATCCAGAGAACAGAGCAGATATCCAGAGAACAGAGCAGATATCCAGAGAACAGAGCAGATATCCAGAGAACAGAGCAGATATCCAGAGAACAGAGCAGATATCCCGAGAACAGAGCAGATATCCCGAGAACAGAGCAGAAATCCTGAGAACAGAGCAGATATCCTGAGAACAGCGATATCCTGAGAAAAGAGCTTAAATATGAAAAGTGAGGTATGTTGGAAATGGATGGATTGTTTGTTGGTGTGTATCGAATTAGTGAATGGGTAGCGAAACTCCTTTATGTCAATATGTTGTGGATATTTTGCACAATCATTGGATTAGGTATTTTGGGGATTTTTCCTGCAACTGGAGCAATGTTTGCTGTTACCAGAAGATGGGTTATTGGTGAAAGGGATATTCCAGTATTTAAAACGTTCTGGCATTATTTCAAGGCAGACTTTGTGAAAACGAATATTCTTGGATTTACTCTAGCTGGATTAGGAATCTTTTTGTACATCGATCTGAAGTTCTTTCAGGCAATCATTCATCCAATATATAGCTTAATTAGTATCATTTTTCTTGTTTTACTTTTTCTATATTTCGTTATTTTACTCTATATTTTTCCAATCTATGTTCACTATGAACTTAGAGTTTTTCAATACATAAAATACGCACTTATTATTGCAATAGGACGGCCCATGCAGACGCTAGCAATGCTCTTGGGCGTTATTATTACTTATTTGTTTTTCAGTTACATTCCTGCTTTTATCCCATTTTTTGGTGGTAGTCTTTTAAGTTTGGCTTTAATGTGGCTATCGTCTATTTCCTTTCAGAAAGTTCGTTTGCATAACTAAATTCGGTCATTATTCATATATTGAAGAAAAGGAGCATTTTCGATGAATGTAACTATATGGAATGAATATCGTCATGAAAAGGAAAGTGAAATTGTTGCAAAAATTTATCCCAACGGAATTCATGAAACAATTGCAACATTTCTTGAGGAAGAGGGGTTTAATATACAAACAGCGACCCTTGATGAAGCCGAACATGGCTTAACTGATGAAGTGTTAGCCAATACGGATGTTCTCATTTGGTGGGGGCACAGGGCACATTGTGAAGTAGAGGATAGCATTGTAGAAAAAGTAAAGCAACGCGTCTTGGATGGAATGGGACTACTTCTCTTACATTCTGCCCACTTTTCGAAACTGTTTAAACAATTAATGGGGACAAGTTGTGACCTGAAGTGGCGAGAAAATGGTGAAAGAGAACTCTTATGGGTAGTCGATCCATCCCATCCAATAACAGAGGGGATCCCTGAATACATTGAATTAGAACAAGAAGAGATGTATGGTGAACATTTTGATATTCCAACACCAGATGAAATCATTTTTATTAGCTCCTTTGCTGGGGGCGAGGTTTTTCGCAGTGGTGTGACCTTTAAGCGGGGGAAAGGGAAAATATTTTATTTTCGCCCTGGTCATGAAACATACCCAACTTATTATCATAAAGACATTCAAAAAGTCATTCGAAATGGGGTTAAATGGGCAAAAGCTGATAATACACCTGAAATTACTTATGGAAATTATTATAGATAATATGATAGGTGACGGACTAATGTGAAGGAGCTAAGAATAGATGACGAAATTAAAAATGGGAATTATCGGTGTAGGTGGGATAGCGCAAAGTAGGCATATTCCTTCTTACCAACAATTAAAGGAAAAAGTAGAGCTTGTTGCTGTGTATGATACGAACCAAACCCGTGCACAAGAAGTAGCAGAAAAAAATCATATACCATTCGTGTTTAGTAACTACAATGATCTCTTTGAAGAGGTAGATGCAGTAACCATTTGCACGCCGAATAAGTTTCATGCAGAGATTTCAATTGCTGCATTAGATGCAGGTGTACATGTGCTGTGTGAAAAGCCAATGGCGATGAATGCAAGAGAGTGTGAATTAATGATTGAGGCAGCGGAGAAGTCGAATAAACTGTTGTCCATTGCCTATCATTATCGGTGGCTCGAATCAGCGATGCTTGCAAAAAAATCATCACCTGAAATTGGCGACCCTCTAGTAACACGCGTTCAAGCATTAAGAAGAAGGAAAGTTCCTGGTTGGGGTGTTTTTACGAATAAAGAATTACAAGGTGGAGGAAGTTTAATTGATTATGGATGTCATTACTTAGATCTAGCACTATGGCTTTTAAATGATCCAGAGCCTGTAGCAGTAATGGGGAAGACATATAACCGACTAAGTAAAATGCCTAATCAATTAAATGATTGGGGAACATTTGACCATCAAACCTTTGATGTTGACGATCATGTTTCTGCTTATATAACATTTGAAAACGATATTTCTATGTTATTTGAATGCACTTGGGCAGCAAATATTAAAGAGGATCAAGTGCATTTAAGTATTTCTGGCACAAATGGCGGAATGAATGTATTTCCGTATGAGTTCTATCAACCAAAGCACGGTGCATTTATGACTACGGAAGCAAGTGTTAAAGACAATCAGAAAACCGCTGGATATTTGCAAGCTAAAAACTTCGTTGAAAGTTGCCTTGGAGAAGCAGCATTAATTAGTAAAGCCGCGCATGCAATGAAGGTTACTAGAATAATAGATAGTATATATCAAAGTAATCAGTGCGGGAGTATTGTTACACTATAAGATTATCAGACATAAAAAAATGCGTCCTTCCGAATAAGGAAAGACAAATAGGTGACAGCATCTCTCTCGGAAATACTAAAACCCGAACGGTGCTTGGCACTGCTCGGGTTTCATTTATGCTATTTTTTTGTTTTCTGTCTGTTTGGCTGATGTTATTAGTCGTGCGCTTTTTGAAAGAATCAATACAAGTACAATTGAACATGCGAGTGCAGTGAAGAAATAGGCGATTCCATTCATGGTGAAAGAGTAGATGAATGGAGCCTGGCCAGCTTCTTCTGCATAACTTGCAAAGAAAATAATACCTGCAAGGAAATGCCAGAAGTAACGGGCAAATGCACCAACATACACTGCAAGCACAATCCAAGACATTGCTGTTGTGGTTTTATTATTTTTTAGGCTCTGCTTAATTGGTCTCATGAATAGACCAGCAAATCCAACACATGCAAATGCTACAAAATATTCAATGAATGCTTGTAATGGTGTTAGAATCCATGCTTCTCCAATGGTGACCTGTAGGACTCCCCAGAGAAATCCGCTTGTTGCAGCTGCAAGGAATCCCCAGCGGAAAGCGATGAGCAAGATTGGCACCATCGCAAAGGAAATGGAAATGGATGGACCAAACTGGAGGGATGGCAATAAATCTAATAGCAACGCAAGGGATGCGAAGATTGCCACCTCAATCATGGTTTGTAAACGTAATTTCTTCATAAAAAAAGCCTCCTATAATGTTTTTAACGCACCATTAGGAAGACATAGTTTCATAGTTTACAAATTACGTTTTAGGCTATAGAAATAGATAAGCCTATATCATAAATATGTAAACTACTCGCCACATCCCTACGCTAGTACTAACTAACAGGTTCAAAGGGTCAGAACCAAAGTTCTCTCTCAGCTTTCGCTCCCCTTGTGGTCACGTTATTCAATTTTCATAATTATCATATCATACTTGTTGGTGCCTGTCATCTGGAAATCGAGCGAGGCCGCGTGGAATTCGAGCGAGGCCACGTGGAATTCGCGCGAGGCCACGTGGAATTCGAGCGAGGTCGTGTGGAAATCGCGCGAGGCCGCAGTGAAATCGCGCGAGGCCGTGTGGAATTCGAGCGAGAGCACAGTGAAATCGAGCGAGGCCGCGTGGAAATCGGAGCGAGGCCGCGTGGAAATCGGAGCGAGGCCGCGTGGAAATCGAGCGAGAGCACAGTGAAATCGCGCGAGGTCACACGTAATTCGAGCGAGAGCACAGTGAAATCGAGCGAGGCCACGCAGAATTCGAGCGAGTCCACATGGAATTCGCGCGAGGTCACGCAGAATTCGAGCGAGAGCACAAGAAAGTCGCGCGAGGATGCTGCGAATTCGCTTTCCCCCACAAACACATCTCGGCTCAACATCAGGAAGCAGGAGAACCGTCCCTATGCTTCCATTCTTATCGCTTCTCTTGATAGGCGGTCTGCGTGTTTGTTTTGTTTTTCGGGAATCCATTTTATAAAGAAGTATGGAAAGTTACGGGACTCTTCTCGTATTTTTTCCAACAGGGCTAGAAAGGTTTTGTTTTTTGTATGGTCATTGTCAATTACGTCTACGACAAGTTGCGAATCGGACCTAAAGGAGAGGATTTCTCCTGGAAACTCCTCCTTACATATTTCTAATGCCTTAATAACCGCATAGAACTCTGCTTCATGATTGGATAACTCGCCAAGCGGAAATCTATATTCATACGTCTTTTTCCCAGCTTTAATATAAATACCCGCCCCACTAGGTCCAGGATTTCCACTTGCTGCACCATCTGTGTATACTTCGATCAATGTTAGTTGCACCCCACTTCATTATAATCTGTTTCTTTTTATTATCTTATCATTATTAGCTAAACCCTGTTAAGTTTTCTTTCCTGTAAAAAAGTCCTACAAAAGCGGATGCTTGTATCAATCTACTCCATTATACTTCCGATTTAATTGACAATTAATTTAATTCTGATATATCATATACCAAAAAGCATATTAAAAATATTAGGAGGTAGCTATGAAACCAGAAGTTATTTTATATAAACCTATTCCAGGTGATCTGGTACAACGTTTGGAAACACATTTTGAAATTAGACATCATTTGCTTGCACGAGAGATGCCACCTGAATTTTATAAAGACTTGAGTAGGTCGGAAGGGATTATTGGGTCTAAATTAAAGGTAGATTCGCACTTATTAGATCAAGCCCCTAATTTAAAAATAGTTGTAAATACATCCGTTGGTTATGATAATTTTGATGTAGAAGAACTAACAAAAAGAGGAATCATGGCCACAAATACCCCAGATGTCCTTACTGATACGGTTGCGGACACTATTTTTGGATTATTATTAGCAACTGCAAGAAGAATACCTGAGATGCATCATTATGTTCGTTCAGGGCAATGGAATGAAAACATTGGCGAAGAATTGTATGGCGTAGATGTTCACCATAAAGTATTGGGAATTATTGGGATGGGGAGGATTGGGACGGCAGTAGCTGAAAGAGCGCATCATGGATTTAAAATGGAAATACTATATCATAATCGTTCAAACAGCCCCTATGCTGAGGAAAGTCTTCAAGCACAAAATGTATCTCTTGAAAAGTTACTTCAAGAATCTGACTTTGTCTTAGTAATGGCTCCGCTGTCTGATGAAACCTACAAGCTTATTGGAGAGAAGGAATTTCAGTTAATGAAAAAATCCGCAATCTTTATCAATGGCTCTCGTGGTGAGGTAGTAGACGAAAAGGCGTTAATTTACGCATTAAAAAGTAATGAAATTTTAGCTGCAGGTTTGGATGTTTATGAGAAAGAGCCTATTCCAAAAGAAAGCCCATTATTAAAAGTGAAAAATGTCGTTACCCTTCCTCATATCGGCTCGGCAACTTCTGAGACAAGGTACCAAATGTTTAGGCTTGGTGTAGATAATTTAATCAAAGGATTAAATGGAGAAATTCCTCCTACACTAATCAATCCTGAAGTACTTACGAAAAAAAGGGAAGAGAGCAACTAAAGGGAGGTCAGCACGATGGAGAAAGAAATACACAGAAAAATAAGTTTACAGTCACGCTCTGTACGTG
This sequence comes from Oceanobacillus bengalensis, assembly GCF_003628445.1. Classification (GTDB taxonomy): domain Bacteria; phylum Bacillota; class Bacilli; order Bacillales; family Amphibacillaceae; genus Oceanobacillus; species Oceanobacillus bengalensis. The sequence goes on from NZ_RBZO01000029.1 coordinate 27,767, forward strand.
ATTTGATTTACGAAGGATTAAAAGAGGCTATTATCAATGGTGAATATGAAGCTGGATATCATTTAAGGGAGAGGAAGTTAGCGAACGAATTCAATGTAAGTACAACACCAATTAAAGAGGCTTTTCGCTTGCTTGAGAATGAGGGATTGGTAGTTACCCAAGCTAGAAAAGGTACATTTGTCTCTGATAGTGTGATGCGTTCCGTTCAGGAAATATCTCGTGTAAGAGCCGCATTAGAAGGAGTGGCTGCACGCTTTGCGGCTTTAAAACGGACAGAAGAGGAATTAAAACAGCTGGAAGCGATTATCGTACAAATGAGTAAATTTACAAAAGAAAAAAACACACAACAATTAAGTGAAAGTAATCGTCTGTTCCATCAATTAATACGTCAGTTTGCACGTAATGGATTTATATATAAGCAAGTGGAAGCCGTCCATTCTTATGATCAATTTATTCGTAATAAAGCATTATCAGATATAGTAGAACATGAACGGGCATATGAAGAACATTATGAAATCTTTAAAATGATTGAAGCACAAGACATTAATAGAGCCGAGGATCTAATGCGAAATCATATCATTCGGTCTGCAGATTTTGCACTTCATTAAAAGTTAAGAAGAATGTTCAGAATTATGTTGACAATCAGAATTTTTTTATTTAATATTTGATATATCAGATATCATGATTTAATTAGAATTATTCGAGAGGTTGATGAGTAGTGAGTGAAGTGAAAATTCCTAAAGATGATTTACAACAGTATTGTGAAGCTATTTTAGGAAAAAGTTTACCAGAGGATGAAGCAAAAATTGTTGCTGAAACTTTGGTAGACGCGGATTTACGAGGTGTAACTTCACATGGAGTGCAACGAGTGGCTGGATATTTAAAACGATTGGAAGAGGAACTTATTGAACGAAGTACGAATGTGCAAGTGGTTAATGACACATATGCTACTGCCCTACTTGATGCAAACAATGGCTGGGGGCAAGTAGCTGCGAAGAAAGCAATGGAACTTGCAATTGAAAAAGCAGAGGCGTTTGGTACAGCTTTTGTCGGAGTACGAAATTCAAATCATTTTGGAACCGCTTCCTACTATACGAGGATGGCGGCAGAAAAAGGCTATATAGGAATTTCTATGACAAATGCTTCTCCAATGATGGTTCCTTTTGGGGCTAAGGAGCCTTCTTTAGGAACAAACCCAATTTCCATCTCGATTCCAGCAGGTGAAGGGGTAGATACGATTGTATTAGATATGTCTACAAGTAACGTAGCCCGCGGTAAAATAATGGTTGCAAAAAAGAATGGGGAATCCATTCCTCGAAATTGGGCTATTACGAAGGATGGGAAACAGACAACCAATCCTGATGAGGCGTGGGAAGGATATGTTCTTCCTATGGGACCAAAAGGTTCTGGTTTAGCAATTATTATTGACATATTAAGCGGTGTGCTAACTGGATCCTTATTTGGAAAAAGGATTCCTAGACAGTATGACGATCCATACCCACAACGTTTGGGCCATTTTTTTGGTGCGATTAATATAGCAAGCTTCGGGGACCCAGACGTTTTCTATCAAAGTATAAAAGAAAAAATAGAAGAAACGGTATCGAGTGAACCAAGCGAAGGGTTTGAACGTGTTCTAATGCCTGGGGAATTGGAATTAATGAAAACGAAAAGTCGAGAAGAGAATGGAATTCCAATTAGTAAGGAAATCTTCAATGAACTCATAGAAACTGGCCTGAAATACGATGTTGATATAAATCAGTATCTGTCAGCTAAATTAGCAGAATAAGGACGGATATCTATACCACTAAAATCTAGGATGGGAGAGGTGAGTAGTGACGGGAGAGGTTAGAATTCTTGCAACAGATTTGCAACAATTTTGTGAAGCTATTTTAAAAAAAAGTTTGCCAGCAATGGAGGCAAAGATTATTGCTGAATCATTGGTAGATGCAGATTTACGAGGAGTAACTTCGCATGGAGTGCAACGATTAGCTGGATATTTAAAAAGAATGGAAGAGGGGCTTATTGAACGAAGGACGCTTGTGCAAGTAGTTAGTGATATGAATGCGACTGCGCTACTTGATGGCCACAATGGCTGGGGACAAGTAGCTGCAACAAAAGCAATGGAACTTGCAATTGAAAAAGCAGATGAGTTTGGTACAGCTTTTGTCGGAGTACGAAATTCAAATCACTTTGGAACCGCATCCTTCTATACAAGGATGGCTGCAGAAAAAGGCTATATTGGTATTTCTATGACAAATGCTTCTCCAATGATGGTTCCTTTTGGAGGTAAGAAACCTTCTTTAGGGGCAAACCCAATTTCTATCTCCATTCCAGCAGGAGAAGGGGAAGATGCGATTGTATTGGATATGTCTACAAGTAACGTGGCTCGCGGCAAGATAATGGTTGCAAAGAAGAATGGGGAATCCATTCCTCGAAATTGGGCTATTACGAAGGATGGGAAACAGACAACGAATCCTGATGAGGCGTGGGAAGGATATCTTCTTCCAATGGGGCCAAAGGGTTCTGGTTTAGCAATTATTATTGATATATTGAGTGGCGTGTTAACTGGCTCCTTATTTGGCAAAAGTATGCCTAGACAATACGATGATCCATATCCACAACGTTTGGGCCATCTGTTTGGTGCGATTAATATAGCAAATTTCGGAGATCCAGATGTTTTCTATCAAAATATTAAAGAAAAAGTAGAAGAAACAGTAACGAGTGAGCCTAGCGAAGGATTTGAGCGTGTTTTAATGCCTGGAGAAATAAAATCATTAAAAAAGAAAGAAAGAGAAGAAAATGGAATTCCAATTAGTAAGGAAATCTTCAATGAACTCATAGAAACTGGTGTGAAATACGATGTTGATATAAATCAGTATCTGTCAGCTAAATTGGCAGATTAAGAGTGGGTGATGAAAATCTTGTTCCAGAATAAATTAAAAGAAAAATTGACAAAAAACATTGAGGAGCCAGCTTATGGAATATTTATCGGTTTTCCAAGTACACAATTGATTGAAATGGCTGCATATAACGGGTTTGATGTTGTGGTACTTGATAATGAACATGGTCTGCTTTCGCCAGAAAACATGGAACATATGGTGATTGCTTCAGAAAATGCTGGGATTACCCCACTTGTTCGTGTTACATCAAGTAATCCGACAGCTATTTTAAAGGCGATGGACCGAGTGGCGCATGGAGTCCATGTGCCACAAGTAGATAGTAGGGAAGAAGCAGAACAGGTTGTGGCAGCGGTAAAATATCCCCCTATGGGAAATAGGGGAGCAGCTTTTTCGATGCGAGCAGCGAAGTACGGAACGGTGCCGGTTCCAGAATACTTAGCACATGCTAATAACGAAAGCCTCGTATGTATACACATTGAATCGAAAGAAGCGGTTGATAACTTGGATGAAATCTTACAAGTTCCTGGCATTGATATGGTGTATATTGGCCCAACGGATTTGTCTGTTTCCCTAGGATTTAATGGAGATACGGAGCATCCGGAAGTTCAAAAACAGGTGAAACGTATCTATCAATCTGCTAAAAAATACGGTGTACGCGTTGGGATGCATACGAAGAATAAGCAGGGAGCATTACAATTAAAGGAATCGGGAGTAGAATATATCGGCCTGACTGTTACATCACTTATTAATAAAGGCTTCCGTACGTATATAGAAGCTGTTAAATAAATAAAATGAGGAGAGTGGGAAGTACATGGATTATGCACAATTTAGTAAGCGATTTTCTACGATTTCTGCAATTAACATTGTACCATTTTATCCAGAATCAAAAGCGATTAACTGGGAAGGGCTCGATGAAAACGTAGAATTTTTAATTCGACATGGCGTAGAGGTTGTTGTACCAAATGGTAACACAGGGGAGTTTTATGCGTTAAATCTAGAGGAAGCAAAGCAGGTAACGAAGCGTGTGACGGAGGTTGTAGGTGGAAGGGCAACGGTTGTTGCAGGCGTGGGTTATTCGGTTGATACAGCGATAGAATTGGGAGTAGCTGCACAAGATGCAGGAGCGGATTGTGTCATGATTCATCAGCCTATCCATCCGTACATTACAGAAGATGGTGCGGTAGCATATTTTCAAAAAATAATCGATGCACTGGATATTCCCTCCATTATTTATTTTAAAGATTCGAATCTAAGTGACAATGTCATTAAACGACTTGCACCATTAGAAAAGCTAATCGGAGTGAAATATGCAATCAATGATGTTCAACGTGTTACAAAACTTATTCGTGATGTTCCAGAAGAATATCATATTGCATGGATTTGTGGAACAGCAGAAAAATGGGCCCCGTTTTTCTACCATTCAGGTGCTGTCGGTTTTACCTCAGGGCTCGTGAATGTTTTTCCAGAAAAATCTTTTGCACTACTAGAGGCCTTACAACAAGGAAATCAAGAGGCGGTTTGGGACATTTGGGAAGAAGTTGAAGCCTTTGAAGACCTTCGAGCAATGCATCATAACGGCAATAATGTTGTTGTTATTAAAGAAGCGATGGAGCAATTAGGATTGACTGCAGGTGTTACGAGAGAACCAGTAGAGCCGTTAACAGAGCATGATAAAGCATTGCTTAGCGAATTATTAAATCGATGGAAAGTAGTCCGATAAGGAGGGGTTACCAATGTCATTTAACGTGTTAATTCCACAAAAAATTGCAAAAGAAGGAATTAAATATTTGGAACGTAATGGAGCGACTATCGTTGTGCCTCCAAGTCATGACGAAGAGACACTTATTCACTATATTCAGGATGTAGATGCAATTTTAGCTCGAACGGAAACATACAGTAGAAAGCTGATTGAACAGGCGAATCGATTGAAGGTCATTGCAAGACATGGTATTGGCGTAGATAATATTGACTTACAAGCTGCATCCGATCATGGTGTTATCGTTACAAATACACCGAGTGCAAATATTAATGCAGTTGCAGAATTAGTATTAACGTTAATGCTATCTGGAACACGTAATCTATTGCAGGTAGACCGGGGTGTACGCAGTGGTGATTTTGAAATACGAAACCGTTTATTTGGATACGAATTAAAAGGAAAGACACTAGGGATTATTGGATTTGGAAATATCGGGCGATTAATTGCAGAGAAAAGTCATCTAGGATTAGGGATGGATATCGTCGTATATGACCCGTATGTTACGGGAGCAGATGTTGCATCGTATATTAAAGTAACTGAATCATTAGAAGACTTGTTATCCACTGCTGATGTTATTACATTGCATGTGCCCTATACCAAATCAACCCATCATCTTATTGATCGGGATGCATTGAAATTAATGAAGAGCGATGCCATGTTAATTAATGCAGCTCGAGGTGGAGTGGTCGATGAACAGGCACTTGAGGAGATTTTGAGAAACAGAGAGATTAGGGGAGCTTGCCTTGACGTATTTCAAGTAGAGCCACCGAGCAAAGATCACCCATTATTCCGATTAGATAATGTGATTGTAACCCCACATCTTGGTGCACAGACACATGAAGCATTTCAAGCGATGGCGTTAAATGCAGCAGAAGATATTATTGCAGTAAAAAATGGGGTATCTCCAAAGCATCCTGTACTTCATGCAGTGAAATCATAATGAAAGGAAGATAGATATGAAAATAACAGATATTGAGTTACATGCCGTTGGTGTTCCTCGTCATACTGGATTTGTTAACAAGCATGTCATTGTAAAAATACACACAGATGAAGGATTAACTGGGATTGGTGAGATGTCTGACTTTTCACATTTGCCTATGTACGCAGTTGACTTAAATGATTTAAAACGGACTTTGATTTCCATTCTCATTGGTAAAAATCCATTTGATTTAATGAAGATTAATCAGGAACTTATTGATAGTTTCCCAGAGGCAATGTATTACTACGAAAAAGGTAGCTTTATTCGTAATGGAATCGACAATGCCTTGCACGACTTATGTGCGAAATACTTAGATATCTCCGTTTCTGACCTATTAGGAGGGAGAGTAAAGGAAAAAATCAAGGTTTGTTATCCTATTTTCCGCCATCGATTTATGGATGAAGTGGAGGAAAATATTGAAGTTGTAAGAAAAAGGTATGAGCAAGGTTTTGATGTTTTCCGATTATATGTCGGAAAGAACTTAGATGCAGACGAGGCCTTCTTAGCTAGAGTAAAAGAAGAATTTAAATCTAAAGTAAAAATCAAATCCTATGATTTTAGCCATCTCTTAAACTGGAAAGATGCATCAAGGGCAATTAAGCGGCTAACAAAGTATGACCTAGGTTTAGAGATGATAGAGAGCCCAGCACCACGCAACGACTTTGAAGGACTATATCAATTACGTTTAAAGACAGATTATCCAATTAGTGAGCATGTGTGGAGTTTTAAACAACAAGAGGAAATGATAAAAAAAGATGCCATTGATATTTTTAACATTTCACCAATCTTTATTGGCGGACTTACTTCTGCTAGGAAGGCTGCATATGCAGCAGAGGTAGCAAATAAGGGGATTGTACTAGGGACAACGCAAGAGTTATCCATTGGCACTGCAGCAATGGCTCATTTAGGGTGCTCATTAACGAATATAAATCATACGTCCGATCCAACAGGTCCAGAGCTTTATGTTGGAGATGTGGTGAAAAATAAAATTACTTATAAGGATGGCTATTTACATGCACCGGACCGCAATGTGAAGGGACTAGGTGTAGAGATTGATGAAGCATTGTTAGAGAAATATCGTGTTCCTGATTTGAGCTGGAGTAATGTTACGGTTCATCAACTTCAAGATCGCACAGCGACTACAAAAGGGTGATAGGATTCTACGAAAAGAAAGAAGTGCTTTTACTTGAAGAAAAGTAGTCTACTAATTTTTACACTATGTATCGTATATTTCATTCAATCATTCATTACGACTGAAGTATTACAATTCATTTTATCTTTCATTGCCATCATAACTTTATTGGTGGCAATCGTGTATGCAAACAAGTTACCTAGAATAGTAGGTCTTACTATTCTAGGGATTTCTTTTGTCATTAGCTTAGGAAGTGAGATGGGTCTATTAACAATAGTTGAGGGAATTAGGAGAAATATAGCGATACTCGTATTAATTCTGTTAGCTTCGTTTATTACAATTCCACTCCGATTAAGTGGCTATTTAGAAAAAATCGTTTCACTCATGACCATGCTAAGAAGTAATTTGGACCGAGCGTTCTTTTGCTTGCTCTCAATCTTATTTGTTTTGGCCCCGATTTTAAATGTTGGTGCCATTCGTGTTACGCAAGATCTTGTAAAAGACATCGATTTTAAACCAAAGTTTCTTACAAAAGCGTATGTAAATGGCTATTTGTCTGCAATCGTTTGGTCTCCATATTTTGCAACGGTAGCAATTGTTCTATATTTATTTGAGGTTAATCTTAATAGCTATATCCTTATTGGATTAACATTCGGAATTATACAGATAATAATTGGATATTTATTATTCCATTTTCATAGGGGTGAAGTGTCAGTAGACGAAGTTGCCGTTACAGTGGAGCCTTCTGAAGACATAAGAAATTTGTATTGGGTGACCGGGAAGTTATTTTTAATTATACTCGTGGGGATAGGATTACTTATTTTTTTAGAATATATTACACCTCTTTCCATGCTATTATTAGTTTCTATTTCAGCGGTTGTTATTCCATTGTCTTTTGGAGTCTTGACTGGTCAAATGAAACAGACACTATCTGAAATGAAGCATCATATCTCAAATCTAAATCGCTCCTGTAATGAAATTGTTCTTTTCTTAAGTGCCGGAATATTAGGTAGTGCTCTGGAAAACACAGTCTTTTCCGAAGCACTAGACACACTTTTCTTAGCAATTGCACAAATATCAACGTTATTATTTGGAATAACGGTAATATTGATTGTCATTTTTTTTACAGTAATAGGGGTTCATCAAATTATTATTGTTCCGCTCTTAATCACACAGGTTAATCCAGAAATAATTGGCATTAGTCCATTAGCATTAGCGTTTGTATTTATTCTAGCCTGGGGGGTATCTGTGGCTTTATCCCCAATAAGTGCAACCAATTTATTGGTGAGTAATATGCTTAAAGCCAAGTGGTGGCAGGTAGGATTTAAATGGAATGGAGCCTATGTTTTGACCTCAACCTTTGTTGGATTGACTATTTTTATTGTTATTCAATTATTAACAATTTAGTTTAAATTGTTATTTGTCGGACAAATGAAAATATTATTTGACAGAAAATAGTTAATATTATACAATCTAATCAAGAAAGCATCATAAGGAGGTGGGGGGGCAGGTGAGTAGTGATATAAAATTAAAGTCGATAAAAAAGAATACGCTTTCAAATTTAGTGATGGATGAAATTATTAACCTATTAATTAATGGAGATATTAAGCCAGGTGATAAACTCCCTTCTGAGCATGAGCTAATGGAAATGTTATTTGTTAGTAGGGCTGTTTTGAGAGAGGCATTGAGTGCACTTGAAACGCTTGGCATTCTTAAAAGGAAATCAAGAGAAGGTACATACGTTTCGAGGGAAATTGGAAGTAGGCCTTTCCGTTTAATGTTAGCGTTATCAGCAGATGATATTGAAACAATTATTGAAACGAGAATGACCCAGGAACTTGGTTTTGTAACCCTTGCTGCAGAAAAAATAACGGATGAAGAAATACAACAACTTAAGACCACAATAAACAATATGCGTAATAGAATCGGAAACTATGATGAGATGGATAAAGAATTTCATAATATTATTACCTCTTCTGTCATGAACAACGTAACTTCAGGCATTATCGAACCATTAATGGATTTCTTCTACAAAGTTTATTACACCATTTCCAATGAAAATCGGAATATTGATATTACAATCCAACAACATATTGCAATTTATGAAGCATTAAAGAATAGGGATCCATTTGAGGCGCATAAGGCAATGTATATCCACTTGGACCATGTAAGGAAACGGATTTTATTAGTGAAAGAAAAAACAGAAAATTCCGCGAATAATAAGGAGGATTTAAATGAATAGAGTAGCACCTACTGGGATTTTAGGATTTCCTGTAACCCCATTTGATAACAAAGGAAATATTGATGAATTGGCACTTTCCCAAAATATCCAATTCCAATTAGATTCAGGATTAGAAGCAATTTTTGTTGCGTGTGGAGCTGGGGAATACCACGCGATAGATGATAGTGAATACGAAACAGTTATTGAGATTGCAAAAGCAGTTGTAAAGGGAAGTGTTCCGCTTTATACCGGGGTAGGAGGAAATCTTACAGAAGCATTATCAAGAGCGAAGATTTCCGAGAAGTATGAAGTAGATGGCTACTTGATTATGCCACCATACCTGGTTCAAGGAGAGCAAGAAGGAATCTATCAATATTTTAATACGATTGCTACTTCAACCGATTTAAATGCAATTGTATATCATAGAGACAATGCGGTTATGTCGCTTGAAACGATAGAAAAATTGGCAGAGACACCACAAGTTGTTGGATTTAAAGATGGACACGGAAGTATGGAACAAAATATTGAATTTACGCAAAGAATTGGTAATAAAATTAGCTGGCTAAATGGGATGCCAATGGCAGAAGTTACGATGCAGGCTTATGTGCCACTAGGATTTAACTCCTACTCATCAGCAATATCGAACTATATTCCACATGTTTCTAGAAATTTCTATGATGCGTTACTTGCTGGTGACAAAGAGACAGTGCATGAACTTTTGGAAGAGGTTATTCTACCAATCAATCGGATTCGTCGTCAAGGAAAGGGTTATGCGATTTCTTTGATCAAAGCAGGTATGGAGATAGTTGGTTTACCAGTGAACAGTCGTAATGTTCGAGCGCCAATAACACCAATAAAACAGGAACATTATGAAGAATTAGAGGCCATCTTGCAAAAAGTAGCTGAAAAATACCCAAGTAACTTAACCAAAAGCCTATAACGTAAAAATACTATTCATATAGAAAGGAAGATTCAGGTGATAAAGACGGAGGAAAAAACGTGTTTGAATTATGTTAATGGCAGGTGGAAATCGTCTAGTAATGGAGAAACAAAGACTAACCTTAATCCAGCAGATACAAACGATGTAGTTGGAGTAGTGCAAAAGTCTACATTAGAAGATGTAGATGAAGCGGTAGCAGCAGCTAAAGAGGCGAAAACAGCTTGGAGGAAATTATCTGGAGATGCTAGAGGGAAATACTTATACAAGGTTGCTAATATCTTAGAAAGTCGGTTAGATGAAGTTGCTGAGACCTTAACAAGGGAAATGGGAAAAACATTACCAGAAGCAAAAGGAGAAACCGCTCGAGGCGTGGCAATTCTAAGGTACTATGCTGGAGAGGGATTAAGAGAAGTAGGGAATGTCATTCCGTCCACAGATAATCAAGCATTACAGTATACGAATCGCACTCCTTTAGGTGTTGTCGGTGTCATTACACCTTGGAATTTCCCAGTTGCAATTCCAATTTGGAAAATGGCTCCTGCGTTAATTTATGGCAATACGGTTGTTATTAAACCAGCAACGGAAGCATCGGTAACTTGTGCAAAAGTAATCGATTGCTTTGCAGAAGCAGGACTTCCTGAGGGTGTTGTCAATATGGTATCTGGTAAAGGTTCAGTCATCGGTCAACGTATTGCCGAACATCCAGACGTAAATGGTATTACTTTTACCGGTTCCAATCAAACGGGTAGACATCTTGGACAAATTGCTTTAGCAAGAGGTGCGAAGTATCAACTAGAAATGGGTGGTAAGAACCCTGTAATTGTTGCAGATGATGCTGATCTTGACCTAGCTGTTCAAGCAACAATTAGTGGTGGGTTAAGTTCAACAGGACAGAAATGTACAGCAACCAGCCGCGTTATCGTTCAAAGCGCAGTATATGATGCTTTTAAAGCGAAACTAATAAATAAAATAGAAGAACTTAATGTTGGAAATGGGCTTTCCAGTGAAAATTGGATGGGACCATGTGCTAATGAATCGCAATTAGAGAAAGTTCTTTACTATATTGAAAAAGGTAAAGAAGAGGGAGCGACACTACTTACCGGTGGGAATCGCTTGACAGATGATGAACATAAAGATGGTTATTTCGTTGAACCAACTGTTTTCGAAAACGTTACAAATGATATGGCAATTTCACAAGAAGAAATATTCGGACCAGTGCTTGGACTAATTAAAGTGGATACATTTGAAGAAGCGATGAAACTTGCTAATGATACAGAGTTTGGCCTAAGTGCAGCTGTATTTACAGAAAATATTCGTAAAATGCTTGCATTTATCGATGATATTGAAGCAGGACTAGTAAGAGTAAACTACGAAACGGCAGGGGTGGAGCTTCAAGCACCATTCGGCGGTATGAAGAATTCTAGTTCACATTCAAGAGAGCAAGGTAGAGCGGCAATTGAATTTTTCACTTCGATTAAAACAGTGTTTATTAAATAATTTAGGGGGGAGAACATCCCCCTTACCAATCTATAATTGGAGGTGTCAGGTAAATTGCATGAAAATAAGCTAGTCGATATTTTTTCGTCGTTATTTTTGATAGCGCTTTCTATTGTGCTGTATGTATCCACCTTCTCCTTTAGACAAATGTCAGCATCTAAGATTGGATCCGATTTTTTGCCACAGGTAGTAGCTATCGGTTTATTTATCCTCAGTATCATTTTATTTATCAATGCTTTTGTTGGATGGAGAAAAGAGAAGAAATTAGCTGAAGAAACCGTAGCTACGGAAACAAAAGAAAAGAAAGAGAAGATAAGCTATACACTAGTATTTATTTCACTTGGACTAATGGCGGTTTACTTAGTTTTAATTCCAATACTAGGTTTCCTTATTGCTACCTCAGTTTATCTATTCGTTCAAATATATCTAATTGCACCTGAGGATAAGAAAAGCATTATTAAATTTGCCGTTGTATCGATTTTAATATCCGCATTCGTCTACTTTGTATTTAAAAATGTATTCTATCTAATGTTACCTGCAGGGATATTAGGTTAGGGGGTGTAACTGATGGATCTTATTTTAGAAGGTTTTTCATTAATGTTTTCGTTTGATACGATACTAATCATTTTAGCTGGTACGATTTTAGGGCTTATATTTGGGTCGATTCCTGGTTTAACTGCAACAATGGCAGTCGCAATCTGTTTACCGATATCTTTCGGAATGGGTCCTAGTGATGGGATGGCATTGTTGATGGGATTATACATTGGTGGTGTATCTGGGGGGATGATTCCAGCTATATTACTAAACCTGCCAGGAACGCCTTCCTCAATTTCAACGACATTTGATGGCTATCCAATGGCTAAAAAGGGACTAGCTGGTAGAGCGTTTGGCCTTGGAATCATGTCATCATTCTTAGGTGGGTTGTTAAGTATTATTGTACTTGTGTTAATATCACCGCCTTTAGCGAAATTCGCATTAAACTTTGGTCCTTTTGAATACTTTGCAGTCACACTCTTTGCATTAACGTTAATTTCAAGTTTATCGGAAGGTTCCCTAGCAAAAGGAATGATTAGTGCTTTACTAGGGATTGTTTTTGCCTTTGTTGGATCTGCACCAATTGATGCCTATCCAAGGTATACATTTGGAATGGATGCGCTTGGTGCAGGTTTCAATATACTGCCAGTACTAATTGGTCTATTTGCAATTTCAGAGATGTTGAAAGTTATTGAAGAACGGAAGAAGAATACGATTAATCAGAAGAAAATTCATGACTATAAAATTAAGGGATTAGGATTTTCACCGATTACATTTATTAAACAAGGATGGAACTTCCTCAGATCTTCAGTAATTGGTGTTGCGGTAGGGATTTTACCAGGAATTGGTGGAGGAACTGCGAATATCATCGCTTATGTTACGGCAAAAAGACAGTCCAAGAATCCGAAGAAATTTGGTACAGGTATTGATGATGGTGTCGTTGCTTCGGAATCATCTAATAATGCAGCGGTTGGGGGAGCATTAGTCCCTTTGATTTCACTAGGAATTCCGGGAGATACCGTTACGGCTATGTTATTAGGTGGTTTAGTTATTCATGGTTTACAACCAGGTCCATTATTGTTGGAACAAAACGGACCGATTGTATATGGGATTTTTGCAGCGTTAATCATTGCGAATGTTTTTATGTTAATTTTCCTATATTCGGGTATGAGAGGCTTTGTACGATTATTGAGTATACCGAAGCATTATTTGTATCCAGCCATTATTGCGTTATGTGTCGTTGGTGCATTTGGTGTAAATAATCGATTGTTTGATGCTTATGCATTACTTTTCTTTGGGATAGTAGGCTACATCATGATCAAAACAAAATTCCCACTTACTCCACTCATTCTTGGATTCATTTTAGGTCCAATTTTAGAAACGAATCTTAGAAGGGGATTACAATTAACTGGAGGTGACTTTTTACCATTCTTGACATCACCAATTGCAGCTACATTCTTGATTATCGCGGCATTATCCGTGTTTTTCAGTATCTTTAAAACACAGAAAGAGAAGAAAATGGCGGAAGAGTCTAAAAAAATAGCAAGCTAAAAACAGTTAGGGGAGGATTAATTATGAAGTTGAGAAAGTTTACAGTTTTGGCATTTCTATTAAGTTTAGCGGTTTTATTGGTAGCATGTAATGATTCAGGTGCTAGTTCAGATGGAGGGAATGAAAGTGATTCATCTGATTATCCAAATAAACCAATTCAAGTAGTAGTACCTGCTGGTGCTGGAGGGGACACAGATAGAAATACGAGAATTGCAACTAAATACTTAAGTGAAGAATTAGATACAGATGTTGTCGTTTCTAATGTTGGTGGTGCAGGTGGTAGTGTTGGTGCCAAGCAAGTTCTGGATTCAGCAGCGGATGGTTATACGGTGTTAGCTTTCCATAATTCAATGATTATTAATGATTTACTAGAGCTTGCTGATTTTAACTATGAGGACTACCAGCTTGCAGGAACTTCAGTTTTAGACTTAGGTAATGCTTTTATTGTCAGTGCTGACTCTGAATATACCGATTTACAATCTTTGATTGATGCCGCAAAGGAAAGACCAGGTGAGATCAACATTGCAACAGAGACAGGAGCATTTACGCATTTACAATTACTTGCATTTCAAGAAGCGACTGGAACAGAATTTAATCTCGTCGACGTTGGTGCTGCAGCAGAAAAAAATACAGCACTATTGGGTGGACAAATTGATATTATTCCAACCCAATTAGGATTGGTGCAGGAGTATATTGAGTCTGGAGATTTTAGAGCAGTAGGGATCATGGCTGATGAACGTCTAGAAGGAGCACCAGATGTTCCTACTTTTGCAGAACAAGGTGTGGATATTACATTTGATAAATTCTTCTTCTGGGCATTTCCTAAGGATACACCACAAGAAATTGTAGATCAGTTTACAGCAGCTTTAGAAAATGTGACAAATAATGCTGATTTCCAAGCAGAACTTGAACCACTTCTTGTAGAACCTTTATACATGTCACCAGAAGAGTTACAAGCTCATTTTGAAACACTTACAACGGAATATAAAACATTACATGAAAATAGCCAGTAATAATCTACTTTTGATTTTAATGGGCGGCCATCATTACATGGTGGTCGCCCATTAATAGAGAATAATTGAGGAGGGTTAGGAATGGGACAACAAACAATTAGTGAAATGAACAACGTAGCAGTACATACCCCAACCGTTAGTGAGATGACAGTCATTCCAGTGGCTGGTAAAGATAGTATGTTATTAAATTTAAGTGGTGCACATAGTGCATTTTTCACAAGAAATATTGTGATATTAAAGGATAGTTCTGGAAATGTTGGGGTTGGGGAAGTTCCTGGTGGAGAACCAATTCGGCAGACGCTAGAGGAAGCAAAAAGTTTAGTCATTAACCAAAAGATCGGTGCCTATAAGGATGTTTTAAATGAAGTAAGACGTAAATTTTCTGATAAAGATCGTAATGGAAGAGGGAACCAAACGTTTGATTTACGAACAACGATTCACGTGGTGACGGCAATCGAGAGTGCATTACTAGATTTGGTTGGTAAGCACTTGGATGTCCCAGTTGCTTCGCTGCTAGGAGATGGCAGGCAACGAGATGAAGTGGAAATGTTAGGGTATTTGTTTTATGTAGGGGACCGTAATAAAACAGATTTGCCTTATGAAAGCAATCCAGATGCTGATGATGATTGGTTCAGACTACGTCATGAAGAGGCGCTTACACCTGAAGCGATTGTTCGATTAGCAGAAGCGGCACATACACGCTATGGATTTAAAGATTTTAAACTTAAAGGTGGCGTACTTCGTGGTGAAGAGGAAATGGAAGCAATCATTGCATTGAAGGAAAGATTTCCAGATGCTCGAATCACACTTGATCCTAATGGTGGGTGGTTGCTTAAAGATGCGATTCGACTTTGTCGCGATAAACATGATATTTTGGCATATGCAGAGGATCCATGTGGAGCGGAGGATGGTTTCTCCGCGCGTGAAGTAATGGCAGAATTCCGCAAAGCAACTGGATTGCCAACTGCAACAAATATGATTGCAACGGATTGGCGCCAAATGGGGCATGCTATTCAATTGCATGCAGTAGATATCCCATTAGCAGACCCACATTTCTGGACGATGCAGGGATCTGTTCGAGTCGCACAAATGTGTCATGAATGGGGATTAACATGGGGATCACACTCTAATAATCACTTTGACATCTCCCTTTCCATGTTTACACATGTTGCGGCAGCAGCTCCTGGAAAAATTACAGCTATTGATACCCATTGGATTTGGCAAGATGGTCAAGGTTTGACTAAAGAGCCGTTCCGAATCGTTGGTGGGAAAGTGAAGGTACCAACTAAACCAGGACTCGGTATTGAACTGGATATGGAAAAAGTAAATGCAGCCCATAAATTATATGTAGAAAATGGATTGGGAAGAAGAGACGATGCGGTAGCAATGCAATATTTAATCCCTGGATGGAAATTTGATAATAAGCGTCCTGCGTTAGTTCGGTAACTATGAGAATCCAAGAAGTGTGTATTCCTTCTTGGATTTTAATGGCTAATAAAAGTAAGGTGGTGTGATGAAATGAAAATTGTTAAAATAGACTCTTATCGTATGAAGGAACATCCTAGAGAATTAATTATTGAAATTCATACGGATGTGGGTATCGTCGGACTTGGTGAGACAAATGCGAAGCCAGGTGCTGTTCAGTCGTTAATTCACGAGATGTGTGCAGATATTTTACTAGGTCAGGATCCACAAAATATTGAGTCCATTTGGTCTACTTTTTACACGGCGTTCAATCATCATGGGTGTTCGGGAACGGAAATGCGGGCGTTAAGTGCCATTGATATCGCGCTTTGGGACATTAAGGGTAAGATAAGTGGCCAACCTCTTTATCAATTATTAGGAGGGAAGTCTCGGGATACAGTTAAAGTATATAACACATGTGTTGGCTATTTAGAAAATAATGATCGAGACCGGTTTATTCATCAACCTGAAAAGCTAGCGGAAGAACTTCTGGAAAGTGGAATTGATGTCATGAAAATTTGGCCGTTTGATGAGTTAAGTGCGGAGTTTCGTGGACAATACATCACAAAAGATTTAATGAAAAAAGGTCTAGAGCCTTTCCGTAAGATAAAGGAAACATTTGGAGATAAGATGCAAATCGCTTTGGAAGGGCATGGAAGATGGAATGTTACGGCAGCAATAAATATTGCTAGAGAACTAGAACAATACGACCCTCTTTGGATAGAGGATTTGATAGCTATTAATAATATTGACAACTTAGTAGAATTACGAAAAGCCACTTCGATTCCAATTGGTGCGAGTGAGCGTTTATTCACTAGGTATGGGTATCAGGAGTTGTTGGAAAAACGTGGAGGAGATATTGTTATCGCAGATCCTGCATGGACAGGAGGGGTTACAGAGGTAAAGAAAATAGCCTCACTAGCTGAAGTATACGGCTTGCCCTTTGCGCCTCATAATTGTGGGGGACCAATACTACACACTGTAAATGCACATATCTGTTTTAATATTCCAAACCTGTGGATGATGGAGACGGTAAGAGCATTCTACGATTCGTATTATGACGATATTGTAACTGGGGTACCTAGAGTCGTGAATGGGTATATTACTGGTGTTTCGGAGTATCCTGGCTTAGGGGTAGAGTTAAGGAAGGAATTTTATGAACGTTCTGATTTAATTCACCGCACATCAACCCAGCAGAAGGGCAAAGGAGAAGGTAAAGTATACAATGTGACGGGTATTGGTGACCCATGGAAAAGATAATTATCAGTAAACAAAGGAGAGCATCCATGTGCTCTCCCATTTCACTTCTTCCAACAGTACCCGGCACCGCCATCTACAAAAGTCCTTCTTGTTCAAACAAATAATCATAAGGTATATCTAGAAAAATATAGCTTGTTTTCGTTAATGGAAAGGAAAAGGTACGAATTTGTTCGTGCCTTGTGATATCTGTATACAAATCAGATAATATCCCTCTTTTTTCCACATTCATGCGTGCGATATTTTCAAAGAAGTATGGTCGCCAGCTCCAGTTTTTTTCCTTACCTTCTTCGTGTAGTGTCCACTTGTCATTATGATCCTTTTCCGCATTAGAGGATAATTGCACACCCTCTTCATTCGTCATGTATACGCGAAAAACAAATTCATGACAAGCATGCCCGACTTTTGTAATGATTTGGTCGTACGCTTCTTCAGAATTTATATTTTGTAGGATCGTGTTAAATTGATTATTAATCCAATTGGTTAGCTCTACCTGTGCTTTCAATTTTTTTCGTTCAAAACTTACGAACAACTGAAAGTCGCGTTGGATCTGCTTTTTGCAACAATCTTCTCGGGCGAATTCAGGATTCGCAGGCTTTAGGTAGCTTCCTTGATAATATCTTCCACCATTCCGCCAAGCATAGTTCAATTGATTATACGTTGACACTCCTTTAAATAATAAAGTTGCTCCGATTTTTCGGGAAAGCTTGGAAAGAGAGAGGTGCACATCATCATATAAATGTGGCAACTCGTTTTCCTTCAAAAATTGCACATCTAATTTAACGATATTTGGTTTTAGCGAGACCAGCCGCTCGAGATTTCCGTTTCGCTGTCCTACATCATCTAGGGCAATTTGAATTCCAAATGTTTTTAAGTATTTTAATAAATGCCTTAGGGAATCCATTTCCTCCATAATATCCGTTTCTTTTAATTCGAGGACAATCTTCTTATAATCTAGTCCCTTTTCAGCATATGTTTCTAATAAGCGAAGGAATGTTTCACCATTATCCTTATATAATAGCTTGGCATTATATTTTAAGAATATGAGTGAATGATTTGTTTTGATAAAGTCTTCTATTGCTTTTTGGTGAATAATTGTTGTTAGTTCAATTTTAAATTCATCAGGTATTGTATCGTCATTAAAAAACCAGTCAAGGTCTTGGATGTCTTCCTCATCTGATTTGTAATATGCCGACACCTCATAGCCAATCACAAGTTGCGTGTCCGCGCTGATAATTGGTTGATAATATGGAATGACTTGCTCTAGATTTAACATAATATTCAATGGATCCAAATTTATCCACCCCCACCCCAACATTATAGCACAGAAGCGTGGGGACGGTTCTCCTGCTTCTTCTTCAAAATTCGCTGTTGTGACAAGTTCCTCAAAAGTGCCTATTTTATTGAGGTGCCTGTCACTTGTCGGATATTGTCGGAAATCGAACGGTGACAGGCACCTCAAAAGTGCCCATTTCAAAAGGCTGATTTACAATTTTGGATAATATGCAATAATACATATGGTTTGAAAAAAGTGGGAAGGGAATGTAGTTATGTTCAAGAAAAAATGGTTAGGGGTTTTGCTTTGCTCAATCGCTGTTTTAATCCTTGTAGCATGTGGTGACGAAGCCGAGGAAGCGAGTACAGAGGAAACGGAAGAAAAAGATGCATCAGAAGTAGAGGATGAAGCTGTTGAAGAGGAAACAGAAAGTGCGGATGAGGTAAAGTCAGAAGATGACAGTGAAGAACCTGAGGAAGTGGAAGATACGGAGAACAGTAGTTCATCTGCACCAACAAATGAAAACATTAATCCCGCAATTGCGGAGGAAACAGATGGCAATGTTGAAATAATTTATACGAATAATGAAGCAGGATTCAGTAATGATTTGAATGGTTTTCTTATTAATGTGGACGCATACCAAATTGCAAAGGTTACGGACATGAATGCCGATCAAGAGTTTCGATTTGATGGGGCTTTTGAAGGCTATGTTGTAACTGCGAAAGCATCGATTGAAAATACGACAGATAAAGATATTTATAATAATTATGTCATGCGAATTCAATTAGCCGACAGAAGTGATTATGTTCCATCCAGTGCGCAATACTATATACCAGAGGATATGAAAATTGAGTGGGAAAACACGGATGATATTGGGAAATTTGAACCTGGTTTCCAAAAGGATATTTTCGTAACATTTTTATTTACGAATGAGGAATATGAGAAACTTAGTACAGTAGATCCGAAATTTATAATTGAGGGTGGAGCATCAGAAAACGATGATTTCTCAGACAGCTTTGGAGAAGATGCAATTTTTGACTTTGTTTATAGTGAAGAACAGGCAGAGCAGGTTGCAAATGCACCCGATTTTTATCAGGACAAATTAACAACGGATAATATCGCAACAAAAGAAATAATTTATGAGAAAACAGATATCAATGAGACGAAAGAACTAGATGGTGCGAAAATAACATTAGAAGGCGTTCAGTATACAGATATTACTCCGAATGAATCGAGTGCAGAACGATTTAGCAATTTTGATGGCGAAGAGCTTGTGGCACTGACGATAAAGATAAATATCGAAAATGGTTCGGAACAATTGATATGGAATAACTCACTAGGATCGATTCTCAGTGTGAATGATGATGAAGCACGCTATATTTCTCAAGGGATGGTTGAAAATGCTACCCCACAAGATATAGCAGCAGGTGAAACCGGAGAGAAGCTTTTTGTATTCTTATTTGAGAAAAAATACTTCGATATATATGAAACATTTGATTTAGAAGTCGGACCATTTATGGGCGATGACGGAGAACTATTCAAAGGACATAAAGTAGAATTTGAATTACCTCGCTAATTCTTTTGTGGTGCCTGTCACTTGTCGAGTTTTGGCTGATGTTGCCGAAAATCGAAGGGTGACAACAGGTACCTAAAAGAGCCACAAAAAACCAGTAATTCCTTACCATGAGTAAGGGGTTGCTGGTTTTTTATGTTTCTGTTTTTACCGAACAGTGCCTGTCACCTCCCGAATTTTGTCGAAAACCGAACAGTGGCAGGCACGAAAAAAGGTATCAAAAAAAGTTCTTGTAAAACGGTTACATTTGTTTTATACTCATACTAAATCGGTTTACTAAATCGATTTAGTAATTTGGAATACTATTTAGGAGATATATAGATGAAAAAAATTACAATTGCAGATGTTGCACAGCATGCTGGTGTATCGAAAAGCACCGTATCGCAATATTTAAATGAACGCTTTGATTATATGGGGGAACAGACGAAAAGACGTGTTGAAGAGGCGATTAAAGAATTGGGCTACAGTCCGAACATCATTGCAAGAAGTTTAAAACAAAAATCGACAACAACGATTGGTGTCATTGTTGCAAACATTCTTCACGTGTTTTCCACACAGGTTATCAGGGCAATTGAAGATGTTTGTAATGAAAAGAATTACCACGTTATTGTCTGCAATGCCGACGACAACCCAGTGAAAGAGAAAAAGTATATTGAGATGCTACGAGCAAAACAGGTAGACGGAATTATCGCATTCCCGACTGGTGGAAATGTTGCGTTATACCAAAGATTAGTAGCGGACCACTATCCAGTCGTGTTTATGGACAGATTAATTCCTGATATAGCAATTGACACTGTTCTACTAGATAATGCGAAGGCTGCGACACTAGCGGTAGATACTTTTATCAAGCGGGGGCACCAAAAAATTGCAATCCTGTCTCCTCCATTACAAGCTGGAGTCACACCACGTGTTGAGCGGATTGATGGTTACAGAAAAGCGTTGCAAAAACAGGCTCTCTCAGTCAACGAGCAATACATCGTCAGTGGAGAAATAGAGGATATGCAAGTATTGGTCCATCAATTATTTACGTTACCTGAAGCCCCAACGGCCATCCTTGCATTAAACGATCGGGTGTTATATGAACTATTAACCTATACAAGATCCAATCAACTAAGGATCCCAGAAGACATTGCATTAATTGGAATCGATGATGTGTCTTTTGCAAGCATTTATAGCCCGGCATTAACAACGATTGCCCAACCAGCTTTTGAAATGGGTGAAAAGGCAGCAATCCTACTTTTAGAGAAAATTCATGACAAGGAACATTCGAATCAAGTAGAAGCGCATCGATTTGAGCCGCGATTGATTATGCGGGAATCTTGTTAACGTTAAAACACGAAAGGTGATAAATAATGAAGAACATAATTGAAACCGTTGCCGGAGAAATCTCTGGTGTATTACATCAAATAGATGAAAAAGAAGCAACACAACTAGCAAATGAATTGCAAAGCGCGAAACGTATTTTCATAGCAGGTACGGGTCGCTCTGGCCTGATCGGAAAGGTATTCGCAATGCGTCTTATGCATAGTGGCTATTCCGTCTATGTTGTTGGTGAAACAATCACACCAAGTATTGAAACAGATGATCTTCTGCTTTTAATTACTGGTTCTGGAAGTACAGGATCGCTTGTACATTATGCAAAAAAAGCAAAAGAAATAGACGCGAAAGTTGCACTGGTGACAACAAACAAAGACGCCACAATTGGACAGCTCGCAGATTCCACTGTAACCATTCCAGCGGCAACGAAAAAACGTCTGGAAACCGAACCAGCAACAATCCAACCACTAGGAAGTCAATTTGATCAATCGGCACATTTACTATTAGATGCAATTGTGGTTTACCTTCTTAAACAACATCCAGAAGGAAAAAGCCATACAAGTCTTAATCAAAAACATGCAAATTTAGAGTAGGGGGAAAACCTAAAGTGAGTTTAATAGAGGCTATTCAACAAAATAAAATCGTAGCAGTTATTCGAAAAGCAGATAAAGAAAATATTGTACCGATATTAGAAGCTTTGGAAAAAGGTGGCGTAACCTCGGTTGAGATCACAGCTGAAACGCCAAATGTTGCAGGTGTTATTGAAACAGCTGTGAAGCATATTGGCCACAAAGTAAATATTGGTGCAGGGACCGTACTTGATCCTGAAACAGCTCGAACGGTCATCATGGCGGGGGCAACTTTCATTGTCTCGCCTACATTAAATGTTGAAACTTTGAAACTAACGAATCGTTATGGCGTACTGAATATTCCAGGGGTACTTACACCAACCGAAATTGTAACGGCATATGAACATGGTGCGCAAATGGTGAAAGTTTTCCCAGCAGATGCTTTTGGGCCAAATTATATAAAAAATATTATCGGACCACTCCCACATGTACAAGCAATGGTAACTGGTGGAATTACACTAGATAATATGAACGCTTATTTAACAAAAGGTGCAAAAGCAGTTGGAATCGGAAGTAACTTGGTCAATGCAAAAGCATTACAAACCAATGCAGATTACGAAAGATTAACAGAAACAGCGAAACAATATGTTGCAAAGCTCAAAGAACTATAACTATACATTCAGAGGAGGAGCACTTCATATGATGAAAAATAAATACGCTTTCATATTACTTTTTATTATCGTACTCGGGCTACTTGCAGGGTGTACGAGCGGGGAAGCTGATCCAGACGGAGATGGCAAGATCAAAATCATCGCAGCACATAACCAAACATCACCTGACAATCCATATCAAACGGGGATGTTGAAGTTTAAAGAGGTAGCAGAAGCAGAATCAAATGGAACGATTGAAGTGGAAGTACATGCAGGAACAATTGGTACAGAAGAATCACAGCTCGTTGAGAAGCTACAATTAGGTGCTGCAGATGTTGTACTTGTTTCACCAGGTTTTATGACACAAACAGGAATGAGAGAAGTGGATTTATTTTCTGCACCCTATCTATTTACAAGCTATGAACACTGGTTAAAAGCAGTAGACGGAGAAGTTGGCAAGGAAATGGCAGACATCATTAATGAAAAATCCGATAACTCTTTTAAACTATTAGGCTATTGGTCTGCTGGGGTTAGACATTATTACGGGAAAAAACCAATTGAATCAGTAGAAGATTTAGAGGGACTATCACTGCGTACGCAAACGTCTGGTGTTGTATCTGACTTCTGGCAAGCAACCGGAGCTATTCCATCAGGGATTTCTTGGGGAGAGCTTTATCAAGGACTTCAGCAAGATGTTGTTGACTCTTCCGAAAACGCTTACCCATTCTTTGTGCAACAAGCACATCACACGACACCGAACGGAAAATATATTACAGAAACAGGACATGATTATACGACTCGCTTTTTACTAATCAATGGGGAGAAGTTTGATCAGTACTCAAAAGAACATCAAGAAATTATTTTAAAAGCAGCCGAAGCATCGGTAAAAGCAGAACGTGACGCAACCAATGCACAGGATGTTGAGTACAAAGAAAAGGCAATTGAAGAAGGTGCAATCGTAAACGAAATTGATACGCAACCTTTCATTGATATTGCAAGACCGATTCTAGAAGACTTTGCAAAAGAGATTGAAGTAGAAGCATTGTTACAGAAGATTATCGATTTAGAATAACGAGGAGGGACCGAAGATGAAGCGTTTTGTACAAGCACTTGAAAAACTACAGATCACGGTTGGCGTATTGTTCTTAACTGTATTCTTTGTCGTGATATTACTACAAATCATAACGAGGTATTTAGGTATTTCCGTTCTATGGACAGAAGAAGTGGCGAACTATTCATTCATATGGGCGATATTCATGGGTGCAGCTGTCATGGTGAACCGTAGAGAACATTTTAACTTTGACTTTATCATTCGAAAATTAACAGGAAAAAAGAAAGTATCCCTTAATATTTTTAATGACCTTGTGTTAATTGCATTTAACGCGTGTATTCTCGTACTCGGTATTCAGGTGGTTCGGGAGTTCTGGAATTACACATGGGCAACGATTCCTGAGATGAAAATGGGCTATATTTGGATTGCGATTCCAATCATGGCTGGAACAATGATTATTTATTCTGTATCACATTTAATGGATCATCTAAAGGCAAACAAAGCGAAGGAGGTAAGTGAATAATGGGATTTTTACTACTTGGATTATTCATCGTATTAATGTTAGTTGGCGTTCCAATCGCTTTTGTAATTGGGATTGTTGCATTACTAGGTATTTTTGGAATCCCTTACACTCCTGAAGCTACCGTTCCAATGAAAATGGTAAATGGATTGGATTCATTCGTGTTGCTTGCAGTACCATTGTTTATTCTTGCAGCTAATTTAATGAACTCTGGGAAAATCTCTGAGAAACTAATTAACCTAGCGCTAGCAATTGTAGGCCCGATTCGTGGTGGACTAGCACATGCGAACGTTCTTGTATCAATGATGTTTGCCGGTGTTTCTGGGGCAGCACAAGCAGATACAGCAGGAGTAGGGAAAATTCTTATTCCGAGTATGCTGAAGCAGGGCTATGACAAAGAAACTGCAGTAGGGGTTACTGCTGCATCATCAACCGTTGGTGTTGTTATTCCACCAAGTATTCCGATGATTATTTTCGCAGGATTAACGAATGCTTCGATTGGTGCATTATTCCTTGGCGGGATTGTACCAGGTATCTTAATCGGGTTAGGTATGATGATTTTTATCTATATTGTCGCTGTTAAACGGAATTATCCTAGAACAGCCCGTATTGAAATGAAAAAATTTATGAAATTACTCGTTGAAGCGATTCCTGCTTTACTGACACCGATCATTATTATTGGTGGAATCATTACAGGTTTCTTTACAGCAACAGAGGCTGCGGCGGTTGCATCCTTATACACATTAGTTGTTTGTATGTTTTATTATAAATCATTAAAGGTAAGTGATTTACCGAAAATTTTAATGGATACGCTATCACTTAGTTCCTTATCCTTATTTGCATTAGCGGCTGCAAGCGCACTCGGAGAATTAATGAGTTACTATCAATTAGGAACGCTTGCACAGGAATTCTTTACAAATAATGTTGGAGCAGAATGGCTGTTTATTATCATTATTATTGCTTTCTTCCTATTTGTGGGAACATTTATGGATGCGATTCCAGCAATGATTTTATTTGTACCTGTTATTTTACCAACTGCCTTACAATTCGGTATCGATCCTGTTCACTTGGGATTAATCGTTGTTATGACACTAGCAGTCGGATTGATTACACCACCATATGGTCTCTGTCTCTTACTTGCAGCAAAGATTGGAGACATGTCAATTGAAAGGTCCTTTGTGGCAGTAATACCGTATATTGCAATTGTGCTTATCGTATTATTATTTATTGCGTTCTTCCCAGATATCGCATTCTTCATACCAAAATTAATTAATCCAGGCTTGTTTTAATTAGGAGTGGAAAATGATGAGCGATGATAAACGATTGGCTGCACTTGAGTCAGTAAAATATATAAAAGATGGCATGATACTTGGACTTGGTTCTGGTTCAACGGTAAATTGGATGTTGCGCGCTTTAAGTGAACGTATAAAAGAAGGACTTCGTATAGAGGGGATTCCTTCATCTAAGAAAACAGAAAAACTAGCGAAGGAACTCGGTATTCCGTTAACGGATTTTTCAAAGACAACTAAGATTGACCTTGCTATTGATGGTGCGGATGAAATCGATGGGAATTTAAATCTAATCAAGGGTGGAGGTGGCTCACTGGTAAGGGAGAAGGTTGTTGATGCATGTGCAGATGAATTAATTATTATTGCAGATTCGTCAAAAGTAGTCAAACAACTAGGGGCATTTTCCCTACCAGTCGAGGTGTTGCCTTTTGGGTTTGAAGTAACAGTAGCAAATATTGAAAAACTTGGCGGTATTCCTAAGTTACGAAGGAAAGAAAACGAAATATTTGTATCTGATAACGGCAATTACATTTTAGATTGTTCGTTTGGGACAATTGATGGTGCACAGGCATTACATGAAAAATTGATCCGTTTAGTGGGTGTAGTGGAGACTGGTATTTTTTCGGGGATGGCAGATAAAGTGATTGTTGCACGGAATGGGGAAATTAAATTTTTGACAAGAAATTAATGGGCAGTAACCCTTGCTTCGCCTGCGAGGGTGCTGCTTATAAATATTGGCAGTTTTCTAAAGGATTGTTGTTGATCTAAAGATTAAACAGTGACGTAAAATTAAAGCAACTAGGAATGTACATGATCCAAGCGTTCCGGCAATACACTTCGCTTTCCGTGGGCGGCTGGTGAGCCTACTCCGTGCTAACGCACTACGTAGTCTCACCTAGGCCTGTCCTCCCACAGGAGTTATCATGAACGAAACTAGCCCCTTAATCGTAATATCGTAGATTAATTTGGTAATACTGCATTACAAAACCCAAATACCAAATCAGAGCTATAATACGAAAGGAGCT
>NZ_RBZO01000002.1 GCF_003628445.1 Oceanobacillus bengalensis
TTCTCACTCAATATAATCACTCCTGATGTTTCCCCCTAACATGTCATTAGGGTTATTTTCTATCAAAAGTGGCTCAGTTTTCAATTGCTATGGTGGCTCACTTTTAAGTTACCATATACACTTGGTTATGTCTTTTTAGGATTCATTATACTTGTCATCATAGGGTGGACACTATTTAATACCCCAAAAACAACAGGAGAATGGCTAGAAATGTTGTTTTTTCTATTCCCTCTTGGATTGGTTTTCGCCATTATTTTCAGCAGTCGTTCCCATTACAACAAAGTAAAGGATATTGACTTCCCTAATTCAAAGCAGCGGTTGCTCGACTTGAATCATGTGGTGATTAAAAAGGATGTTGGGTTCACGCCAAGGTTACTGTTTTTTGAGAAAGATGGTAATTTTATCGGTATAATGAAGCCGCTTGAAATTCCGTGGTGGATGTTTCCATTTCGCATTTTTAACGAGTCGCTACATGAACTTTTTCCGTTAACTTACGGATTTATATCTCATGATGAAGAAACCCAATTCACATTCCGGAAAACAGGTTGGTTGAAGCAGGTGAAGCTAACGATTTTTGACAGGGAGAATCAGGATATTGGTACATACATACAGGAGGAACTGAAGGCTTTATTCCGTATTAAAGGCAAATTGTATAACGAAAAGGATGAGGAGGTTCTTTCTATTGAAGCATCCGGTTTTTCTGGAGATTTTAGATGGAAGGATGAAGAAGGCAAACAGTGGGCTTACTTTTATAATGGTAAGTTTCCTCACGAATATAAAAATATATTCAGGGATACGCATAATGATATTGTCGAGTTGTCGGACACGCTTTCCAAACAGGATAAAGTTCGGCTATTGGCAGTGATTGGTTATTTGTTTATGGCACGAGTAAACAGTAAAGCTCAATAAAAGTTATTTACCTTTCTTCGTTCTGCAAAAAAGTCGGTAGCTACTGTCAATATGGATAACGGGCAGGATTTTAAGATTTACTAGGTGAATGTAATGGATATAGTAAAAGTGCGTTTAATAAATCGCCCAATCTAAAATGAATAGAATATGTTTTCATCTCAGTATGCAGGTTATTTTTCTAATAGGCTCTTTTCGCATAATTTGTTGCTTTATTATAATTGACATTTTATATAAACTTCGAACTAACTTAATTTAGATTATCTTAAACAGGAGCAAATCTCGCCGTCCGGGATCGCTCCGGGCGGATGCTTTCCACGGGCACGGCCTCAGCCCTCCTCGCGGAGAAAACGCCGCTGCGGGGTCTTCGGACACGTGCTATTCCCGTAGGAGTCACCGCCCTCCACTCACCCGGACTAGTAGTGGTACTATGCTCTTGACTATATGTATCGCAGGAGATAAAGGTTAGAAACTTAAACCTTCCGGGACGGTGTTTTCAGGACTATTCTGAATTAAAGAGATCAACAATTTACATCAACTATGAATTAAATTTACAATAGCTGAAAAAACAACAATCTTTTAGAAAACAGCCTACTAATCAATCAGAAGGTTTCTTGAATAAAGTTTTTACTAATAATATAGTGGCTCTTGGTGGTAGAGTTTTTTTGGGGGAATAATTATTATTTCAATTTTAAAGGTAAAACAAAAGAAGATAGAGGTACTTAGGAAAGGTAACAAAGGGAAAACGATTATCATACTAACGGGGATGGGCTGTTCTTTTGACGAATGGCACAACATTACAGAGACTTTAAGTGAAACAAATAGAGTGGTAATGTTTCACAGACCTGGACTTGGAGAAAGTGAAATTGGGAATGAGGTTCGCAATACGGAGGCTGTTGTTAAAGAATTACTCGATTTAATGTCAGTTCTCGAAATTACTGAGCCAATTATTTTGGTGGGTCATTCATATGGAGGGTTGTGTGCACAACATTTTGCTAAATGTTATCCTCAGAAGATTGCAGGAATTGTTTTAGTGGATTCAACCTCTGTGGATTTACAGGAATTAGACGAGTTGGATTTACCTGTATTAGATAGAGATGAGGCAGATGAAGTCTGGTTAGAGAAATGCACATTATATTCCTCGTTGGAACAGGAGCAATTAAGGGGAATAATACATCCTATTCTTTCAGAAAAGCTAAAATCAATTCCTAAAGAGGTTCAACAACGATTATTAGATTTTCAAACAAGACCTTCATTATACAAAGCGATGTACTCTGAAATTAGTAATTGGAAACAAGATGCTAAGGTTATTAAGTCCCTAGAAACGACTCTCAATGTACCACTAATTGTTTTAGGAAGAGATAAAGCGTTTAGCATTAAAATAGGAATACAGGATGGGCTACCAGAAAAAGAATCAAGAGCCTTTGAAGAAAAATGGCAAGAACTCATTACCAGACAGGGAAAGCTTTCTAATGATAGCAATATCTTACTTGTAAGAAGTTCAAGCCATTCCATACATATTGATAGACCAGACATTGTCATCCAATCAATTTCTGAGATTGCGAATAGGTTACTTAAAGTAAATTAACTAGCTTTTGCCAGTTATTATCTTGGATTTCCAAAATAGGGCGCATTTGTTGAAAATCATAACTTTTTAAATTACCATTCCACCGTAGAACTCGAGATTCGTTTTATTCCCCGGATGGAAGCTACTTCTTCTACAAGTCGATGCATTGCCATATTCTTCTGCTTCGCCTCTATCATTATGTCAAAGTCTTGATTACGTTCTTTTGCCATTTTTAAAAAAGGAAGTACAAAATCGAATGAGGCAAAATCAGCGTGGGCACGATAGGCTTGATCCGACTTTGGTGAAGAAATATGTGCTTTGGGTATGTGATTCCTAACGTTCCAAGTGTTAAATATACGTGGTAAATAATGAGAGAGTTCTCCCTCCGTTTTATTAGCCATATGATGGTGGTAGTCGAGAATCATTGGAATGTTTTCCTCTTCACAAGCAACCAATGTTTCTTCCACATTATAGGTTTTGTCATCATTTTCGAGGGTCATTTTATTTTTAATTTCTGTTGGTAGATTCTTAAGATTTAAGTGGAATCTTCTTAAAGTCTTCTTTTTATCTCCATAGGCCCCACCAATATGAATATTAATAATTCCTGTTTCGAGGGCGTTCATTGCTTCAAGCATCTTATAGTGGTATTCCATATCTATCACTGCATTCATGGTCACATGCTCTTTAGGACTTGTAAAAAGTGTATATTGATTTGGATGAAAACTTGGTCTAATGTTGAACTGTTGTATTAATTGACCGAGCTCTTCCCACTCCTTTTTAAATGGAGTGGTGAAGTCCCATAGTACTTCTGGATGGGTCGCTAAGGGGACAAGCGAGCTTGAAAAACGATATAGTTTAATTTCATGTGCAATATTATAATGCAAAATTCTTTTCGTATGATGCAAATTTTGTGCGGTAATGGATTTAAGTTTGTCCAATCTCTCGTGTTTAGGAAGGGCCGTATACCGTTTAAATGTTAGCGTCTTGGAAGGACTAGCATCCCACAACCCTAATGCAGTAGCTACATAACCGAAACGAATTTTCATTGTTGTCTCCCCTTATTTGTATGTAGTAAAGACAGTACGCTTATAGCAATACTATTATGATTTGTGATAACACGATTCATTATTCCTAATCAATGGGGACAGCGAAATTATCTGAGTTTGCTTATAAAGGAAAAACAACAAATTCCAACATTTTTCGACAAGTGACAGGCACCAAAATTACAGTTTGCTTAACCGCTCCCTTGCTTGCACATCCCCTTTAATCGCAGCCATCTGATACCAATGTTTTGCTTTTTTTATGCTAATTGTGGTACCAATGCCGTTTTCATAGCACATGCCAAGGTTAAATGCACCATAGACGTCTTGTCTGTCTGCAGCCATTTTATACCAATAAATGGCATCCGTACCGCGGCCTTCCTCCACGGCTTCATGTCCAAGACGGTTAGCAGCAAAAACATCACCAGCGAGTGCAGATTGGGTGTACCAATATGTTGATTTTTCATGGCTTACTTCTGTGCCAATTCCATTTTCGTATAAATAGCCTACTGTGTACATGGATTCCATGACACCATTTTCAGCAGCAAGAGAAAATAATTCAAAGGCACGTTTGTTATCCTTTTCCACGTATTCCCCGCGGAAATACATATCTGCATAATTGTTCATTGCATCTGGATGACCTTGTAATGCCGCTTCTTTATAGCATATAAATGTTTTCTCCCAATTTTTCTCTACAACAATGCCATCATAGTTATAATTACCAATCCAGTACATAGCATCTGCATTACCTGCATTTGCCGAAGTTTCATACCATATAAATGCGAGGTCATCTCGCCCAATAGCTTTATAGAATTTTCCGAGTTCAAGCTGGGCCTCCACATTACCTTGCATCGATTTTTTATATAACGTAACAGCTTCCTCTAACTCACCATCTTCTATATAAATTGTCGCAAGTTCGTCTGATGGATTGACTATTTCCTGTAAAACTAACAATATATCGTGCATGAATATGTCTTGGAAGTCTTTATTATATTGAGGTAGAGCGCGGATTTGTTCATAAAGGATGTAGATATCATCTGAAAGAGTACTGTCTGATAGATGGCATGCTTCAAAAACCTCAGAAATCACTTTGGTTTTATCATCACTATTTTCAATCGAATCTAGTAGTTTTGCTGCTTTTTGGAACTTTAGTTCTATAAGTTCTTTTTGTAAGGCTTGTATATCCATTAAGACACCCTTTCTTCAGATTGATTTCTTACCTCATATCATATCATTTCCATTTTCTTAATCAACAAATTCTAACAATTTTCGACAAGTGACAGGCACCCCATTGACGTGTCGGGTTAAAATTGTTATGATTTTTCTATTGTTTAAAAATAGAATAGCTATACCTTGTATAAGTCCTGAGAATATGGCTTGGACGTTTCTACCAGCTACCTTAAATAGCTGTCTACAAGGGGTGGGAAATAGATGATATTTTTTATTCCTTTCGTAGATGAAACTTTGGCCGTCGCTTGTTGCCAAAGTTTTTTTTGTCTAGTGCAAGCGGACCAGCGACTAGCGAGACGAAGCGGGCGCCGCGAGCTCTTCGTTATACAGAGTTTAGTAGAATAGGAGATATAACATCATGAAGAATTTTTTCCAATTTACGGAACGGAATACGTCCTTTAAACAGGAAACACTAGCGGGAATCACAACCTTCCTTTCTGTAGCTTATATATTAGTCGTAAACCCGCTTATCCTTAGTCAAGCTGGGATGGATAGGGGGGCAGTATTTACTGCAACCGCACTGACTGCGATCGTTGGTACAGTCCTTATTGGGCTTCTTGCTAACTATCCAATCGCTATCGCACCAAGTATGGGGCTTAATTCCTTCTTCACCTTTTCTGTTTGTATCGGGATGGGAATAGAGTGGCAAGTAGCATTAACAGGTGTGTTTATTGCAGGCGTTATTTTTATGATTCTAAGCTTGATGAAGATCCGTGAAAAGATAATTAATGCGATTCCAGAGGCATTAAAACATGCTATTGCTGCTGGAATAGGGTTCTTCATTGCATTTATTGGTTTAAAAAATGCGGGAATTGTTGTAGGAAACCCAGATACATTTGTAACGATTGGAGAATTAACATCACCTAAAGTTGCATTAGCTGTTATTGGGCTTATCATTACAATCTTTATGATGGTACGTGGTATAAATGGAGCGATTTTTTACGGCATGGTAATTATGACGATTATTGGAATGATTGTCGGGTTAATTAGCATCCCATCATCCATTATCGGTACGATACCAAGTCTTGAACCGACGTTTGGTGTTGTGTTTATGAATTTACAAGATATTTTTACCCCTGAGGTTTTAGCCGTTATCTTCACGTTTTTATTTGTAGCTTTCTTTGATACGGCCGGTGCATTAATTGCGCTTACGAGCCAAGCAGGAATTATGAAAAATAATGAAATTCCAAAAATTGGACGAGCATTACTAGCTGACTCTTCTGCTGGTGCAATCGGTGCGGTGCTCGGAACATCCACACCTGCAACAAGTGTTGAATCCTCAGCAGGAATTGCAGTTGGGGGAAGAACAGGATTTACGTCAGTCATTATTGCATTATGTTTTGCGATTGCTTTGTTCTTTTCACCAATTCTTTCTGTTATTACAACAGAAGTAACAGCACCAGCGCTAATTATCGTAGGGGCATTAATGGCGATGGATATAAAAAACATTGACTGGAGTAAAATCGAAATTGTTATTCCAGCATTTTTAACAATTATTATGATGCCACTTACCTCAAGTGTCGCAATGGGACTAGCATTCGGCTTCATTCTTTATCCATTCGTTCTAATTGCACAAAAACGGTATAAAGAAATACATCCAATTATGTACGCCCTTTGCTTATTATTTATTTTGTATTTTATTTTTATCGCATAGATGAACAGTATTGAGATATCAAATGTAATGAAACGTTCTTCATTCTTATTAATCTGTTATGGTAAACTATTAGTAAAAGCTGATATATAGGAGAGGCATTAATGAATACACAAAACGATGGTATTTTATTAAAAAGTGGAACGAATGAACTTGAAGTCATTCTGTTTAGGATTGGCGATGGGAGTTTTGCGATAAATGTTTTAAAGGTACGAGAAATTGTTACACCATTACCAATTACAAAAATCCCTAATTCCCATCATTATGTGGAAGGGGTTATCTATCTACGTGGGGAAGTAATCCCAGTTGTTAATGTAGCAAATGTAATCAATGTTCGGCAGTCCGAACAACCTGAACAAGATAAATTCATTATTGCAGAATTAAATGATGTAAAAATCGCATTCCGTGTGCATGAAGTGAATCGAATTTATCGCATTTCATGGGAGCAAATCGAAAAACCAAATGAATTATCAGCAGGGAAACAGCCATATGCAACAGGAATTATTAAACTAGAAAATATGATGTCTATTTTACTAGATATGGAGAAAGTAGTTGTTGAAATTAATCCTGAACTTGGTGGAAGCGTAGATAGCATTAAAACATTAGGGCGTCGCGAGCGCTCTTCAAAAAAAATTGTTGCAGCAGAAGATTCAGCTGTGTTACGCGCATTACTAAAAGACACATTAAGTGAAGCGGGTTATGATAATGTAACATTTTTCCAAAATGGAAGAGAAGCTTGGGAATACCTAGAAACGATAGCTGCAGAAGATTCAGGACCGAATGATCGTGTCCATTTACTTTTAACGGATATTGAAATGCCACAAATGGATGGGCATCATTTAACGTATCGTGTCAAACAACATGCGCAATTAAAGGATATCCCTGTTGTTATTTTCTCATCAATTATCACGGAAGACCTGTATCATAAGGGAGAAAATGTTGGGGCAAGTGCCCAAGTTAGTAAACCGAAACTCGTTAATCTTGTGCGTGAAATAGATAAATATATTTTATGATGGAAGGGCGTGATTGCTCTTCCATTTTTTAGTTGGAAAAAAGTTAACATCCTAAAACCCGTCTGCTGTACTGGAGTCCCCCCTCAGATAAAGCTATTTAATGATCAGGTATTCTACCGGAGCGAATGGTAGCTCCGAACATTAATAAGCGTAAGAGTGAACTAAACTATTCTAAATTAAATAAGTAAACAATTTACGTCAACTACAAAGAATAAAAAGCAACAAACATTACGAAAACAGCCAAGAAATAAGAAAAAATTACTATTCATAAAAGGAATGGCTTCTCATCACAAGCTGTCCCTGTTTCTTTACAATTATAAATAGGAAAATAGCGGCAATGAAATGGGGGAGTCTAATGGAACATTTAA
This sequence comes from Oceanobacillus bengalensis, assembly GCF_003628445.1. Classification (GTDB taxonomy): domain Bacteria; phylum Bacillota; class Bacilli; order Bacillales; family Amphibacillaceae; genus Oceanobacillus; species Oceanobacillus bengalensis. The sequence continues at coordinate 7,776 of NZ_RBZO01000002.1, forward strand.
GCGATCAACTACTTATAGAAGCTTACTTGAAAGCACGAGAATATCATTTAGAAGGGGATTTTGTAGCATTATTAATTACAGAATTAGATAGGAGGGGAATTTCCCCTTCATCAGATCAATTTGAACGCAATTGCAATCATTTGACCCTGAATCACGAGTAGATTTTTCCATTTAAGTCTAGTCCCTTTATCCTCTAGAGTATGGTAATCTAGAAATGTGTCGAAATTGTGTTGTTTTATGGGAGAGGGAGTCGACTATGCATGATAATGAGAAGATAAATATACTCCTTGTCGATGATCGACCGGAGAATTTACTAGCTATTGAAGCAATTATTGAAAAAGAAGAATATAACTTAGTGAAAGCCTCATCGGGAGAAGAGGCGCTGAAGTTTTTACTTAAAAATACATTTGCAGTCATTTTATTAGATGTGCAAATGCCAGGAATGGATGGCTTTAGCACGGCAAAGATAATTAAAGCAAGAGAAAAGACGAAAAATATTCCAATCTTATTCATTACAGCAAATAATTTAGAATCAGAACATATCTTTATGGGGTATTCTGTAGGTGCAATTGATTATATTTTAAAGCCTGTTGATCCATTAATTTTAAAGGCAAAAGTAGAAGGATTTGTTGGGATTTATAAAATGAGACAGCAGCTTATTACACAAGCTACCACTTTAGCAGAAAAGACAACAGAACTGGAAGCAGCCAATAAGGAACTTTCGGAATTAGCTGTGAAACTCAGGCTGTCAGAAACGTTAGCAAATGTGATTAGTGAGACATCAAAGGATTCGATGCTTATTTTAGATGAGAATGGGACCATTATAAAGGTAAACCCTTCTGTCCGTCAGATGTTTCAATACAGTGAAGATGAACTGATTGGAAAAAATATTCGCATTCTATTTACAGAGGATACAGCAAATAGATATATAGAAAAGGTATTCGACACGATTCAAACATTTGGTACATTAAGGGGCTTTGATCATCAAAAGGAAGTAAGTATAAATCGAAAAGATGAAACGTCCATAATCGTAGACCTGCAATTCGGACTAAAATTTCTTCAGGACAGGTATATTGTTGCCTGTACAATAAGAGATATTACCGAGCAGAAGGAAAATGAAGCATTGATTAAAAAAATGGCGTATTACGACGCGCTAACGACTCTACCAAATAGAAGAGCATGGCGTGAAACAGTGATAGATTTCCTGCAGATAGCAAAAAGTGCAAATCAGTCTCTAGGAATTATGTTTTTAGACATGGATCGCTTTAAAAATATCAATGACTCACTCGGGAATCAAATGGGTGACCGCGTCCTTCAAAAGATTGCAAAGCGGATTGTGACGACACTAAGTGAAGAGGATTATGTCGCTAGAATCAGTGGAGATAAATTTGCGATACTACTTGCAAATACGAATCGGGATAGCGCGTTAGTAGCTGCAGACCGAATACGAGATGCTTTCAGGCAAGCCTTAGTCATTAACAACTACGAGCTTTATCTAACAATGAGTATTGGGCTCAGTATCTTTCCTTATGATGGAGAAGATTATTCCGAGTTAGTTAAAAATGCTGATGCTGCTTTATATCATGCGAAAGAAATAGGGCAAAACAATTATCATGTTTTCCATGCAGGAATGAATATACAGTCATACCGATCATTTATGATGCAGAATGAGTTATATAAAGCTATTGATCGGAAAGAATTTGAAATACTCTATCAGCCTCGTATAAATGTAAAAACTGGAAAAGTGGAAAGTGCTGAAGCGATGATACGCTGGAATCACCTAAATTGGGGTTCTATCTTACCGAAGGAGTTTATTCCGCTTGCAGAACAAACGGGACAAATTGTTGCAATTGATAAATGGGTGCTAGAATCTGTATGTCATCAACTGAAAGAATGGAAGAAGGCTGGAATGGCACCGATTCGAATTGCCTTTCATTTCTCGGCGCAGCAATTTCTACAAACAGATGTAGTAGATGATATGAAACGAATCTTAAAGGAAACCAATGTATCACCGAATCTATTAGAAATCAAAATAACCGAGTCAGCCTTGCTGAATAACGAGAAATTTTCAAAAAGTACATTACAACATTTAATGGACTTAGGCATTTGTATTAGTATTGATGATTTTGGGACAGGCTACTCTTCATTGCATTATTTAAAAGAATTACCAGTAAGCATCCTTAAAGTTGACCGCTCCTTTGTTCAAGGTATCATGGATAAGAAATCAAAGAATCGAGCAATTATCACGGGAATTATTTCGTTAGCAAAAGCGTTAAAACTATCGATTATAGCCGAGGGTGTTGAGACGGAGGAACAATTTGAGTTCTTCAAATTACATGAATGTGATGAAGTCCAAGGTTATTTATTCAGTCCTCCTGCCCAGAGACCGATATTTGAGAAAATGATAGTAGATGGCAAATATGAGGTTAAGTCTACCGATAAGCCGCCAGTTACAATGGAAGAGAAAAGGGAACGGCTACAAAAGTCAAATCCAGTACCTCAAGCACTCAAAAAGTTGAAGGAAATGTACACCATATCGCAAAGAGAGTTAGAAGTATTCGAGTTAATCTTAGCTGGGTTAAGTAATAAAGAAATATCTCAACGTTTATTTATCAGTGAGCATACTGTAAAAAATCATATCTCCCATATTTTCCAGAAGCTAGTGGTAACTGATCGTGCACAGGCAATGGCATTGGTGTACCGTTACTGTATCAGTGATGGTGAATAACGTAATGGATAAAGCCTTCTTAGGTAATCGCGAATATCGGATGTCTAGCTCCAGCGCTAAAGCTGTAGCGCGACTTCCCTCACCTCACGACAATCTAAGTCAACATCAGTGTGCTCGTCACGTTGCAAGTCTATTCGGGGAGATCGCGCTCCTCGCAAAGCTGCACGTAGTTGGTCTGAGAAGTAATTCATGGAGTAAATCAAGAACGATTCGCTAAACGGGTGCTTACACTTTTCAAGGAGGAATGTAGCAAGTGAAAATTAGAACAAAACTATTGCTGGCATTAAGTACATTGCCTATTTTTCTTATCATTCTTATTGTAAGTGGAAGAATGCAGATTACGAACTTTAATAATTTTAGTGAAACATTAAATGAAAATTATGAAAGGATGGTATTAGCAGAATCTGTGCACAGAGATATTAAAGATGAATCGATTAGTCTACGTAATATAACGTTATTCAATAATGAAGAGACCATTCAAAGTGAAATTACGAAGATACAGACCATTAGTGATCGAATCAATGAAAATATTGATATCTTAGAGGAGTTAGGGCGAGAAACTGAACAGCATGATTTAATTACCCAATTAAAAGAGACGAACCAGGAATTCATCCTATATAAGGATCAATTAATTCGACTGGTAAATGACGGGAATAAAGCAGAGGCTGTCGCATTAATTGGCGAAGACTCCATGGAATTTCATCGTGATTTCTTGGATTTGATTTCAGAGCTTACGACTGCATATGAAACGAGAATGTACACTTCTTTCCAAACAGAAAGTTCATCATTTAGTAGCACAATTGTAATGGAAGTAATTATTTTAACGGCTATCATTGTCATTATCATGATGCTTCTATTACGGACTAACTGGAGCGTATCGTCAAGGTTAAATAGGGTTTCAAATGTGATGAGTGGAATTGCAAGTGGTAAGTTAAATTTAAATACCAAAGTAGAAGTTATTGCGAATAATGAGATTGATGAAGTAGCAATGTCATTTAATCAAATGGCAGCGACCCTAGAGGAACAAAGAGATAAAGAACAGAATCTTATATGGATTAAATCAAGCATCGCAGATATTACGACGAGTTTAACTGGAGCAAAATCAGTAGAATATGTAGCGGAAACTTTCTTGTCCAAGATTGTCCCACTTGTTCATGGTAATCATGCTGTATTCTATGTCGCTAATGAAAACGAAGAAGACTCGGATGCAATTTTTACATTACGTGCCTCGTATGCTTTTAAAGAACGGAAACATATGACAACTGCATTCCGAACTGGTGAAGGTTTAATTGGACAGTGTGCACGTGAGAAGTCACCGATTATTTTATCAAATGTTCCTCCCGATTATATTTCAGTGAAGTCAGGACTGGGTGAAGCTACACCACTAAACTTGTATTTGCTTCCAATTCTCTTTGAGGGGGAGGTTAGGGCTGTTATTGAGATTGCCTCTTTTGAGCCTTTTGGTGAGAAGGAACAAATATTGTTAGAGGAAATGTTAATCGATTTAGGAATTATCCTAGAGAGTGTTCTAGGAAGAATTAAACAAACAAAACTATTAGAAGAAACACAAATGCTCATGGAAGAAATTCAAACCCAATCCGAAGAACTACAATCACAGCAAGATGAGTTAAAAGCAACAAATGAAGAACTAGAACAACAAACAATTACACTTAAACAATCCGAGGAGAAACTCCAAAGTCAGCAGGAAGAACTTGAACAAACAAACACAGAATTAGAAGAAAAGGCAATCAGTTTAGAAGAACAGAATCAGATGTTTGAGGAGAAAAATAAAGAATTACTGCAGGCGAGAGCAGATTTAGAAGAGAAGGCCAAACAACTTGCATCTAGCTCGAAATATAAATCTGAATTTCTAGCAAACATGTCACATGAACTTAGAACACCATTAAATAGTATGCTAATTTTATCAAAATTATTATCCGATAATGATGATGGTGCATTGTCTACGAAACAGGTGGAATTTGCAAAAACGATTTATACTTCTGGCAAGGATTTATTGGCATTAATTAACGACATATTAGATTTATCTAAAATTGAATCTGGTAAAATGGAAGTTTATCCAAGCAATGTTGTATTAACGGATTTGGCAGCGGCAGTGGAAAGTAATTTTAAACCAGTCGCAGGTGAAAAGAATCTACAATTTGATATTATATTGAACGAGAATTTGCCAACATCTATTTTCACTGATGAAGGGAAACTGCAACAAGTATTAAAAAATCTGTTGGGAAATGCATTTAAATTTACGAAAAAAGGGAAAGTAACACTAGAAATCTCACAGGATCCGAATGCTACGATTCATCAATCACTTGTTTTTTCTGTAACAGATACAGGAATCGGGATAGCAAAAGAAAATCTGAATCTTATCTTTGACGCTTTCCAGCAGGCAGATGGTACAACAAGTCGTAAATTTGGTGGTACAGGTCTCGGTTTGTCCATTAGTAAGGAATTGGCACGTCTTCTTGGTGGAAAGGTAGTTGTAACAAGTGAAGAGGGTATTGGAAGTACATTCTCTTTTTACCTCAGAAATTATGAAGCACAAACGGATACTAATCTGGAATTTGTACATTCTAAGGAAGTTGCAGCAACCGTTGAGGAAAAAGTGGATTCCCAACCACAAGTGGGGGAAAAGCTTGAAGAACCTGTAGTAGCAGTAACGGAGCAGCTAGTGGAAGAATATAGCCATATTAAGCGATTATTAATTGTTGATGATGATTCGAACCAACGGAATAGTCTAATGGAGTTAATCGGGGATATGGACGTTATTATGAAAGCTGTCTCATCAGGTAAGGAAGCAATTGGTGAGTTAAAACGAAATAAATATGACTGTTTAATCCTCGATTTAGGATTAACGGATACTTCTGGGTTTGATTTGCTAGAAAAAATGAGTGATAAAAAAGAAAATCAAAATCTGAAAGTTTTCATCTATACAGGAAAAGACGTTACCCTTGAAGAAGAATATTTCCTAAATCAATATGCACACACGATTATTATTAAGGACCAGCATTCTCCAAGAAGGTTAAAAGAAGAACTGGCATTATATTTGAATGATGTAAATCCTGATGAACGTAATTCTCATAAAGCGTTGACCAAGGAGCCCATAGAAGCGGTAGAACTTCAGGGGAAAAAGATCCTGTTAGTTGATGATGATGTACGTAATGTCTATGCGCTATCTAGTATTCTGGAGCATTCCGGAATGGATATTCGTTTTGCGGAAAATGGGATGGAAGCTTTAAAAATATTAGAAGAAGATGTATCGATTGACCTTATCATTATGGATATTATGATGCCTGAAATGGATGGGTATGAAGCAATGCAGCGGATACGAGAAATGCCAGCCTATGAAAATCACCCAATTATTGCTCTAACCGCTAAGGCGATGATCGGGGATCGTGAGCAGAGTTTGTCCAGTGGAGCATCAGACTATATTGTTAAACCAGTGGATACAGATCAGCTAATCTCCTTAATCAAGGTTTGGTTATTCGACTTGGAAGGGAAAAACGAGGAAAATGGTTGATAGAAATGTAACTGAAATGGATTCGCTCGAGTACCTTGAAAAACTAGAAATTGAATTGTTTTTGCAAGGAATTTATGATTGGTATGGATACGATTATAGGGATTATGCTTACCAATCGATAAGGAGAAGGATATGGCATCGGGTGGAAGCTGAGAAGGTATCTAGCATTCTCGAATTATTGGATAAGGTATTACATGATACCAGCTGTGTGCAGCGTTTAATGGCCGATTTTTCAATCAATGTAACAGAGATGTTCCGTGACCCCCTGTTCTTTGGGCAATTTCGGGAGAAGGTCGTACCATTACTACGCACCTATCCTTCCATTCGGATTTGGCATGCTGGCTGTTCAACGGGTGAAGAGATATATTCAATGGCAATCCTGCTGAAAGAAGAAGGATTGTATGATAAAACGAAAATCTATGCAACAGACATCAATGCAGATGTGTTAAAAATTGCTAAAAACGGTTATTATCCGCTTGATAATATGAAGAAATATACAAGTAATTACCTACAAGCTGGAGGAAAAGATGCTTTTTCAGCGTATTACACGGCGACAAATAATGGTGTACGATTCAATCCATGTCTAACGAAGAATGTTGTTTTTGCCCAGCACAATCTTGTTACAGATCGTTCTTTCAACGAATTTCATGTTATCATATGCCGAAATGTACTCATTTACTTTAATAAAACATTACAAGCAAAAGTACATCAGCTTTTCTATGAGAGTTTAGGTATGTTCGGAATTCTCGGTCTTGGTGATAAAGAAACAATTGCCTATACGAACCAAGCAGACCATTACAAGGAATTAAGTGGGAAACATAAATTGTATCAGAAAGTGAATTAGTATGGGTGCCTACGTGTACAGGCCTTGCTTACGGTGCTATAGCGCTAATGATGGAGATATAGATGATATAGGTTAGAAATGAAAAGCCGGAATCCAATTTGGACTTCGGCTGTTTCGTGATTATAAGGGATGATGATGGCCATGGACGTTTTGAAGGAGAAGGTTAGGTAAAGTGGTAGAAGAGAGAGGGTGTCATCGCTCTAAAGAGGATAAGAGTAAAAAAATGCCTGTCACTTGTCGACATAAATCGATAAGTGACAGGCACCGTTAAAAGAAGATTAAAATATTTTATACGTATTTTTGCCTGCGTCTTTGGCGATATAGAGCGCTTTATCGGCTTCTTTTAGTATGGTATGGGTTGAAGTTTCATTTGATATTGAGTAGGAGATTCCAATACTCGTCTTCAGGTCGATGTGCATGTCATCAATTTTTAAAGGTTGTTCCATCAGTATCTCTACTTTTTTTGCAACCATTATTGCATTGTTGATTGATTTAACATTTGGTAATAAGACGACAAATTCATCTCCACCAAGCCTTGCCACCATATCCTTCTCATCAATACATTTACAGATTCGTCTTCCGAATGCATCAATCACTTTATCCCCAATATCATGTCCATAGGTGTCATTAATCTGTTTAAAATTATCCATATCCATCATCAGGACTGCAAGCTTATTCCCATTTTCTTGGAAGTCTTTCACAGCTTCAGACAAGCGTATATTAAATAAACGGCGATTTGGTAAGCCTGTTAACGTATCATGTAGTGCAAAATACTTCAGTCGTGTCTCGTAATCCTTTTCTGGTGTTATATCCCTTGTTAGCACAACGATATGCTCTAACTGATTTTCATCATCAAATACTGGTGTTCCAACCATTTCAGACCAAATCCAATCTTTCGTTTTATGGCGCTGTCTGAATTGAATTTTACATGTTTTCCCACTCGCAATGGAGGTATTCATCGCCTCTTTTAAAGCTTCAACATCATCTGGAAATACATTGTAGAAGAGTGATTGTCCTTCATACTCATAATAGTCAAAGCCAAGTATTTCCTTATAAGAAGGAGATACGTAGGTCATTTCCCCATTGGGATTAATTAAGGAAATAAGCACATGGGCGTTTTCGGCGATTATTCGGAAACGCTCTTCACTTTCCGTTAACTTCTTCAATAAATCAATATGATCAGATATATCTTTGAAAATACCGTAAATACCCGTAACTTTCTTGTCTACAATAATTGGCGTAAACTTAGTAACGACATGAATTGGATTTCCAAGATTATCATTAACTTTCACTGGGAAATCCTGTGCAGCACCACGGATAGCTAGTTGGAAATTTTTCTGAACAAGCATTATATCCTCATCGGTAGGAACAAAATCACAATAATGCCTTTGCTTCAGTTCTTCACGGCTATATCCAAGGATCTTTTCCGCTGCAAGGTTTGCGTTTTCAATATATCCGTCTAAATTAAGCGAAATAATGGCATCTAAATTATATTTGTAGAGAGATTGATATTTTTGCTTGCTCTCATGTAACCGCTCTGTTGATTTCTTTGACTCCAATTCTGCCAGTTTTCTATCCGTTACATCTTTAACGACAGCGACAATATGTGTACACTTGTTTTCCTCATTCGTCAAAGGTGTTAACGTTGTTTCTGAATAGTGGCGCACACCAGATGGAGTAAGATAAGAATCTTTGTAAGTCAAAACGCTCAAGCTTGTTGCAACTTCTCTATATTGTTCACATAAGAAATTCGCTGTTTCAAGAGGATATATGTCCGTAATTTTCTTTTCAATATCCTTCACTGTTAATATTGTGCTATCTATTGCTGCGCGATTGATAAATTCATAATAAAAGGAAAACTCTTCCTCCACACGTATTAAAAATACAATATCTTGTATTCCATCCAATATTATTTTAGTCATTGAAAGTTGACTCAACTGATTCATTATCCATCTCCTTCCCCTTAATGCGTATGTGCAACTTCATTCTTAGCGATAATTTTCAGTTGTACAATTAACGATTCTTGAACTTCTTCTTCCATGTCAAAATGTATCCCATAATCATAGGTGTTTCCAAATTGCCGCTTCCACATAATTTTTCCAATAAGATTAAATTCCTTATCATTTATTTGAAATATGACCCGTAATATAATTTCTTTATGCTCAACTTCTGGTATGTTTAATTCTAAGTGAAGTTTCGCACCTTCTGGGCTAAGGTCAATAATCTTAGCAATACCATCAGACGTTTTCACTGGATCGTCATCGATTCTAACAATTTGAAAAAGCGCATCTAATGGTGTGCCAAAAACGTAACGAAATGCTTCATCTCTTTTATATCTCATCATTTATATATCACCTACTATGAATAACTAAGGAACAGACTACCGAGTTTTATAATGGATTTTTACGCAAGTATGCATACGTATTTTCATAAATAAACGTTGTATTTGGAATTTCTTGGTTTAAGTTACTCAATACAGTCATTTTATTGATAATCTCAGCTAGCCTGTTCTGTTCTTGTTCAGTTGTATCGAATGCAATACCATAAAAGAACGTTTCTTCTTTTGATTGGCTTTTCCAAACGAATGTACCAGATAAATGAAAGGTTTCATTCATAATCTGAAAAGTAAAATTGAATTTCATGTTCGTATGAATCGGCAGCCTTAATGTAGACAAAACTTTTAGTCCGCCAATACTTAAATTCTCGATTAATATTTTTGCAGAACCTAGATTTACTTTCCGATTATTTACTTCTAGTATCTTCATTTCACCGAGTAGAGGATAAGGGAAATCAAAGCGAAAGGATTCTCTACGCTCGTTCTCCTTGGAAAAAGTCCGTTTCTGAACGTTTAATTTGATATATCCTACTTTTAGTATTTTTTCAAATTGCCGTAATGGAATAGGTTTAGAAAATAGATAACCTTGGAAAATGTCGCATTCCTTTTGTTTAAGGAAAAGGTATTGATCGTACTCCTCTACACCTTCTGCAACGACCTTCATGTCGAGTCCCTTTGCAAGATGTAAAACAGTAGAAACAATTGCATTTTCTGTTTTGTTTTCTGGGCTAAGATTTTGAACGAAACTCCGATCGATTTTAATCGTATCTGCTTGGAATTCTTGCAAGTAACTTAAGGAGGAATAGCCAACACCGAAATCATCAATTGCTATTTTTACTCCAAGTTCTTTTAATCCTTTTAGAGCGGTTAGAACGCTATTTTCGCTCTTTAGTTTAGATCCTTCTGTTATTTCAAATTCCAAGTATCTTGCTGGAATGGAATAAATCTCTAGTTGTTCTTTTACTAATTCTACTAATCCCTTTTTCATGAAGCGAATAGGGGACAGGTTAACTGCAATTGGGCGGAGTGTATACCCCTTATCCTTCCAATCCCTTAGTTGGGCGCAAACTTTTCGGATAACCCAGTCACCTATATTGTTAATTAAATGATTCTCTTCGGCTAATGGGATGAATTCTCCAGGTGAAATTAGTCCCCAGTCATGATGGTTCCAACGTAATAACGCTTCAGCACCTTGAAGAATACCTTTCTCATTTACTTGAGGTTGATAATAGATTTCAAACTCCTCATTGACATACGCTTTTCGCATATCCTTTTCCAGGATGAATTTCTTGTAAGAAGAGATGTCTCTCGAGTTAGAATAAATTTGATAATTATTTTTCCCATGCTTCTTGGCATGAAATAAGGCAGTATGTCCATTTTCTAGTAACGTTAGTTTATCCCTGCCATCCTCTGGGAAGAAACTAATTCCCATACTCGTCGTAACTTGTAAGTCAAATTCTTTTATTGTCATTGGCTTCTGGATACGTGTTATTATATCTTCGGCAAACTGAAATAAGCTATCTTTAGATGCATAGTCCTTTATTAGAATAACAAAGTCATTGCTGCTAATACGAGAAAGGAATCCGCTTTCTGGAAGAGCCTGGGTGAGTCGATTTGTAACACGAATAAGTAGTTCATCACCAACATGATAACCTAGCGAATCATTTATAACATTTAATCGGTCTAGGTCTAGATACAGTAAAGCAAATGGCTGATTATTTTCACACAGTTTATCTATTTTTTCATAAAGGGTTTTCTGATTCGGTAGTGCGGTCAAGCTATCATAACTCGCAATGTATTGTAATCTTTCCTGCATTTCAATTTCGGAACTTATGTCTATAACCATTCCAAATAAATTCGTTATCTCGCCATTTTCATCTACCCAAGGTATTGTTTCTTCCGCTAACCATTTCGTTTTTCCATCCCCGCTTTTTATACGATATTTCACTTGTATCCTTTCGCCGTTTCGTAATCGTTTAAACGCTTTAAAAACCTCTTGACGATGAGAGTGGAGAATCATATTCATCCAGTAATCTGGTTCTTTATAAAGCTTTTCTAAAGGGATTTGTAAAATATCTTCTATTCCTTTAGAAGCAAAAACAATGTTCCCATCAATCTTTTCTCTCATCCAAATACCGATGGATAAATTATCGTAAATATGGATCAAACGATTATTCGTTTCCGTCAATTTTAATTCAAGTAGTTTCTGTTCTGTATTGTCTTTAATAACGCCTACTAATTTATAGGGTTTCTCATTTTTTCTAATCGTTTCTGCCTGAACCCTAAGGTAACGGACTTGCATAGTCTTTCCATGATGGATGCGAAAATCCGCAGTATAGCCAGTCCCTTTTTGCAGCGATTCACTCATGATATCCCATGTGGTACCATAATCATCTGGATGAACGAGTTCATAAGTTGAATTCATTGGTAATGCGACTGTCTTGTCAATTCCGAATATATCGTAAAAGTTGTCGGAACAAGTTAGTTTATCTTCTGCGATTAAATATTCCCAGCTGCCAACTTTAGCTACCGTTTGGGCAGTATTTAAATGGGTTTCACGAATCAATAACGTTTGTCGTAGTTCCACCTTCTCCGTAATATTTTGGACTAAAATATATACCCCTTCAACAACATTGTCGCTCGCTTTTATCGGGATAAAGGTTGTAGATAGATAAATAAGTTCATCATAGATTGTTGGTAAATTGACCTCTAGTCGTTCGGCATTTCCTTTTAATGCTTGTTTAAATGCTAGATGAAGCATATCGTATGTTTCAGGCGGCATGCTTCTTTTGAAATCTGTACCCTGCTCAGGTGAGAAACCTAATATTTTACGAATGCTATCTCTATTTTGTGAGACAATCTGCCCATTTGGTGAGAATACTAAAATGATATCTGGATGATAGAGTGCCAATGATGCGTAATAACTTAGTAAGTCATCCCCATCCTGTATAGGAGTAGATTGATTTGAGAAAATCGTTGATATCCCTTTTCTTTTAAACCGATCAAATAACTTTTTTTCCATGTGAACTCCCCCTAACTGGAATGGCCTCCCGACATCCATTCCGATACTTTAGCAGGTACAATCAGTAAACATTTCTGTTGTACCTTACTTTACCTTGAGATAACTTCTGATTCTTTCATACGATCAATAATGGAAACTAAATTATCAAAGTGTGGTTTGACGATAAAATCTGTTGCACCTATTTGTAGTGCTGTAATCATGTTGTTCCTTGTCCCCATCGCGGAGCACATGATTACTTTTGCATTTGAATTAATTTCTATTATTCTCTTTAAAACGGTTATTCCGTCCATATCAGGCAAGGTAATATCAAGGATAACGATAGCTGGTTTTAATGTATGATATTTCCTAATGCCATCCTCTCCACTTGAGGCTTCAATTGTAGTATAGCCATGCTGCTCTACGATATTCTTTAACCAATTTCGCATAAATCTGGAGTCATCAATAAGTAATATCATTGTAAAACCTCCTGTCGTCTTTTAATGATTCAGATAAAAGTTGTTGCGTTAGTATAGAGCATTAGTGATTAGTCTAGTATTTTGCCCCTTACCCGAAATTACTTTCTAATTCTATTCTCCTACATAGGGGGCGAAAGGAGTATCCCCATACATTCTTATTTCTAATGATTCAATAGGAACTACTATAGGAAACACATCCTATTTCTTGAGTGCCAGGCTCCTAATCGATTAAAATAAAGAGAGTAATTAATATACTATCGATGTGAGAGAGGCGTACATATGGAAGCTGTTACCTTATTTAAGAAGAAATACCATATTGATCTTAGAGATGTTGATTTTAAAAAAGATCTTAAATTAAGCGTGTTATTTAGTTATTTCCAGGATATTGCAAGTGAAGCCGCAGCTAATCTTGGTGCTGGAATTGATTTATTAGAAAAGGAGCATAATGCACTTTGGATATTGATGCGAATACGTGTGGATATTGCGAGACTACCTAAATGGGATGAAGATATTACGATAGAGACCTGGCCATTAGAACCGAAAAGATTGGAATTTGATCGGGATTACCTTGTGCGTGATCGGAATGGTGAAGTCATTGTTCGAGCTATTTCTGCATGGGTAGTGATGGATAAAAAGGAAAGAAAGTTAAAGCGTGCCAGTTCGATATCGCTTAATTATCCGTCACCTATTGAGGAAAGAGCAATTGATAGTAAATTAGGTAAGTTAAAAAACACAGGTATAATGGAGACTGCATACAAACGGGTAATTGGGTATAGTGACGTTGATTTTAATGGATACCTAAATAATTCAAAATATGTTGATTTTATTATGGATTGTTTTCCTATTGAAGCCCATAAGAGAATGGGTGCAAAAACAATTGAAGTGAATTTTATTAACGAAGCATTACCTGGAGATGTAATTATTTTAAATATAGATACTTCAGCTACCGGTTCGAATAAGCTATATATTGAAGGTGTAAACGAAGAAAGTCAAAAGACAGTATTTAGAGCACAAGTGAAAATTGGAGAAATACATTAAGAAGGAGCCTTTTTTGGTTCCTTTTTTTGTTGGCAAGAAGGTACTACAGTGCCATCTAATACGAAGGACATAAAGATTTCTTAGGTAACTTTGTGTTTATTATATACAATGTGACACTTTTTGTCATAATTTTATTTTAATTTTTATTATGTGATGCATTCTCTTTGATAATGAGAATCATTATCGATTAAAATGGGAGTAAGGTTAATTTTCATATTGGTTGTTGCTAATGATATAAATGCGAGGTAGCACTACTTTGGGAAATTCCCATAAACGGCGCCTATCAAGTTCATTTCAAGAGAACTTTGCTCTATTTCAATCTTGAGAAGGGTTATCAAGTTCATTTCAAGAGAATTTTGCTCTATTTCAATCTTGAGAGAGCTTATCAAGTTCATTTGAAGAGAATTTTGCTCTATTTTAATCTTGAGAAGGGTTATCAAGTTCATTTCAAGAGAATTTTGCTCTATTTCAATCTTGAGAAAGGTTATCAAGTTCATTTCAAGAGGATTTTGCTCTATTTCAATCTTGAGAAGGCTTATCAAGTTCATTTGAAGAGAATTTTGTTCTATTTTAATCTTGAGAAAGGTTATCAAGTTCATTTCGAGAGAATTTTGCTCTATTTTAATCTTGAGAAGGGTTATCAAGTTCATTTTAGGAGAATTTTGCTCTATTTCAATCTTGAGAAAGGTTATCAAGTTCATTTCAAGAGAACTTTGCTCTATTTCAATCTTGAGAAGGGTTATCAAGTTCATTTTAGGAGAATTTTTCTCTATTTTAATCTTGAGAAGGCCTATCAAGTTCATTTTAGGAGAATTTTGCTCTATTTCAATCTTGAGAAGGGTTATCAAGTTCATTTTAGGAGAATTTTGCTCTATTTTAATCTTGAGAAGGGTTATCAAGTTCATTTTAAGAGAACTTTGCTCTATTTTAATCTTGAGAGCTCCTTTTGAACTTGAGAGTACAAGCAAGAAATTTTTCTAAGTTCGATTGTTACTTCACAATTTATATATTTTACCTTGCAGCTCATATCTTTAAAGAAGCAACAGCCCTTTTGAAAACAGTCAAATGAAAAAAGATGTTAGGAGTGTTACGATGGGGAAGGTACTGGTTTTATATGCGAGTGCAACAGGTAATACCGAATTAATGGCTGAGACAATAGCGGAATATATAAGAAAACAGAACCATGAAGTTACTATGAAAGATTTTGACATAGATAATGTTAACGCTAATGAAATAACAAAATATGATACTGTCCTTTTAGGAATCTATACGTGGACAAATGGCGAGTTACCATTTGAAGTAGAAGATTTTTATGAGCAATTAGACTTTGTTGATCTTAAAGGTAGGGTATTTGCTGTGTTTGGGTCAGGTGATTCATTTTATGATGTGTATGGTGGGGCCGTGGATATCATGTATGAACGTCTTCGTGAATTGGGTGCAAAACTTGTACCAGTAAGGTTAAAGGTTGATTTAGAACCAGATCAGGCTGATGTAGAGCGCTGTCGTGAATTAGCTAAACAAGCATGTCAGATGATTGGAGAGAGTAAAAGATTTTTCGACAAGTGACAGGCACCGCATTGGTACCGCATTGACAAGTTTTGTTAGAGTTGGTATCATTCCGGGGGAAAACGCTTGCAGGAAATTTGCAATCTAACTATACTTTTGCACCGAGAATTGAGGGAAAAAGAATGCGTAAAAAACCTTATTTAATTGACGGAATTATCGGGAATGGGAGGATGCTTTTAGGCCTCACCAAAAATGGGGAAATCCAACGATTGGCATGGCCGAGAATAGATGGATTGGATCAAGTAAATCGGCAATGGGCTGGATTTGTCACGGAAGATGAATCAGATATTCATTTTTTTCATGAAGATGCTTATCAACATGAGCAAGCATATATCGAGGATACGAATATTTTACAAACGAACCACAACAATGAAATATATAACATAGAGCAACTAGATTACGTATTACCTAATCAAGATGTTTGGGTGAGGGACTTTATGATTAAAAATATTTCTTCTGTAGAGAAAAAGCCTACTTTTGTATATTTTTCCGATTCAAGCTTACAAAGTCAACGTAGATTTCAAACAACAATGTTTGATGTACGTAATGACAGACTAAGCCACTATTACAGAGATACGGCGATGGTGATAGCTGCTTCAGCGCAAATTACCAGTTATCAAGCTGGAAAGGCTTTTGAACAGCTAATGCAAAATAATCTTGAAGGTAGGGAAATACTAAATGATTCAGAAGGTGTTTTTACAATTGATCTTGGGTCAATCCCACCTGGTGAGTCGAGGAAGGTTTCTTTCTTCATTAGCTTAGCTAGCTCAGAGGAAGAAGCCGCAATTCTTGTCGACAATGCAAAACAAACTGGGGAAAAAACGTTAAGAGAAGCAACAACAAATTATTGGCATATGATTTTAGATAAAAGAGAAAAACGAAACATACCGGATAAGGTAGTAAATGATTTATACAAGCGCTCGATATTAACTTTCCACTTGTTACAAAACAAGGAAACAGGTGCATTTATAGCTGGACCTGAAGTGGATGAGGATTATGATTACTCTGGCGGTTATGCCTATTGTTGGGGGAGAGATGCTGCATTTATCGCATCAGCTGTTGACGCAGCAGGATACCATGATTCGGTTAGTAAGTTTTACCGATTCGTTCTTACAACCCAAAATCCAGAAGGGTACTGGGATCAAAGACACTATACAGATGGTGTGTTGGCACCAACATGGGGCATCCAAATCGATGAAACAGGTTCCATTGTATGGGGTATGAACCAGCATTACCAACAAACGAAAGATGAAGCATTCCGTAAAGAAATCTGGCCAAGTGTGAAAAAAGCAGCAGATTTCTTGGTTTCTTTTGTGGATTTAGAGACTGGTCTTCCGATGCCTTCAAAAGATTTATGGGAAAAACGCGAAGGCGAGCATTTATACTCTACAGCAGCTGTATATGGCGGGCTAATGGGAGCAGCTTCTATTGCGAAAGTTGAAGGCGAGCTAGACGTAGCAGAAGCGTACCGTAAGCAAGCAGAGAAAATGAAGGAAGCAGTTATAACAAAGGGATGGAATGATGAAAAAGATCATTTTAATCGATCATTAAAATTAAGCCTAACAAAAGGTCAATACGAAGAAGCAAAGGAAGCAGGGAAAAAAGTTTCTATCACTGAGAACGAGAAAGGTGTTAAGAACTATATTTTATATGAAGACTTAACTCCAGATATCTCCTTACTTGGATTGTCTTATCCATTTGAGATGATAGAGGAAACGGACGAGCAAATGATAAAAACAGCGAACGTAATCGAATTAACCTGTACATCGAAAATAGTTGGAGGAGTTGAGAGATTTCCTGGAGATGTCTATATTGGTGGAAATCCATGGTTAATCTCAACATTATGGCTTTCTATTTACAAATTTAGAACAGGAAAAAAGGATAAAGCAATCGAACTGTTTAGCTGGACAACAGAACATGCGAATCATTTAGGATTAATGCCAGAACAAATTGACAAAGAAACGAACCAACCAGCATGGGTAATGCCATTAACATGGTCACATGCAATGTATGTCCTCACAATAAAAGAGCTCGTATAACCCACCACGCCTGCCACTAATTGGTTTTTGAATAAAACGACAAAGTTCTACATAAACTGACAAGTGACAGGCACCTAATGCAAACGTTTGTGCAATAAGGTTCTTTTTTGTAACTATTTAACCCAAAGACTAACTACTTATCTTTGAAACCAATACGATATGGAAATACTGAGTAAGCGTAACCAACGCTATTATGATAGAGTAGTAAATGTTGGAAACCGTTTACTTTTTTGTTGACGTTTGTTTTAAAAAATGTATAATAAGAGGTGCAATGTTAGTGCAAACGTTTTCCTTGGTATGCGCATACATTGACACTTTATAAAAATCCTAGGGGGTTTACTAGATGAAAAAAGGTATTTTATCTTTACTTGCGATTATTTTGATTGTGGGTTTACTTGCAGCGTGTGGTCCTGATGATGAACCTGCAGAAACTGGGTCAGAAAATGAGACAGGCTCTGATGCAGCTACAACAGAAACAGACAAACCTGAGAAATTAATTGTATGGGAAGACCAAGATAAAGGTGCAGCATTGGAAGATGCAGCAGCGAAGTTTACAGAGGAATATGGGATTGAGATTGAGTATGTAGAATATAACATAACTGAAATACAAGAAAATCTAGCGTTAGACGGAAATACAGAAAACGCTCCAGATGTTGTAACGATGTCACATGATGGTGTTGGCCCATCCGTAGTTAAAGGGTACATTTCACCACTTGAAGTAAGTGATGAAGTTTTAAGTCAGTATACACAGTCTTCTGTTGATGCTTTTGAATATGAAGGACAATTATATGGATTACCAAAAGCAACTGAAACAACTGTATTTATCTACAACAAAGATTTGCTACCTGAAGTTCCAGCAACAATGGATGAAGTATTTGAGTTATCAAAAGAAGCACATGATGGTGAAAATTATGGTTTCTTAGGATTGTGGGATGACTTCTATCATAGTCACGGGATCTTCCATGGATTTGGAAGCTATGTATTTGGCGATGAACCTACAGATATCGGTTTAAATAATGAACAAGGTGTAGAAGCGCTTGAATATATGGATACTTGGTATGAAGAAGGATTATTCCCAAGAGGTATTATTGGTGAAACTTCTAATGACCAAATGAATGGATTATTCAAAGAAGGCAAAGCATTTGCTGTACAAAATGGACCATGGGCGTTCAAAGATTACCAAGATGCAGGAATTAATATTGGAATCGCACCAATGCCATCATTACCAAATGGTGAGCCAATTGGTACGTACATGGGTGTGAAAGGTTGGTTCGTCACAAACTTTAGTGACAACAAAGATTGGGCACAAACATTTGTTGAATTTATTACAAATGAAGAAAATGCAACAAAACGCTATGAGTTAACTGGAGAAATTCCTCCACTAGTTTCACTTCTTGAAAATGAAGAATGGGTTGCTGAAAACGAAGGAGCTGCAGCTGTAATGGAACAATCAAAAGTTGCTGTAGCGATGCCATCAATTCCTGAAATGGCAGAAGTTTGGGATCCAATTAAACAAGCTGTTCAAACAGTAGCAACAGATAAAGCAGAAGCAAAAGAAGCACTTGATCAATCTGTTGAACTTATGATTCAAAATATCCAAATGAATCACGGTGGAAATTAATTAACAAAAATCGGGAAGTATCTCTCTAGGTACTTCCCACACTTAATTAAAGTTTAATTGTTTTACTAACAAACTAGTAAAGCGTTTAAAGAGGGGAGTCTCTTTCAATGAGTAATGAATATACATCCAACCACCGGAAAATCGCTACTATTTTATCGATTATCCCAGGTTTAGGTCAATTTTATAATCGCCAATATCTTAAAGGTTTTCTTTTTCTAATATTAGGTTTCTCATTTGTTATCGCATTTTGGGATTTTATTGATATCGGATTATGGGGGATTTTTACACTTGGTACCCAAGTTCCTAGGGATAATTCTGTTTTCTTAATGGTATATGGAATTATTGCGTTTATTCTATTGGCCTTGGCCGTAATTGTAATGATTATTAACTTACGTGACGCATACAAAAATGGTGAAAAAAGGGATATGGGGCAAAAACTAAATTCAGTTCGCGAACAATACCATAACCTGATTGACAGCGGATTTCCTTATTTAATGTTATCTCCTGGTTTCCTTCTTCTATTATTTGTTGTAATCCTGCCGATTGTTTTTGTGCTCTTACTCGCATTTACAAATTATGATTTGTATCATACTTGGCCCGCGCAATTAACAGATTGGGTTGGAATCCAAAATTTTATTGATTTGTTTACGCTAGATGTATGGAGAGAAACATTCTTAAGTGTATTTGCTTGGACTGTTATATGGACGTTTGGGGCTACGACATTACAAATTGCACTAGGAATATTTTTAGCTATCCTTGTTAATCAGAAAGACTTAAAAGGAAAAGCCATTATCCGTACAATTTTAATTTTACCATGGGCAGTACCTGCTTTCGTATCCATTCTAATTTTTTCAGGTATGTTTAATGAATCGTTCGGGGTAATTAATACAACGATTCTAAATTTCCTAGGAATTGATCCACTACCTTGGATGACAGATGCAATGTTTACCCGAATTGCTTTAATCATGATTCAAACATGGTTAGGTTTTCCATTTATTTTCGTAATGGTAACTGGAGTTCTTCAATCAATACCTGGTGAATTATATGAAGCAGCAACAATTGATGGAGCAAATGGCTTACAGAAGTTTAGAAAAATAACATTGCCACTCGTAATGTTCTCGATTGCACCAATATTAATTACGCAATATACATTTAACTTTAATAATTTCAATGTTATCTTCCTATTTAATAGTGGTGGACCTGCAATGCCAGGACAAAATGCTGGTGGAACCGACATTCTAATTTCGTGGATTTACGACTTAACGATGACTACACAGCAATACGGTATGGCAGCAGCAATCACAATGATTATGTCAGCTATCGTAATTGCAGTTGCATTATGGCAATTTAGAAGAACGAAGTCATTCCAAGAAGAGGATATGATGTGATATGAATATGAAAAGATCGAAAATAATCAGATTAACATTAACGTATTTAGTTTTTGCCATCATGGCAGTAATTATTATATATCCACTTGTCTGGGTGTTTGGTGCATCACTTACCCCTGGTACAAGTTTAACAAGTTCTAGTATTATTCCGGAGAATCCTACATGGGATCATTATAAAGAAATTTTTAACCCTAACGAAAGTCTCTACCTAACATGGTATTGGAACACGATTAAAGTGAGTGTTATATCAATGCTTTCAACCGTAATTACGGTAAGTTTGATGGCTTATGCATTCTCAAGATACCGTTTTGTCGGTCGTAAAAATGGTTTGATGACTTTCCTTATCTTACAGATGATACCTAACTTTGCAGCATTAATAGCTATCTTTGTATTAGCAAATGTTACGGGATTAATTAATACCCATCTTGGCTTAATTTTAATTTATGTCGGTGGTGCAATCCCGATGAATACATGGCTAATGAAGGGATATCTTGATTCCATTCCAAAAGAGCTTGATGAAAGTGCACGCATGGATGGTGCTGGTCACTTCCGTATTTTTTGGCAAATTGTTATGCCATTAGCAAAACCAATGATTGCCGTCGTAGCGGTAAATTCATTCATTATACCATTTACTGATTTTATATTGGCAAAAGTTATCCTGCGTCAACCGGAACAATATACGTTAGCAATTGGCTTGTATGAACTCGTTTCACGTCAATATGGAAGTGAGTTTACGATGTTTGCAGCAGGTAGTATTTTAATTGCGATTCCAATTGCGATTCTATTCTTATCCTTACAAAAATATTTCGTATCTGGCCTAACTGCTGGTGGTATTAAAGGCTAAATAAATAGGAGGGGATTAAGGTGCTAGAAGATACTAGCTTTGCCATTCATCCTGGTAAAGGAACTAACTCAGAAGCCGTCATTTATCGCAGTGTTGGTAATCTTAAAAGCTATTCAATAAAAGATAACGTATATCAATTTCATTGCGAAAACGGAGAGGTTGCAATTCAATTTTACACAGAATCGATTGTTCGAATTGTAATGAACCAACATGTAATGCCAAATTTAAAAGACTCACAAACCGTTATTTCCACACCTATAGATGTAGTAGTTACGGAAGAATTAATGGGTGAATTATTCGAACTGAAAACAAACCAACTCTCATTGCATATAGAAAAAGCACCATTTCGATTAACTGTAAAAGATAGACAAGGTAGAACAATCGTTTCAGAAGGTAAGCGGGGCATAACTTACCAGGAAAATGGAAGAGTTACTGTGTTCAAAGAAATGGATGAGGCAGATCATTTCTATGGGTTCGGTGAGAAAACTGGCCATCTTGATAAACGTGGAGAAAAATATGAAATGTGGAACTCAGACGTATTTGCTCCGCATAATCCAGAGACAGATCCATTGTATGAGTCCATTCCATATTTTATGACATTACGAAATGGTAAGGCACATGGTATCTTTTTTGATAATACTTTCCGTACCGTATTTGATATGAAATCAGATGAGGATTACTACTCCTTTTCTGCAGAAGGTGGACAAGTTGATTATTATCTCATGGCTGGCCCATCTCCGAAAGAGGTACTTGAACAATATACACACTTAACCGGGAGAATTCCATTACCACCAAAATGGGCCATCGGATATCACCAATCACGGTATAGTTATGAAACAGAAGCGGAAGTACGCGAACTTGCTAAGAACTTTATTGAGCGAGATATTCCGATTGATGTGATCCATCTAGATATTCACTATATGAATGGGTATCGTGTATTTACATTTGATAAGGAAAGCTTTCCTAATCCAGAAAAATTAATTGCTGATTTACGAGATATGGGTATTCGCATTGTGCCAATTGTTGATCCAGGTGTGAAAAAGGATCCAGAATACCCGATTTATCAAGAAGGAATCAGAGAAGATCAGTTTTGTAAATATATCGAAGGAAATATTTATTTTGGAGAGGTATGGCCTGGGGATAGTGCTTTCCCTGATTTTACAGATGAAAAGGTTCGTAAGTGGTGGGGCGATAAACATGCTTATTACACGGATCTTGGTGTTGAGGGTATCTGGAATGATATGAATGAACCAGCTGTTTTTAATGAAACGAAAACGATGGACTTAGAAGTAATGCATTATAATGATGGAGAACCAAGAACACATCGTGAACTTCATAACGTATATGGCCTTCTTATGGGAAAAGCAACGTATGAAGGTTTAAGAGAGCAACTAAATGGCAAACGTCCATTTTTATTAACACGAGCGGGGTATGCTGGTGTTCAACGCTATGCTTCTGTTTGGACTGGTGATAACCGAAGTTTCTGGGAGCATTTACAAATGTCCATTCCTATGGTGATGAATCTTGGGTTGTCAGGTGTTGCCTTTACTGGACCAGATGTTGGTGGATTTGCTCATGACACGAATGCCGAACTATTAACACGTTGGATGCAAGTCGGGGCGTTTACACCATTTTTCCGAAATCATTCAGCGATTGGAACGGTTTATCAAGAACCATGGCAATTTGGTGGGAAATATGAGAAAATCATGAAGAAATATATTCAAATGCGCTATGAGTGGATGCCACAGCTTTATTCGCTGTTTTATCAGGCAAGCAAGAGTGGCTTACCTGTGATGCGTCCTTTATTGATGGAATATCCTAAAGATGAGAAGACGTATAACTTAAACGATCAATTCATGATTGGTGATAATGTTGTCATTGCACCGATACTTGCACCTTCTGTAACCGATCGTGCTGTATATCTACCTGAAGGAGAATGGGTAGAATTTTCAACAGGAGAAGTATACGAAGGAAGTAAAACGCATCTGGTACATGCTGAACTTAAAGACTTACCAATATTTATTAGAAAAGGTACAGCAATCATGCAAGGCAGTTGGAGTTCTAATAAAGATAAAGAAACGAAAAATGTAACAATGAATGTTTATCCAGGTTTAGATAATACTTACAGATTCACATTTTATGATGATGATGGAGAGACGTTTGACTATGAAAATGGTAACTATCATGAATTAGAGATAGAAGTCGTTTCCACATCTGAACAGCTCAAAATTGATATTATCAATATTGAGGGGAACTATATCCCGCCATATGAAAAAATAGACGTTCATATCATAGGTAGGAACAATGAACAGGAAGTTTTCATAAATGGAGTAAAATGCAGTGACAACCCGATTATTTCTTTAGTAGAATAAAAGTTAAATATGTGATAGAGGGTGAAAATGATGGTAACGATTAAGGATATAGCGAAAGCAACAGGTGTTTCACCCTCTACGGTTTCGAGAGTACTAGCGGATAACCCTAGAATTAGTGAAGATACAAAGAAAAAAGTGCGAAAAACGATGCGTGAATTAGGATATCATCCAAACATTCATGCTCGTAATTTAGTAGCGAAATCATCGAAGGCAATTGGTGTTATCTTACCTTCTTCGGCTGACAAAGCATTACAAAACCCATTCTTTCCAGAAGTCCTACGGGGCATTGGTTCAGTCACACATGAAAGGGAATATGCAATGGTTCTTTCCAGTGCGCAAAATGGAGAAGAAATAATGTCTGAAGTTCGGCGAATGGTGTTCGGAAGATATGTAGATGGGTTGATTCTCCTTTATTCTCGTATCAATGACCCAGTTACAGAATTTTTAAATGAACAGGATTTTCCGTATGTTATTGTCGGAAAACCATATGAAAATATAAATACAGTTACACATGTCGATAATGACAACTTTACAGCTGGTAAGGAGATTACCAAATACTTAATCGACCAGGGGCATGAATATATTGCTTTTATCGGTGGCTCAAGAGAGTTATTTGTGACTGTTGATCGTGAAGCTGGCTACGAAGCGGCCCTAAAGGAAGCTGGTTTACCGAATATAGAGGAACAAAAACTGCATACCGAATTCCTGAAATCAGGTGGCCGTGAAGCGGTAGAGAGTATCTTAGCTCTGGAAAAACGCCCGACTGCCATTGTTGTCAGTGATGATTTAATTAGTCTAGGCGTGCTAAGTCGACTTGAGCAATCTGGAGTAAATGTGCCAGAGGATATTTCAGTAGTAAGCTTCAATAATGTGTATCTATCAGAAATTACGCGGCCAGCACTTACAACAATTGATATTCATATTTATGAATTGGGTGCACAATCTGCGAAGGCACTCATTGAAAAGGCAGAAAACAAATCCGAGCCAGCAAAACGGATTATTATTCCACATGATATTATTTATCGTGACTCTGTTAGTAAAAGAGAAAGCTAATACATGGGCTTTCTCTCTTTTTAAAAAAGTAAATTATTACGTTTCAACTAGGAGGACTATCATGAAAAAAACTTGGTGGAAAGAAGCAGTTGCATATCAAGTATACCCACGTAGCTTTATGGATTCGAATGGAGATGGGATTGGTGATATCCAAGGGATTATTTCCAAACTTGATTATATAAAAGACTTAGGAATTGACGTGATTTGGATTAGCCCGATTTACAAATCACCAAACGACGACAATGGATATGATATAAGTGATTATAAAGATATTATGGATGAGTTCGGGACGATGGAAGATTTTGATGAATTGCTTGATGAAGTTCACAAGCGTGACATGAAATTAATTATGGACCTAGTAATCAACCATACATCTGATGAACATCCATGGTTCATTGAGTCAAGAAAATCAAAAGATAACCCGTATCGTGATCACTATATTTGGCATCCTGGTAAAGACGGTAAGGAACCAAATAACTGGGAATCCATTTTTGGTGGGTCTGCCTGGAAGTATGATGAGAATACGGATGAGTATTTTATGCATCTATTTTCCAGTAAACAACCTGATTTGAACTGGGAAAATCCCGAAGTCCGTACTGAGTTATATAATATGGTTAACTGGTGGCTTGATAAAGGAATTGACGGCTTCCGAGTAGATGCAATTTCACATATTAAAAAAATTGCTGGATTCCCAGATTTACCGAATCCAAATAATTTAAAATATGTTTCATCTTTTGAAGGGCACATGAATCGTCCTGGTATTCAGAAACTGTTAAAAGAACTAAAAGAAAATACATTTGCAAAGTACGATATCATGACCGTTGGTGAGGCAAACGGCGTAAATGAGGACCAGGCAGATGAATGGGTTGGTGAAGAAAACGGGAAGTTTAATATGATTTTCCAATTCGAGCATCTTGACCTCTGGGGAAAAGATACAAACAATGGTTTAGATATTCATGCATTGAAGGAAACATTAAGTAAATGGCAGAAAGGGCTTGACGGTAAGGGCTGGAACGCTTTATTCCTAGAGAATCACGACCAACCACGGTCTGTTTCCACTTGGGGGAATGATGCAGCTTATCGCGTGGAATCAGCGAAAGGACTTGCGACGATGTATTTCCTTATGCAAGGTACACCGTTTATTTACCAAGGGCAAGAACTGGGTATGACAAATGCGGCCTTCCCTTCGATTGACGATTATAACGATGTTAGAGCAAAAAATATGTATAATGAGGCATTAGAAACGGGCAGATCCACCCAAGATATTATGGAAGTTATCTGGAAAGCAGGTCGTGACAACTCTAGAACACCAATGCAATGGAATGACGAGAAGAATGCAGGATTTTCGGAGGGTAAACCTTGGTTAAAAGTAAATCCAAATTACAAAGAAATTAATGTGGAAAATGAATTGGCTGATTCAAATTCTGTTTATCATTATTATAAGCAGCTAATCGAATTGCGCCGTAAGAATCAAGTTTTCGTGTACGGTAGCTATGAGCTCATTTTGGAAAATCATGACCAGATTTATGCATATACAAGAACATTAGAAGATGAGAATGTAATGATTTTGGTGAATTTATTTGAAGAGGAAGCAGTATATAATTTGCCAGAAGAGATTAAGAGCATGGATGCTGAATTATTGATTAGTAATTATGCGGATGCGAAGAATGAATTAGAGTTAACGCTTCGTCCATATGAGGCGAGGGTTTATCGGTTGAAATAATTTTTGGCACTTAGGTCTTTGGGTTTGTGTGATTGGAGATTGTGCTCGTTTGGGATCGTACTTTATTGCTGATATTTTGCCGTTTCGCCAAAGTTCACAGTGGTTTCGCTGAAGTTCACGGAGGAATCGCTGAAGTTAACAATTGTTTCGCCGAAGTTCACAACTAAATTCCCAAAGTTCACAATTGGGGAGAGTTGATAACTTATTAAGATTAACCTTTATATCAGTTGTTGGTACGTTGGTTGTGGAATATAATAAAAAGTAGAAAGCAAATCTCATTTAGGAAGGAGCTTTTCATAGATGAGTTTACCAAGTGAAAGGAAAGTTTCATTAGAGGAATTTTATATTCTAAGGGAAGAATCTGATCAATTATTGGAGTACATTGATGGTGTAGTTTATATAGCTACATCGCCATCTACTGTACATCAGCGTATTTCTGGGCGTTTACATGCGCAGCTTTTTCAATTATTAGAAGGTAAAGAATGTGAGGTTTTCCACGCTCCTTTTGATATCCAACTTAGTAGCGCCAACATGGAGGATAAAAAGATAGTAATTCCTGATTTGTCGGTTATTTGTGAAAAAGATGGTTTGAAGGCAGATAAATATATTGGTGCACCAACAATGGTGATAGAGATCACAAGTCCGTCTAATCAATCCCATGATTTGGTAACGAAATTAAACTTATACATGCAGAATGGTGTTAAAGAATATTGGATTGTCAACCCATTACTAAATTCTGTGCAAATTTACACATTAGATCAAGCAGGAAATTATCAACAAAAAGATGTTGCAAAGGATACAGGTATTGTTAAATCTAGTGTTGTAGAGGGGTTTCGTGTGGATTTGGAGGGGTTATTTCAGTAATTTTTTCCCAATATACCCCCAAAAAATCAGTGCACCAAATAATTGAAATAAATGAGGGATGAGCACGATTTACATTTTGCTCATTCCCCTGTATTTAAAACGGTAAATCATCATCATGGATGTTTATCCGTATTTCTTTATTTGGCTTCGTTCGACTCTCTTTTTTAGGAATAATCTCCTCATTCCATTCTTCCCACGTAATCCCGTAAGGAGCACCGCTATCCGTATATCCTGCAATAAATGCGAAGGTTTCATCACTATCCTCCCAAAGTTCTTCTTCAAACTGTTGTCTTTTTGCTTCCTTTCTTCGTTCCGTTTGTATTTGCTTTTGCAACTCCGCATCTTTTAATTTTTGTTTATAGTTATCGTCAAAATTATAACCTATCATTTCCAACTCTCTAACAGCACATAGTTTATTAACGGCAAAGTGCTTGCTGTAGCCATTCACTAGATTTTTACCAGGATATTTAGGAATCCAATGTTTAGCAGCATCAAGTCGCCTTGGACGATTTAGTCGTTTGTGTCTAGGTGTGTTGGTATTTTGTTTCTTCTTTCGTTTTCCCATGATATATTTCCTCCTGAAAAATTAATATATATCGTATGTATTGACGCTTTTTTAGTTAAAATTGTTGATAGAATGATAACTAGAAAAGAGGGCTACTATGGAACAAATGAAAATAAAACTTCAACTAGCACTTGAAGAATGTGAACGATTGAAACAAGAAAATCTCCATTTGAAAAAACTCTTAAACAAGTACAATATACCATTTCCTGATGAAGCTAGCGTAAAACACTATGAAATAGAAAGGGAAATAGATAAAAGGATTAGTATTTTTAATAATTTATTTAAAGGACGAGAAGATGTATTTGCTATACAGTGGCAGAAGGAAGAAGGAAAAGTTGGTTATTCTCCTGCCGTTAAGGGGAAATCCTATATTCCATTGATAAATCAAGTCATCTACAACCATCTTAATGGAAAGGAAACCATTGGTATATATCCTTTGTTAAAAGATAATACATGTTGGTTTTTAGCAGTAGACTTTGATAAGAAAGCGTGGAAAGAGGATGCATCGGTGTGTCTAAATGTATGTAAAGAATTGAATGTACCCGCCAGCATGGAAATATCTCGCTCAGGCAATGGTTGTCATATATGGATTTTCTTTGATGTTCCAATTTCTGCTGCAGATGCAAGAAAACTTGGGAACATGGTTCTTACAAGGACATTGGAAAATGGCTACCAAGCTGGAATTTCTTCTTTCGACAGATTATTTCCTAGTCAGGACACACTACCTGAAGGTGGTTTTGGAAATCTAATAGCCTTACCACTCCAAAAAGGTCCTCGTAAAAATAGTAATAGTGTATTTGTTGATGAGCATTTTAGACCGTATCCTAATCAGTGGGAATATTTAGCGAGTGTTAGAAAGATGAGCAAAGCTGAAGTTGAAAACTTAGTTAAGGACATAAGACACGAAGAAAAGATATCCGAAATTAATCAGCCCTTACCACATAAGCTTGAGGTTATATTAAAAAATGGGATCTACATACAAAAAGACGGCCTTCCTAGAGAATTCGCAAATAAATTAATTCAGTTGGCAACGTTTAGTAATCCAGCATTTTATAAAGCACAATCACGGAGACTTTCAACGTATAAGATACCTAGAACGCTAAAATGTGCTGATATTTTTGAGGACTATTTCATTTTGCCTAGAGGATGTATAGATGGCTTGGAAGAATTATGTGCTGAAAATAATATAGAGTTAGTTATTAATGACAGTACAAATCATGGAACAGAATTAGAAGTTAAATTTTTGGGGGAATTAACAGCACAACAGGAAGATGCAGCTGAACAATTGCGTAATAGAAGACATGGTATTTTATCTGCAACAACAGGATTTGGGAAAACAGTTATAGCAGCTACTTTAATATCAAAGAGGAAGGTTAATACATTAGTAATTGTCCATACGAAACAATTACTTGAACAATGGAAGGAAAAACTATGTCAATTTTTAGATATAGATCCAGGAAAAATTGGTCAGATTGGTGGTGGCAAAAATACTGCAAAAGGATTCATTGATATTGCAACCATTCAAAGTCTAAACTATGAAGGGGAAATAAAAGACGCTGTTCGCAATTACGGGCAAATTATTGTAGACGAGTGTCATCATATTTCCGCTTTCCGATTTGAAGCAGTATTGAAAAAGGCAGAGGCCGAATTTATTTGTGGATTAACAGCTACTCCAAAACGAAAAGACGGGTTACATCCGATTATGACCATGCAATGTGGGCCAATTCGATATAAGGTGACGGCTAAAGCGCAAGCAAAAGTTTTACCATTTAAGCGAGTATTAATACCTAGAAAAACAGCATTTAAGAGTAATTTATTTGATAAAGAAAGTACGTTGCAAAATCTCTATTCAAGTATAATCCAGGATAAGAAGCGAAACGAGATGATCTTTAACGATGTATTGTTAGAACTGGAGAAGGGGTCTACGCCTTTAATTTTGACAGAAAGAATTGAACATGTTGAGATATTAGAAAACATGTTTCGAGGATTTGCAAAGAATATGCTTGTTTTAACAGGTGGCTTGAAGAGAAAAAAGAGGGAAGACAGACTGAAAAAATTGCAGGAAATTCCAGCAAATGAGGAAAAGTTAATCATTGCCACAGGTAAGTATATAGGAGAAGGGTTTGATTATGCGGTATTAGACACCCTATTTTTGACAATGCCTATTGCGTGGAAAGGTACCCTAGAGCAATACGTAGGAAGATTGCATCGACTATATGAAAACAAAGAAACTCTGAAAGTTTATGATTATATCGATGCTCGGGAAGAAACATTTCGAAAAATGTTTATGAAAAGAAATTCAGCATATAAGTCATTAGGATATAAGGTGGATAATAAAGAGTTTAGCGAGCAGATGAAATTATTTTTATAAGAATATTCATCCTATTTTGTTATTATTATCAATAATAAAATGATAATATAAAAGAAAGCAACTCATATCTATGGTGGGCGGTTGGCCATCTCCTGATAGATAGGAGGTGGTTGATGACGACATATGAAGCATTAAGTCTGATAGCTCAATTTAGCTTAATTATAGTAGCTATCCTGACATTAGTAGTAACAATTGTCGTCTTTCTAAACAAAAAGAAGTAACCGTCCACATTGGTCAATGACGTGACGATTACTTCTCTTTGATTATTTACTTAATTCATTTGGCCGACCGCTCTTTATGCGGTAGGTAGTTGCTACCGAGTGGTTCCCGCCACTCGGTCTTTTTTATATCTTTATTATACGCTATTTGTGTTTGTTTATTCAAGTGATTATGACACTTGAGTATACATAAAGCTTGCGATGGCAGGCTTTTTTTTCTGTGGCCCAGGATGAACAAATATTAAAGTATTGTGAACATAATAAAAAAAGCTATCCCCTATGAGAAATTTGTCCCATAATAAGATAAATATCATTTTAAGGGGACGAGTAAGGCATGTTATCTTTCACAGTGAAAAGTCAAAAGGAAACAAAATATTCAATAATATCATTAGGTAAAGAAATGAATCCAGTTCTAGAAATCGAAGCGGATTCAGATTTGGAAAAACAGTTAAAAATGTTGGATTTAAAACGAGAAGACCTTACGATTGCACAGGTATTAAAACCATATATTGAAAAGGAAATCTACCCCTTAGTTGATGCCTTCTATGAAAATTTACATTATAATCCAGACCTTATAGCTATTATCGATAAGCATAGTTCCATTGAGCGGCTAAAACAAACATTTCGTACCCATATTGTTGAGATGTTCTCAGGACGGCTGGATGAAGCTTTTATGAAAAAGCGTAGAAGAATTGCACAAGCTCATTTGAAAGTTGGGCTGACGCAAAAGTGGTATATCGCATCCTTTGGGAAATTATTTTTAGAGCTAACCAACGTAATACACAAACATTTTGCAACGAGTGAAAATAGAGAAGCTGGAATCAGAATATGCTATAAGCTAATCTGTTTGGAACAGGAAATCGTATTAGACGCATACGATGAGGAATTTGTTGCGCTAAGAGAATCTGAGATGAAGACACAGATGAAGATGGATATGCTGAAATTATTAGAAAAAACATCGATAGATTTGGCGGCACTTGCTGAGGAGACAAGCTTAGCTATTGAGGAAATGAGTTCAAAAGTTAATCTGATTACGGAAAATTCGAAAGGTAGTACAGAATTAGCTGAGAATGCAATGTATGCTGCAGATGAGGGGAAAACATTGCTAAATGAGATGGAGCATTCACTTGGGAGGATGGAGGAAGAGTCATCAACAGTGAGTAAAAATATGCAGTTTTTAGAAACGATGGCCGTACAAATAAAGGATATTGTTGGGATTGTAAAGTCAATAGCAGATCAAACGAATTTACTAGCGTTAAATGCCTCGATTGAAGCAGCACGTGCAGGTGAGCATGGTCTGGGGTTTGCTGTTGTTGCTAGTGAAGTTCGGAAGCTATCAGAGCAGACTAGTGAGTCCGTACTAAATGTAAGTGATTTAGTGAAACAAATTAATAATCAGGTTCATCATAGCACATCTTCCATCCGAAATGTACAGGAAACATTATACAATGTGAAGGATAAAATGCATGAGACGCTCTCAGCCTTTATGAATATTAATGATGGGATGAGGGAAACAAGGGCAAGTAATAAGAATATCCAAGGCGAACTAGAACACTTTGGAAGTATACTTCATGAAATTGAATCATCCTCAGCAACGATTGCTGAAAAAGCAGAAGGGTTAAGTAGTATGATGGAGGACCGCGAAGAATGGAGAAATTAATTAGAAAGTACTAATCTTTAATAAGAAGATATTAGTAGCATGGATCATTAAAGTGGTCTGTGCTTTTTTATTGTATGAAAAAGACATTTAATGTAGTATGCTTTGATAAACATTGAAGTGGGGGCGAGAAACCATGTCACAAAGGACTAAAACATTTTTATCTATTCTACAAAAAAGGAAAAGTTTCTTATGGTCTTTCATAGTTGTCATAACACTTCTCTGGGGATATGCTTGGGTATTAATGAAGGAAGCACACCATTACATGGAGCCATTTACGTTTTCTTCCTTTCGTTTCGGTATTGGGACAATCACTTTATAGTTCTTAAGTATTGTAGCAGGTTCGGTGTTGATTATTGTGGGGATTGTTGTTACACAATAAAAAACTCCTCGGGCTTAATACGCGCTACCGAGGAGTTTTTTATTTTAAAAGACCAACAACCCAATTGTTATCGGTATAAAGCTAAACAATAAAATCATGACACAGAATCCCATAATATCACGAACTTTAAGTCCTGCGATTGCTAATGCTGGAAGTGCCCAGAATGGTTGGATCATATTTGTCCAGGCATCACCCCAGGCAATGGCCATGGTAGTTTTTGCAACGTCAGCATCAAGTTGGAGTGCAGCATCTATCATAATTGGCCCCTGTACTGCCCATTGTCCTCCGCCAGATGGGACGAAGAAGTTTACAAGCCCTGCACTGATAAAGGAAAGAAAAGGCAATGTATAATCTGTTGCAATGTTTACGAAAAACAGTGACATTTGATCGGACAATCCAGAAGCGACCATCATACCCATAATCCCTGCATAGAAAGGGAATTGGATAATAATTCCACCAGCATTTTTAACACCTTTTCCTACTGAATCCAAGAAGCGTCTTGGTGTACGGTGAAGGATAATTCCTAGGAAAAGGAAAATAAAGTTTACAATATTAATATTTAAGTCAAATCCACTGTTAACAAAATGATAGATGACAAATGCAAGTCCCATCACGCCAATTATAAGTGAAGGAATTTGACTGTTTTCTAGTTTCTCAGCTGGTGTTGTTGCTTTAGACTCCACCAATTCATCATCATCTTCTGGTGGGCGTAATGCTGTATTATCAACCTTCTTATCCGTATTTTCCGTAGATTTTAATAGGTAGCGATTGAAAAAAGGTAAAGTGATAACCAATACAACCACAACGAAAATATTAAACGGACTGAATAATGTTTGAACAACAGGAATGAGTCCCATCGTATCTTCTAAAAAATGTCCTGGTGTTGCGATAGTTAGTGGGATGGATGCGGAAAAGCCACCATGCCACACGATAAATGCACTATAGGCACTAGCAATTAGAATGCGGTAATCCACTGTGGGAACTCTTCTAGCAACATGAATGGCAAACAATGCACCAACAACAAGGCCAAATCCGTAATTGATTAAGCAAGCAATTAACGCAACGAACGTCACGAGCATAACAGCCTGTGAGGGTGTTTTAGCAAGTGTGCTTAATTTCTCTAAAAATCGCTTCACAACCGGTGTACTCGCTAAAATATATCCAGTAACAACAACGAGTGACATCTGCATAGCAAATTCTAGTAAATCCCAAAATCCTGTTCCCCAATGCTCAATCATTTGAATTGGGCCACTATCTGTGAAAAAGACACCTAACAAATACACAACAAATGTTAGGATAATAGCAAATAGAAAAGCATCCGGTAAATATCGCTGCACCATTCTGTCAAAGAATGACGTGAGTGCTTTCATAGTATTCCTCCTAGTTATAAATTCGAAAACGATTTCATGTAACTACTAGTATGTTTGGGCACTTAATAAATGTCCAGACAAGTTATCCCTGAAATATTCTCCAAGCCACCTTCAATTTCTAATTTATTTCAATGGACTAATGTGACAGCCGTAAAATTTGAATAATAGAATTATATTCTAATTGTAAAGAATAAGTCAATTGACTTAAATAAATGTTGTGTTTTGTCGATATAGTAAATAGATACAGGTATTTTTTACTGTTTCACAATAAAATTAAATCTTGCTGTATTTACTTGGTAGTACAGGTGATATAAGATATTACCATTTAGGTAATTAGGAGGAAAATCATCATGGATATAACATCGCTTATTGGTATATTATTAGGACTTATCGCAATTGGAGTTGGTATGGTATTAAAAGGTGTCGCACTATCTGCATTAATAAATCCCGCTGCCATATTAATTATTATTCTAGGAACAGTTGCCGCAGTTCTTATCGCATTTCCGTTAAGCACCATAAAAAAGGTACCTTCTCTGTTTAAAATATTATTTACCGAGAAAAAATTAGTAGATAATAAAGAAGTTATTAAAAAATTTGGGGAATGGGCAGATTTGACACGTAAAGAAGGATTACTGTCATTAGAATCACAAATTGATAAAGTAGAAGATCAGTTTCTATCATCAAGTCTACAGTTAGTGGTAGATGGACAAAGTAATGAATATATTAAAGAAGTTTTAGAAGAGAAGATAAATTCAATGGAACAACGACATGAGGAAGGAGCAGCGGTCTTTACGCAAGCGGGGACATATGCACCAACACTTGGTGTTCTAGGAGCTGTTATTGGTTTGATTGCCGCTTTAGGGGATATGTCAAACACGGATGCTTTAGGTCATGCAATTTCTGCTGCATTTATTGCTACATTATTAGGGATTTTTACTGGATATGTGTTATGGCATCCATTTGCCAATAAATTAAGGGAAAAATCCAAAAAGGAAGTATTACAGAAAGAATTGATGATTGAGGGTGTCTTATCAATTACAAACGGTAATTCCTCGAAAATGATAAAAGAAAAATTAAGTTCGTTTCTTTCTTCAAAAGAATCAGCTAAGATGAATGAGGAGGAGCGTAATGAGTAGGAGAAAGAAGAAAAAATCTAACCATGTTGATGAATCCTGGCTTCTCCCATACTCGGATATGCTAACACTTCTCGTTGCATTATTTATTGTCTTATTTGCATCAAGTAATGTCGATGCACAGAAATTTCAAGAATTAGCGCAAGTTTTCAGGAGTGAATTTTCCTCAGGGTCAAATGGGATTATTGATGATGGTCCAGCCCCAGGGGAGGCACTACCTCCAGTTGAAACAGACGAGGAAACAGAAGAAAATGAAGAAGAAACAAGTAAAGGTTCTGTTGAGTTAGCAAACTTGCAAGAGATGCAAGAGGGAGTGAATCAGTACATTACTGAAAATGAACTGATAGAGTCATTGGAAACAAGTTTAACAAATGAAGGTTTATTAATTACCATCCTGGATAATGTATTCTTTGACCCAGGTAGTGCGGAAGTGAAAGAAGAAGGGATTGAAACGGCTATAGAAGTTTCTAAACTGTTATACTCAGATCCGCCACATCAGGTTGTAATTAGTGGGCATACGGACGACGTACCCATGCACAATCATGAATTTTCGTCAAACTGGGAACTTAGTGTGGAACGTGGAGTTAATTTCATGTCACTCGTATTACAAAATGAAAAACTGGATCCGACACTTTTTAGTGTGAAAGGGTATGGGGAATACAAACCACTCTTCCCGAACAATAGTGATGAAAATCGTGCAAAAAATAGAAGAGTAGAAGTGTTAATTTTACCAAATTATGAGATCAATGTAGAAGAATAACAGAGATAATAGGAGAAAGGGGTTGTTTTTGTGGATATCGCATTAATGTCAATGGCATTAAGTCAGGGTCAAGCCCAGCAGCAAGCTTCCATATCAGTAATGAAGATGGCAATGGGAAATGCTGAACAGCAGGGTGAAGCTATTCAGAAATTAATGAGTACGCCTAATACAACTGCGATCCAACAAGCTACCCAGCCGCATTTGGGTAGTAGAATTGATTTGAAGGTTTGAGGAAGGATAGTGTCTTCGAAAATAGAGATGATTTCTGTATTGAGCAGGGATCATTTTATTTTTATTAAAGGAAATACGTTAAAGAATGAAGAAAAATAACCGATATAATGTATAACTACAAAATGATTAAATTTCTATTAGGATAATAATGAGGTGAACAGAATGTCTAGTATGCGTATTGGTGGTCTTGCTTCAGGGATTGATACGGATTCAATTGTAAAACAGCTGATGCAAGTTGAGAAAATGCCACTAGATAAATTGGAACAAGATAAAACATGGATGACATGGCAACGAGATGCTTATCGTGAAATAAATTCTCTACTGTTTGATCTTGATGCTGCTGTTTTTGACATGAAATTATCAAGTACCTATCAATCGAAGACGGTGAGTTCGTCTGAAGATAAAGCGGTGACAGCGATAGCTGGGGCAAATGCACCGAACGGGTCACATACGATTGAGGTACATCAAGTAGCTACTGCGGCTCGTAATATTAGTAATAAAGGTATTTCTGAAGGTTCGGAGAGTAAAATTGATGCTGATAAAAGTCTTTGGAGTCAAAAAGACGTGTTAGGTATTGATAATATTTTCTCTGAAAGCGAAACATACACAGAAAATAAAGATATTAAAGTTGGAGAAAACGGTGGCGATACATTTAAACTCGATAAAGGTGCGATAGTAAGTTTTGGAGATAAGAAGGAAATAATAGTAACTGATAGCGAAGGAAATAACACTGAGCAATATGAGATAATTACTGGAACCGGTCCAATTGATGAAGCAAGTATAGGTGCTAAGCAAGTTTACGTAAATACAGATACAGGTGAAATGAAATTTGGAGAACCTTTAAAAGAGGGTAGTACGATTAAAGGACCAGAATATACCCGGAATACAATTTCTTTTTCCTTTACAACATATGATGAGAATGGACAACCAATAGAGGATGATCCTAACAATAAAGATGGCGATTATGATTTTGTATTCGATGCAACAACATCCTTAAATCAAATCATGAATGAAATTACAAGATCTGATGTAGGGATTTCAGCGTTCTATGATTCGTATACGGATAAAGTAAGTTTCCAGCGTACGGAAACAGGTGTGTTAAATCAAGAAAAAAGACTAACAGATGAAGAAATTGGAAAACTAGTAGACAAGGAAATTGAAAAACTAAAAGAAGAAAATGTAGTACTAACAGATGAAGATATTGCAAAAATAAGAGAGGAAAAAGTTGCCGAACAATACGCTAAACAAGCTGAAATAGGAATGTCTGGTGAGTTTTTTAAGGTTTTGGGAATGGATTCTAAAAATGAAGTAGCTAGTCAAAACGCCGAATTTACCCTAGACGGACTTAAAACCCAAAGAACATCTAACACGTTTAACATCAGTGGTGTAACCTATTCCGTAAAAGCAATAGGTACTTCAACTGTTAGTGTAGAAGATAACACAGAAGCTTCTTTTGAAAAAATAAAGGAATTTGTTGATAAATATAATGAAACCATTGACAAGATAAACGAGAAATTAAATGAAGATCGCTATCGTGACTTTAAACCACTTACTGATGATCAAAGAGCTGAGATGTCAGAAAACGAAATAGAGCTTTGGGAAGAGAAAGCGCGAAGTGGACTGTTAAAAAGGGATAGTATTTTATCGTCAGCTTTATCAGAAATGAGATCAAGTTTTTATAGCCAAATTGAGACAGGTGGAACGTTTAAACACTTATCTGAAATTGGGATTGAAACTACTTCGAACTATCTAGATGGAGGAAAACTTGAGATTAATGAAACAAAATTAAAAGAAGCACTCGCCAAAGATTCTGAAGGAGTTTATAAGCTCTTTAGTAATGATGTAGAAGGCAGTGACCGCGGGATTATGAACCGTCTAGAGGACGCAATAGCGGGAACGATGGATCGTATCGAAGTAAGAGCTGGAAAATCTACGCAAACAACACAACAATATACCATGGGTAGACGACTTGATAATATTGACGACCAAATTGAACGTTTTCAGGATCGTTTAACGCAAATTGAAGATCGTTACTGGAGTCAATTTACTCAAATGGAAATGGCTATTCAACAAATGAACTCACAATCCACTTACTTAATGCAACAATTCAGCTTCTAAGTAATGATTAATTCTTTTAAAAATGGGGACTCGTAATGGAAAAAAACACAGAAGTAATGCAGCAATCCAAAGAACTACTACAGACAGTAAATGAAGCACTACAACATATTCAGAACTTGCTTAAAGAAGGAAAGTTCGAATCTACCATTACACTATTTGGCGATGTTGTCCAAGCTTATTCAGCTGTAGAAGGTGCTGTGGATCATTTACCTGATGAACTCCTATCCGTAGAAAATAGAGAGTTAACAACAGAAGTGAGAAATGCAATAGAATTGATTGTAAGTGCCTATGAATCGAAAGACTATGGGAAAGTACAAGAAGTGTTGCAGCTTTCCTTGATACCAAGATTCTCAAAATGGCAGGAAGATTTAGAATCGG
Organism: Oceanobacillus bengalensis; assembly: GCF_003628445.1. Lineage (GTDB taxonomy): Bacteria > Bacillota > Bacilli > Bacillales > Amphibacillaceae > Oceanobacillus > Oceanobacillus bengalensis. The sequence goes on from NZ_RBZO01000002.1 coordinate 46,383, forward strand.
TATTTGAGCAGTATTTAGTTTCATAAAACATATAACTGGGAAGCTGTCTTAGATGGCTTCCTATTTTTTTCGACAAAACCTGACAAGTGACAGGCACCACTATTGGCTCCGCTATTAAATATGAATCTATATTTCTGTCACGATATAAGTAAATACTCCTTAATATCCAAAATGAACTGTCTATTCTTTAATATTTGATTAACTCTGACAAGCGATAATCACCTCGACAAGGAGCAAATATTACGCTATAATATGAACTTATCATAAAAAATATTAAACGAATGTAAATTATGAGGTGAGAAAAGTGAAGAAATTAGTATCTACGAAGATGGGATTCTTCGCGATTGCTCTAGTTCTTTTTTGGTTAAAAACCTATTTAATATATAAAGTAGAATTTGATTTGGGTGTAAGTGGAAGTATGCAGGAATTTCTGTTATTCCTAAACCCACTTAGCTCAGGGTTAATTTTCCTTGGACTAGCTCTTTTTGCGAAGGGTAAGAAAGCAGGACGAAACATCATTATAATCGATGCGATTATGACATTTATCTTATATGCAAATGTTGTTTATTATCGATTTAATAGTGATTTTATAACACTAGCTGTTATGAGACAAACGGAAAACTTCGGTAGTCTTGGTGGAAGTATTATCAACTTAATGCAATGGACAGACCTTTTGTATGCAGTGGATATTATTCTATTAATCGTATTATTTACTAAAACAAAAATAAATTGGTCAGCTGAACGATTGAAATTCCGTAAATCTGTTAGTGTACTTCTTGCTGGTGTGATTGTATTTTCTATCAATCTTGGTTTAGCAGAAGCCGACCGACCACAGCTATTAGAACGTACATTTGACCGAAACTATTTAGTTAAGTATCTAGGAATTTATAATTTTTCAATCTATGATGGCATTCAAAGCACAAAGACATCAACACAACGTGTATTAGCAGATAGTGATGATGTGGCTGTTGTTGCGAACTATACTAGATCGAAATATGCTGAGCCGAATGAAGAACTTTTTGGCGTTGGAGCTGGAAAGAATATTATTAAGATTCATTTGGAGTCATTCCAATCGTTCTTAATTGATTTTGAGTTACATGGAGAGGAAGTAACACCGTTCTTAAACTCCTTAGTAAGTGATCAGAGTCAGGATTTTACGTATTTTGATAACTTTTTCCATCAAACAGAGCAAGGAAAAACAGCCGATGCAGAGTTGCTTATGGACACCTCATTATATGGCTTGCCCCAAGGTTCTGCTTTCTCAACAAAAGGAGACAATACGTACCAGGCATTCCCTGCTATAATTGGGCAACGTCAAGGGTACACGAATGCTATCTTCCACGGAGATGGGAAATCTTTCTGGAATCGGGATGAAGTATATAAGCATATGGCAATAGACGAATTCTATCATGAGGATTTTTATGATATGAGTGAAGTGATAGGCTATGGCCTAAAAGATAAGCCCTTCTTTGAACAGTCCATGCCGTATTTGGAAGAAATGGAACAACCATTTTATGCGCATATGATGACATTAACGCATCATCACCCATATTTAATTGATGAGGAGGATGCAACGATCGCTCCCGCTGAAACAGGGGATAAATCGGTTGACCGTTATTTCCAAACAGCAAGATATTTGGATGAATCATTGGAACAGTTTTTCAATGACTTGAAGGAATCTGGTTTATATGAGGATTCAATTATTATGATTTACGGGGACCATTATGGTATCTCTGATAATCATAATCGTGCAATGTCTGAGATTCTCGGTGAAGAAATTACGCCACTGAAAAATGCAGAATTACAACGTGTACCATTTATGATTCGAATTCCTGGAGTAGATGGACAAGGAACCAATCATGAGTATAGTGGTCAAATAGATGTCGTACCAACGATGTTACACATCCTAGGTATTGATGCAAAAGATTATATACTATTTGGAACAGACATGTTTTCTGAAGGTCATAAAGCATACGTTCCATTCCGTAACGGAGACTTTATGACTGAAGAATATAGTTCCATTAACGGTATTTATTATGATAATGCAACCAAAGAAGTCATCGAAGAACCAACCGAAGAGATGAAGGAAATGAAAGAAACTGTCCTTTATGAACTAGGGCTTTCCGATAAAGTATTGTATGGCGATTTGCTTCGTTTTTATACACCTAACGAAGCCTGGGAACCCGTTGATATTAGTGAGTATTTTTATGTGAAAGATCCATTAGGAGATAATGAAGAAGAATAATGTGAAAAGGAAACCTTAGTGATTGCTAGGGTTTCCTTTTTTACTTTGATTAGGGATAGACCAACATAGCATCTGTCCGTCAAATAACGACAATAATCAACAAGAAGCGACAAGTGACAGGCACCTCTGATTAATTGTAATATTACGTGTTTTTGTATTTGTATTCATAATACAAATATTAGTCCGATATAAAGATTGGTTTATTGTATTTATCTTCAAGAAAGGGTGTATATCATATAATGAAAAAAAAGTTTCAATTCAAGCGAATTCGATCAAAAATATATGCTGGATTCGCAGTGAATATCGTATTAATCTTATTTTTAGCAGTTTTTTCTATTGCTTCAATTATAAATATTAATAAGGATACAGAAGAAATAATTAATCACCAGTTAGAATTGTTGATTGTTGATGAACAATTGGCATTAAACATGTCTGAAAGAACAGGGCTAATGCGTGCTTATATCCTATATGATGATCCATCATTCCGTGATGAATTTACACTATCCATAGATGATTCAATAGAATTGGAAGAAAGACTTCTAGAATTAAATGATTCAGAAGAAAATCGTGAAATTATAGATAAGAAAGTGCAATGGGGTACTTTAACGGATGAGGTCATCGTTGAAGCAGAGAATGGAAATAAGGATTATGCTCTTGCGTTAATGAATACAGAGGTGTTGCCACTAGAACAAGAAATCATCCAACATTTCAAAGATAGTGCGAAAGAACGAGAGGCAAACATCAAGGAATTGGGTAGCGATATGGTTAACGCTGGGAAAGATATATTAATGAGTAGTATTTTTATTGTGGTATTTGTACTTGTTCTTTCATTAATTATTCCATTTGTAACTTCACGCAGTATTACAAAGCCAATTCATTCCGTGATGGTGCGTATGAAAGATATTGCTACGGGTGTATTAGATGGTGAGCCGCTTAAAGTAACCACTCGTGATGAGGCAGGTCAGCTCGTTGAAGCTACAAATAATATGACTAGTAGCACAAAGGATTTATTAATCAAAATACAAACCGCATCAGAAACACTATCAAATCATGGTGAAGAACTAATGAACGCTGCAGGTGAAGTGAAAGCTGGAACAGACCAAGTGGCAATTACGATGCAGGAAATATCATCAGGTACGGAAACCCAAGCGAACAGTGCATCTGATATAGCTACACGGATGAAGGGACTTTCAGGAGAAATTGGTGATGCGAATGAACGAGGGAAAAATATTCATCAATATTCAAATAATGTTCTAGATATGACAGCTAAGGGAATCAAATTGATGGAAAGCTCCAATGGGCAAATGCTAAAAATTGATCAACTTGTTAAGCATGCTGTTAAGAAAGTGGAAGGCCTTGATTCAGAGGCGCAGCAAATATCTAAGCTTGTATTAGTTATTCAAGAGGTTGCCGACCAAACAAACTTATTAGCACTTAATGCGGCGATTGAAGCTGCAAGGGCTGGTGAGCATGGCAAAGGTTTTGCAGTAGTAGCGGATGAGGTTCGGAAGTTAGCGGAACAAGTATCTGCTTCGATAAAAGATATTACTTCGATTGTAGGGAACATTCAGCACGAATCGAATAGTGTTGCAACATCCCTTCAAGATGGGTATGTTGAGGTAGAAAAAGGGACCAAGCAAATTAAAACTACTTCTGAGACTCTAGATGAGATAAGTACGTCCATCAAGAAAATGTCTCAAGACATTACAACGATATCAGATAACCTTGCGATGATTGAAACAAACACGAAAACAATGGATCATTCAATTGAGGAAATTGCATCTGTTACAGAGGAAGCAGCGGCGGGTGTTGAACAAGTTGCAGCATCATCTGAGCAAACGAGTAGCTCGATGGATGAAGTTACTACTAGTGCTGAACAATTGGCGAAATTATCCGAGGAATTAAACGAATTACTACGTCATTTCAAAATATAAGAATAAGTATCGGTGGAATAAAGGTTTGCACCTACGTTTAGAAAAAACAGGAATCTCTCAAGGGAGCTCCTGTTTTTTTTGAGAGCCTGGCACCCTCCTGAATCAATCGACAAATTTCGACGAGTGACAGGCACCAAAAAAGGGCCAAAAATACCTTCACAATCCGATAAATGTTGCCGATATTAAGAATATAGTTCATTTTTACTACAGATGACATGATTCCCGCCTTACTGTTGTAGGTAATTAAGTATAAAAACTTGCTTACCTGAATAAGCGGGAAGCAGGATATAGGTCAGTTCGGTGTTGCGACAAGGACATCGCATTTTTAACCGAACTTCCCCAAAGGCTTGGTTTAAGTCTTCATTTTCTAAGAGATTTTTCAGAAGGAGCTTTTATATGTCAGTATCAATTGAAGAAAGAAATCGATTAATTTTGCATTTATTGAATGGAACAAATGCGTCACTGAAAACAATCATACCAATCCAACATAAGATCTCTAAACCAGAACTGTTAGGGAAATTCCTGAAAATTCACTTTGGTGTGTTGATCGGATTTACAGGGGATGTGAAGGGAAAGTTAATTATCGACGGTGAACCCTCCGTATTCAGTATGATTGGTCAATCCATGTTTGGAATGACGGTTGAAGGGGAGATGCTTCAATCGTTTAGTGGAGAATTGGGGAATATGATTGCTGGAAATCTTTCCACAAATATCGTAAAGCAAGGGATTCAAACTGACATTACAGCACCTTCTATTATGGAGGGAAGCACAACAATATCAGGTTATGAGCGAGCACTATCAATCAGCGTTATCTTTGAAAATGCAGGGGAAATCAACGTTCACTTATTACTAGATTGATAAGATAAACGTGTAAAATGGAAAATGCTAGATTTTTCGCGTCAATTATCTTATTTTGTAGTAAAATAATAGTAGATACGGATATGGAAAAAATGACTTCAGCTAGCATTTAAATAGGTAGTAAGACATCCATTCGATTCGTTCAAAGAATTCGTATGGCGTATAAGGCATGGACCAAAAAGTCTAGTGCCCGATTTATACGGTTTATCATAATCATAAGAACCTATCTAACAGGTTTCTTTTTAAATTCTAGTTATAGAAAGGAATTATCATATGAATACAGATCAATACTTAGATGTGTTCTTGGACGAAAGCCGTGAGCATTTGCAGGCTGTTAATGACAACATTCTCGAACTAGAAAAGCAACCAGAAAATCTTGAGCTTGTCCAAGAAATCTTCCGTTCTGCCCATACACTTAAGGGAATGGCTGCAACAATGGGCTTTGAAGATATTGCATCACTTACACATAAAATGGAAAATGTTTTAGATCAAATAAGGAACAGCAAATTGGCTGTAACGACTGAGGTTATCGATATTATTTTCGTAGCCATTGAGTATTTGGAAAACATGGTGAATTCGATTAGTGAAGGAAATGATGGTAAAAAGGATGTCTCTGAACTTGTTAATCGTTTGGAACGTGTTGAAAAGGGAGAAACAGTTGTAGCTCCTACTCGTTCTGATCAGGTGACAGAACTAGCAGTGACATTAGAAGTGGAACCTACTACACAGGTAAAAATAGATTTAGATGAATTCCAAATGGAAATTGTTCAACAAGCAAAAGAACAAGGGTTTTCAGTCTATCAAATTACAGTGACCTTAACCGAAGAATGCATCTTAAAGGGTGCACGTGCTTATATGGTGTTTGAAATTCTTGAGAAAAAAGGAGAAATCATTAAAACGATTCCTACTGTTGAAGAAATTGAAGAGGGAAGTTTTAATGGTCAATTTTCCTTTGTCTTTGTATCAAAAGAAACGGAAGAAGATATAAAGGCTCCTATTTTTAAAGTATCTGAAATAGAAGAAGTTGAAATAAACTATTTCACTTCAACTCCATCTCCTAGTACAATGGAAGAACTAAAAGAAGAAGCGAAAAGTAAAGAGAAACAGGCCACTTCTGCTGTGTCACCTTCAAAAGACAATAGTCAACCGCAAGAGTCGAAACACAATGCTTCAAAAACCATCCGTGTGAATTTGGAACGGATTGATGATCTATTAAATATTTTTGAAGAAGTAGTGATTGACCGAGGTAGATTAGAAGTTATAGCAGATGAGATAGCGAATACAGATTTAAAAGAAACAGTTGAACATTTAAGCCGTGTATCATCTGAAATGCAAAGCTTAATATTATCCATGCGAATGGTACCAATTGAGCAAGTGTTTAATCGTTTTCCAAGAATGATTCGCGGGTTAGCGAAAGATTTAAACAAGCAAATTAATCTTGAAATCATAGGTGCGGACACAGAACTTGATCGTACCGTAATTGACGAAATTGGTGATCCACTTGTTCACTTAATTCGAAATTCTGTTGATCATGGGATTGAACTGCCAGGTGTTCGCAGTCAAGCAGCTAAGCCAGAAGAAGGCACAATAAAGCTTCGTGCCTATCATAGTGGGAACCATGTTTTTATCGAGATTGAAGATGATGGTGCTGGAATTAATCGTGATAAAGTACAAGCGAAAGCAATTGAAAAGGGATTAGTAACAAAAGCTCATGCTGAAACATTATCTGATGATGAAATTGCTCAATTTATTCTAGCATCTGGATTTAGTACAGCTGATAAAGTTTCTGATATATCTGGTCGAGGAGTTGGACTAGATGTTGTTAAAAATAAAATAGAAGCATTAGGCGGGCAGATTAACATTGAAACACAATCTGGAAAAGGTAGTATTTTCTCTATACAACTACCATTAACACTTTCCATTATTGCTACGTTATTGGTGAAAGTTCAAAAAGAAACCTATGCGATTCCGTTATCATCCATTATTGAAACAGTGCTTTTAGAAGATAGTAAAATTATGTATGCCCATGGAAAACAAGTAATGGACTTCCGTGGAAAAGTGATTCCACTCGTTTCCTTAAGTGATGTTTTTCAAGTGCCTCGTGAAGAAGAAGTGGATAACCCATACCATGCTATTGTTGTTGTGAAAAAAGGAGACAAAGTTACAGGATTAATCGTTGATTCCTTCATTGGTCAAAAAGAGGTTGTCTTAAAAGCGTTAGGAAGTTATCTAAAAGATGTATTTGCCATTTCCGGTGCAACGATTCTTGGAGATGGTGAGGTAGCGTTAATTATTGATCCAAATGCTTTAATTAAATAAAACTGGGAGGCATATATATGGCTGAACGTTCTAAATATATTATTTTTAAATTACATGACCAGTCTTTTGGTGTGAATGTAGAGCAGGTCACTTCCATTGAACGCTTACAGGAAATTACGGCTGTCCCTAGGGCATCGCGTTTTATTAAAGGTGTGACATATATTCGGGAGGAAACGACTCCTATCATTGATTTGAAAGAACGATTAGTAATGAAAGAAACGGAAACAACCGACGATACTCGTATATTAGTTGTCACTATTCAAGGAATGCAAATTGGCCTAATCGTCGATGCCGCAACAGAAGTAAAAGATATTGATGTTGCAATGATAGAGCCAGCACCAAAGATTGTTGGTGGAGTGCACGATACTTTTATAAAAGGTGTCGCAAAATTAGAAGAAGGATTGCTGATTTTATTAGAATTAGATGCTGTTATCGATTCGGAGGAAGAAGCAGAACTTCATGGTGTTGTAACAAAATAGATGTGAGGAGTAGCATATTGTGTGCTGCTCCTTTTTCTGTCTCCAGCTTCTAAAGTAAGAAGTTTCTTTCGCTAAACGCCAGCATTCATACTTTTTTTACTATTCGTGAAATATTGTGTTATAGTAGTAATTGAGCGTCTTTTTTATTGTATAACAGAAAAGGTATTAGGAAGTGAATTTATGCAACAGAGGAAGTATGGCTTTCATGATTTCTACTTTTGGAAAATTACAGTTAGTTTGGCGTTTGCATCGTTTTTTGTCTTTGCAGCGATGTATGTTGTACAGCCACTACTCCCACTTTATGTAGAGGCGTTTGGGGTTTCAATTAATATGTCAAGTTATGCGCTGTCATTAACAATTCTCGGTCTGATTCTTGGTTTAATTACTTTAGGATTTTTATCTGATCGTATTGGTAGGACAATGATCATAAAATTTTCTCTTATTGGATCCGTAATCCCGTTCTTTGTTATTCCGTTATCAGATTCATTTACACTTTTGTTAATCCTTCGTTTTATTCAAGGTTTTGCACTTGCAGGGCTCCCAGCAGCGTCACTAGCATATTTGAATGAAGAAATAGAACGAAGAAGTGCAGGTGTAGCAATTGCATTATACATATCAAGCAATGCTTTAGGTGGAATGGCAGGACGTGTGCTAACAGGATACATTGCTGATCATTTTTCATGGCAACATGCTTTTTACTTTTTCGCAATCTTAGGAGTCATTATTGTCGTTATCGTATGTATGACGCTTCCAAAATCAAATTTTTTTGAACCGAGCAATGAATCATTTAAGAGGGATATCGAGGGATTCTTCTTCCATTTAAAAAATCCAGTACTCGTTTTAGTAATTGGTATTGGAATTGTGTTACAATTTTCGTTTACTGGTATGTGGACATACTTACCGTTTCACTTGGAAGTAGAGCCTTTCAATTTATCACTTGAAGCGATTTCCTATATGTATTTTGCCTATGCATTGGGAGTGGTTGGTTCTCCTTTAGCTGGGTGGCTTGCAGGAAACTTTGGATTAAACCGGGTTAGGAATATTGGGATCTTTGTAATGGCATTGGGTTCCTTTATTACGTTTAGCAAGTCGCTTGTTTTAATTGTTGTCGGATTATGTGTGCTATGCCTTGGTTTTTTTACCGCGCATTCCCTTACAGCAACATCCGTCGGCGAACAAGCAACACATCACAAAGGGAGCGCATCAAGCTTGTATCTAGTAGCCTACTATATTGGTGTAACACTAGGGAGTTCTGCTGTAAGTCCACTATGGGAATTGGCAGGATGGAATGGAGTTGTATTGTTAGCTGGAATGTTACCAATCCTATATCTGCTGTTTGTTACGGTTATGTCAAAGCGCGTACAAACAGGTGAGGAGAAAATGCAAGCATAACGACATGCAAGTAAAGGTAGGTAGCGAAGTTTATCCTTTCCTATCTGTCAAAAAAAAGAAGCTTCCCATCTTATGGAATGGAAGCTTCTTTTTACTGTTTTTTTAACCTAAATGCATCTGGGAATGTATTAATATTAATTCCTAAAGCTAGTGATAGAAGGAAGTATACGGTTAAAGTAACTAATACGATGGCAACAACATTTAATAGAAATCCCGTTTTTGCCATGTCAGGGATACGTAGGTAACCTGATCCGAATACAACGGCATTTGGTGGTGTTGCAACTGGTAACATGAATGCGCACGATGCAGCTAAACTGGCAGCAACCATTAATACAAGTGGATGTACGTCTAATGCTACGGCAAGTGCTGCCATTATCGGGTACATCATCGTAGCTGTTGCTGTATTTGAAGTTATTTCAGTAAGAAAAATAACGAGTGTTGTAACAATAAGTACCACAACTAATAGATTTACGTCTTGTAATGAGGTTAATTGTGTACCAAATAATTGATAGTTTAATAGCGGGTTAAGCGCTTTAATCGTTTTTTTTTATTAAAATCAGTGTGTTTTGATGTGGAACAGATCCAGAGCAAGATATGCACATGTATCAATGTTTTCTTGCGGCTTCCCCTTTTTTTCCTTTGCCAACCTATCATAATTGTATTAGAATAGCTAAAGATAAACATCATAAGAAGCGAGATGATAGGGGATGCCGAAAGAAATTTGGCTTTTAGTTATTGCGACAACCATTAACGTTACTGGCGGATCTTTTTTATGGCCGTTAAATACCATTTACATGCATAATGAACTTGGTAAAAGTTTAGCTTTTGCTGGGTTCATTTTAATGTTTAACCAAGGAGCAAATATCGTCGGTAATCTAATTGGTGGGACGCTTTTTGATCGATATAGTGCCTATAAGACAATTCTTTATGGGACAATACTATCGGCAGTAGCAGCGGTTGCGTTATCTTTTTACCATAGTAGTGTAGTAGCTTATGCCATTCTTCTTGTATTAATTGGATTTGGTTCAGGTATAACATGGCCTGTCATGTATGCAATGGCAGGTTCGCTCTGGCCAGAGGGTGGTCGCCGTACATTTAATGCAATTTATGTTGCGCAAAACTTAGGTGTCGCATTGGGTGCAACGATTGGTGGATATATTGCAAGTATTTCGTTTGACTACATCTTTATGGCAAATGCTATTTTGTTTGTTGTATTCTTTTTCATTGTGTTGTTTACATTTAAGGACTTTGATAATGCGCGTGACAGGCAAATGCACACATCTGTCATTGAACAAAGAGGGGAGATTAAGGATAAATCTGCTTTTGTTTCTTTGTTGGTCTTGTGTAGTGGATTTTTAGTTGTTTGGATTGCGTACACCCAGTGGCAAGCAACCATCGCGCCATACACGCAAGATCTTGGTATTCCACTGGAACAATATAGTACTTTATGGGCGATAAACGGTTTCCTTATCGTTTTCTCTCAACCTTTGATAAAATGGATAACGGGTAAGGTTACTTCTGTAAAAGCACATATCTATATTGGCACCGTGATAATGATTATTTCATTCTTAATTGCCATGTTTGCAAGAGATTTTACGATGTTTGCTGTGGCGATGGTCATTCTAACATTGGGTGAAGTGTTGATGTGGCCAGCCTTCCCGACGCTCGCAAACGAGTTAGCACCAAAAGGACGCTCTGGTTTTTATCAGGGGCTTGTCAATAGTATTGCAGCAGTAGGGAGAATGATTGGACCTGTTCTAGGTGGATTTATCGTTGATACGACCAATATGGAAGTATTATTCTATGTTGTTATTGCACTATTATTTATTCCATTTGTAACGACAACGATATTTGAACGATTTGGAAAAGGTGAAGGTGAAAAACAAACAAATTAAGTTAAGGAGTGTTATCATGACAAAAGAAATCAAGCTTATCGCTTTAGATATGGATGGAACATTGTTAACGACCGATCATAAGGTTTCCACAGCAACGAAATCGGTTATTAAAAAAGCGTTGGACAGAGACATCCATGTTGTACTTAGCACAGGAAGAGGCATCGGGAATTGTCATCCAATTGCTGAAGAACTTGGACTAAAATCCTATCTTGTTACTGCCAATGGTGGGGAGATATGGACGGTGGAAAAAGAGCTACTCGATCAGCATTTGCTTGCGACTGAAACGATTGAAAAACTATGGAACACTGGAAAAGAAATTGGTGTCTTTATGTGGATGATTTCCACAGAAGGTGTCTTCTATAATGAAGCTCCAGACAACTTTTATGACTATAAATGGCTGAAGTTTGGTTGCCAGTCGGATGAAAAAGACAAACTAGATAAAATGGTAAAAGAACTATCTTATTTTGAGGAATTAGAATTAACAAATTCATTGGAAACAAATGTAGAAGCTAATCCAAAAGGAGTTAGTAAAGCACAGGCTTTAGCATTCGTCTGTGAGAAAATCGGGATTACGATGGATGAAGTAATGGCATGTGGTGATAGTTTGAATGATATTAAAATGATTCAAGAAGCAGGTATTGGTGTTGCAATGGGGAATGCGCAAGAAGCGATTAAACAAGTTGCCCAGTTTGTTACCGATACGAATGATAATGATGGTGTTGCAAAAGCGATAGAGAAGTTTGTTTTAGTTTGATTAAGATTGGTGGGGCCCCGCTGGATTGGCGGGGCTTATTTTGATGTTGCGTAAATGTGTGTGAAGCTATGGATAGAATCTAGTTTATCAGCAGATGAGGCGAAGAAATCAAAAGCTGCAAGTAATATAACATCACCTGCAACCTCCAACAATCAATTAAATGCCAGCCACCCAATACATCAAAACGGATACCAACACTGATGCGGTAACCATTGCAGCTAGCGGACGGAGTGCTTTTGTCTTTACTTCTTTCAAATTAACATTAAGACCAAGACCGACCATAGCCGATGTTAAGATAAAGGTTGTTGCAAAACTAATCCCATCCAGTAACCCAGCTGTTACAGGAATAACATCTCCCAGTACAAAGCTTCCAAACAAACTCATTGCAACAAATCCCAACAAGAACCATGGAAATGCTACTTTTGCATTCTTATCTGTTGAAGAAGTTCGACGGCGGTTTTTCATCCAAAATATGAATAGAAAACAAAGTGGCACAAGTAAGAAAACACGGCTGAGTTTCGCCAATAAAGCCATAGCAAGTGCTTCTTCTCCAGCAGGTTCGGTAGCCAATGCAACGTGTGCTAACTCATGGAGACTGAGCCCTGACCAAATTCCATACTGTACATCAGCTATCGGTAAAATAGGCATGAAGATCGTATAAATAATAGAGAAAACAGTACCGACTAAAGCGATAATCCCCACGCTAATCGCTGTGTCATCGTCTTCCGACTGTACAATTGGTGCAACTGCTGCGATTGCTGCTGCTCCACAAACCCCAGTACCCACACCTAATAATAAGGATATTCGCGAATTTGCTTTAAATAATTTTGCAAGAAACATTGTAACAAGAATGGCAAAAATAATGGTAACAGCACTCTTAGCTAGAAGTCCTAATCCATCAGTCAAAATAATATCGATATTTAATTTTAAACCGTATAAAATAATTGCGAAGCGTAATAAATATTTGGATGAAAATTGAATTCCAATCCGTAAAAATTCAGGGTAACCAAAAACTTGTCGATATATGATGGCTAAAATGATAGCACAGGCTAGTGGGCCTGCCTGATTAAATCCTGGGATAAGAGAAAGGAAGGACCCGAATAACGCAATGATAAATGTAAAACCAATTCCTAAATATAATTTCTTCCAGTAGTCTGCATTCCTTGATAATAAGGACATGTAAACAGCCCCTTTCAGTAACAACTAGTGTTTATTATAAATTTGTTTTTATTATAAGAAAAATAAATTATAATTATCATTATGATAAGGTTTACTTATAAAAAGAACGGATTCTAATAAGTTGTTCGTTCACCCTCCACATCCAATATTCCCAGAAAGGAGCACACCAATGGATCAACACCTAAACGTATTTATCCAAGTAGTAGAGAATAGAAATTTTTCCCGAGCGGCGGAAGCGTTGCATATGTCACAACCAGCAGTAAGTCAATATATTCAGTCTTTAGAAAAGGAGCTCGGCACTAAGTTGCTTGAGAGAACGAATAAATATGTAGAAGTAAATAAAGCGGGAAATATTGTTTATCAATATGCAAAAAAGATTTCAAGGAATTATGAGCAAATGCGTGTGCTTGTCTCTGATTTGAAAAATAAACCTAGTGGAGAGCTGAAGATAGGTGCTAGTTATACGATTGGGGAATATCTTCTACCGCAAATATTGGCTCAGTTGCAATTTCAATACCCCGATATCATTCCAATCGTGTCAATCGGAAACACAGAGGATATTGGAAAAAAACTGATTCAGCATGAAATTGATATTGGTTTAATTGAAGGGGAATTCTCCCATCCGCAAATACAAGCAAAGGACTTCTGGACGGATGAGATGTATATCATTTCAAGTAGTAGGCAACCCTTATTAATACGTACATATAAGGATTTAGAAAAGCAGACTTGGATTATTCGTGAAGAAGGTTCGGGTACTCGAAAAATGTTGGAACGATTTTTTGAAAGTTATCATATTTCACCAGCTCGTCTCATAACATTAGGTAGTACGCAAATAATTAAAGAAGGAGTGGAGTCTGGTCTTGGAATCAGTTTGCTTTCTGATTTAACCTTTAAGAAGGAATTAGAGTTAGATCGGATTGTAAAATTAGATGTAGAAGGAACTCCAATCAGGCGCCAATTCTTTATCATTAAGAACCATCATGAATTTCATTCAAAAGCATTTCAAGTATTTGAAAATTTAGTTATGTCATGGCTTGATTAGGTGTGCGGCCTTTCTTTATTCATTTGAAAGGCGTATAATAGGATGTATTATGGAAAGGGGATGCTTTCATGTCATTTTCTCGTGGTCCAAAAGAACCAGTACCAGAAGTGGAAACAAATATTTGGTCATGTACTAGTGATGATTGCCAAGGTTGGATGAGGGAATCATTTAGTTTTGAAGAAGAACCATCCTGTCCACTATGTCAATCGACAATGGGACGAGAAGTACGAGTACTTCCCGAGATTAAGTAGGAAACAGTATCTCCAGATTTTTGAAGCTAAATATAATGTTTCGTACAGGTATGGTGTCGCGCTTATGACATCTTTTTCTATAGCTTCTGTAAAAGCACTGATTCGACCAAGAATCAGTGTTTTTTACGTTATTTCTGTGATAACAACTAACAGATAAGAATAGGCTCTAATAAGGGATATTTTTTATTTTTTCTTGCCTCGAATTCACCCAATACGTATTTTTATCATATTTTAATAAAGAACGTTTAAAAAGGATGTGTCTAGTTGAAAACATATTACGTTAGCGGCAATACTGCAGAGGGATTTGTTACTTATCTCGATAGCAATGTGGAAAATATAAAGCAAATTATTGTTTTAAAACACCCATCTAATACGTTAAAAACGACGATTATCAATCGTTTGATTGTGGCATATAAAGATAATGAGATCGAAGTGTTGAAAAGTCCATTAAGTAATAACTATCTAGATGGTGTGATCATTCGTGATAAATCAATCGCTATTATTAATAATAGGCTTTCAACACCCGATTTAGCAGGAGCAATCGAGCTTGACCTCAGTTTATTTATTAAAGATAAGCCGAATGTAAATAAGGAAGCGACAGAGAAATTCAATCTCTATACTGAAAAAGCCTACGAAAATTTCAAAACTGGGTTAAGTGTGCATGATGATTTAGAAGAAATTTATATTACGGAGATGAATTTTAAAGCAGCTGACAAACTAGCGGACAGCCTCATTCAAAAACTTCTCCACAATAAGAGAAAACAAAATCGAAATGCATTTACATCTCACCGCCTTTTTGGAACAAACACTGCGGATGGCGTTGTAAATGAAGTGCCTCACATCATTGAACAAATTAAAAATGTTTATTACATTAAAGGTCGTGCTGGTACAGGTAAGTCGACGTTCATGAAAAAAGTCGCGACGGCTTGCACACAATTCGGTTATGATGTGGAATTGTATCATTGTAGCTTTGACCCAAATAGTTTGGACATGGTCATTGTCCGTGATCTCGAATTTTGTATGTTTGATAGCACGGATCCACATGAATTTTTTCCAAGTAGAGAAGGAGAAGAAATTATCGATTTGTATGAGGAAGCAGTGACACCAGGAACGGATGAAAAATTTGAAAAACAAATTAATGAGATCAATAATAACTATAAAGCATTTATGAAAAAAGGTGTGAAAGATTTGAAAGAAGCAGGAATATATTTGGAAAAAATGGAAAAAAACGTTGTATTTACAGAGAAAGAAACAGATAATATTACAGCGTTTATCAAGGAACAAATTGTTCAGTGATGTAAATTCTACGTAAATATTCCTTGCTATTTCGTTAAATATACGATAAAATAAATTAACTGAAAATTATGATATGTTGTTCAAAAAATTAGGTAGGTGGATTGGATGGTAACCGTTAAAATGCTAAAGCCTTACTACATTAAAACGGATAATGAATATGTCCGTATCGTGTTGGCTTACCAGTACTTTTCCGTAGTAATTAAAGAAAAGGACTATCAATTTATTCCAATTGAAGCAAATGAAATTAGAATGAATCGTCGCACCCAAAAGGTGGAAAATGTTGATGCTAGGTTTGCATTTCAAAATGGGAAAGAAGTTATTTATCTCACCATGGCCAAATTAATCACCCTCCCGGATTTCCTTCAGCAGCTACATTCTATCGTTGGCTCGTACTATATTCGTGAAGAAGAAGAAAGTATGGGTGAACATGGTATTGAAAGCGCAATCATCATTGAGCAGCTTGAGAGAATGAATGTGAGAAGATTGATTGATAAAGCACTGGATGAGCATGATGAAGCAGCATTCCATGAGTTAATAAAATATCTTTAAGAAAATTACCAAAGAAGCAGTCAAAATCGGCTTGCTTCTTTTTTTTGAAAAAAAGAGGCTGGGACAAAACTAAAACCTTCCAATCAAAAGACGAATATTATAGCATAGGAATCTCAGAATGTTAACTTTCTACAATTGAATGTTAGTTCATAGTTGATGTAAACTTCGGACTAATTTAATTCAGAATATCTTAAATCGGAGCAAGTCTCGCCGTCCGGGATCGCTCCGGGCGGATGCTTTCCGCGGGCACGGCCTCAGCCCTCCTCGCGGAAAAAACGCCGCTGCGGGGTCTTCGGACACGTGCTATTCCCGCAGGAGTCACCGCCCTCCACTCTCCCGTACTGGTGAGGTAGTACAATGCTTTTGACTTTCCATATCGCAGGAGATAATGGTTAGTAACTTAAACTCAGTGGAGGAAACACACGTAGACTCCTACGGGAGGATAGGCCTAGGTGAGACTACGTAGTGCGTTAGCACGAAGAAGGCTCACCAGCCGCCCGTGGAAGAGAAGTGTGTTTCCGGAACGATTTGTTTTGCACAATACTGAATTTCACTAGTCAGCAGTTTATACGAAGTCCTCCATTAATTTGAATTTAATGGAGGACTTAAACTTATCGTTCGGATTTTCTTTACTAAATTTCTTTTTTCCCAGCCTCTTTCACATTATTTTTTGTAGTCCATTAATACATCAGTAACTTTTTGTACAGCAAGGCCAGATTCTTTATTATGAGTGTCCTCTACTTGCATAGCAATTAAAATATCTTGGTCATCGGTTGGATATGCAACAAACCAACTATTCTCCTCACCAGATTCATCAAGTGTTTGCTTTAATTCCACGGTGCCTGTTTTCCCGGAAATCGGGAAATCCGCAGCTTGTGCTTTCTTTGCTGTTCCATCCGTTACGACTGCTCGGAGTGCGTCTTGGATGATATCTACTTGCTCAGGAGTGATTAAACCTTCCTGTAACACCTGTGCCGTTTCTTCACTTGCCAAGAAAGTTGGTTTTATCATATTTCCATCATTTAAGAAAGAAGTATAGGCTGTTGCTAAGTGTATCGCAGTCATCAAGATTTCGCCTTGACCATAGCTTGTATTCGCTAGCAAAAGTTCATCATCTAAATTACCACTATTGGATATTGATGATGCTGTAACGGCATAGCTGTATGGGAAATCAGCACCAAATCCAAACTGTTCTAAGCCACTTACAAATGCGTCAGCTCCCATTTCAACTGCTTGCATTGCAAAGTAAATATTATCTGAGCGAATAAGCGCGTCTTTTAAATCAACTGGACCGTTTGAAGTTGAGACTCTTGTTACTTCATAATCTCCCCACTCTGGTCCCTTGCTCCACGTTAATCCATTAATTTCAAATCCCTCATTCGGATCGATTGTACCATTATGAAGTCCGATTGCTGCTGTAATTGGTTTAAATGCAGAGCCTGGAGCGACAGGAGTAACAATCCGATTAATTAATGGTTGATCTTCGTCGTTATCCCATTTTTCCCATATATCAGCTGATGTACCATACAATATTTCGTTTGGATCGAAGGATGGGCTACTAACAAGTGCTAAGGTTTCACCTGTTTTTGGATTAATTGCAGCCGCTGTACCTGCATCATCTTGGTAGGAGTTGAATAATTTCTCTTGAACATTGATGTCGATCGTAAGTCTGATGTTTTCTCCATGTTTTACAGGTTTCTCAGCAAGTGTAATCTCATCATCTTCGTTTCCATTTGAAACATAGATTTTGATCCCTTGCTCGCCCTTAAGCTGTTCTTCATATAACCGCTCAAGTCCTCTAGCACCAATCAAATCATTCGCGCCATACTTGCTTTCTTCAAATGTTTCGAAGTCATCTGCTTGGATTGTTCGTAAATAGCCTACGAGATGGGCAGCTGCTTCTCCTGCTGGATAAATACGACCGGTAGTCGTTCTTAGACCAATACCACCCACTTCTACTAAACTATTGATTAATGCTTCATCTGTTTTCGTGATTGTAGCAATCGGAACATTGAGATCTGGCTCAACCCAGCTTGCATTAAGTTTCTTATCAATACTTTCTACACTCATCCCAAGTAAGTTTGCAATTTTCTTCTTCGACTGTTCGACATCCCCGGTCATCTTTTCAGGCACAATTCCTACCTCAAATATTTCATCATTTAGTGCTAATGGCATTTCGTTACGATCGAAAATTACACCACGAGTAGGCGTAGTGGTGCTAAAACGAATTTCAGCCCCATCTTTTATTTCTGGGAAAATAAACCCAGAATCCCAGTTAATAAACCAATTTTTCTCTTCTTCTTCGCCCTCTAGGGTAAGAGTTGCCTCGTAATCAAAGGAAATTGGCCCTGCAATTGTTTCCATACCTACAGAGAAAGGAATGGTAGCTGAACCTTCTTCAAAAGCAACTTCAATCGCTTCTTCCTCTATTGGTTCAAAAGCAATTTCGATATTCGTTGCCCCTATATCTTCATAGACATTCTGTGTTCTTTCAACGGAATCTGTAGCTGAAAAGGTCTCTTTCGCCTCGTTTGAGAAAAATCCATACATTTGTTCATAATTCTGCCCGTTCCAATCGTTTACGAAGGCCTCGAAACGGTCATTTGGTGTAGCTTGGTCGTCTGAACAAGCCGTTAAAAAAATGACTAATAATAAGAATAAGCTGATTTTCTTCAACAGTTTGAACCTCCAATCGTGTTCTCTTCAGTATACCATGCCTAATTTGTGACTGCATAAAGGAAAAGTCACACTGTTTAATCACAGGTGACTTTGTTTAAATGTGTGTTTTCCCGATGTCTAGCTCCAGCGCCCAACGACTAGTGGACTTCCCTCACCCCCGTACAATAAGTCAACATCGATTTGCTTACGCTCACCGTGTTTCCTTTATCTCCTTCGGCTCATTCCAGCCCATACGTCGTTAAACGGGCGCTTGCACTTTTTTTTATTACCTAGCTTCCATATGTTCATTGATTTCTGTTGTAATGCGACCGAATTCTTCATCAGGAACAACATAGTAGTATATACCGCCAATTAATTGACCGTTTCCGCTAATTTTCATTGTCTCAATGTTCTTACGTGTACCAATGTAATCGGTAAACAATGTTTGTATTCGATTCATGTCTAAGTCGGTTTGAACGTTGCCACCGAGAATTTCCAGCATATCACCAAATTTAGTAATACTAGAGAAACTAGCAGCTTCATCGATCGCTGCAGCAATTACTTTACGTTGTCTTTCGGTTCGTCCGAAATCGCCATTTGGGTCTTGTTTACGCATGCGAATGTAACTTAGTGCTTCTTTACCATCTAAATGAATATTGCCTTCTTGGAAAGTTGTTCCGTCTTGGGTAAATGCCAAGTCATTTTGAACAGTGACACCACCGAGGGCATCAATTCCTTGTTGGAATCCTTCCATATTGACCCTACCGTATACATGGATTGGAACATTGAATGTTTCTTCAACTGTCTGGACAGATAAATCCGTTCCGCCAAAAGCGTAGGAGTGGTTAATCTTATCCATTCCGCGACCAGGAATATTCACATATGTGTCCCTTGGAATACTTAGCATAAGCATGGAGTTTGTATTCGGATTGAGAGATAATAAAATCATTGTATCGGAACGACCACGATCACCCGCGCGTTCATCAACTCCTAATAAAAGTGCGTTAATGGAATCCTTCTCTTTAAAACGATTTGAAATTTCAGTTTGTCGTTCTGGATTATTGTTTCTTTCTAGTGGACTATGCATCGTTTCAACAGTGTTACCAACTTGATTCCATAAATAAAAAAGGGTTCCACCAATTATTAGGATAATTGCAAGGATAATCCCCCCAACCCAATATGGCCATTTACGTTTTTTCTTTGTGTTTCTTTTGTTTGATCTAGAATCCACTCTCGTATCTCCTTTAATTTCCTTTTCCTAACAAATTTTGTCTGATACTGTATAAAAATAACATATCTTGTCTAGATTATAATCGAATTAGAATAGATAGTCTATGGACTTCTTGCAATTTTTTCATTATTTAATCGTATGATAAAGGTTGTCTCCACCTTATCTTGTGTAATTAATGAAATGTTAAACAGATTTTTTCAGGCAAAAAAAAGAGGCGTGTAGAAAACTGCCTCTTCAATGGTTGTATTCATTTACTCCTCTTCTACCGGAAGTGCTGTAAGAATATAGCGATCAGGTGCATCTCCAATAAAATCGAATGGATAGCATGTTGTAACGGTTAAGACTTCTTTTCCTTGTGGGCGAATAATGGTACGGTCATCTGCATCAACGATTTGTGTTTTTGTAATCTCGTAGGAGAATTCCCCATGCGGAAGTTTTATTGTAAAAATATCACCAATCTCTAATTCACCCATTCTTCGGAAAACAGTATCACGATGTCCAGAGAGAACGATTTGTTCTCCTTGCCTAGGGTGTGCCGTTCCTTTGTAATGACCAACACCTCGTGCAAGATCATCTTCATCCGTTCCCTCCACAATCGCAAGGTCTTCCCCTAATTTGGGGATATGTAGAACACCGACTGTTTCACCAGTAGCAGGAGAAAAGGATTCCGCCTCTTCTAATGAGGAATCTGAAGAAGAAGCTGACACTGTTTTTGAGTGTAAAGAAAGTTCTTCGCCATCATCATCTTCTAACAATGCCTTTGCTTCAGCCAAACTATCTTTTTGCGCCTTCTCTGTTGCGAACCATTGATACCCACCAAAAGCTAAGAAAAATACTCCAGCAGAAATTAATAGGATGGAAAACTTTTTCATTTGGGAAATCTCCTTATTACTTACAATTTATATAAAGTATATACATTATAGACAGTTGAATCAATAAAATATTCAATTAATAATATTAATTATGATGTTTGCGTTCTTTATAAAGATTTAAATAAAATGAAAAACTAAGTATTGCAAAGAATTAATGAGTAAATTAAAGGGATTTGTTCTTAATAACGTAAAAACGGCTGAATTTGAAGTTTTTCTAAATATGAAAAATGTCCTATACTCCAATTATGTTGTTCTTTATAACAAACGAAATTGTTTTAAAAGAGAACAAATGTGGATTATACATACGGAAGGAGGCAATTGAACGCTTCTAAGTCTAACAATGTTGAGAAGAAGTGGATAGGGAAGATGTCCTATCGATAGCAATTGTTATTAGTATGTAAGAAATGGCTTTATTAAAAAATTATATTTTGGGAGGAATTCGATTATGAGTCTTAAAAAGAAATTAGGTATGGGTGTAGCATCAGCGGTATTGGGTGTTTCATTAATTGGTGGAGGAACGTTTGCATATTTTAGTGATACTGCAGCACAATCAAATACATTTGCATCAGGAACAATTCAATTGGATGTTGATCCAACTGTACAAGTACCGATGAATAATTTAAAACCAGGTGACTGGATGCCAAGATCGTTTGAATTACAAAACAATGGAACATTGGATATGAAATATGTTGATCTTAAAACTAATTATACAGTAACAAAAGATGGTGAGCCTGTTGGTTCTACATTAGAAGATAAATATGCAGAACAACTGTATGTTCAATTCCTTAAGAACACAACTGGTGATGAAGATTACGAAGTTCTTTTTGAAGTGTCTTTAAAGGATTTACGTGATTTAACTCCAGAAGATTTAGCTACCAAGGTTGATATTGAAAGGATTATGACAGAAGAAGGTTACGATTATTGGGAATGGATTATTTGGCCAATCTTCGGTAAATGGGTAACTGTAGATCCTGTATTTGAAAATGTTCCTGAAGAAATAACAGGAATTGCTGCTGGCGAAAAAGCTGACTTTGATGTTCAATTTAGATTTAATGACACAGGAGAAGCTCAAAATGATCTTCAAAATCTTGATTTAGAACTTGAATGGACATTTGAAGGATTCCAAACTGATGGAGAAGAAAAATAAGAATTTCTTAAACGGGAAGGCGAGTTAACTCGTCTTCCATTCATACATATCTAAACATTAGGAGGGATTCCCTTGAGTTGGAAGAAGAATATTGCAATGGGAATGGCTACTGGATTAATAGGCATGGCATTGGTTAGTGGTGGAACGGTTGCGTATTTTAGTGATACGGAAGTAACTACTAACAAAATTGTATCAGGAACATTGGATTTAGGTGTTACAGAGGTTAATGATGAAGGAATACTTTTTGAATTTGAAAATAAAATGCCTGGAGATACTTTTGATTATACCTTTCAATTATCAAATGATGGTTCATTAGAAATTGGAGATGTCAAACTCATCTCGAATTATAAAGTAAATGATGAAGAAGCGAGTGAAAACGACTTTGGAAGTCAAATAATTATAAAAGCATTGAAAGTAAATGATACTAGCGTTTTGGAAGAAAACGAAAATATTACTTTGTATGACATTGTAGATAATCCAACAGTGTTAATCGAAAATTTCGGTGCTGATAAAAATATAGATGTTTATGTGGAATTTGAATTTATGAAAACGAATGAAAAGCAAAACCAATATCAAGGGAATTCATTAGAGTTAGTCTGGACCTTTGAAGCAATGCAAACAGATAACTAAGTCTTCAGGGACTTATTCTATTGGACTATATTGTGTGTAGTCCTAAGAGTCTTACAAGATAATGTTTTTAGGAATACACATAAATAATCTGTATAACTAGTGATCCCATAAAAAGGACGGAGATACAAGTGAGACAAAGTAGATTGCGTAAGTTTAAAACAAAATATCGCTGGTTCTGGTTTACAACAAAAATTGTACTCATTTGGTATGCACTAATATTCTCTACGACTTATTTAACATCTAACACGGCGGCAGTATTTACGAACTCTGAGGAATCAAGTGGAAAAATAGAAGCTGGCTTTTGGGAGCCAGAAGAATTCGTATTAGAATTCACTACTAAAGGTAATCAAAATATTGATGCATGCAAATCCATTGAAATTAAAACTATCGTAAAAAATAATGGACCAGGAGATATGAATGAAAATGGTAGTTTTGAAGTTTATTATATTGCAAAAGGTAATCCAACTAAGGGAGCAAAAGACGGTGTAGGTACGTTTGAATCAATAGAAAGTGGTAAGTCAACCGAACTCACTTATAAAGCTAGTAAACCAGGAAGATATGCTTTTCTTATTTATCAACAAAGTGACAGTAATTTGAAGTTATGGAGCAAAGAAATCAGAATAGATTGTGGTTCTGGTCAAGAACCAAATAAATCTGATCAGGAAGTTAAGGAAGATGAAAGTATTGTTACAGACGAACAACAAGGGGAAAATACCGATACATTAAATGAAGCGGTGGAGAATACTGAAGCACATGAAAATGCTAAAGAAGATTTAGAAACAAAAGAAGAAGTCGTAGAAAATAACGAAAATAATACAGAAACAAGCGAAGAAGAGATTGAAAACGAAACAAATACTGAGAAAGAAGAAGAGGAGATTGAAGAATTAGAAGGGATAGAAGACGAAACAATAACTGAGGAAGGTGGAGGAAATTGAAAAAGAAAACAGTTTTTAAATGGTTAAATCGATTTGTAACAGGTGTACTAATGATTTTGTTAATTGGTGTAGCCTTCTTAGCTGTTACAGCAAAACTAACTGGTGGGGATCCGCAAGTTTTTGGATACCAATTGAAGACAGTGTTATCAGGATCAATGGAACCAGATATTCAAACTGGTTCAGTTATCGCAGTCAAACCGATAGCAGATGAACAACGTGGGGATTTAAAGAAAGGTGACGTTATTACATTCATGGAATCTGAGGATAAACTGGTAACGCATAGGATAGTTGATAGTAAGACTACTGGTAATGGCGTGATTTATACAACAAAAGGGGATAACAACAATGCAGCTGATTCCAGTCCAGTGCTAGCGGAGAATGTTGTAGCAGTATACAGTGGAGTAACAATTCCTTATGTTGGCTATATTTCTAGTTTTGCTCAATCACCAAATGGCAGCATTGCATTTCTAATTGTACCAGGTTTACTGATGTTAGGTTACTCTGGATTTACTATTTGGAGAGCAATTAGGGAACTAGATGATCAGAAAAATAAGCCAGTGGATGTTCCGAATTCATAAATCCATATAGAGGAAGATGTTTATGAAGCGTAATAGAGTGGTGTTATCATTTATTCTAACTATATTATTTGCTTGTTATATATTGAATATCCCTAAAGCCTCAGCTGAGGATACGTTGTCTATTGATGTATTGCCAGAAACGATACTATTTGAAATAACGAATATGAAACCAGGTGACTGGGCACCTAGAACTGCTGTCGTTCAGAATAATGGTGAAATCGAGTTTGAATATATCACTAGTGTTCAACCTAATAGTGAGTCGTTAAAATTGTATAACGAATTAATACTAGAAGTAACCGATGATAATATTCAATTATACAATGGTAAATTATCTGATTTTAATGGTGTATCACCAAGAGAGCTTCAACCGGGTGAAGAAGATGAATTAGAATTTATCGTGAGGTTTCCTGAACATTTAGGTAATGACTTTCAAGGGTTAGAAGCTGAATTCACCATTTTTTTTAAAGCTGAAAGTGATTATAGTGAACAAAGTGAGGAAGAAGAAGTAACTGGCTCAATAGATAGCGGCGATGAATCAGGTGGTCTAGCTTTACCGAGTACAGCAACTAATATTTTTAACTATTTGTTAGTTGGTTTGATACTTTTAGTTACTGGAACCGTTATAGGACTATTTTTCCTTTACAATAGAAAATTAAAAAGTATAGATAAGCTATAATTCCCATCCCTCTACAAAACTAGTTCTAATCCGACAAAAGTAGTCATACCAATGAATATGAGGTTGTAGTATGATTGATGTAGAAAAATTTGAATCATCTGAATAAAAGGGGACATAGTAATAGACGGAATAGGTAATCTATAGGTAAGAAGGCTGATTCGATAATTTATTATAATGGGGGACGGAAAGTTGGAAAAAGTATTGGGGAATATAATACTGGACCAGGAATGGATTGCATTAATGAAAGAAGCTAAAGAAATAGGCTTGACGCTTGAAGAAATACGTGCTTTTTTTCATATAGAAAGAAAAAAATGATTATTCACAAAAAAAGATTGTGCTATATATAGAACTTGTCTCCTGGTTTATGGTATAATACCGATTGAAAGTGGGTGAGAGGACTTGATCGGTGAAAAAATTAAGCAATTACGCCAGGATAAAAAAATGTCTATCTCAGAGCTTGCCGAAAAAGCAGGCGTTGCGAAATCATATTTAAGTTCGATCGAGCGAAATCTGCAATCAAATCCATCGATCCAATTTATCGAGAAGATTAGTCACGTATTAGGTGTCTCTGTAAACGACATAATTAATAATAGTGAAAATATAGATCCATCCGAGTTGGATACGGAATGGTTAACCATTGTAAGGGAAGCAATGGAATCAGGTGTTTCAAAAGAACAATTTAAAGAATACTTAGAGTTCAATAAATGGCGAAAAAAACAAGATAGTTAACATACTTCTTCTTAAAAAGCCGAAAGCAAACACTGCTTGCGGTTTTTTTGTGCTGTTGAGCCAAACTTAAAACGTACAATCAACTGCTTCTTGCTATAATAATCATCATTAAAGATTGTTTTGTGTTATAAGCAAAAAAACAATTACGGAAAGTATCAAAAAGTTAGGTGACCTATGAAAAAAATACTATATTGGCTACTACCAGTCGGCTGGATGGGGATTATTTTTATATCATCATCCACACCATATGAGAATCAAGATATTAAACCTTTGTTAGGAAGTTTCATTGATTTTTCTTTCTTAGAACCCCTTGTCAGCTGGATAACTTTTACTTATAACCAATCACTGGTAAGTGTAGATGCCCTGGGGATAAATGGTTTTATCGAATTTTTTATTCGGAAGGGTGCGCATTTTGGGGTATTCTTTGTTTTGTTATGTCTTTTTTATTTTGCCATTGTGAAAACAACTCATCTTACATATAAAAAGGCCATTTTTATTTCCTTTTTATTAAGTGTTGCATATGCTATTACAGATGAACTTCACCAAGGGATGACGCCGAACCGTACACCATATGTTGGGGACGTGATAATTGATAGCATTGGGGCAGGTATTGCTATCCTATGTATTTCTATATTACGTTGGTGGAAAATGGACACAAAAAATTAATAGTATTCTTTTTATTTATGTGATAAAATATTCTAAATATGATAGATTACGACAAGTTCATCCTTGATTTGATATATTACAAGAATGGTAGAATAGGTAAAATATAATAAGGGCGGGATTTCCTGTTATGGGGGAACAAGAAAAGTATAAGAAAATGTTGAAAGAAGTCATTGACGAAACAGAAAGCCGCAAAATTAATTCTGCGGAAGAATTAATACAAAAGCTAGTACGAGAATTAACAAGCAATAAAGTTTTAAGCCAACGCACGCAATCATAAAAGTGAAGAGAGCTACATTTCAATATGAGATGTAGCTTTTACTATTTCAATCTGTTGTAGAGGTCACTTCCAATTCCACATATTTTGCTTCTAAACTAGAAATGGTCGCCTGGTCACTGGTTAAATCGATGATCCATTCTTTGAAGCTTTCTTCCTCTCCGTCTTTAACGTAAACAAGAAATTCTACATTCTCTACGTAATTAATCTTATCTAAAATATGTTCTGAGTTTCTTAACATGTTCTCAAGTTTTCCAAGCAGGCCATATTCAACGGTTACCTGAACCCCTTGCATAAGTTGGCGTTTAACAATTCCAGTCGTGGCAATGCTCTGAGATGTTGTGGAACCATATGCGCGGATTAAACCACCAGCACCGAGCTTAATGCCCCCGAAATACCTAGTGACAACAACTGCAGTATCTTTGAGATGTTTTTTCTTCAATACCTCTAACATTGGAACACCTGCCGTACCACTTGGCTCCCCATCATCATTTGCTTTTTGTATTTCATCATGTTCCCCGATAATATATGCTGAACAGTTATGAGTGGCATCATGATGTTTCTTTTTTATTTCTTGAATAAAGGTTTGGGCTTCTTCCTCTGTCTCTACCCTGCGTACGTATCCAATAAATCGGGATTTTTGGATAGTTAATTCGTCATTACCTTCCAATTTTACAGTATAATAATTAGATAACATCTATAAATCCTCCTACATGGATTAGTATAACGCTTTAGAAAAATACTTATAAAAAATAATAAAAAATAACCCCACAAAAAATGAAAAATTTACGTATAATTATAACATAGGTTGGTGGAAAATGATGGCTATTAAATTTAGTGACAAAGCATTGGATCATGTGATTGATGAAATGATTGATGTAGTCGAAAATAGTAAGGACGAAATATTTAATATTAGTGAAGGTGCACGTTCTGAATATGAACGACTTGTTATTGAATTAAAAGAAACAAAAGAAAAAGTTATCCAACACATAGAAAATGGTGACCAACTTGAGAAAAAGGTAAAGCTTTCCAGACAGCGATTAGCTGAAGTTAGTAAGTATTTCAAGAAATATTCTGAAAGCGATATTAGGGAAATATACGAAAAAACACATGCAATGCAAACGAAACTCGCAATGCTTAGACACGAAGAGAAAGTATTGCGTGACAAGCGAGATGACTTAGAAAGAAGACTCATAAGCTTAGCTGGTACGATTGACCGCGCGGAAGGATTAGCAAGTAAAATTTCTGTTATTCTCAATTATTTGCAGGATGATTTCAAGCGAGTAAATGAGATGATTGAAGATGCGAAAGAAAAACAAGAATTTGGTTTGAAAATTATCGAGGCACAAGAAGAAGAGCGTAGAAAAATATCTCGGGAAATTCATGATGGACCTGCTCAAATGCTGGCAAATATATTGCTTCGTTCAGAAATTGTGGAAAAAATATCTCGTAATGGTGACCTTGATAAGGTAATAAATGAATTGAAGAGTGTTAAAACAATGATAAGGACATCATTGTATGAAGTACGGCGGATCATTTATGACTTAAGGCCAATGGCTTTAGATGATCTTGGATTGGTTCCAACCATCAGGAAATATATTGCAACAACTGCAGATTATCATAAAATGGAAATTAAATTTATCATAATAGGGAAAGAAAAAAGATTGCCGCAAAAATATGAAATAGCCTTTTTTAGATTAATGCAAGAATCCCTACAAAATGCAATTAAACATGCACGTCCTACTCTTATCCAAGTGAAATTGGAAATTCAATCGAATTATTTAACCATGTTGATTAAAGATAATGGGCAGGGTTTCGATCCAGAAACAAAGAAAGACAATTCCTTTGGATTGATGGGGATGAGAGAGCGTGTTGAAATGATTGAGGGTAAACTAATGATTGATTCTAAAATAGGGAAAGGGACAACTGTTTCGATTCATGTACCCTATTCGTGTTAAATACGTTATAATAGATTAAAAGGATCTTAATTAACTTTTGTTTTTTTCTAATTATGAACCAATAGCTGGGTTATTAGAGAAACTAGGAGGAGAAAGAGAAGAATGAACACAGAGAAAAAGATTAAAATTATTCTAATAGATGACCATAAATTATTTCGCGAAGGTGTAAAACGAATCCTAGAATTTGAACCATCCTTTCATGTTGTTGCTGAAGGGGATGACGGTTCAGAGGCTGCGAAATTAGTGAAAGAAAACAATCCAGATGTCGTATTAATGGATATTAACATGCCAACAATTAATGGGGTGGAAGCTACATCCGATTTAGTAAAGTACTTCCCGAATACGAAAGTAATTATTCTTTCCATTCATGACGATGAAAGTTATGTAACCCACGCATTAAAGACGGGCGCACAAGGATATCTGTTAAAAGAAATGGATGCAGATTCTTTGGTCGAAGCAATTAAAGTTGTTAGCGAAGGTGGTTCATACTTACATCCAAAGGTTACACATAACTTAGTAAATGAATATCGTCGTTTAGCAAAAGAAAACACATCTTCCATTACTGACCGTGGTATTGAGTATCGCAAGCCATTGCATTTACTTACAAAACGGGAGTGCCAGGTATTACAATTGCTAGCTGATGGTAAAAGTAACCGCGCTGTTGCAGAGACACTTTACATAAGTGAGAAAACCGTTAAAAACCATGTAAGTAATATTTTGCAAAAAATGAATTGTAATGACCGTACCCAAGCAGTAGTGTCTGCTATACGGAATGGCTGGGTAGAAGTGATATAGTTTTAAAGCTGCCTCAATTATGTAAAGGAAAAGACACCCTGATACAATGTATGAGGGTATTTTTCTATGTATCAAGTGAAGACTAAGTTTATTCATGCGTTTTTTGTATGTTTCGTGTAAAATAAAAAGAAAAACGGCTACAATTTGTTTACCTCATAAATGAGCCAATAAATGTAGAGGAGAAGGATATAATGAAGGTAGCTGTCATGACGGATAGTACAGCTTATATTCCTGGGGACATGCGTACAGAGCATCATATACATATGGTCCCGTTAAATGTCGTATTTGATGATGCATCCTATCAAGAAGAAATAGATATAACATCCGAAGAATTTTACTTGAAAATGAGAGAGGCGAAAGAGTTACCAACTACATCACAGCCTGCAATTGGTCTAATTGTGGCCAAGCTTGAAGAACTTCGGGAAGATTATGATGCAGTTATCTCTGTTCACCTCTCAAGTGCAATTAGTGGAACTTACCAGGCTGTCATTAGTGCTGGTGAAATGGTAGAAGGAATTGATGTATATGCATATGATTCTGAAATAAGTTGCTTCCCACAAGGGTTTTATGCATTAGAAGCATCGGAGCTTGCGAAGAAGGGCAAAACAGCCGAACAAATTATTGAGCGACTTGATGAAATGAAAGCATCGATGCGTGCTTATTTTATGGTAGATGATTTAACGAATTTACAGCGTGGTGGGCGATTAAGTGGAGCACAGGCACTTGTCGGTGGTTTGTTGCAAATAAAACCAATCTTACACTTTGTTGATAAAGTGATTGTTCCTTTTGAAAAAATTCGTACACGTAAAAAAGCACTGAATCGAATTACTAGCATGTTGGAAGAAGATGCAAGTCAAGGGAAGGATTTAAAAGTTGTTTTTATCCATGCTAACGATGAAGTATCTGCAAATCAGTTACGTGAGGAATTTTCACAAAAGTATCCAGCAATCGAAACGAGCATTGGTTATTTCGGTCCTGTAATTGGTACCCATCTTGGTGAGGGTGCAATTGGTGTTGGTTGGTATACGAAATAGCAAGTCAACTTCAGGCGTGAATTCGTTTTTCCTGGCTTGGACCGAAGAATTCACTTTATCGAATAAGCTAGTAGACGCAAGTGCAATCATTGGCAATTATTTTTTATAAATGATGTATGCTGCCAGCCTTAGGTTGGTAGCAAATTCTTTAGAAAGTGTGTGATAATATGGTTGAATCAGAAGCCTTTCCTCCTGAGATACCTAATCCTCATGACCTCGCAATACGTTACGCAGGTAAACTCCTGTTACGGCATGAAATTCATCTAGATGAAAGCCTCCTCCAACAACTTATCCAATCAAATTTTTTTACTCCAAGGAAATCAATTTCAAGAAAAAATTTCTCCAGTCAATGCATGCGTTGTGGCAATCAAAAGAAATCCTTATTTGGCCTAATCCCATGTGCATCTTGTAATAAAACCCATCTGTACTGCAGGAAATGTATCGAAATGGGACGTGTAATGGCGTGTGAGAACTTATTTGAATGGAAAGGCCCTAATCCTCAGTGGCCAGAACATGAAAATCCTTGTTCTTGGCAGGGGGAGCTAACCGAGGCGCAGGAAAAAGCGGCAGATCGAATGGTGCAAGCGATACGAACGAAGGAAAAGGAAATCTTGACTTGGGCAGTATGTGGAGCTGGAAAAACAGAAATGCTTTTTCCTGGAATTACAGCAGCAGTTCGTAGTGGGAAACGTGTCTGTATTGCCACACCAAGAGCGGATGTTGTAAGGGAGTTGCTTCCACGTTTCGAGCAGGCATTTAGCGGTGTTACGGTTGAAGCCCTTTATGGTGGAAGTGAAACGAAGCAGGGCACGGCACAGCTCGTTATCGCTACTACACATCAATTGCTTCGCTACAAAGATGCCTTTGATGTAATGATTATTGACGAGATTGATGCATTTCCCTTTCACGCTGACCCGTCCCTACCATTTGCCACAGACCGTGCAAAAACACACATGAGCACAACCATCTATTTAACCGCAACACCTAGAAAAAATCAGCGAATATTAATTCATCGTAATAAACTTCCTCATGTCTTTGTGCCAGTACGATTTCATGGCCATCCATTACCCGTTCCTGTTAAGAAAATGTGTTTTACATTAAAGAAAGATTTACTGCAATTCTCACCACCGACTCCATTTGTCACCTGGATTAAAAACAGGAAAAACCCGAATCGACAGGTCTTAATATTTGTCCCAACGATAGCTTTGGCAGACAAAATGAAAGACAAGCTTGCAGTACTGTTAGCGAAGGAAGGAATAATTTCAACAGAAGAAGTACTACATTCCGTTCATGCGGATGACGCTAGACGCGCGGAGAAGGTCCAAATGTTCCGTAAAAGGGAAATTTTTGTGTTAATAACCACGACAATATTAGAGCGTGGGGTTACGTTTCCATCGGTTGATGTTGCGATACTGGATGCAGGGCACTCCGTATTTGATGAAGCCGCCCTTGTGCAAATAGCAGGCCGAGCTGGAAGAAGTCCAGATGACCCAACTGGTGAGGTGATGTTTTTCCATGATGGAAAGACAGAAGCAATGGAACAAGCTATTGAATCCATCAAGAAAATGAATAAGCGGGGAGGTTTTTAAATGGAGTGCTTATGGTGCGATAGAGAAATGATCCCTGAGATTAGTTGGAAAAATCTGTTTCAAGGAGAGAAAAAACGAATACTATGTGAAATGTGTGAGGGAAAGCTTCAGAAACTAATTGGTAATCGATGCAAGAGGTGTAGTCGGATGACGGTTGCTCCTACTTGCGCTGATTGTAAACGCTGGGAGAGGCAAGGAGAAATGGATAGTATTAAATGGAATTATTCTATTTTCGGCTATAACACATTTATGCAGGACGTGATTGCCAAATGGAAATATCGCGGGGATTATCTTTTAGGAAATGTATTTAAAGAATATGTTATACAAGCTTTTAAAGAGAATTTCGCACAACTTGGAAAAGATGTCGTTGCCGTGCCGATTCCACTTAGTACAGAAAGGGAAAAGGAACGTTCCTTCAATCAAGCAAAAATGCTCGCACAATTTTTACCGATTGAAATGATGGATGTAATGTCTCGTATTCATGGTGAAAAGCAGTCAAAAAAGACAAGAATTGAAAGAATTGGAGGGCAAAATCCATTTTTTATTAGCGAAAGGGTTAACAAGTCGGTCATTTTGGTCGATGATATATATACAACAGGTACGACTTTAAGACATGCAGCAACAACGTTGAAAGCTAGTGGAAGTTCAACTGTTTATTCATTAACATTAATCAGAGGATAGCTGTGATTTTCTACGGAACGTAAATGGTTTGACTTTCCGAGAAGAAGTTTCTACTACGTGTTATAATAATGATAAATGAGGGATTATTATGGCTGATTTAGCTAATTGCTCACGCTGTGGAGCTGTTTTTTTGAAAAATATTCGCGACATCTGTCCAGCGTGTTATAGAGAAGAAGAAAACGCCTATCAAACGGTTTATCAATTTCTAAGAAAACAAAAAAATCGCCAAGCTACAATGTATGAGATTGTTGAAGCTACTGGTGTTGAAGAATGGTATATTACCAAATTTATAAAAGAAAAGCGGTTATTACCATCTCAATTTCCGAACCTAAACTATCCTTGTGAGCGTTGTATGGCACCAATTACTAGTGGGAAACTATGCACAGATTGTACAAGTGAATTAAAAAAAGAATTGGATATACAGGAAGAAATTGAAAATCGTAACGAGAAGTTACATAGCGAGGAAAAAGAAGCGGCAAAAACTTACTTCACATTAAACAAACGCAGGGATTAATGCTTTAACAATTCGGGAACGATGCCGATATAAGATATAGATGAAAAATGATCGAAAAAAGGGGTGAGTCATTATGAAAATAAATGGCCCTAATCAACCAAACTTCAATCCATACAATAAGATTTTACAAAAACAAGCAGCAATGCAAAAGGAAATCAAAAAGCAGGATCAAGTTGAGATTTCGACGCAAGCGAAGAAACTACAAGAAGCTGAAAAACCGAATGAGCAACGTGCAGCATATATTAAAGAAATTAAGAATGCTGTCGAGTCTGGTGAATATAAAGTGAATGCAGAGAAAACCGCAATCAAAATGATTGATTTCTGGTCGAATAAGTAAGACAGCATATAAAGAGGAGGTTGTCATTTTGTCCGTTTTACCTATTATTCAATCTTTGGAGCAATTAGTGCTCATGCATGAAGAACTCCTAAACGTATCGAAGGAGAAAACGGAAGTGATAAAAGAAGGTTCTGTGGAGAAACTTCAGGCAATTCTTGCTAAAGAACGGAAGCAAATACGAAAAGTAGAACAAGTAGAGGACAAGCGTAGGGTAATTGTTGAGGAATGGTTTACTTCACGGAACTTGTCTTTAGAAGATATGACGATTTCACGTATCCTTGATGGTTTGGAAGAGGAAGCGGATAAGGAAACGATTGCTGCAGTGACAACGAAATTAACGGAAGTGATTACTGCTTTAAAGCAACAGGAACAATTAAATCAAACGTTACTGAATCAATCGATGCAATTTGTGCAGCTATCACTAGATGTCCTACAGCCTTCCATTACGAAACTGAATTATGGGAAACAAAAGAATGAATCTGAACGGGCTAGCCGTTCAATATTTGATTCACAAGCATAGTAAAACGATTCTACAGGTTAAAGGAGTCACAAAATGAGTACCTTTCATGGTTTAGAAATGGCAAAGCAAGCTTTATTTGCGCAACAATCGGCATTGTATACGACAGGACATAATATTGCTAATGCGAATACAGAGGGGTATACGAGACAGCGTGTTGATTTTGAAACGGCTTCTCCATACCCATCTGCATCACGTAACCGTCCGCTAATTGCTGGGCAAATTGGAACGGGAGTAAATGTAGGCTCTATACAACGCATTCGTAATGAATTTTTAGATACGCAATTTCGTGGGGAAAACAGTTTAGTTGGCTATTGGGAAACGAAGTCAAATTCATTTAGTAGAATGGAAAATGTCTTAAAAGAACCTTCAGAGACAGGATTATCCACAACAATGGATCAGTTCTGGCAATCGTTACAGGATCTTTCTGCTAATCCAGAGAATTCTGGTGCAAGATCGGTTGTTATACAACGTGGACAAGCGTTAGCAGATACTTTTAATTATCTCTCAACATCTTTACGTAACATTCGTGGAGATTTAAAACAACAAATTGATACTTCGGTAAGTGATATGAACACGACACTAAAACAAATTGATGAGATCAATAATGAGGTGAAAAAGCTCGAGGTTCATGGATATGTACCGAATGATCTATATGACAGGCGTGACAAGCTCATTGATCAACTGTCAAAAGTAATGGATATCGATGTAAAATATACAGAAAGTAGCAACCGTGCGAAAGATGTCGCTGCTGGAGTTGTGACGATTAGCGTGCAAGATAGTAATGGGAATTCTATCAATCTCGTTGATGGTGCTGCTGGTGGATACAATGAGGTATCGGTTCAATACCTTGATTCGGATGCGGATTCTTATCGGGCTATTAGTGCGATAAATATTGTTGATTCGGAAAATGGTGCTATCAATGCAACATTAGCGATTCCACCAAAAACAGAGGGTTCTTTAAACGGTTTAATTGATGCTTATGGTTATAGCGCTGAGGACGGAGAATCTACTGGTGACTATATCGATATGATGAAACAAATAGATGATATGGCATTTAAATTTGCCGAGAAGTTTAATGCGGTTCATGGTGAAGGAAATGGGATCGAGGATTCAAATGATGGGAATGCGAATGTCTTTTTTGAAGTAGAGACGTTAGAAGGAGCTGCTGGTTCAATTAAAGTGAACCAAGCCATTGTTGATAATCCAGACCTTTTTGCAGCGAGTACAGATGAAACTACTGGGAATGGGAATAATGCTTTAAGGCTTGCGAACGTGTTCAATGATGATTTAACATTTGAGAACGGTGAAGTAACATCGATAAAGGATTTCTATGAATCTGTTATTGGTGAACTCGGTGTACGGGCCCAAGAAGCGAATCGAATGGAAGGAAATTCTACGATTCTATTATCTCAGGTTGAGAACCAACGCATGTCTGTAAGTGCTGTATCTCTTGATGAAGAAATGACAAATATGTTGAAATTCCAGCATGCATATAACGCTGCTGCAAGAAGTCTGACTGCAACGGATGAAATGCTAGATAAAATCATAAATAGTATGGGATTAGTAGGAAGGTAGGTGAATAATGGTGCGTGTTACACAGGGAATGCTGTCAAATAATATGCTTCGCAATCTCTCCCAAAGTAATGCAGCGTTAGGGAAATATATGGACCAGCTAACAACTGGGAAAAAAATCAATAGACCATCGGATGATCCAGTTACTGCGATGAATGGAATGGGATACCGAACAGAAGTAGTAAAAGTAGAACAGTTTCAAAGAAATACGAATGAAGCATATAATTGGTTCGAAAATACGGACGCTGCATTAAGCCAAGCAACAAGTGCCCTGCAAAGGATTAGTGATTTAACAAAGCAGGCAAGTAATGATACGTATGATGCTGACCAGCGTAAAAATATTGCTACGGAGATAGAGCAAATTAAGCAAGATTTAATCGATATTGCAAATACGAAAGTAAACGATAAGTATATTTTCAACGGGACAAATACTAGTATTCCTCCTTTTGATAAAGAAGGAGTACTGTCGATTACAGATGGTGACATAAAACCTGTAAAAATTGAGGTTGCGACTGGTACGTATCTTCAAACCAATACCGATCCATTTGAAGCGTTTGGTGAAATGACAGAGAATGGTGATACAACAAAATTATTTTCTGATATTGATAAACTAATTGGAGCTTTAAATGAGGATAATCAAGAAGGTATATCAGAAGCTATTTCAGATATGGAAGTCAATTTTGATAGTCTTGTTAATACCCGAGCAGATTTAGGTGCTCGTATGAATCGACTAGAATTAATTGAAAATCGTTTAGGAGACCAGGAAATCGCAGCAATCGATACCATGTCAAAAAATGAAGATATTGACTATGCTAAAGTTATTACGCAATTAATTACACAGGAAAGCCTGCATCGTGCTGCTTTATCAACGAGTTCAAAAATTATACAACCTACTTTAGTAGATTTTCTGAGATGATTTAAAGAAAGTGAACGTATGAAATTTTTCACCCTAACCCATGATAGGGTTAGGGTTTCGTTCTACATTAGGGGTGTAGTGTTATGCAAATACCACAAATAAGGTTGCAATCGGTACCAGCAAAAATACAAATCGAGCAAATAGATGCTAAACAAGAAATTAGGCAACCTAAAGCTGAACTGTCTATACAACAACCAGCTGCAACGATGTCTATTCAATCGGAACCAGGAAAGTTGCAGATTGATCAAACGCGAGCCTGGGAAGATATGAATAGGATGCATGTTTTTAGGTTGAATGAAAAGTTTGCAGATGAAGGAAAACAGAAAGTATTGGAAGGTACTGGCAGACGTGCAAGTGAAGGAACGGAAATGATGAAAATTGAACATGCTGGAAATATAGTTGCCAGTCAAGCGGTCCGAAATGCATTTGAGGAAATGAAGCCGATTAATATTGCTTTTATCCCTTCACCCTTTTCAGTAAAGGTGAATTATGAACCTGGAGAAGTAGTGGTTGATGTTAAACAAAATAAAGCCATAATAGAAGCAACTGCACATAAAGTAGAACATCAGTATCAACCAGGGAAGGTAGACATTCGGTTATCGCAACATCCTAGTTTAGAAATAAATTTTGTGAATGTGGAAATATAATTTGTCAGAGGAGATACATATAATGAAAATGCAAACAAAGTACTTGGGAGAAATTGATATAAAGGAAGATAAGATTATCAAATTTCCAACTGGTATTCCAGGTTTCTTAGATGAAACAGAATTTGTGCTCCTTGATTTTCCAGATAATACATTTCTTCAAATATTACAAGCTGTTAAAACGGCAAATACGGCCTTTATTGTTACAAATCCATTTCTAATCTATCAGGATTATACCTTTGAGCTAGATGATTCTATCCTAGAAGCTCTTAAGATTAGAGCGGTAGAAGATGTCATTACCCTATCTATTGCTACAATCCGAAATCCCTTTGAAATGAGTACGTTGAACTTGAAAGCTCCAATAATCATTAATTCAAAAGAAATGATAGGGAAACAGTATATTTTTGGTGAAGAAGATTATCCAATCAAAGCATCTTTTGTTCCCCCTAAGGTTAAGAAAGGGGTTAAGTAATGCTTATACTATCAAGAAAAACGAATGAAGCCATTCAAATCGGTGATGACATCGAAATAAAAGTAATAAGTGTTGAAGGAGACCAAGTGAAATTGGGAATATCTGCTCCTAAATCAATTGAAATCTATCGAAAAGAAATATACACAGGTATCGAACAGCAAAATAGCGAAGCAGCTAATATTAATTTGGATGTAATTAAATTATTGAACGATACAAATAAACTTTAAAATGTACGTCTTTTTACCGATATAAAAAATAAATAACTATCAAGTAAGGGGTTCTTGGGGATGGGAATCGATAAGTTATATGTACATGGGCTTCCACGTGGAGAATACAACTTAGATAGAACTTCGAAAACGGAAAAAGTCACTTTTGAAAATGATAGACAACATGTAGTACCTTTAGCAAAAAATGAGAATGAAAGAATTCAAAAAGAAAGTGTACAAGAAATTGTATTTTCATTAAACGAATTTATCAAACCAACACAGACAAATTTAAAGTATGAATTACATGATGAGCTTGGAGAATATTATGTCACCATCGTTAATTCAGAATCAAACGAAGTAATAAAAGAAATTCCAGAGAAAAAGTTATTGGACATGTACGCAAAAATGGCTGATTTTATGGGGCTTTTGATTGATAAAAAAATATGAGTACTGGATAAATGTAATAGGAATACTAAGGAGTGAATTTTCACATGAATAAAGCGTATCAAACATACCAAAACAATGCAGTAAACACGGCTTCTGGTGGTGAGTTAACGTTAATGCTTTATAATGGGTGTATGAAATTTATTAAACAAGCCATGAAAGATTTAAACGATAACAATTATGAAGCCAAAAATAAAAATATTCAAAAGGCGCAAAATATTATTCAAGAGCTGATGCTTACGTTAGATACAAAAGTGGAAATCTCACAGCAAATGCTACCACTATATGAATATATGCATTTTCAATTAAAAGAGGCGAATATTAAAAATGACCGAGCCCTTTTAGAAGAAGTATTAAGTTTTGTAACAGAATTTAGAGATTCTTGGAAGCAGGTCATTCTTCAATCTCGTAAACAGCAATATGCACAAGGTGCGAATGGATGATATGAACAGAGTCAGGCCCATCTATGAGCTAACATTGGAAATGCAGGAATTATTGGATCAACGGACACCCATGAAAGAAAGAGAAAAAATAATTACAAAATTAAATGAGCTTGTTCTACAAAGAGGAACATGCATGGATTCCGTACGTAGTCCATACACAGAAGAAGAAAAGCAGTTGGGTGCACAGCTTATCCCATTAAATGAATACGTACAAAATAAAATGCAATTGCTATTTGGAGAATTAAAAGTTGAAATGAAACAAGTGAAAAAACAAAAATCCTCAAATAAAAAATATGTTAACCCATATCAAAATGTCCAAATTATGGACGGAATGTATATGGATAAGAAAAAATAACGTGAAAATCTCCTTTTAGTCTAGGGGATTTTTTTATATGGCTAATTATTGCTCATTTTTTAGCATTTTATATAGACTTCGGATCTCTTTAATTCGGTATTGTGCAAAACACATCGTTCCGGAAACACACTTCGCGCATCTTAGGGCGGCTGGTGAGCCTTCTTCGTGCTAACGCACTACGTAGTCTCACCTAGGCCTATCCTCCTGCAGAAGTCTACGTGACTTTCCTCCACTACATATTGCTCTCTACTCAAATAATGTCATAGTTAAGCACTGATAAAATAGTTGATTGGAGTGGAGGGCAGTCGACTCCTGCGGGAAAAGCACGTGTCTGAAGACCCCGCAGTGAGCAATCTTTGCTCGCGAGGAGGGCTGAAGCCGTGCCCGCGGAAAGCGTACTGCCCGTAGCGAAAATCAACAAAGCACTTACGCAGATGTTTATATCAACTATGAATTAAATTTACAATATCTGAAAAAGGAAATTATCTTTAAGAAAAAAAGATGCGATTGAGGTCCGGGTGTTCACAGGAAAAAGAACGAATTTAGACATAATTTTTAACTGTTAGGCAGGAATTTCCGTTATGAATGTAGTATAATATAAGTATAAGGAAAGGAGGACACTTTTATGAAATATAACATTCGTGGTGAAAATATTGAGGTGACTGCAGCTATACGCGAGTATGTCGAGAAAAAGATTGGGAAATTGGAAAGATATTTCGACACACCTCTAACATCAGAAGTACATGTTAATCTAAGTGTCTATAATGATGAGCAACGAATTGAAGTAACCATTCCAATGACAGATTTATTATTGCGTGCGGAGGTACAGCGCACAGATTTATATGCTGCTATCGACCTTGTTGTTGATAAGCTCGAAAGACAAATTCGTAAATATAAAACAAAAATAAATCGTAAAGTTAGACAAAACGGTGCTCCTAAACATGCCTTTGCTAAAATGGAAAGAGAAACATTTGATAATAATGATGAAGAAATTGACGAAATTGAAATTGTTCGAACAAAGAGATTTAACTTAAAACCAATGGATCCGGAAGAAGCAGTATTGCAAATGGACATGCTTGGTCACGCATTTTTCGTATTTACAAATGATAAATCTGGTGAATCTAATGTTGTTTATCGTCGTAATGATGGTAAATATGGATTAATTGAGCCAAGTGTATAAATAAAAGCATAATTTAGATGAAAACGGCGATTATAAATTAATCGTCGTTTTTCTGTCATATCTGCTCACACCTCTGACGGAGCAACCGACAAATAACCGCCATTCGGTTGTCATAAATTATTATCTAGTGTTATTATTAAAATAATGGATTACAGTACTGATTTTGAGGAGCGTTATTATGGCAGGATTACTTACTAAAATTTTCGGAGATGGCAGCAAAAAGCAACTTAATCGATTGCAGAAAATGGTAGATCAAATAGAGTCACTCGAATCTGATATAGAAAAATTAACGGATGATCAATTGCAACAAAAAACAGAGGAATTTAAAAAACGGTCCGCTGGTGGAGAGGCACTTGATGATATGCTAGTTGAAGCATTTGCAGTAGTTCGTGAAGCATCAAAACGTGTATTAGGCATGCGTCCATTTAATGTACAGCTTATTGGTGGTATTACGATTCATGAAGGAAATATCGCTGAAATGAAAACCGGTGAAGGAAAAACCTTAGCATCCACTCTTCCAGCATATTTAAATGCAATTGAGGGTAAAGGTGTTCATATTATTACGGTCAATGAATACCTAGCTGACCGTGATGCAAAGGAAATGGGTAAATTATTTGAATTCCTTGGATTAACGGTTGGTTTAAATGGAAATGGATTAACAAAAGAAGAGAAACGCGAAGCATATAATTGTGATATTACGTACGGAACGAATAATGAATTTGGCTTTGACTATTTAAGGGATAACATGGTGTTATATAAACATCAAATGGTACAACGCCCGCTTCATTTTGCTATTATTGATGAGGTTGACTCTATTCTAATTGATGAAGCAAGAACACCACTCATTATCTCAGGTTCTGCTAAGAAGTCTGCTGCACTTTATCAACAGGCAAATGGCTTTGTAGTGACCCTGAATACAGATACAGATTATACCTATGACGAGAAGACAAAGGGTGTTCAACTGACAGAAGAAGGGATTAATAAAGCGGAGAAATATTTCCACGTTGAAAACCTGTTTGATACAGACAACGTAACCATAACCCATCACATTAATCAGGCACTAAAAGCACATGCATCCATGCATAAAGATGTCGATTATATGGTGCAAGATGGTGAAGTTGTCATTATCGATTCCTTTACTGGACGTTTAATGAAAGGGCGCCGCTATAGTGATGGACTCCATCAAGCAATTGAGGCAAAAGAAGGGCTGCAAATACAAAACGAAAGCATGACGCTCGCTTCGATTACATTCCAGAATTTCTTCAGAATGTATGATAAACTCTCTGGGATGACAGGTACAGCGAAAACGGAAGAAGAAGAATTTAGAAATATCTACAATATGGATGTCCTTGCCATTCCAACAAATAAACCTATCGTTCGTGATGATCGGCCTGATTTAATTTATAAAACAATGGACGGGAAATTCCGTGCTGTGGCAGAAGAGATTAAAGAACGGCATAAAACTGGACAGCCTGTATTAGTCGGTACAGTTGCTGTTGAAACGTCTGAGCTCATTTCTGCATACCTTAAAAAATCAGGAATTCAGCACAACGTTTTAAATGCTAAAAATCACTTTAAAGAAGCTGAAATTATTGAAAATGCAGGACATAAAGGTGCCGTTACGATTGCGACGAACATGGCTGGTCGTGGTACAGATATTAAACTTGGTGAAGGTGTAATAGACCTTGGTGGATTAGCTGTAATTGGTACAGAACGTCACGAGTCTCGCCGAATTGATAATCAGCTCCGTGGTCGTTCTGGACGTCAAGGAGACCCAGGTATTACGCAATTCTACTTATCGATGGAAGATGAACTAATGCGCCGATTTGGCTCAGATAACCTGAAAAACATGATGGACAAGTTGGGAATGGATGACAACCAACCAATCGAAAGTAAAATGGTATCTCGTGCCGTTGAATCAGCTCAAAAACGTGTAGAAGGAAATAACTTTGATGCCCGTAAAACAGTACTTTCCTACGATGATGTGCTTAGAGAACAACGGGAAATTATCTATAAACAACGTTTTGAAATTATTGATGCTGATGAGAGTATCCGTGAGATTATCGAAACAATGATTAAATCATCATTAGGACGTGTTGTTTCTACACATACACAAGATAACGATGAGGCAAATTGGGACCTTCAAGCAATCGTTGATTATGCACAAGGGAACCTCCTTGATCAAGATAGTCTTTCTGTTAATGATTTGAAGGACAAGGAAGCAGAAGAAATTACGGAGTATGTCTTTAAGAAAGTACAAGAAAAATATGATGCAAA
This sequence comes from Oceanobacillus bengalensis, assembly GCF_003628445.1. Taxonomy (GTDB): domain Bacteria; phylum Bacillota; class Bacilli; order Bacillales; family Amphibacillaceae; genus Oceanobacillus; species Oceanobacillus bengalensis. The sequence goes on from NZ_RBZO01000002.1 coordinate 88,909, forward strand.
ATCTGAGGAACTTCCTCCAGAGCAGTTCCAGGAATTCCAAAAAGTAATTGTATTACGTACTGTTGATACAAAATGGATGGACCATATTGATCAAATGGATCAACTAAGACAAGGGATTCATCTTCGTGCATATGGACAAAATGACCCGTTACGCGAGTATCAAATGGAAGGTTTCCATATGTTTGAAGAAATGATTGTAAGTATTGAAGATGAAGTAAGTAGATACATTATGAAAGCTCAAATTCGCGAAAACCTGCAGCGTCAAGAAGTAGTGAAAAATACACAAGCAGTTACAGGTGGCGATGATAGTAAGAAAAAGGTACGTAAGCCATTTGTGAAGCAAGTCGATGTTGGTAGAAATGACCCATGTCCGTGTGGTAGTGGTAAAAAGTATAAAAACTGTCATGGTAAGAATTAATTTTTGAGTAGTAGAAGATAATAGAGGCTAGGACAAAAGTGTTTTTAATATAGGGAAAACGGAATATTTTAGAAAATATACCCGCTACGGAAATATACGTCGCTTTCCACGGGCGGCTGATGAGCCCCTTTGTGCTGACGCACGAAGGTGGCTCATCTAGGTCTTTCCTCCCGTAGGACAAAGAAGGCTACGTCAGCGTCGCATCGCACGCAGAAAAAGTGCTTTTCTTTTTCAAGGAGTCTACGTATATTTCCTCCGCTAAGGTAGTAATAGTTCGGTTATACTAATATACACTTTAGTTGTGTCCTGGATTCCTTACTGAAAAACAAGAGGTGACTGATATGGAATTAGCAGATATTAAAAATGAATTAGATAAAATAGCAGTACGAGTTGAAGACTTTAGGGGGTCTCTTTGACTTAGAAACAAAGGAGGAGCGTCTCAAAGAACTCGAGCAGGTAATGACAGAACCTGGATTTTGGGATGATCAAAACAAGGCGCAAACCGTTATTAATGAATCAAATCAACTTAAAGAGCTCACGACTTCTTTCAACAATATGGAGAGCAGATATGAGGACATGGAAGTTTCTTATGAACTTGTAAAGGAAGAAAATGATCAGGAGCTTTTTGATGATCTGCAGGCTGAATTACAGTCATTCCTGAAAGATGTGAATGCATTTGAACTGCAGCTTTTATTAAGTGAAGCCTATGATGCGAAAAATGCTATTCTAGAATTACACCCTGGTGCAGGTGGAACAGAATCACAGGATTGGGCTAGTATGCTTTTGCGCATGTATCAACGTTGGGCAGAGGATAAGGGTTTTAAAGTGGAAACGATTGATTATTTACCTGGTGAAGAGGCTGGGGTGAAAAGTGTAACATTGCTAATCAAAGGTCATAATGCGTATGGGTACTTAAAAGCGGAAAAAGGGGTACATCGACTAGTTCGTATTTCTCCTTTTGACTCGTCAGGAAGACGTCATACATCATTTGTATCCTGCGATGTTACACCGGAAATGGATGATGATGTCGATATTGATATTAGACAAGAAGATATCAAAATTGATACATACCGGGCAAGTGGTGCTGGTGGGCAGCATATTAACAAAACTGACTCAGCAATCCGACTGACCCATCTTCCTACGAATATTGTCGTTACTTGCCAAAATGAACGGTCACAAATAAAGAACCGCGAAGCAGCAATGAAAATGCTAAAATCAAAACTTTATCAGTTAGAAATTGAAAAACAGCAACAAGAACTTGCAGAAATACGTGGGGAACAAAAGGAAATTGGTTGGGGAAGTCAAATTCGTTCTTATGTGTTCCATCCATACTCCATGGTGAAGGATCATCGTACCAATAGGGAAATAGGAAATACACAAGCTGTTATGGATGGGGAATTGGATCCATTTATTGATGCATATTTAAGACTGCAAATAAAGTAAGCAATAAAAATATAACGCTGGTTAAAAACACTTGTAATTCAAATAGAGATTTACAAGTGTTTTTATATAAATACGATCAAGAAAGTTTTTACAAAAAAATGGATAATATCCCATTTCCTACCATTATTTCATAAATTTGCCATAAACCATCTGTATACATTGATATAGTAGGCTTTTATTCATTTATAGTGAATGAAAGTGCTATTTTAAAAAAAATGATTAAGGGTATAATAGATGGTGTAGAACTTACATTATAATGGTTAGGGGGATTTTCACATGAAAAAAAGCTTATTAGCGGTATTATTTGCAATGGTCCTTGCTCTGGCAGCATGTGGTGGCGGAGATGACGAAGGGGCTTCAGAAGAACCAGCTGATACTGGCGATACTGCAACAGAAGAACCAGCAGATGAAGGCACTGACGATGCTGCTGAAGGTGGTACAGTAGATACGGCTGCTGGTGAGGAAGTATACGCAAATAGCTGTGCAATGTGTCATGGTGCTGATCTTTCAGGCGGTGCAGGTCCTAATTTAACAAAAGCTGGATCAAAATACTCAGCAGAAGATATTGCTGATATCGTTACAAACGGTAAGGGAACGATGCAGCCTCAACCAGTTGAAGGTGAAGATTTAGATAACCTATCAGCATGGTTAGCTGAACAAAAATAACATTAACTTTGAAAGGGCTTGTTTCGCTTGTATGCGAGATAAGCTTTTTTTCATTCTCTGATAATGTGTTTTTGAAAAGTCCGCTGTATTTTGTGATATTCTCCTTTTAGTTGTGTTACTTCACAGTTGATATAAAATGCGCAGTAAGTGCTTTGTTGATTTCCACTCCGGGCAGCCAGTACGCGCACCTTAGGGCACGGCCTCAGCCTCCAAAGAAGCAAAGAGCGCTTCTTCTGGAGTCTTCGGACATGTGCTTTTCCCGCAGGAGTCGACTGCCCTCCGCTACAATCAACCATCATTATACAGTAATCATATTGCAAAATTGAATAATGCAAACCCAGTGGAGGAAACATACGTAGACTCCTGCAGGAGGAGAGGCCTAGATGAGACACCGTAGTGCGTCAGCACGAAGGGGGCTCATCAGCCGCCTGCGGAAAGCGAAGTGTGTTTCCGGAACGACGTACTTCTCACTATACTGAATTAAAGAAATCAACACTTTATATCTTTTATGACAAAACAGCCTTTCTATAACAAACCTCTCATAATTTCAATCATTTTACATAATTACCATCAATGAAACATAAATGTAATAATATTTGTCTAAAAATCTTGGCGAAAAATGTTATAATGGAAAAAGATTGACGAAAAACCACATCTATTTTATAAAATGTGTGGTAATTATTCATCATTTGACAGAAGTTCGTGTAAGTAAAACTATTTATAAAGGTGATTATTTTATGATAGAAATGGAAAATGTATATAAAACGTATCCAAATGGAGTTACAGCTCTAAACGGAGTGAACGTAAAAATAGATCAAGGTGAATTTGTATACATTGTTGGTCCCAGTGGAGCTGGTAAATCGACATTTGTTAAATTAATGTACCGTGAAGAAAAACCTTCAAGTGGAAAAATTATGATTAATAATTATGATTTAATGGAAATAAAAGAAAAAGAGATTCCCTTCTTTCGCAGAAATGTCGGTGTAGTGTTCCAGGATTTTAAATTATTACCGAAAATGACAATTTATGAAAATATCGCATTTGCACTTGAGGTTATTGAAGAATCTCCCCGCAATATCCGTAAACGTGTGATGGAAGTTCTAGAAACGGTTGGTTTAAAAAACAAAGCACGATTTACTCCGAATGAGCTATCTGGTGGAGAGCAACAGCGTGTATCCATTGCACGTGCAATTATTAATCATCCCAAGATTGTAATTGCAGACGAGCCTACAGGGAATTTAGATCCAGAAACATCTTTAGAGATTATGAAAACATTTGAATCGATAAATGCAAGTGGTACAACCGTTCTGATGGCAACACATAGTAAATCTATCGTTAATAGATTTAAGAAAAGAGTTATAGCTATCGAAAGCGGACTAATCGTTAGAGATGAACATCGAGGAGAATACGGTTATGAAGTTTAGAACCTTAACACGTCATTTAAAAGTTGGTAGTAAGAATATTATACGAAATGGATGGATGACAGTAGCGTCAATTGGTGCTGTAACGACAACTTTGATTTTAGTGGCTGCATTTCTTGCATTAATGTTAAACCTTAATGAAATGGCTGTAAACATTGAAGATGATGTTGAGATAAAAACGTTAATCGACCTTACAGCAACAGAGGAAGATGTTCTCGCTTTAGGGGAACAACTCAAACAAATAGATGGTGTGGATACGGTTGTGTTCTCGTCAAATGATGAGGAACTTGAAAGTCTAATATCAGGCATGGGTGATCAAGGTAATGCTTGGCAAATGTTTGAACAAGATAATCCGCTAAATCATGTTTATGTTGTTCGAGCAACTGATCCTCAAAACACTGAAACAATTGCAAACGAAATTACTGCACTTAACCATGTCGATAGAGTAGTGTTTGGTAAAGATGTTGTTGAGCAGTTGTTCCAATTTAATAATTATGCTAGAACAATAGGGTTGGTACTAATTGTTGCGCTCGTATTTACGGCAATTTTCCTGATTTCCAATACAATCAAAATTACAATTATGGCACGTAGTACGGAAATTGGAATTATGAAGTTAGTGGGAGCGACAAATGGTTTTATTCGATGGCCATTCTTTATTGAAGGATTACTGCTTGGGGTTTTAGGATCTGTAATACCGATAATTAGTATATTAGTAGGATACTATTATTTGGATTCGAGCGTATCAGGATCAATATCCTTTAGCTTTGTAGAAATTCTACCTTTTAACCCATTTGCTTGGCAACTTGCACTAATCGTTATAGCAATTGGAGCAATTATTGGTGTATGGGGTAGTGTGATGAGTGTGCGTAAATTCTTAAAAGTATAATGAAGCATTACGAGAACAAACCTTTTAATACACATATAGCCTAGTAAACTCGCTTCGTATTTAGGAGTCTACTAGGCTAATATGGTGGTACATAACAGAATGACTCGATTTATTTTAAAGCGGAAGAAGGGATGAACAAGATGAAAAAGGGTTTTATTTTTTTGTTAACGACAGTGATAATACTCACTTCTGCTAGTTCAACAGGCATTGTCTCTGCTGAATCATTAAATGAAATTAACGAAAATATTAAAGAAGTAGAAAAAGAAAAAGAAGCACTTGAACAAGAGAAACAACAAATTGAAGAAAAACAATCAGATGTTGAAAACAATAAGGCTGACACAAACAAAAAGATAGAAGAAAATCAAGGAAAACAAAAAACAGTTAAAGAAGAAATCAATGATATTGACCAACAATTAACAACTACAAAAAATGATATTGCAACGAAAGAAAATGAAATAGAAGCAACAAATAAGGAAATAGAAGATTTAAAGAATCAAATAGAGGAATTAAAGAAAGAGATTAAAGCATTAGAAGAAAAGATTAAAAAACGAGATGCCCTTTTGAAAGATCGCTTGCGCTCCATTCAACAAAATGGTGGAGATATGAAATATATGGAAGTTATCTTTGGTGCAAAGAGCTTTGGTGATTTTATTAGTAGAACAATTTCTGTAACAACTATTATGGGACAAGATAAAGACATTATGGAACAACAGGCTCAAGATAAAAAAGTGCTTGAAGCAAATAAAGAAGAAGTTGAAACGAAGAAGATAGAAGTAGAAGATAATAAAGTTGCTTTAGAAGCACAAAAAGAAGAGTTAATAGCATTAAAAAAGCAATTAGATGAACAGATGGCTGAAAGAGAAACATTAATGGCGCAGTTAGAGGAAGAAGAAGCACATTTAGAAGAGATTATCTTAAGTTATGAAGAAGAGCAATCAGTATTAAATGCGGAGGCTGCCGCAAAGCAAAAGGCATTGGCGTTAGCTGAAAGTAAAAAAGGTGATCTAGAACAACTTGCAAAAGAAGAAAAAGAAAGACAAGAAGCTGCAAATAAGGCGGCAGAATCAAATAATTCTAGTGAACCAACTACACAAGCTTCCACTGGAAATCCAAATGGAATTTTTATCTTGCCAGCAAATGGAAGAATCTCTTCCCATTACGGGATGAGATTTCATCCAATTCATAACGTAAATAGACTTCATGCTGGAACGGACTTTGCTGTTGGTACTGGAACAACATTAGTTGCACCTGCTGACGGGGTTGTTTTCCGGGCGGGATGGCTTGGTAGCTTTGGTAATGTCATTATGATTTCGCATAATATTAATGGACAAAGCTATACAACGGTCTCTGCACATTTAAGCCGAGTGAATGTATCAGTTGGTCAGGTAGTTTCACAAGGGCAAGCAATTGGTGCAACTGGTAATACAGGAGGCTCAACTGGACCGCATCTGCACTTCGAAGTGCATCTTGGCGGATATGGAAATCCAGTAAATCCACTCCCATATTTGAAATAAGATCGAATAAACATAGCTGATATACTCCTAAAAGTTGGACGGACGGAAAAATCTAACTTTTAGGGGTATTTTTATTGATTGGATTTATAATTGAATTAAGTGTGGATGAAGCAGAGCTGTATAATCTAGGAAACGAGTGTATATTCTGAGAAGCGAGCGTATATCCTGAGAAACGCGCGAATATCCTGAGAAGAAAGCGTATATCCCGAGAAACGAGCGAATATCCCGAGAAGAAAATAAATATCCGGAGAAACAATCATATATCCCAAGAAGAAAATATATATCCTGAGAAGCGAGCGTATATCCCGAGAAGAAAATAAATATCCTGAGAAGCGAGCGTATATCTCGAGAAGAAAATAAATATCCTGAGAAGCGAGCGTATATCCCGAGAAGAAAGCATATATCCCGAGAAACAATCATATATCCCGAGAAGATAACAAATACTCCAAGAAGTAGCTTAATATACTATTCAGTTCACACAAGAAAGCTGTTACAATGCCTTTTTTCGAAATTTACAGGTAAAATCATGGTCAGTTGGAAGAGATAATGGTATGCTTTTCTATATTAAACTGAAAATAATTGGCTAAATAAACTGAGGTGGAAAAATGAATTTGAAAAAGTCGCAAATTGTGCTTATACTCATTGCAGCTCTATTGTTAGGTTTTGCTGGTGCATTTACTGGTGTAAAGTTAGCAGAACCAAATGAAGCTGTTTCAGAACAATTATCGAGCAATATCGGTGAAGAAAGTGATGATCCAAAAAAGCAAAATGATACGGAACTACCAAGTAATTTAATGAAAATTGCACAGGCCTATACATTAATACAAAATAATTATATTGAGGATACTCCAGATAAACAATTAATTGAGGGTGCTATTGAAGGGATGCTTACAACACTTGAAGACCCGCATAGTTCTTACATGGATGTAGAAGTAATGGATCAATTTAACGAACAAATTGAATCATCGTTTGAAGGTATTGGTGCTGAGGTGAGCATGGTAAATGGGGTCGTTACAATCGTTGCACCAATTAAAGATTCACCAGCTGAAAAATCAGGTTTACGCCCAAATGATCAAGTATTAACAGTAGATGGAGAAAGTTTACAAGGATTGAATTTAAATGAAGCCGTTGCAAAGATTCGTGGGGAAAAAGGTTCTGAAGTTGTGTTAGAGATTGTACGTGCAGATGCAACAGAACCGTTTGAAGTAACCATTGTTCGCGATGAGATACCTGTTGAAACAGTTTATAGTGAAGTAGAAACAGTAGAAGGAAAACAAACTGGAGTCATTGAGATTACAAATTTCTCTGAGCAAACTTTTACAGAATTTGAAACACAGCTTAATGCCTTAGAAGATGAGGGGATTGAAGGATTAGTAATCGATGTCCGTGGAAATCCGGGTGGCCTTCTAAACGTTATCGAAGAGATGTTAGGATTATTTGTTCCGGAAGATACGCCATATTTACAAATTGAGGATGCCAATGGAAATAAAACACCACTCTATTCCAAGCTTTCAGAGAAGAAAGGGTATCCAGTAAGTGTTCTAATTGATGAAGGTAGTGCATCGGCTTCTGAAATTTTAGCCGTTGCAATGAAGGAAATGGGTTATGATGTCGTTGGTAAAACAAGTTACGGGAAAGGTACGGTACAACAGGCTGTTCCAATGGGAGATGGAAGCTCCATTAAGTTAACAACAAATAAATGGCTTTCACCAAATGGAGAATGGATAAATGAAGTCGGTGTTGAACCAACAATAGAAGCGAGTCAGCCAGATTATTACTATGCGAACCCAATTATTATTGAAGAGCCGTTGGAATATGATCAATCAGACGATTCAATTGAAAACATGCAAGTGATGTTAGATGGATTGGGTTATGATACAGGTAGGATGGATGGCTATTTCAGTAAAGAAACAGAAGAGGCCGTTAGAGCATTCCAAACGGATAATGAAATAGAGGCTACTGGAGTTGTGGATAAGAAAACAGCAGGTTTGATAGAGGCGAAAGTTGTCGAAACAATCCGCAATGGAGAGAATGACAGTCAATTGGAAATTGCATTAGAAGAGCTTTACAAATAGCCAATATAGCCCGGGAAATATAATAAATGCGAAAAGGAAATTTTGTAAGGAAACTTGCAGAATTTCCTTTTTTAATCGAAATATGTCTAAACGAGTTGTTTTTGATAATTGGATGTCAGAAATTTGCTGTCCCATTTTTACTAGACTTTTTGAACATCTTCTATAAATATTTGGTATACTTATACTATCAAGCAGGAGAAAGCTTTGCGAATATCGAATAATGTTATTTAGGTAAAGTAAAACTTCTTAATTGGCGCAGAATTCACTTCGCATCTGTGTGTATGGAAGGTGATTTAAATGATAGAACAATGGTTGGTTGAAGTAGGAAAAGGTATAGGAAGGTTATTTTTAAATCCATTGGTTTATTGGGCTATCTTTTTAGTTTTGTTTGCTGGATTAAAAAGAATAAAAAAGGAAAGACAAGATTTTGGTTCGAAAGTCTTTGATATATTCTCAGAATGGAAGCATACTTGGGGAATTTCACTCATTGCAGGTTTACTTATTTCCGTCGTTTCTTTGGCGTCTGGAATGGTTTTTACTTATGAAACCTTCATACTATTAAGCGTTGTAATAATTCTTCTTAGTTTGACCCTAAACTTTAGTACGCTTTCAGCTGCTTACACGATAGGTATTACGTATCTTTTGTTATTAGTTTTACCATTATTGATGGGAAATCAAACGATATTAAATGAGAATTTATTTTCAAAATCTAATTTTACAGCTTTGTCTATTTTGCTAGGATTATTTTTAGTTGTTGAATCGTATCTCATTCGAGGTACTAAGAGAAATGGGTCGTTTCCTAGTTTGACGTTAAGTAGTCGTGGAATTTGGATTGGACAACATCGAGTGAAAAGAGTAGCATTTATTCCTTTTTTTACTTTCATACCAACTGGAATGATTGGTCCATTTGAACCTTACTGGCCAACTCTGTCGATGGGAGAAGAATCGTTTAGTTTACTTCTTTTTCCGTTTTTGATTGGTACGGACTTTCTTGTTAGAGGGCGTTTGCCAAAGCTGGCTGCAAAACACCTAGCAAATGCTATCCTTTTATTAGCATTGTTCGTAACGGTAATTGCCTTCACGAGTATGATACTTCCTTGGTTATCCGTTGTTGCTATCTTACTAGCTATCATTGGAAAAGAATATATTCGGTATCGTTTTCGTGTGGGAGATCTAGGAAGAACACCTTATTTTCATCCAGAAAATGATGGCCTTAAAATACTAAGTATCATTCCTGGGACAACTGCTGAACGATTGGATGTTTTTGTTGGGGAAACGATCGTAAAAGTAAATGGTAGGAAAATTAATAATGAGGATGAATTTTACATTGCTTTACATGATAGTGGTGCATATTTTAAATTAGATGTCCTAGATGATTCAAGTGAAGTGCGCTTCGTACAAGGAGCAATGTATGAAGGAGACCACCATGAGTTAGGCTTCGTGTTTGCTGACAAGCCATATCGAATGGATAAGAAAAAGGCAAATTAAACAAAAAGACTCCTATCAGGTAGATAGGAGTCTTTTTGTAGAGTTTATGGGTAAAATAATAGGATGAAAGAAAGCTCATTCGTAGTTGTTGTTATCGATATAAACTTCTGCGTAAGTGCTTTGTTGATTTCCGCTACGTGCAGTACGCTTTCCGCGGGCACGGCTTCAGCCCTCCTCGCGAGCAAAGACCGCTCACTGCGGGGTCTTCAGACACGTGCTTTTCCCGCAGGAGTCGACTGCCCTCCACTCCAATCAACTATTTTATCAGTGCTAAACTATGACATTATTTGAGTAGAGAGCAATATGTAGTGGAGGAAAGACACGTAGACTTCTGGAGCGACCTAGATGAGACACCGTAGTGCGTTAGCACGAAGAAGGCTCATCAGCCGCCCTAAGGTGCGCGAAGTGTGTTTCCGGAACGGCTGTTTAAGACTATCCTTAATTAAAGAAATCAACAGTTTATACATTTTGCGTAGTAAATGAAATAATCCAATAGTAATCAACTTGAAGAAAAATAGAATATTCGTTCGTAATTCTGTTAATATAGAACAATAGTATGGTAAAATAAAGGAAGAAGTTTTGAACGGAGGCGAGAGCATGGATAATAAATTTGAACTTGTATCAAAGTATCAGCCTGCTGGTGATCAACCACAAGCGATTGAAGAAATTACAAATAATATTCTAGCTGGTAAAAGACATCAAACACTCCTTGGTGCAACAGGTACTGGTAAGACATTTACGATTTCGAATGTAGTGAAAGAGGTAAATAAGCCAACGTTAGTCATTGCACATAACAAAACACTTGCAGGCCAATTGTATAGTGAATTTAAGGAGTTTTTCCCGAATAATGCAGTAGAATACTTTGTTAGTTACTATGATTATTTCCAACCAGAAGCATATGTACCATCTACAGATACATTTATTGAGAAGGACGCTAGTATTAATGACGAGATAGATAAATTGCGTCACTCTGCAACATCTTCCTTGTTTGAACGAAAAGATGTATTAATTGTTTCTAGTGTTTCTTGTATATATGGTTTAGGTTCTCCTGAAGAATATGGAAATCAAGTTCTCTCGTTAAGGATGGGAATGGAAAAAGACCGTGATAGGTTATTACGGGATTTGGTGGATATACAATATGATAGAAATGATATGAATTTTCAGCGTGGTACATTCCGCGTACGTGGAGATTCAGTCGAGATTATTCCAGCATCACGAGAAGAACACTGTGTTCGTGTAGAATTTTTTGGTGATGAAATTGATCGAATACGTGAAGTTGATGCTCTAACAGGTGAAATCATTGGAGATAGAGAGCATGTAGCAATTTTCCCAGCTTCCCACTTCGTAACTGGTGAAGAGAAAATGAAAATTGCAATTAAAAATATCGAAAAAGAGTTGGAAGAGAGATTAACAGCATTACGTTCGGAAAATAAGCTACTTGAAGCACAACGGTTAGAGCAGCGAACAAACTATGATTTAGAAATGATGCGGGAAATGGGATTTTGTTCTGGTATAGAAAATTATTCGCGTCATTTAACCTTAAGAGAAGCTGGAGCTACACCATATACATTGCTTGATTATTTTCCAGAGGATTCATTAATTGTTATTGATGAGTCGCATGTTACCTTGCCGCAAATTAGAGGAATGTATAATGGTGACCAAGCTAGAAAACAAGTATTAGTCGATTATGGTTTCAGGCTTCCTTCAGCATTGGATAATCGACCACTAACATTTGATGAATTTGATAAAAAAGCTAACCAGCTTGTTTTCGTATCTGCCACACCTGGGCCATATGAATTGGAACATACGCCGCAAATGACGGAGCAAATTATACGTCCGACTGGCTTATTGGATCCAGAGATTGAAGTTCGTCCAATAGATGGGCAAATCGACAATTTAATAGGAGAAATTAATAAACGGGCAGATCGTAATGAGCGTGTCTTAGTCACAACATTAACAAAGAAAATGTCGGAGGATCTAACAGATTATTTAAAAGAAATCGGTATAAAAGTTGCCTACTTGCATTCTGAGATTAAAACATTAGAACGAATAGAAGTTATTCGAGACCTAAGAGTTGGGAAGTATGATGTATTAATCGGAATTAATTTACTTCGGGAAGGTATAGATATTCCAGAAGTTTCACTTGTAGCAATTCTAGATGCAGATAAAGAAGGATTCCTCCGTTCCGAACGTTCGTTAATTCAAACAATTGGTCGTGCTGCACGTAATGCAAACGGACAAGTCATTATGTATGCGGATAAAGTCACAGACTCGATGCAAAAGGCAATTGATGAAACGTATCGTAGACGGGAAAAGCAAATTGCTTATAATAAAGAACATGATATTACACCAAAAACGATTATTAAAGAGGTTCGCGATGTGATTCGTGCGACCGTAGCAGCAGAAGACACTGAAAAATATGAAGGAAAAACAAAGAGCCTAGGATCATTATCGAAAGAAGAAAAAGTAAAAGTGATCGAACAAATGGAAAAAGAAATGAAGGAAGCTGCAAAAGCGCTTGACTTTGAAAAAGCAGCAGAGCTTCGTGACATTATATTTGAATTAAAAGCGGGAGCGTGATTAAGCAATGTCTACGAAATATATAAATATACAGGGAGCGAGAGCACATAATTTAAAAAATATTAACTTAAAAGTCCCTAAAAATAAACTTGTTGTCGTTACTGGACTGTCTGGATCTGGTAAATCATCTCTAGCTTTTGATACGATTTATGCAGAGGGGCAGCGCAGATATGTTGAATCACTCTCTGCTTATGCAAGACAATTTTTAGGTCAAATGGACAAACCAGATGTCGATGCCATTGATGGGCTTTCCCCTGCAATCGCAATTGACCAAAAGACAACAAGCAAAAATCCTAGGTCAACCGTTGGAACGGTAACAGAAATCTATGATTACTTACGTCTACTCTTTGCAAGAGCTGGACGACCGATATGTCCGAAACATGGAGTTGAAATTACGTCACAAACCATACAGCAAATGGTTGATCGAATGATGGATTATCCTGAACGAACAAAAATGCAACTATTAGCCCCTGTTATTTCTGGGCGAAAGGGCGAGCATGTAAAGGTTCTTGAAACGCTTAAACAAGAAGGATTTGTTCGTATTCGCGTTGACAAGGAAATGATGGAAGTAACAGATGAAATTAAATTGGACAAGAACAAAAAGCATTCCATTGAGGTTGTGGTGGATCGAATTGTCGTGAAACCAGGGATAGAGGGAAGATTAAGCGACTCTCTTGAGACTGCGCTTAGCTTAGGTGAAGGAAATGTTATTGTTGATGTAATGGGCGAAGAAGAGCTAATTTTTAGTGAAAATCATGCATGTCCAATCTGTGGATTCTCCATTGGGAAGTTGGAGCCAAGGTTATTTTCGTTTAACAGTCCTTTCGGTGCTTGTACATCCTGTGATGGTATAGGTACCAAACAAGAGGTTGACCTTGATTTAGTCATACCAGATTGGGAGAAATCGTTAAATGAAGGTGCCATTGCCCCTTGGGAACCAATTAGCTCAAAATACTACCCACAACTATTGAAAAGTGTTTGTGACCATTTTCATATCGATATGGATACGCCTGTTAAGGACCTTCCGAAAGATCAGTTAGATAAGATTTTATATGGAAGTGGTAAGGAAAAAATTCATTTTCATTATAAGAATGACTGGGGAAAAATACATGACACCGATATTATATTTGAAGGTGTATTAAATAATATTAACAGACGTTTCAATGAAACTTCCTCTGATTATACGCGTGAAGTGTTAGAAAAATATATGGCAGTAAAGAAATGTCCAAAATGTAAGGGACACCGTCTAAAAGAAGAAGCTTTAGCAGTGAGAATTGATGGATTACATATCACAAATGTCACGGAATTCTCCGTGATTAAAGCAATAGAATTTTTTAACAATGTGAGTTTAACGGAGAAAGAAAGACAAATTGCAAAATTGATTTTAAAGGAAATTAACAATCGTCTGGAGTTCTTAAACAATGTTGGCTTAGAATACCTCAATTTGTCAAGAGCAGCTGGTACGCTTTCTGGTGGGGAGGCACAGCGCATACGATTAGCAACACAAATTGGTTCTGCATTAACTGGTGTCCTATATGTACTGGATGAGCCATCAATTGGCCTCCACCAACGAGATAATGATCGGTTAATTGATACATTGAAACGGATGCGGGATATGGATAATTCCCTAATCGTTGTTGAACATGACGAAGATACGATGCTTGCCGCAGATTGGCTCATTGATATTGGTCCAGGTGCTGGTGAACATGGTGGAGAAGTGATCGCAAGTGATACACCAAAGAATGTGATGAAAAATGAACTTTCGATTACTGGGAAATATCTATCAGGAAAGGCATTTATCCCTTTGCCAACGAAAAGAAGAAAAGCAGACAAACGTTATATTGAAGTCATTGGTGCAACGGAAAATAATTTAAAGAATGTATCCGTAAAAATTCCAATCGGGTTAATGACAGTCGTTACAGGCGTTTCTGGTTCTGGAAAAAGTACTTTAGTAAATGAAATCATTTATAAAACAATGTCAAAAGAGCTATATCGTGCAAAACACAAACCTGGTAAATATAAAGCGCTAAAAGGCCTGGAACATATTGATAAGGTAATCGACATTGATCAATCACCAATTGGTCGTACACCACGTTCGAATCCTGCTACATATACAGGTGTGTTTGATGATATCCGTGATGTTTTTACCCAGACAAATGAAGCGAAAGTTCGTGGATATAAAAAAGGACGTTTTAGCTTCAATGTGAAAGGTGGGCGCTGTGAGGCATGTCGTGGAGATGGAATCATCAAAATTGAGATGCATTTCTTACCTGATGTGTATGTCCCATGTGAAGTGTGTCATGGCCAACGTTACAACCGAGAAACCCTAGAAGTTAAATATAAAGGGAAAAGCATTTCAGATGTGCTAGATATGCGAGTAGAAGAGGCGTTAGAATTCTTTGCGCTGATTCCTAAAATTAAGCGAAAAATCCAAACGATTGCAGATGTTGGGTTAGGGTATGTTAAGCTTGGCCAACCAGCTACAACCTTATCTGGTGGAGAAGCGCAACGCGTTAAATTGGCAAGTGAGCTGCATAAGCGTTCTACTGGAAAAACGTTTTATATATTAGATGAACCAACAACAGGACTACATGCGGATGATATTAAACGTCTGTTATCTGTCCTGCAAAGACTTGCTGATAATGGTGATTCGGTATTGATTATTGAGCATAATTTAGATGTGATAAAATCGGCTGATCATATCATTGATTTAGGACCAGAAGGTGGCGATCAAGGTGGGACAATTGTTGCTACAGGTACTCCCGAAAAAATTGCCGAAGCAGCAGACATTTCTTATACCGGCCGCTATTTAAAGAGTGTTTTGGAACGAGATAGGAAGCGAATGGAGAAATTCGTTGCTGAGAAGGAGACAGTAAGATAGAACAGATGCAGCAAACCATGAGGCGTATGGTTTGCTGTTTTTTTATAAGAAGGAGTGTGTGCTCCTAATCGTACAATGCTTATTACACTATGTTTACTGCTTTATATATTGAGTTTACCACTCATAAATCTGGATATTCATGTAAGAGGATGCCCCATCGCCAGTAAAAGTGCAATCATTAATCAAATATCTCCAAAGCAGTATATAATTTTTGACTAAAATTCACCTGTTAGGTAGAGTGAAATTACTAGGTATTGGAGGAAAGCTTATGAAACCGATTGAAGTGGAAAAGGTTCAACAAATGCTAGATATATTTAAAGATAAAGAAGTCTATGTCCATTTGGAAACAACAAATGGGGCATATGCAAGCCATGTAAATAATGCGGCCTACAATGTTGGAGCATTTATACGAAATGCGAAAGTTTTCTATAATCAAGCCAAAATAGTAGGTGATGGAAAGTCATATCGTGTTGGTCTAAAAATGGAAATGGGCTGGATTTATGCGGAAGGCTTAACGGATTGGGTCATACACGAAAATGAGCAATTATTAATGGCTGGGCATGATCGCGAAGGACGCTTAATGGTTTCACTAGAAATTAGTGAAAAACCATTTAGGTACTAAATGTATTCTGGATTCTAACGTTTAAGGAATGGTGATAAGATGGAAAGTCATGTTGTAGTTATATTCCCGCATCCAGATGATGAATCATTTGGGGCGGCTGGTACGATTGCTAAATTTCGAGCGCAGGGTGTTCCGGTAACCTATTTATGTGGTACGTTAGGTGAAATGGGAAGAAATATGGGGAATCCCACCTTTGCAAATAGAGAAACACTGCAAGCTGTTAGGAAAAAAGAATTAATTAATGCTTGCAATATCTTGGATGTGAAGTTAGAAATGTTAGGATATCGTGATAAGACGATTGAATTTGAGGATAGAATGCAAGTAGCGAATCATCTAAAAGAATATTTAGATAGAATTAAACCAAGTCTAGTCATCACGCATTATCCTGAATACGCTGTTCATCCTGATCATAATGCATTAGGAGCGGCTACGATTGAAGCGGTACGATTGATTGAACCTGACGAGCGTCCTGTAGTTTGGGCACAGGGTTTTTCAAGAAATACGTTAGAAGATTTAGGAAACCCTGATATAGTGAATGACATTAGTGATTTTTATGATAAGAAAGTAGAAGCTATCTTCGCACATGCTTCACAAGCACAGGGAGTAATCAGGCAACAACAAAATAACCCTGATGAGCAAATGGATATAAAAGAATTAGCGAAGAAGAATTTAAGTGATGAAGTCTTTTATACGTGGGAATTTTAATCGACTTTGTCGTAAGTGAATCTTTATACAATGATAAAACGTATATAAACTAGAGATTAAAAGGGAGGAAGCTATATGAAGCGTCTGTATAGGTCTACATCAAATCGCATGTTGTCTGGAGTATTAGGTGGTTTGGGAGAATTCTTTAACATCGATGCAACGATTTTGCGTTTGATATTTGTTATCCTGTTAATTCCTAGTTTTTTCACATTTTTAATTGTTTATTTGGTAGCAGTATTTATTATTCCTAATGATGTGGATATCTATTAAAATAGCTGCTGTTTAATAAGATTTAATGAGTAGTTGATATAAAATGCGACGTAAATTTAAAGAGATTTGCTTAATCACGCCGTTCCGGAAACACACTTCGCGCACCTTAGGGCGGCTGGTGAGCCTCCTCCGTGCTAAGGCACTACGTAGTCTCACCTAGGCCTATCCTCCCGCAGGAGTCTGCGTGTGTTTCCTCCACTACTAATTGCTCTTTACTCAAATAAATCATGGTTTAGCACTATTATCATAGTTGATTGGAGCGGAGGGCAGCCAGTCGACTCCTGCGGGAAAAGCACGTGTCCGAAGACTCCAGAAGAAGCGTTCTTTGCTTCTTTGGAGGCTGAGGCCGTGCCCTAAGGTGCGCGTACTGGCTGCCCGGAGCGGAAATCAACAAAGCACTTATTGCGCATTTTATATCAATTGTAGAGATAAACCAGTAGAGTTATTAAAACAATCTAAAAATAATTCCCAAGTAAAACTCGTAGGTGTATCGCCTACGAGTTTTGTGCTACAATGAATAGCAGTTAGCGTAGTTAAAGGAGGACTTAAATTTCCTATGGGTTCAATGGTACGTACAAAAGATTTATTAGACAATTTTAATTTAACCCTTGTTGCGGGAGAAGATGGTGTACATAGAGAAATTATTACGAGTGATATTTCACGTCCAGGGATTGAAATGACTGGATATTTTAAATATTATCCGAAAGAACGTTTGCAATTAATTGGAAAAACAGAAATGACTTATTTCTTAGACCTCACAGAAGAGGAAAAGCGAATAAGGGCCGAGAAGTTATGTACCGATGTGACTCCTGGAATTGTAATCTCGAGAGGCATGGCCGTTCCGAATGCTTTAATTGAAGCGGCTGATAAAGCAGGTGTTCCTATCCTATTATCACCGAGAAAAACGACACGTGTCATTAGTAGGTTAACTAATTATTTGGAAGCAAAATTCGCTCCGTTTACTGCAGTGCATGGTGTACTTGTTGATATCTATGGTGTTGGGGTACTAATTACCGGGCAAAGTGGTGTTGGTAAAAGTGAAACAGCATTGGAATTAGTAAAGCGTGGTCACCGTCTTGTTGCGGATGATAGTGTGGAAATTAGACAAGAGGACTATGATACGCTAATTGGTAATTCACCTCCGTTAATAGAACATATGCTGGAAATTCGTGGGTTAGGGATTATTAATGTAATGACTCTTTTTGGTGCTGGTGCAGTTCGGAGTCATAAGAAAATTTCCATGACAGTTAATTTAGAAATTTGGGATTCCAAAAAACAATACGATCGTCTCGGTTTGGACGAAGACACGATGAAAATCATGGATGTTTCCTTGCAGAAAGTAACGATTCCTGTCAGGCCAGGACGAAATCTTGCTGTAATTATTGAAGTTGCTGCGATGAATTTCCGTTTGAAACGGATGGGTGTTAATGCTGCCGAGGAATTTTCAGAGCGATTGACAAATATGATTGAAGGACCGAAAGAAGACTAAGAGAAGAGTGGGGTTAGATCATGTTATATACTGCACCATTAGACCGAGTTTTTCTAGAAATCGGTCCACTAACAATTTATTGGTATGGAGTAATCATTGCAACTGGTGCTGCACTAGGATTATGGATAGCGATGAAAGAAGCTGACCGCTTACGTTTGAATAAGGATTTAATCATTGACTTTATCGTCTTCGCAGTTCCAATTGCCATTATTTTTGCGCGTATTTATTACGTTATTTTTGAATGGCACCGTTACGTAGAGGGTCCGTTTTGGAAGGTATTTGCCATCTGGGAAGGTGGCATAGCCATTCATGGAGCGGTTATCGGTGGTGTGCTGACAGCGATTGTTTTTTCTCGTGTTAGAAAAATTCAATTTTGGCAGTTAGCTGATATCATTGCTCCAGCACTTATTTTGGGTCAGGCAATTGGTCGCTGGGGAAATTTCATGAACCAGGAAGCACATGGTGGCGCCCTACCTGATGGATCTGTTGTTTATGATATTGTCCCAGACTTTATTATCAATCAGATGACAATTGATGGGATAACGTATCATCCAACTTTTTTATATGAGTCAATTTGGAATGTTCTTATTTTAGTATTGTTACTTGTATTACGGAGATTTAATCCAATTCGGGGCGAAGTGTTCTTAACGTATCTCATTGGTTACTCGATTGGAAGATACTTCATTGAAGGATTGCGCACAGATAGTCTGTATGTTTTTGGGGAAGTTCGGACAGCGCAGCTAATCTCTATCATAAGTATTGTTGTTGCAATCATTATCATTATTTATCGTAGAAGAACAACCAAGGTAAGGTATAATGATTTGCCACCATCGAAGAAGAAAGTATCAGCAAAAAATAAAAAGAAGAATAAAAAGCGAAAATAAGTATGTAAGGGGGGGATAGAGATGTCTGGGATGATTATTCGAGGACTAAAGCAAGGTTCACTGACCACATGGACACTTGGTAAAGTGATTTTCCCGATAACATTAATTGTGACCATCTTACAGTTTACTCCCGTTCTGCCTTGGATTATCAAACAGTTGGAACCAATTATGGGATTGATTGGACTATCTGGTGAAGCGGCAGTGCCATTAGTTTTGGGTAATTTCCTGAATTTATATGCAGGGATTGCTGCCATTATATCGTTTGATTTTACCGTAAAAGAAGTGTTTATGATGGCGATGATGCTGTCGTTTTGTCATAACTTATTTGTTGAATCTGCTGTTGCCACAAAGGTAGGCGTAAAATGGTGGGTAATCATCAGCGTTCGAGGTGGGTTGGCTTTATTATCTGCAATTATTATTAACTTATTTTGGAATGGTGGGGCAGAACAAGCACAATATGGATTCATTTCTTCCTCGGCGACAACACCGACTGGCATTACAGAAATCGCTTTTCATGGATTAGAAACTGCTGTTATTACGATTGGACAGCTGGCATTAATCGTGATTCCTCTTATGGTCATTATGCAAATCCTTAGAGAAAAAGGATGGTTACATGCTTTATCGAATAAATTTGCTCCTTTTATGAAATTACTAGGGATAAATAAAAACGCTTCGATGACGATGGTTGCTGGATTGACGATTGGCCTCGCTTATGGTGCGGGACTTATGATACAGGCAGTAAAAGAAGATGGGGTTTCGAGAAAGGATATGACGTTAGCACTTATTTTCCTTGTTGCATGTCATGCTGTTGTGGAAGATACGCTTATCTTTATCCCACTAGGAATTCCAGTTCTACCATTATTAATTATTCGCTTAACGACAGCAATCTTATTAACAATGATCATTGCCTTTTTCTGGAATAGGGCAGATAACAAAAGAAAGGAAGCAGCAAATGAGCATTCATACCATACTATTTGATTTAGATGGTACATTAATTGATACCAATGAATTGATTATCGAGTCATTTAAACATACGTTTAATCATTATAATCTTGATTACACGAGAGAAGAAATCATTGAATTTAATGGTCCGCCATTATACGAAACGTTTAAAAATATTGATCCCGATCGTATAGATGAAATGATTGATGTGTATCGCGGGCATAATTTACAAGTACATGATCAATATGTTGAGGCTTTTCCTAAAGTAGTAGAGACATTGGAGGAATTAAAAAAACGTGAAATAAAACTAGGTATTGTTACAGCTAAGATGATGGACAGTGTTGGAAAAGGAATCCGTATAGCAGGGTTAGAAGGTATGTTTGACACCATTGTTTCGTTAGATGATGTCACACATCCAAAACCACATCCAGAGCCTGTTTTAAAGGCAATGAAAGCACTTGATGCGAAAGCGGGAACAACCCTTATGGTTGGCGATAACTCACATGATATTGAATCTGGACAAAATGCAGGAGTTAGAACTGCTGGTGTTGCTTGGTCATTTAAAGGAAAAGATAGGCTACTAAAGCTAAATCCTACTTATATGTTAGAAGAAATGACAGATCTTCTCGCAATCATTGGAGAGTAGAAAATGAGGAGAACCAACAGGTACCCTGTAAATGACGCAAATTCCTTGTGGCAAATATACAAAACGGTCTCCTTCCTTAAAGTGTTTAAGAATACACTCATTATTATAATTGCCAGGTACACGCCGTTTATGAAAGTGAAAAATTGGCTTTATCGTACCTTTCTTAAGATGAGGATTGGCGATAAGACTTCTTTCGCTTTCATGGTTGTACCAGATATTATGTTTCCAGAAAAGATAACAGTTGGGAGAAATAGTATTATTGGATATAATACAACAATCCTTGCACATGAATATTTAATTGATGAATATCGTGTTGGTGAGGTAATCATTGGTGATGAAGTAATGATTGGTGCCAATTGTACCATTCTTCCAGGTGTTTCCATTGGCGATGGTGCGATCGTTTCGGCAGCAACACTTGTACACAAAGATGTCCCTGCCGGTGCCTTTGTAGGTGGTAATCCGATGAAAGTTATTTATACAAAAGACGAGATGGAAGCAAGAAGAAAGAATTCTCTCCTTTAGAGGTGATAGAGATATGGTCATTCAAGCGGGTGTACTGCCTGCAGTTAGAAAAATGAAAGATTTTGAAAAAGCCTTAGAAGATCCTAGTGAAACGATTGTTTTGTTAGACACAAGGTTAAGTCAATTAAAAAGTATGGTTGATTATGCAAACCGAGAAAAGAAAAAAGTACTTATTCATTTCGATCTAATTCATGGGTTAAGAGCCGATAGTTATGGAATGGAATTTCTAGTTAGGGAAATTAAACCAGAGGGTATATTATCGACAAGAGGAAATGTAATCGACCTAGCGAAGAAAAATAAACTTTTAGCTATTCAGCGTATTTTTTTATTGGATAGCTTAGCTTTAGAGAATAATTTGAAGCAAATAGAAAGGTTCAGGCCAGATTGTATTGAAGTGTTGCCAGGAGTTATACCAAAAATGATAGATAAAATTTATCATCAAACCAATATCCCAATTATTGCAGGTGGATTGATTTCAAGTATCGATGATGTAAAAGGTGCATTAGATGCAGGTGCCCAAGCTGTAACTACTTCAAATACTGAATTATGGGGTTATAAACATTAGAAGTGTTAAACATGATAGCTCCATTTCTTTTCAGTTTGATAGGGTAATAAAAAAGTATTGACAACGTTTTCAATTACAGGTATTATTGAAAATAAGTTAATGTTTGTGACGGAGATTTGGAGAGCCACGTATGAATCGTACTTAATCATAAGTACGCTTTTAAGACGTGGCTTTTTTTTCGTTTTCTGAATATTGATTGGTCTTTCAGAATAGTACTAGGGGGAATGACGTATGTCTGAGTTTTTAGCAGAGTTAATAGGAACGATGATTGTGATTATATTTGGTGGTGGTGTAGTAGGAGGGGTTGTGCTTAAGAAAACGAAGGCAGAGAGCGCCGGGTGGATCGTCGTTACGATTGGCTGGGGATTAGCTGTAACAATGGCTGTATATGCAGTAGGGGAGTTTTCGGGAGCACATGTAAATCCAGCTGTTACATTGGGGTTTGCAGTTGTAGGTGAATTTCCTTGGGCTAAAGTACCAATCTATCTTTTAGCTCAATTTATTGGTGCCTTTATTGGTGCTGTTATTGTATTTTTAAATTACTTGCCACATTGGAAAGAGACGAAAGATCAAGCAGCAAAGCTGGGAGTATTTGCAACAGACCCTGCAGTAAGAAGTCCGTTTTCCAATTTAATAAGTGAAATGATTGGGACATTCGTGCTAGTATTAGGATTATTGTTTATTGGAGCAAATGATTTTACAGATGGTTTAAACCCACTAATTGTTGGAGCTTTAATAGTGGCTATCGGAATGTCTCTAGGAGGTACAACTGGGTATGCAATTAACCCTGCGCGTGATCTTGGCCCAAGAATAGCTCATGCATTACTTCCGATACCAGGAAAAGGATCTTCTGATTGGAGCTATGCATGGATTCCAGTAGTAGGACCGATTATGGGCGGAATTTATGGTGCGGTATTCTATCATGGATTGTTTTTAGGTGATTTCTCTGTATTGTTCTGGGTATTAAGTGCAATTGTTTTCATACTTATTGTAGGAGCAGTTATTATGGAACTAAAGAAAAATGCTTCATTAGAAATAAAAGAAGAAAAGGTTATCTAAAAGGGAGAGAGTATAATGAGTGAAAAATATATATTATCGTTAGATCAAGGGACAACAAGTTCAAGGGCAGTACTATTTAATCATCAAGGGGAAATCGTAGAAACAGCTCAAAAAGAATTTGAGCAGTTTTTCCAAAAACCAGGTTGGGTGGAACATGATGCGAATGAAATTTGGACTTCTATTTTAGCTTGTATCTCTGACGTATTACGAAAAGCAGATATAAGTCCAAGTCAAATAGCAGGAATCGGCATAACAAATCAACGCGAAACAGCTGTCGTTTGGGATAAGAATACAGGGAAACCGATATATAAGGCAATCGTTTGGCAATCAAGGCAAACGGAGGAAATATGTAAAGAATTAGCTGAACAAGGCTATGAAAAAATAATTAGAGAAAAAACAGGTTTATTAATTGATCCATATTTTTCTGGGACGAAAGTAAAATGGATTCTCGATAATATAGAGGGTGCAAGAGAACAAGCTGAAAACGGAAATCTATTATTTGGGACAATAGATACATGGCTCGTCTATAAACTTTCAGGTGGAAAAGCACATATCACCGACTATTCAAATGCTTCAAGAACATTGATGTTTAATATTTACGATTTAAAATGGGATGATGAACTATTAGACATCCTAACTGTTCCAAAAAGCATGTTACCCGAAGTTCGTCAGTCTTCTGAAGTATATGCAAATACAGTTGATTACCATTTCTATGGTCTTGAAATTCCAATTGCCGGAATAGCTGGTGATCAACAGGCAGCACTTTTTGGGCAAGCATGTTTCGAAAAAGGAATGGCAAAAAATACGTATGGTACCGGTTGCTTCATGTTAATGAATACGGGAGAAAAAGCTGTAGAATCTAAACATGGATTGCTAACAACTTTAGCATGGGGTGTTGATGGTAAAGTTGAATATGCGCTTGAGGGAAGTATTTTTGTTGCTGGATCAGCAATTCAGTGGTTACGTGATGGATTAAAAATTATTGAAAATAGTTCGGAAAGCGAGGATTTTGCAACGAAAGTGGATTCAACAGATGGTGTATACATGGTACCAGCTTTTGTTGGACTAGGAACACCTTACTGGGATAGTGATGCAAGAGGTGCGGTATTTGGTTTAACACGAGGAACGACAAAAGAACACTTTATACGAGCTACATTGGAGTCACTTGCATATCAAACAAAAGATGTATTGGATGCAATGATTGCTGATTCTGAAATTGATTTAAAGACGCTTCGTGTAGACGGTGGTGCGGTAAAGAATAATTTCTTAATGCAATTCCAAAGTGATATTCTTGGGGTACCGGTAGAACGACCGGTTGTACAAGAAACGACTGCACTTGGGGCTGCCTATCTTGCAGGATTAGCTGTTGGCTATTGGAAAGACAAGAATGAGATAGCAAAACAATGGCAGAATGAAAATACGTTTGTGAATCAGATGGGAGAAGAAGAAAGTAATAAGCGATACGCAGGATGGAAAAAGGCTGTACAGGCAACAAGAGTATTTAAATAGAAAATTTGTATATACTATGCTAGAAAAGTATGTTATAATAAAGACAAGTTAATATATTGGACGGAGATATGGAGAAACCGCAGCAACTAGTGCTATTATGCATTAGTTTGTTTGCGGTTTTTCTTTTTTTCTCTCAATATGAAGAGGAGTGAATGATAATGACTATATTTTCAAGTTATAAAAGAAATGAAATACTAAATACATTAGAAGATGAAACATTAGATTTACTAGTGATTGGTGGGGGAATTACTGGTGCTGGTATCTCGTTAGATGCAGTAACTCGTGGATTAAAAGTAGGTTTAGTAGAAATGCAGGATTTCGCTGGTGGAACATCTAGTAGATCGACCAAACTTGTTCATGGAGGACTCCGCTACTTGCAACAATTTGAAGTGAAAATGGTTGCTGAAGTTGGAAAGGAAAGAGCAATTGTATATGAAAATGGACCACATGTAACAACTCCCGAATGGATGTTGCTGCCTTTCCATAAGGGAAGTACGCTTGGTCCTTTTACTACAAATATTGGATTACGAGTTTATGACTTTTTAGCAGGAGTGAAAAAGAGTGAACGCCGTAAAATGTTTAAGCCAACTGAAGCATTAAACAAAGAACCATTGGTAAAAAAGCAAGATTTAAAAGGTGCTGGGTATTATGTGGAGTACCGTACAGATGATGCACGCCTAACGATTGAAGTAATGAAAAAAGCAGTTGAAAAAGGTGTACATGCAATTAACTACGCCAAAGTGGTAGAA
Organism: Oceanobacillus bengalensis; assembly: GCF_003628445.1. GTDB lineage: Bacteria > Bacillota > Bacilli > Bacillales > Amphibacillaceae > Oceanobacillus > Oceanobacillus bengalensis. The sequence continues at coordinate 114,243 of NZ_RBZO01000002.1, forward strand.
TTTATTTATAACGATAGCAATAAGGTTATTGGTGCAGTGGTAGAAGACCAAATAAATGGAGAAAAACATACGATTTATGCGAAGAAAATAGTTAATGCTGGTGGTCCTTGGGTGGATGATTTAAGGGAAATTGATGGCTCGAAACAAGGCAAGTCACTACATTTAACGAAAGGCGTTCATTTGGTATTTTCTAAAGAGGTATTTCCATTGCAACAAGCGGTTTACTTCGATACACCAGATGGAAGGATGATCTTTGCTATCCCGCGTGAAAATAAGACATATGTCGGAACTACCGATACAACCTATACAGGTGATATTAGTCATCCATTGTTAACAGTAAAAGACCGTGATTATATACTAGATGCGATTAATTATATGTTCCCAGAGGTAAATATTAAAGCCGAACATGTAGAGTCGAGTTGGGCGGGACTTAGACCTTTAATTGCTGAAGAAGGAGCAAATAGCCCTAGTGAAATTTCTCGAAAAGATGAAATATTTATCTCTAAATCTGGGTTGATATCAATGGCTGGTGGAAAGTTAACAGGCTACCGGAAAATGGCGGAACAAGCTGTCGACACCGTTGTTAACAAATTAAAAGAAGAAGCAGGAATCCTTTATTCGAAATCGGATACAAAAAATTTACCGATATCTGGTGGAGAAGTAGGCGGATCAGAAGGCTTTGAGAATTTTAAGCAAACCAAAGTGAAAGAAGGAGTAGCATTAGGTTTACAAGAGGCGGAAGCGATGGAACTAATTCAAAAGTATGGGGCAAACGTTGATAAAGTCTTTGAAATATATCAAAGCACGAAGCATAAAGCGAAAGAGGAAAATATCGATCCAATCGTCTTTGCCCGCCTTCACTATGCGATAGAATTTGAGTTAACCTATAAACCAGTTGACTTTTTTATTCGGAGAACAGGCGCTTTATTTTTCGATATTAATTGGGTATATGCACACAAGGATAATGTTATAAATTACATGTCTAACGTTTTTGAATGGAGCAATGAACAGAAGGAATCCTACAAGTTAGAATTAGACCAATTATTACAAGAAGCAGTAACACCCGTTCAATAATCTACAAAAACAAGTTAATCGTTGCGATTAACTTGTTTTTTAGTGTTTTACATGTTTGACAGAACAGTTTCAAAAGTTTAATGGCTATATGATTAATTTTTCAACTATGGTATACTTTGTACGGTATAAACATGTAGAACTTTGTCATAGTAATGAAAAAAAGACGACACTCGTTAAATGAGGATACAAATATATGATATTGAATCATTATTCCATGATTACATGAACAGACCCGATACCATTGTTGATCGTTTAAATTAGGGGGATATGCATGCCACAGGTCGAGAAAAAAATAAATAAAAAAGTAAGTAAAATTATTCCTTTCATTCCAGATGGGGACTTTTACTTTACAAAAGGTGTAGAAGCTTTCCAAAACAGGAAATTCGATATTGCAATTAAGTGGATGAAAAAGGCAGTAGATATGAAACCAAAGGAGCCACTCTATCTATGTCAATTATCCGTTATTTATACAGAAGTTGGTGCATACCATTCTGCGAATCAATTATTAACAGATGTATTGCACACAACCAATTATATTGATTGTTATTACCTTATTGCAAATAATTATGCGCATTTAGGGTTATTAAATGATGCCAAAAAATATGCAAATTCATACCTTGAGAAAGAACCTGATGGTGACTTTAGTGAGGATGCAAAGAATCTATTGCATGTAATTGAATTTGATGACGATGAAGATGATGAATTTGAATTGGATGATGAGGATGAACTTCTTATTTACCAGGAAACTGCTTTTTATCATATGGAAAAGCAGGAATGGGAAGAAGCAATTCCTGTCCTTGAAGAAATGATGATGATATTTCCAGAATATGCAATGGCAAAACATGACTATTCGCAAGCACTATTTTTCTCAGGGAACCAGGAAAAAGCAGTAAACTTCCAGCTTGATATGTTAAAGGAAGATCCAAATTCGTTGTACTGTCATACGAATTTAGCTTTGTTTTATTATGAACAAAATAATAAAGAAGCATACACAAAACATATTCAGGTATTACGAAATGTATACCCGATTCATGAACAGCAAAAGCTACGAATAGCTGTCACATTTGCTAGGACGGCGCAATATGAAGAAGCTTATCATCGCTTCTTGTCGCTTACAAAGGGTAAATTAAAAAATCATTCTTCTTATTTTCGCTGGTATAGCATTTCCGCATACCATATAGGAGAACCGTCGAAAGCACTTGCTCTATGGGAGGAAGGGTGTAAACGACATCCATATTTGGCGAAAGAATCTGGTCCGTGGAATGCTTAAATTAAATGGCTCTTGTTGTTATTATGAGCAATTTTGAGTAAGCACATGACTGATTCCGTTACTGTAAGCGAAGGCGATCGCCGGGATGGTGTGGAAATGTATGATCTTAAATCATTAGTGAGCAGAATAGTAGACGAAAGAAGCCTCCATTATATAAGCTAGAGGTGACTTCATTAATAGAATAGAACGTAAAGGGTGATAACATGTCCGAGGAACTGATCTATGATGTAATTATTGCTGGAGCTGGTCCAGCAGGAATGACGGCAGCTGTTTACGCATCTCGTGCTCAATTATCAACGTTAATGATAGAGCGTGGAATCCCTGGTGGGCAAATGGCAAACACAGAAGATGTAGAAAATTATCCAGGTTTTGACTCGATATTAGGACCAGATTTATCCAATAAAATGTTCGAGCACTCCAAAAACTTCGGTGCTGAATATGCTTATGGTGATATAAAAAGTGTAGAAGATCATGGGGATTATAAATTAATCAAAGCTGGAAATAAAGAATATAAGGCCAGAGCGTTAATTATTACAACTGGTGCTGAGTATAAGAAACTTGGTGTAGAAGGGGAAGATGAGCTAGGCGGCCGTGGTGTATCTTATTGTGCGGTTTGTGATGGTGCATTTTTCAAAAAGAAAGAACTTGTTGTTGTTGGTGGGGGAGACTCTGCAGTTGAAGAGGGCGTATATTTAACACGATTCGCAGATAAAGTGACTATTATTCATCGCCGAGATGAATTACGAGCACAAAAGATTCTTCAACAACGCGCTTTTGATAATGAAAAGATTGATTTTATTTGGGATACGGTTGTTAAGAAAATTAATGGTCCAGAAGGAAAGGTAAGCAGTGTTACGTTAGAAAATGTAAAAACAAAAGAGGAATATGATTTCGAAGCAGATGGTGCCTTTATTTATATTGGTATGGTGCCATTAAGTGAACCCTTTAAGTCGCTTGGAATAACTAATGACGAAGGATATATACCAACAAATGAAGATATGGAAACAAATGTAAAAGGTATTTTTGCAGCAGGAGATATCCGTGAGAAACAGTTAAGACAGATTGTTACTGCTACAGGTGACGGTAGTATTGCAGCAGAATCAGCGATTAAATATGTGGAAGAACTGGTTGAAGGGTTACAGACCAGTAATTCGTAATAAAAAGGGAGATTCTATTAGACCTTTTGACCTCCCTTTTTAATTTTTTAACTCAGTTTTAACGCTGTTGTAATACCTTCGAAATATTCGAGAGGTATACTATAAATAACTAATTGACCCCCTTTTAATAAATAGATTAGTTTTTTGCACAGATGATTTTTCATCTGTGCCTTTTTTGTTTTATAAAAAGCTGTGATCCAAAAAAACGTTCGCAGATTTAATTGATAGTAGAAATAAACTTCTGCGTAAGAGCTTTGTTGATTCCGCTACGGGCAGTACGCTTTCCGCGGGCACGGCTTCAGCCCTCCTCGCGAGCAAAGACCGCTCACTGCGGGGTCTTCAAAGCGAAGTGTCTTTCCGGAACGACGTGATTCGCACAATACTCTGAATTAAAGAAATCAATAGTCTATACATTTTCTGTCACAAACTAGATTAATTGCAAGTAGAAAAAAGCAGCAAATTATGCAAATGGCGCATTGTCAAAAGAAGGTAATAAAGAAATGAGTCTTGCCTAATGGAAGTTTACCTTGCTTCATAGTATAATAAAAGAAGAAGTGTAGAAAAAGACGACGGTATACAGATAACAAAGCGTAAGATGCGTAAATCGTGAATAATCAGCCTCTAAATTAGCTGTATTTATAAAGGGGAGATATATTATGAGTAGTAATACAGGAACGAAATTAGTAATTATAACAGGAATGTCTGGTGCAGGGAAAACAGTCGCAGTCCAAAGCTTTGAGGATTTGGGCTATTATTGTGTCGACAATTTGCCTCCTACTTTACTACCGAAATTCCTTGAATTGATGAAAGATCAGGCAAACACTATTCAAAAAGTTGCACTTGTAATGGACTTACGTGGTCGAGAATTCTTTGATTCTTTATTCGAAGCGCTTGACACTTTAGGCAAAGAGGATTGGCTTGATGAACACATTCTTTTCCTTGATGCAAAAGATGAGAAACTTGTTAGTAGATATAAAGAAACTAGAAGAGCGCACCCGTTAGCAGTTGGTGGGCTTCCACTTAATGGAATAAGACAAGAGCGTGAAATTTTAGATGAATTAAGAGGAAGAGCACAGCGTATAATTGATACAACAAACATTAAGCCGAGGGAACTACGTGAAAAGATTGTAAAAATCTATTCAGAAGATAAACAAGAAATTTTTTCCGTTCATATGGTTTCTTTTGGATTTAAATATGGCATACCAATTGATGCAGACACAGTTTTTGATGTCAGGTTTTTACCGAACCCTCATTATGTCCCAAACTTACAGCCCCTAACTGGTTTAAATCAAGATGTATCCTCCTATGTTTTTAAATGGTCTGATACACAAGCATTTATTGCAAAAGTGTTAGATCTACTAGAATTCATGCTTCCACAGTATAAAAAAGAAGGAAAGTCTCAGCTTGTCGTTGGAATTGGGTGTACGGGTGGACAGCATCGATCTGTAGCTTTGGCAGAGCATATTGCAAAAGAACTGTCAGGTAAAAATTATATTACACATGTTAGTCATCGAGATATTGATAAAAGGAAGGAACATTAATTATGACAGATGAAAAGCTGCCACGGGTTGTCGTTATCGGAGGTGGGACAGGGATGCCAGTCCTCCTTAGAGGACTTAAAAATCTACCCATTAGTTTAACAGCACTTGTTACCGTGGCTGATGATGGTGGTAGTACTGGGCGAATTAGAAATGAAATGGCAATCCCTGCCCCTGGAGACATAAGAAACGTGATTGCAGCTCTGTCTGACGCTGAACCAATGTTGCTTAATCTATTCCAGCATCGATTCTCTGTTGGTAATGGCCTTTCTGGACATTCAATGGGGAATCTCCTATTAGCTGCTATGACCTCTATTACTGGTGATTTTTATGATGGGATAAAGGAAATCTCTCGTGTACTTAATGTGAAAGGAAATATCTATCCTATCTCTAATCAAAATATGTCTTTAAATGCGGTGTTTGAGGATGGTTCCATTGTCCGTGGAGAATCAAATATTCCATTAGTAAATAAACGAATTGACCGTGTCTTCTTAAACCCAGAATCGATACAACCATTACCAAATGCTGTACGTGCAATTGAACAGGCAGATTTAGTTGTTATATCACCTGGAAGTTTATTTACAAGTATTATGCCAAATTTAATTATTCCACAAATCGATATTGCCTTAAGGAAAACACAAGGAAAGGTTGTCTATGTGTGTAATGTAATGACACAAGCAGGCGAAACAACAGGCTTTTCTGCATCTGACCATGTGCAGGCAATTAACAACCATATTGGTGAGGGATGTCTTGATGCGATCATTGTACATAATGAACCAATCGAGAAGTCTGTAAGAGCGGTGTATGCAGAAGAAAATGCTGAACCAGTTATATACGATATTGAAAAATTAGTAAACATGGGCATAGAGATAATCGAAGGAGATATTATAAATCACTTCCACACGACGGTTCGCCATGACAAAGATAAAATTGCAAAGTTATTGTACTCCATTTTGAAAAAGTAGTGCATTTATTAATGTTTAGGGAGGGGGATACACATGTCCTTTGCATCAGAAATAAAGAAGGAATTAACAACATTTGAAGCGGATGACTGTTGCTTGCAGGCAGAACTTGCAGCACTTATTAGGATGAATGGGGTTATTTCCCTGTCGAGACAACAGTATACCCTTGATGTACAGACAGAGAATGCAGCAATTGCTCGGAGGATTTATACACTAATTAAAACAATGTATGATCATCCAGTAGAATTGCTTGTACGAAAAAAAATGAAATTGAAGAAAAATAATGTATATATTGTTCGCTTAAAAGAGAAGGTCCGGGATTTTTTAGATGGGCTTAAAATAATGAAAGATTCATATACTATCATTCCGAATATTTCAGAAAAATACCTTCATAAATCTTGTTGTAGAAGGGCCTACTTACGTGGGGCCTTTTTAGCAGGTGGCTCCGTGAACAACCCAGAGACATCCTCGTATCATTTAGAAATCTTTAATGACCATGAAGAACATAATGAAGCTTTATGCAAGCTGCTAAATAGCTATGGTCTTAAGAGCCGTACATTAGAGAGGAAAAATGGATATATTGTCTATATTAAAGAAGCAGAAAAAATTACAGAGCTGTTAAATATAATTGGTGCTCATAATGCATTGTTTAAGTTTGAAGACGTTCGTATTGTCCGTGATATGCGAAACTCGGTTAATCGACTTGTGAATTGTGAAACTGCAAACTTAAATAAAACGATAGGTGCGGCTTTCCGTCAAATTGAAAATATTAAATTAATCGAGAAAACGGTAGGTCTGGATCAACTTCCAGAAAAACTACAAGAAATAGCCAAACTACGCGTGCAACATCAGGACGTATCCTTAAAAGAGTTGGGTGAACTAGTGATGAGTGGAAAGATTTCAAAATCTGGTGTCAATCATCGCTTAAAGAAGATTGATGAATTTGCCGAGAAAATTAAGCAAGGCGACGTAATTTCTTAGTGAAAATAATGTGTCTACCGGTAATATGGAAAAGGCTAGTAGGGGAGAAAATAATCCTTACTAGCCAATTAAAATTAAAAAAAGAAAAATTTCCTTTTAGAGAAATTCATGCTATAATACAGATAATTTAAAAGATTTTCTGAAAATATATTTAAGCAATTTTCCATTTGGCGATCTTATTCTATTTGGAAATTGAATTTAGATAACGTGAATAATTATTTTAACAGTATAAAGTTTGCTATTATATGATAGCGTTTACTATTTGGGGGGATGAGGAGATTGGTTGAGAGGTTAGTAAGGGTGGAATTAGATGCTGGTTTACAAGCGCGACCAGCAGCACAATTTGTTCAAGAAGCAAATCGTTATTCGTCGCATCTTTTTCTTGAAAAAGATGGAAAAAAGATAAATGCAAAGAGCATAATGGGACTAATGAGCTTAGCAATTGCCAAAGGTGAAGAAATAACGTTAATTGCTGAAGGTCCAGACGAAGACATCGCATTGAATGATTTATGTTCATTTGTTTCAAATCAATAAAAAAGCGCAAGCACCAGCTTAACGACATACGAACTGCACGCACGTACTGTATTGACGGTTTGATTTTAACTGAACATTCATACGTAGGAAATAAAGGAAGCATGCCCCTTAATAAGGTATGCCGACGGTGGACACTGAAGTTGGATTAAAAAAATCCCTTTCATTACAATAATAATGAAAGGGATTTTTACTGTATTTTATTCCGGTTTGCGTTCTAAAATTTTATCAATGAGACCATATTCAACAGAAGCCTGAGCAGTCATGAAGTTATCACGCTCTGTGTCACGTTCAATTACTTCTAATGGTTGGCCAGTTTTCTCTGCCATGATTTCATTCATGCGTTTTTTAATTTCAATGATACGTTTTGCATGAATCTCAATGTCTGTTGCTTGACCTTGTGCTCCACCTAATGGTTGGTGAATCATGATTTCACTGTTTGGAAGTGCATAACGTTTTCCTTTTTGTCCAGCAGTTAGTAAGAATGCACCCATTGATGCAGCCATACCAATACAGATAGTAGATACATCTGATTTAATAAAGTTCATTGTGTCATAAATTGCCATCCCAGCAGTAATAGATCCGCCTGGGGAATTGATGTACAGTGAGATATCTTTATCTGGGTCTTCGGCTTCTAGGAAAAGCAACTGTGCAACAATTGAATTTGCTACATTATCATCAATTGCACTACCTAATAAGATGATACGGTCTTTTAATAAACGTGAGTAAATATCATATGCACGTTCCCCGCGATTAGTTTGTTCAATAACTGTAGGTACTAAATTCATTAAAAATCCTCCTTATTCGTAACAATATCCATTTATTGGTGCTATTTTTATCATAACTTAATGGTCAATTAAGGTCAAACAAAAACGTTCGACAAAGTACAAATAGATATATTTTCCATCATACCCATTATTTTGCTTTTTAAAACAGCGGGATGGATCAATTTTCTCGAAAATGAGAGCCGAGTTAATCTGGAAAAACCAAGCCCCCTTTAAAACGGTTTAGATAAAAAAACAGAGTCCATGATTACATGGAACCCTGTAGAGTTTAAGTATATTACGCGCCCAGAGGGATTTGAACCCCCGGCAAACCTGGTACCGGAAACCAGTGCTCTATCCAGCTGAGCTATGGGCGCATATAGCATGAATTTGACACGTATTCTATTATACCTCTTATTTTTATCTCGTTCAAGTATTAATTTCGAAGAGAAAGAAGTAGAATAGAATGTGGTTTCATGTTCTACTTCACTTCTTCTTTGTTCTAATGATTTGGCTCATAAATATCCCATGCTGTCTTCAAAGAGTCAACAATGAAGCTTGCTACTTCATCCACATCGAGATTATCTGTTAATACTTTGGAATGGTGGTCCTCATATATTGGTTGCCTTTCGTCAAATAAATCCTTCATTTCTTCGCTATTTTTCCCTTGGAGAACTGGTCGACTATCGATAATCATACTTACCCGATCCTTCCATGATTCCCAAGATAAATCAAGAAAAAAAACAATACAGTTTGATAGACAGAGATTTCTTATTTCTTCTTGTAAAAATGCTCCACCACCTAAGGAAATTACTTTTAACCGTTGATTTGTACAAAGGTTTATTATTGTCTCTTTTTCTTTTTTGCGGAATTGCTTTTCACCAATTTCTTGAAAGATCTTTGTTGTTGGCATTTGAAATTCTTTTTCAATTTCCTCGTCTATATCTAGAAAGTCACGATATAACTTTTTGGCAACGGCTTTACCGATTGTTGTTTTCCCTACTCCCATAAAGCCGATTAGAACGATATTCATTTCTCTTAAAGCAAGATCATTCATTCCCATCATATGCCTCTTTCTACTAATATTATAGAATTTAGTATAATAGATATTTCCTTTTTTGTAAAAAATGGATTTAGTAGGTAAATAAACAACTTTCTAACTCCATTTTTTTGAATGGATTATAGGTGAAAAGAAGAAGGCAGCAGGAATGCGGCCTTCTTCTTTTACTGCGTCCAGCTTCAGCGCCCCCAGAGACTAGCAACAAACTTCCCTACATTCGTGGGATGCAGTTCATATGGGCGCTTGCACGTTTGTTCTTTAATGACTAATGACCAGAAGTTTTAAATCTTCCACCATGTACTTCTTGCGCATCCATGATCGTTGTAAATGCGGTTGGATCAATATCATGTACAATTGCTTTTAGTTTCGCGACTTCCAACCTTGTGATAACGACATAGAGTACTTCTGTATCTGTTTCTTTATGGTTATTTTTCCCGTAGAAGATCGTAACACCACGATGGAGCGCATTACCAATTTCATCAGCAATATCATCAGAATCTTTGGATACAATAATTGCAGCTTTTGTTTCATTTAGTATTCCCTGTCCAACTGCATCAATCGTTTTAGAGGCAATATAGTAAGTAAGAATAGAAAGCATTGCTTGTTCCCATCCGAGTACGAATCCTGCCCATGCAAAGATAAAGACATTAATAAACATAACAAACTCACCGACAGAAAATGGGAGTTTCTTTGTTACTAGTATTCCTAGGATTTCTGTACCATCTAATGCACCAGCATTTCGGATGACAATTCCTACACCAGCACCTAGTATAAGTCCACCAAATACGGTTGCAAGAAGTGGTTCATCCGTAATTAGGGTAAAGCGATGCAAGAATCCTTCCATGACGGATAAAACAATAATACTGAATAAAGAGGAGAATAAGAAATCCTTTCCAATTCTCTTCAATCCAGCAATGAGAAATGGAATATTAATAATGAGAACCAATATCCCGAAGTTTATTCCTGTAAGGTTGTTAACTAATAAAGATACACCAATGACGCCACCATCAATAATATTATTCGGAACTAGGAATAATTCCAGTGCAACTGCAGCGATCGAAGCACCGATAAATAGCATAATATAACGCCTAATTAGATGTCCTGTTGTTTCTTTATGTACGCTAGTAGCCATTTTTAAATACCTTCCCTCTATTTTTTTCCTTAACCTTTATGAAAACCACAAAATAAATCTTATATATCTTTTTACAAAACTGTCAAATATAAACGTCTAAGCAGTGACATTCCTCACGAATAATGGCAATATGTATATATAGGATTCTTTTCGGCGGAGGGTTTAATCATGAAACCAAGACTTATTCAACAACAAACATTACAGTGGAAAATGAATCAATCTCTCATACAATCTATCAATATCTTGCAGTTTTCTAGTCTTGAGTTAAAGGATTATGTTGACCAGTTATCGAAGGAAAATCCGCTAATTGAAGAAGTGAATTATGATGATGCATTTGAACGATATCGAACAAGTGCGAATCAAGTGGCAATTGGAGAAATTAATGCTGCGGAAAAAAGCATGTATGAGCGGTTGAAAGACCAACTTGTTGGCTTGTCTATTCCAAAAAAGCTGAAGCCAGTCGTTGAATATGGAATTGATTCACTTGATAGTGATGGTTATCTTGATTTAGATTTAACGTTGTGGGCTGAGCATTGTTCGGTATCCGTCGAGCTTGTTGAGCAGGCAATCGAATATATTCAAGCCCTCGAACCAGCTGGAATTGGCGCGCGTTCCCTATCAGAATGTATTACAATACAATTAAAACAGATGCAAGTGGAAGCCCCTTTTGTCAGGAATTTATTGGACGAGCATTTAGAATGGGTTGCTACAGAAGATATAGAAGCAATTACTTTACAATATGATACGTCAGAAGAGCGTGTATTGGATCTTATCAATATGATAAAATTATGTCATCCGAAGCCAGGGCAACTCTTGGATTCAGAAGCTCCTGAATATATTATTCCTGAGGCATCTATTTATAGAGAAGATGGCGTTTGGAAAATAAAGTTTTTCAAATGGGCTACACCAGTTATTAAGGTTACTTCTACCTATCGAGATATAAAGGACTTAGGTCGTGATGCGACGAATTATTTAAAGGAAAAATATAAACAGATTGAAAACATAAACAAAGCAATTTTGTACCGAACGAATACACTTGAAAGTATTATTCAAATAATTGTAGAAAAGCAGTATTATTTTTTTGAAGAGGGAATGGTTATGCTGAAGCCTTTAACATTAAGGGAGGTAGCGGAAGATTTAGATATTCACTTATCAACGGTGAGTAGAGCGATCAACCAAAAATATGTGCAAACGAAACAAGGTGTTCTGCCGTTGAAGTTCTTCTTTCAATCGGGTATCAGGCAAGAGAATGGAAGGCACACTGCTGCTTCAGCAATCAAGCACTTTATTGTTTCAATCATTCAACAAGAAGATAAAAAGAAACCGCTTTCTGATCAAATGATAAAAAATAAATTAGATGAAGAGTATGGAATTAAAATTGCTAGAAGAACCGTTATGAAGTACCGGGAGCAATTGAAAATCTCTTCATCTGTCAAAAGGAGAAAGTAAATGTTACATATAGTTTTTTATACGAAAGAAAATTGTTCTATTTGTGTGGATGCAGAAGCATTGTTATCCATCTTCCGCCACGAATATCCTTATGAACTAGAGGTTCGAGATATTTATACGAAGGACGAATGGTTAGAAGAATATCAATTGTCGATACCAGTAGTCGAAATAAATGGGAAACAGCTAAATTGTGAAGAAATAAATTATGATTCACTCAAGCAATTTTTAATAGAAGAGAGCAGGAAGGAGATTGGGTAAAACTGATCTTCTTTTTTGTTATTGATATTAATTTAGGATTATTTGAATTCAATCAATTAATCTTTCGCTCACACTTATGATTGATTTATGTAGTCATTCACGGAACGACGTATTTAGGGAAATTCCGAATTAAATAAGGCCTCAGTTATACATATTGCGTACCTAATATGTATAAGAACCGAATTTGCGTGGGAAGTTATTAGGGCTCGTCCAATTTCTTCTTCCATCTTAAAAAATTCTTTACATTAAAATAGTTGTTTATTTCTTTTACTATGTTATAATTTAAATTGTCCGGGACGTAAATTAACCTAACGGGATGAATTTTGACCAGGCGGATAAGGAGCATTTACATTGATAACGTTCGCTAATTTGCAGAAAAAGTTAGTACCAGACCTTTTAGAAGTCATGAAGCAAAGGTATTCGATATTACAAAGTGTCGGGAACCTTGAACCGATTGGAAGAAGAGCTTTGTCTGAAAAGACCAACTTGACTGAACGAACCATTAGAAGTGAGATCGACCTATTACATAATCAAGGGCTTGTCGATGTTACTTCAAAAGGTATGTATCTATCAAAAGAGGGAAAAGTAGTTGTTGACCAGTTGGCTGGCTTTATGCGGGAAATGATGGGAGTAACTGTTTTAGAAAAGCAAATTAGGGAAAAGTTAAACATAGCTAACGTTTTTATTGTTCCAGGAAACAGTGATGAATTTGAATGGGTAAAGCAAGAAATGGGTAAATTATGTGTGAAATACTTAAAAAATATCATCAAGAACCCATCAACAATCGCTGTGACAGGTGGAACAACGATGGCAGCTGTTGCAGATGTGATGGCACCCTTAAGTAATGATGCAGATGTATTGTTTGTACCGGCACGTGGTGGTATCGGAGAAAAGGTAGAGAACCAAGCAAGTGGTATTGTTGCTGAAATGGCAAAGAAAGCTAAGGGTGACTACCGTCTTCTACATGTCCCTGATCCGTTGAGCGAGTCGGCATATCAAACATTGACGAATGAGCCTTCTATTAAGGAAGTACTTGAGCAAATAAAAGCTTCTAATATCGTTATTCATGGTATTGGCGATGCTGCGACAATGGCAACACGAAGAAAGACTTCAAGTGAAATCTTTGAGAAGTTGAGAGCGAACCATGCCGCTAGTGAGGCCTTTGGCTATTATTTTGACCAAGAAGGAAACGTCGTTCATAAGGTACGAACAGTAGGTATTCAACTGGAAGACCTCACATCGATTGAACATGTTATTGCTGTTGCAGGCGGGAAGTCAAAAGCAAATGCAATTTTATCTTACTTTAAACAAGGTAAGGGTGATTTGCTTATTACCGATGAAGCAGCTGCAGAACAGATTTTAAGAGGATAACCTCTTTAAATATATATAACTATAACAACTCTTAGGAGGAATTTAGAATGACAGTTAAAGTTGGAATTAATGGTTTTGGTAGAATTGGACGTAATGTATTTCGTCAAGCATTAAAAAATGACGAAGTAGAAATCGTAGCAGTAAATGATTTAACAGACGCTAAGATGTTAGCACATCTTTTAAAATATGATTCTGTTCATGGGAAATTAGAAGAAGAAGTAACAGTAAATGGTTCAAACATTGCAGTAGGCGGAAAAGAATTCCAAGTACTTTCAGAACGTGACCCAGCACAATTAGGTTGGGGAGACCTTGGCGTAGATATCGTAATTGAATCTACTGGTCGCTTTACAAATGCAGAAGATGCGAAAAAACATATTGAAGCTGGAGCGAAAAAAGTAATTATTTCTGCACCTGCATCAAACGAAGATTTAACAATTGTTATGGGTGTTAACCATGATAAATATGATCCAAATAACCATCATATTGTATCAAACGCATCTTGTACAACAAACTGTTTAGCACCATTTGCTAAAGTACTTAACGATACATTTGGTATTAAACGTGGACTAATGACTACAATCCACTCTTATACTAATGACCAACAAATTCTTGACTTGCCACACAAAGATTACCGTCGTGCTCGTGCAGCTGCTGAGAACATTATTCCTACAACTACTGGTGCTGCAAAAGCGGTTTCTCTTGTGTTACCAGAATTAAAAGGTAAATTAAACGGTATGGCTGTACGTGTACCAACTCCAGATGGTTCACTTACTGACTTAGTTGCTGAACTTGATAAGACTGCAACTGTTGAAGATATCAATAACGCATTTAGAGAAGCTGCCCAAGGACCTCTTAAAGGTGTACTAGAGTACAGTGAAGAACCATTAGTTTCTAGTGATATCATTGGAAACCCACATTCTTCTATCGTTGATGGTTTATCTACAATGGTAATGGAAGATAACATGGTTAAAGTTGTTTCTTGGTACGATAACGAAATGGGTTACTCATCTCGTTGTGTAGACTTAGCAGCATTCATGGCTAAACAAGGATTATAAGAATAGGTAAGGGGAGAGGAGTATGCTCCTCTCCCTTTTTACAGGTAAGAAAGCATAAAACTTTCTTACCTGCCTAAGTTTTCTAACATTATTTTATTGTAAAAGAAAAGTTTTATCGGTGTGTTTGTTATATAATGGATAATGGACCATTTGTTGGAAAACCTAATGGAACAACAGGATTACATAAGAAATTTTGGGAGGCTGTCAAAATGAATAAAAAAACACTTAAAGACCTTGATGTAAAAGGAAAAAAAGTTTTTTGCCGTGTCGACTTTAATGTTCCAATGAAAGACGGAGAAGTAACAGATGACACAAGAATTAAAGCAGCATTACCTACAATTAAGTATTTGGCAGAACAAGGTGCAAAAGTTATCCTTTCAAGTCACCTTGGCCGTCCAAAAGGTCAGGTAGTAGAAGAATTACGCCTCGACCCAGTTGCAAAACGTTTGAGCAATTTAATTGGAAAAGATGTTGTCAAAACAGATGCTGTTTATGGTGATGAAGTAAATGGAGCGATAGCTAAGCTTAATGATGGCGATCTCCTATTAATAGAAAATGTACGCTTTGAAGCTGGAGAAGAGAAGAACGATCCAGCATTAGCTGGGGAATTTGCGAAAATGGCAGATGTGTACGTCAATGATGCCTTTGGTGCCGCACATCGTGCACATGCAACAACTGCTGGTATCGCTGAAAAATTACCTTCTGCTGCTGGTTTCTTAATGGAAAAGGAAATCGAAGTATTAGGGAAAGCGCTAGAAAACCCAGAACGTCCTTTCACCGCTATCATTGGTGGAGCGAAAGTAAAAGATAAGATTAATGTCATCGATAACCTTTTAGAAAAAGTGGATAACTTAATTATCGGTGGTGGACTAGCATATACGTTCGTGAAAGCGCAAGGGCATGAAATCGGAAAATCATTATTAGAAGAAGATAAACTTGATTTAGCAAAAGAATTCATGAAAAAAGCAGAAGAAAAAGGTGTAAACTTTGTTCTACCTGTTGACGTAATTGTAGCTGATGACTTTTCAGAAACAGCAAACAAAAAAGAAGTACCTATTGAAGAAATTCCTGCAGATTGGGAAGCATTGGATATTGGACCGAAAACACGTGAAAAATACAGCAAAATTGTTTCTGAATCAAAACTGATTCTGTGGAACGGACCAATGGGTGTCTTCGAACTGGAAGCTTTTTCTGGTGGAACGAAGGCTGTTGCGGAAAGCTTAGCAACAACAGATGGCTATAGCATAATTGGTGGTGGTGATTCTGCAGCTGCAGTTGAGAAATTTAATTTAGCTGAGAAGATGGATCACGTTTCTACTGGTGGAGGAGCATCATTGGAATTTATGGAAGGAAAAGTTCTTCCTGGAGTAGCAGCTTTAGACGATAAATAAATCCTGAGGTGAGATAATGCGTAAAAAAGTGATTGCAGGTAACTGGAAAATGAACAAGGTACTATCAGAAGCAAATAGCTTTGTTGATGAAGTGAATGGTAAAGTACCAAATAGTGATAATGTAGAAGCAATTGTTTGTGCACCTTTTCTATTTTTACCTTCCCTTGTAGAAAAAACAGCAAGTTCAAATGTAAAAGTAGCAGCACAAAACATGCACTTTGAAGATAATGGAGCATTTACTGGTGAAGTTAGTCCAGTAATGTTAAAAGATTTAGGTGTAACGCATGTTGTTCTTGGCCACTCTGAACGCCGTGAACTTTTTGCAGAAACAGATGAAACAGTAAATAAAAAAGCACATGCAGCTTTTAATCATGACTTAACACCAATCGTTTGTGTTGGTGAAACATTAGAACAACGTGAAGCAAATGAGACGATGAGTCTTGTTGAAACACAGGTGAAAAAGGGACTTGAAGGTTTGTCAGCTGAGCAAGTTGCAAAAACAATCATTGCTTATGAACCAATTTGGGCTATTGGTACAGGTAAAACAGCTACAAGTGAACAAGCAAATGAAGTATGTACACATATTCGTAACGTTGTAAAAGAGATTACATCTGAAGATATTGCAGAAAAAGTTATTATTCAATATGGTGGTAGCGTAAAACCAGCGAATATCGATGAACTATTAGCTCAATCTGATATTGATGGTGCATTAGTTGGTGGCGCAAGTCTAGAAGCAGAATCCTTTCTACAGCTTGTGGAGGCTGGTAGCAAATGAGTGACAATAATTTAGCTGCTTTAATCATTCTCGATGGATTAGGGATTCGAGATGAGAATTTTGGTAATGCAGTAAAACAAGCTAAAATGCCGAATTTCAATCGTTATTGGGAAAAGTTTTCTCATAACCAATTGACTGCAAGTGGTGTGGCAGTTGGCCTTCCTGAAGGACAAATGGGTAATTCTGAGGTAGGACACTTGAACATTGGTGCTGGTCGTGTTGTATACCAAAGCTTAACACGTGTGAATTTGTCTATTAAAGAAGGAGATTTTTACCAAAATCAAGCATTTGTAAAATCAATTGAAAATGCAAAAGCTAACAATCGTGCATTACACCTTTTCGGGCTATTATCTGATGGTGGGGTTCATAGTCACATTGAGCATTTATTTGCATTATTGAAGCTTGCGAGTGATAATGGACTCGAAAAAGTGTATGTACATGCATTTCTAGATGGTCGTGATGTTGGACCACAAACAGCTGAAAGTTACATTATACGTACGGAAGAAAAAATGAAAGAATTAGGTGTTGGACAATTCGCAACGATTTCAGGTCGCTACTACTCTATGGACCGTGATAAACGTTGGGATCGTGTGAAAAAAGCATACGATGCCATGGTTTATGGTGAAGGACCTTCATATGGAACAGCAATGGATGTTGTAAAGGATTCATATGAAAATGGTATTTATGATGAATTCGTTATTCCGTCTGTTATTACCGATGAAAATGGAGAAGCAGTCGGAAAAGTACAAGATAATGATTCCATTATTTTCTACAATTTCCGTCCAGACCGCGCAATTCAAATATCTCGTACATTCGCGAATGAAGATTTCCGAGACTTTGACCGTGGTGAAGGTGTACCACAAAATCTAGATTTCGTTATGTTAACGGAATTTAGTGAATCTGTTGATGGATTTGTTGCATATGAACCAACAAACCTTGATAATACAATTGGTGAAGTATTAGCTCAAAACAATTTGAAACAACTACGCATTGCTGAAACAGAAAAATATCCACATGTGACATTTTTCATGAGTGGTGGGCGTGAACAGGAATTTCCAGGTGAAAAACGAATTTTAATTGATTCACCTAAAGTTGCAACATATGATTTGAAACCAGAGATGAGTGCTTATGAAGTGACGGACGCGTTGCTTGAGGAACTTGACTCTGAAGACAGACCAAATGCAATTATTCTTAATTTCGCTAATCCAGATATGGTTGGGCATTCCGGAATGCTAGAACCGACTGTAAAAGCGATAGAAGCAGTGGATGAATGTTTAGGTAAAGTAGTAGATAAAATTCTTGAACTTGGTGGGAATGCGATCATTACTGCTGACCATGGTAACTCTGATGAAGTAGTTACGATGGAAGGAAGTCCAATGACCGCACACACAACAAACCCAGTTCCGGTTATCGTTACGAAACAAGACGGAGAATTACGAGACGGTGGTATCTTGGCCGACTTAGCACCAACATTACTTGATTTACTAAACGTTGATAAACCAAAAGAAATGACAGGAACATCATTACTTAAAAAATAAATAAATCAAATTATAAAAAGTAAATTAAATTACAATAAATAAATCAAATTATAATTAAAAGGAGAGATTATTAACATGCCATACATTACAGACGTATACGCACGCGAAGTACTAGATTCACGCGGTAACCCAACAGTTGAGGTAGAAGTTTATACAGAATCAGGTGCATTTGGTAGAGCATTAGTACCAAGTGGTGCTTCAACAGGTGAATATGAAGCAGTAGAACTACGTGACGGAGATAAAGACCGTTACTTAGGTAAAGGTGTATTACAAGCAGTTAAAAACGTGAACGAAGTGATTGCTCCAGAACTATTGGGCATGGACGTTACACGTCAAAACATCATTGATTCACTTATGATCGAGCTTGATGGTACAGAAAACAAAGGAAAATTAGGAGCAAACGCAATTCTTGGTGTATCCATGGCAGTAGCACATGCTGCAGCAAACTTGCTTGATGTTCCATTGTATAACTACTTAGGCGGATTTAATGCAAAAACTCTTCCAACACCAATGATGAACATTGTTAACGGTGGGGAGCATGCAGATAACAACGTTGATATTCAAGAATTCATGGTAATGCCAGTTGGTGCGGAATCATTTAAAGAAGCACTACGTATGGGTGCAGAGATTTTCCATTCATTGAAAAAAGTGCTTAGTGCAAAAGGTTACAACACTGCAGTAGGTGATGAAGGTGGATTCGCTCCAAACCTTGGTTCAAACGAAGAAGCCCTTCAAACAATTGTAGAAGCAATTGAAGCTGCTGGTTACAAACCAGGTGAAGAAGTGAAACTTGCAATGGACGTTGCTTCATCTGAAATTTACGAAGATGGAAAATACAACCTTAAAGGAGAAGGCGTTGTACGTACTTCTGCAGAAATGGTTGATTGGTACGAAGAAATGGTTAACAAATATCCAATCATCTCTATTGAAGATGGCTTAGATGAAAATGACTGGGAAGGTCACAAACTATTGACTGATCGCCTAGGAGATAAAGTACAACTTGTTGGGGATGACCTATTCGTTACAAACACGAAGAAACTTGCGCAAGGTATTGAGCAAGGTGTAGGTAACTCTATTCTAATTAAAGTGAATCAAATTGGTACACTTACAGAAACATTTGAAGCAATTGAAATGGCAAAACGCGCTGGATACACTGCTGTTATTTCTCACCGTTCTGGTGAAACAGAAGACGCAACAATTGCTGATATTGCAGTTGCAACAAACGCTGGTCAAATCAAGACTGGTGCACCATCACGTACAGACCGTGTAGCTAAATACAATCAATTATTACGTATTGAAGACGAACTAGCTGGCATGGGCGTATATGGTGGATTAGATTCGTTTTATAATTTGAAGAAATAATGAAGCATGAGAAAAAGGCTGCGGGGAATTCGCAGCCTTTTTTCATTCGTGCCATTTGTGTTGTGTATAAACGATAACCCGTGAAGGAATCATCAAATTAACAGTAAACGTCGATGACAAGGTAACTCATCGCCCGAAGCACGATCAAATTGACAGTAAACGTCGATGACAAGGTAACTCATCGCCCGAAGCACGATCAAATTGACAGTAAACGTTGATGACAAGGTCATTCATCGCCCGAAGCACGGTCAAATTGACAGTAAACGTCGATGACAAGGTAACTCATCGCCCGAAGCACGGTCAAATTGACAGTAAACGTCGATGACAAGGTAACTCATCGCCCGAAGCACGATCAAATTGACAGTAAACGTCGATGACAAGGTAACTCATCGCCCGAAGCACGATCAAATTGACAGTAAACGTCGATGACAAGGTCATTCATCGCCCGAAGCACGATTAAATTGACAGTAAACGTCGATGACAAGGTAACTCATCGCCCGAAGCACGATTAAATTGACAGTAAACGTCGATGACAAGGCCATTCATCGCCCGAAGCACGATCAAATTGACAGTAAACGTCGATGACAAGGTAACTCATCGCCCGAAGCACGATCAAATTGACAGTAAACGTCGATGAGAAGGTCATTCATCGCCCAAAGAAAGCAAAATTCATAGCACTAAAAAACTTTCCAACTCCAAACGAATAGGACAACCTCCAAGCGGAATATCCTATTGATAGGTCACCATAAAATGGAGGGGTTCATGTGCCACAAAAAGTGTTGTTATTTGGAGATATTGGAATTGATGATACAATTGCCCTTATTTATGCTTATCTAGCTCAGGATATTGAAGTTGTTGGAGTGGTTGCAGATTACGGGAACATCTCGAGGGAAAATGCCATCCGAAATATAAATTACGTTCGGCAAATATTTGATACTTCGGAAACAGAGGGAATTAAAATTATTGCAGGTGCAGAAATTCCTATGACTGCAGAAATTCCTACATATGTAACAGAAATACATGGAGAATATGGACTTGGCCCAATCATTCCTGAAGCTGACGGTGAGGGTGTTATAAATGAAAATTTTGTTGATGTAGTTGAGATTATCCAGAATAATATTGAAGATTTACTTATTGTTAATATTGGCAGGTTAACTTCTTTAGCAACATTGTTCCTTCTATATCAAGATTTAATGAAGGGGGTCAAAGGATACTACATTATGGGTGGTGCATTTTGGGTTCCGGGAAATATCACTGCAGTTTCGGAGGCTAATATCCACGGGGATCCAGTTGCAGCTCAAATTGTACTTACCTATGCGAATAATGTAACAGTTATCCCTCTAAATGTCACGCAGCAAGCCATTGCCACACCAGAAATGGTTAATTACATTGACCAAGTTGGGCAAATACCGTTAATAAAAACCCTCCTAGATTACTATTATAATTTCTACAAAGAAAGAGACCCCAGTGTTCAAGGGAGCCCGCTACATGATGTTTTAACGCTTATGGCTACCGTCAATGAAGACATGTTTACTTTTAGATATTTACCTGTCCATATCGTACAGGCAACAACAGGTACAGAGCGTGGACAAAGTATTGCGGATATAAGAGATTTTGGTGATTTCTCATTGGAAACAGAAAAAGATACGCGTACACATCGTATAGCATTTGAATTGGATTATCCAACGTTTTTTATAAACTTTATGACAGTGATGACTGGAGAACGATTCGGTTAATTTCACATTACGAACACAGGACAACTCTCCTAATTAATATACTAAATCAGTAATTAATCTTTACACACAGGAGAGGAAGCATTTTGGCACAAAAAGTTTTACTCTTTGCTGATGTAGGTATAGATGATGTGATAGCGATTATCTATTCTTATTTAAATAATGATATTGATCTTGTTGGCATTGTTGCAGACTACGGAAATATACCAAGAGAAAATGCGATTGATAATATCCTTTACCTAAGAAGCTTGTTCCAATCAGAAGAGGCTGAGACTACAAGAATATACGCAGGTGCTGAGATACCGATGACTGCAGAACTTCCTGAGTTTGTTCCAGAAATACATGGAGAATTTGGGCTTGGGCCGATTACGCCACCAACAGCAGGTGAAAACGGTACTTTTGAAAATTTTTTTGAAATTATAGACGTAATTGAAGAGTACCAAGATGAGTTGGTCATTGTTAATATCGGTAGACTTACCTCACTTGCGACAATGTTTATCCTGTATGGGGAAACGATGAGAGAAGTGAAGGAATACTATATAATGGGTGGAGCATTCTGGGTACCTGGTAATGTCACAGCAGTGTCGGAGGCAAATTTCCACGGGGATCCAGTTGCAGCTCAAATCGTGTTGACCTATGCAGACAATGTAACAATCATACCGATGAATGTAACCGAACGAGCAATAGTTACGCCAGAAATGGTAAATTATATTGACAGTACAACAGGACTCCCACTGATAAAAACGTTGCTAGATTACTATTATGATTTTTACAAGGAACGAGACCCAAATGTGCAAGGAAGTCCAATGCATGATGTGTTAACGATAATGGCTATAAATCGTGAGGATATGTTCACCTTTTATAATTTACCTGTTCAAATTATTCAAGCTGTAACAGGTACGGAGCGTGGCCAAAGCATTGCTGATATACGTGCATTTGGAAATTTAGAAGAAGAGTCGGAAACAGAAATAAAGCGCCATCGAATTGCTTTCCAACTTGATTACCCGAAGTTTTTTAAACAATTTATGACGATTATGTCAGGGCAACTATTCGAATAAAAGGTAATATATTGAAACCGAAACGCTTTGTCATTCGTATAGGATTTGAAAGGGGTGTAGAATATGAACACTTTTTCAAATCCTATTTTATATTTAAAAAGATCAAAATTTGAAATCGTTTTTGACATTATTTCCGTTGTTATGTTAGTTGTTAGTATCTTCTACATAATATTCACCTGGTCATCCATTCCAAGTGAGGTTCCAGGCCATTATAATTTTGCTGGTGAGGTAACGAGATGGGATTCAAAAGGAATGCTCTTCTTACTTCCTATCATTGGTCTTATCACCTGGATACCCCTAACATTTTTAGAGAGGTATCCACATGTGCACAATTATATTGGTCTTACAGAAGAAAATGCAGAGCGTTTATATCGGAATTCAATAAGAATGATAAACGTTTTGAAAAATGAAATGCTTCTATTCTTTGTAATATTGAATTTCGAAAGCGTATATGTTTCAAAAAATACGTTAGAACAGTCTATTTTTGGTGGTTGGGATGTGGCTATCTTTTTTATTGTGGTTTTTGGATCCTTGGGTTACTATATATGGAAATCATTTCAGTTAAGATAGGGGGAAGTCCTATTTCTACTTTAGACATAATTAAAGAACGCAGGTCCATTCATACATTTAAAGATCAAGAGGTTGATATAGAGCTTTTAAAAGAAATTTTTACATACGCGTCCTATGCACCAACACATTACATGAAAGAACCCTGGAAAATAAAGTTGTATCAAGGTAAAGGTAGGGAAGCATTCATTGATTCTATCATGCAAAGTTATCAGCGAATCGGACTGATAAAAAATGATGATTCACCAAAGACGCATAAAATGATCGATTCAATGAAAAAGTTTCTACTTACGATTCCACATCATGCACTGATTTATTTTGAGATAGAAAAAGACCCCGTTCGCTATGAAGAGGAATATGCTGCTGTCTGTGCATTTATTCAAAATGCGCAACTTGCAGCTTGGGAACATGGAGTTGGTATGCTGTGGACGATTACGCCATATATGCATGATAAAGCATTCTTACAGGACATTGGTTTGGACAGTGAAACACAGAAAATAGCAGCAGTACTGCAGATTGGTTATCCTGAGAAGGTACCTCGTAATCGAGGAAGGACGCCGATAGAAAATAAGCTTGAGATTATAGATTAATATTGATTCGGCCTGTCTTGAAAATGACAGGTCGAATCAACAGATACAACAATCCCACGCTCCCCGCACGATGTTGCACAAAAAAAGCACCCAGACCAAATCAGCCTGGGTGCCAAACTAAATTATTCTGTTTTTTCCTTAATAAATGCAACGACTTCTTCCGCAGTTCCCATGGAAAGGATTGTCTCTTTAAACGAAGCTAATTCTTTCTTCGATAAATTACGTATTTGCGTGCGTGCTGGTAAAATAGAAGTTGCACTCATGCTAAATTCATCTAGTCCAAGGCCGAGTAAGATAGGAATGGCAATTGGATCTCCAGCCATTTCACCACACATCCCAGCCCATTTTCCTTCCTTATGTGCCGCTTCAATGACGTTATTTACTAAGTTTAAAATTGCTGGATGATATGGTTGATATAAATAAGAGACCTGTTCATTCATTCTGTCAGCTGCCATTGTATATTGAATTAAATCATTGGTTCCGATACTGAAGAAATCTACCTCTTTTGCAAACTGTTTCGCAGTTACAGCTGTAGAAGGGATTTCTACCATAATACCGACCTCAATATCATCGGAAACGTTAATGTCTTCTGCTTTAAGTGCATCTTTTTCATCCATTAAGATTGCTTTTGATTGACGGAACTCCTCAAGTGTTGCGATCATTGGGAACATGATTTTTAAGTTTCCATATACACTTGCTCGTAACAATGCACGAAGCTGTGGACGGAATACATCCTCATTTTCCAAGCAGAAACGGATTGCGCGGAAACCTAAGAATGGATTTAATTCTTTCGGCATGTTCAGGTAACTTAATTCTTTATCCCCACCAACATCTAAGGTACGAACCACAACAGGCTTTCCGTCCATGCTTTCTAAGACAGATTTGTATGCTTCAAATTGTTCTTCTTCCGATGGTAATTCACTTTTTCCCATGTATAGGAATTCAGTGCGGTATAATCCAACACCTTCACCACCATTGCTTAAAACACCCTCTACGTCTTCAGGGGTTCCAATATTAGCAACTAATTCAACTTGCTCGCCATCTTTTGAAAAAGTTGGTTCATCTTTTAACTTTGCCCATTCTTCTTGCTGTTTGGCAAACTTCTCTTGTTTTTCTTTGTAAGTAGCTTGTTCTTCTTCAGTAGGGTTAACGATAACATTGCCATCGATGCCATCAATGATGACCATTTCACCTTGCTTTACGGACGTTGTAATTTCCTTTGTACCTACAATTGCTGGAATTTCAAGAGACCTTGCCATAATTGCTGAATGAGATGTACGACCACCAATATCTGTCGCAAACCCTTTAACAAATTGTCGGTTTAATTGTGCAGTATCAGATGGAGTCAAGTCACCTGCAATGACAATGACCTCTTCATCGATTAACGCGGGATTTGGGAACGATACACCTAATAAATGGGCCATTACACGTTTTGTAACATCTTTTATATCAGCAGCGCGTTCACGCATATATTCATTGTCCATGCTCTGGAACATATCAACATACATTGTTGAAACTTCCTCTAATGCCGTTTCAGCGATAACGTGATCATTCGTTATTTTTTCTTTCATTGGATTGATTAGTTCTGGGTCGTTAAGAATTAGCAGATGAGCTGAGAAAATTTCGGCATGCTCTTCACCTAAATTTTCTTTTGTATGTGCTTTAATTTTTTCTAATTCACTTTGTGATATTTTTAAAGCTTGATCTAAACGACCGATTTGTTCCTCAGGATTATCGGCTTTTACTTTTTCAAACGTCAACTCTGGTGTTACTAATTGATATGCTTTTGCTATTGCAATGCCTGATGAGGCTGCTATTCCATTTATTGTGGTCATGATTCATTCACCTTTCATGGTATGCTTGTATATACATGTCTAACTACCTCTAAATTAACACAAATAATGACTTAAGAACAATTAATACGTCTTTCCTTTTTTAAGTAAAATAGGCTGTCTAAGACTGTTACCCTCTTTTTAGCGTTCCCAAGATAAGTCTATTCATTAGTAATGATTCATAACGCAAAAAAGTGTTGCTATCTATTAAATGGATATGCTAAAGTATAAAGTAGATAATTGACCGTAATCAGGAGGTGTCTTTGGGACATGTTGACGCTCGTAAATACCTTATTAATTATAGACTGTATTGTGATGATTGCTTTTGTCGTATTACAATCTGGTAAGAGTGCTGGATTATCTGGAGCAGTTTCAGGTGGTGCTGAGCAATTATTTGGAAAACAAAAAGCACGCGGGTTGGATTTATTCTTACATCGTGGAACAATCATTACAGGCATTTTGTTTTTTGGATTAGCATTTATCAGTGGTTATTTACTATAATAGTGAGAGTGAACCCTTATTACCGTATAGGTGATGAGGGTTTTTTAAATATAGACTAATATTTTCCAAAATGTAGTACAATATTACATAATAAAGGGTATAGTAGACTTAGTTAGGAGTTTTAATGATGAAAATTGTTCAACCAAAACCTTTTACATTTAAAGCGGGACCACGTGCGGTTCTGTTATTACACGGATTTACAGGACATTCTGCAGATGTTCGAATGCTCGGCCGTTTCCTGGAAAAAAAAGGATACACCTGTCATGCACCGATATACCGAGGGCATGGTTTACCACCTGAGGAATTAATCAAATCTAATCCAGACGAGTGGTGGGAAGATGTAAGCCAAGCACTTCGACATCTTAAAGACTTGGGACATGAGGAAATTGTCGTTTGCGGTTTATCACTTGGTGGTGTACTAAGTTTAAAACTTGCTTATTCTACAGAAGTAAAAGCGGTTATTCCGATGTGCGCACCAATGTTCTTTGATAATGAAACCCAACTATCTAAAGGATTTGAATTATTTTCTAAAGAATATAAACAGCTAGAGGGGAAAGAAGATGCTGTTATTGAGAAAGAAGTAAATCAATTGATGGATGATTCTGAGGAGCTTTTTAAAGGATTAGGCAAAACGATTACAGATGTGAAAGAACATATTGATATGATTTATACACCAACATTTGTCGTACAGGCTAGAAAGGATCAGATGATCAATACTGAAAGTGCAACCTATATCTATGAAAACGTAGAATCGGACGAAAAAGATATAAAATGGTATGAGAACGCTGGTCATGTGATTACACTAGATGAAGCGAAAGAACAACTCCATGAGGATATTTATCAATTTTTAGAAAAACTCGATTGGAAAGCTTGATTAAATCCTTATGGAAAGTAAACAATAAGAAAGAGAAAGAGGGTGAGCAGATGAAGGATAGAATTCTATCATTTTTTAAGGAATCAGGTACAAAACCTTTAGCTGTCGATGAAATAGAAGCTTCTTTAGGATTGCAAGAAGCTCTTGAGTTTAAGGAACTAGTGATAGCCTTAAATGAATTGGAAGGTGCAGGAGAGTTAGTAAGAACGAGGAAAAACCGTTTTGGTCTGCCAGAAAAAATGAATCTCGTTCGTGGTAGAATCCAGATGCATCAGAAGGGATTTGCTTTTCTTATTCCAGATGAAGAAGGGTTGAGTGATGTATACATCCATGCCTCTGATTTGGCGTCTGCAATGAACAGTGATAAAGTATTGGTCCGAATTGAAAAAGGCGGAGACGATGGAAATCGTGCGGAAGGACAAGTTATTCGAATTCTAGAACGAGCGGTTATACAAGTTGTCGGTACGTATGAAGATAATCGTTCCTTTGGATTTGTAATCGCGGATGACAAGCGGATACCAAATGATATTTTCATACCAAAGGGAAGCACGCATGGTGCTGTTGAAGGACATAAAGTTATTGCTCGTATCACAAAGTATCCCGAGGGAAGAATGAGTGCAGAAGGAGAGATTATTCATATTCTTGGACATAAAAATGACCCAGGAATTGATATTCTTTCGATTATTTACAAGCATGGCATAACGATTGATTTTCCTGATGAAGTATTGGACCAAGCAAGCAGTGTTCCTGAGACTATTTCAGAAGATGAGCTTGAGGGGCGCCGTGATTTAAGGGATGAAATGATTGTAACAATTGACGGTGCCGATGCAAAAGACTTAGACGATGCCGTTACCGTAAAGAAATTAGATAACGGGAATTATAAACTTGGTGTGTATATTGCGGATGTAAGTTATTACGTAGAAGAGGGTACAGCCATTGATAAAGAAGCATACGAACGGGGTACAAGTGTTTACCTAGTTGACCGAGTAATCCCGATGATTCCACATCGACTGTCGAATGGGATTTGTTCGCTAAATCCACAAGTTGATCGTTTAACACTCGGCTGTGAGATGGAGATTACATCTGCAGGACAAGTTGTTAGTCATGAGATTTTCCAAAGTGTGATTAAAACAACGGAACGCATGACATACCATGATGTAAATAAAATTCTTGTTGACAAGGATCAGGCATTACGAGAAAGATATGAACCACTGGTCCCAATGTTTGAAGAAATGGAAAAGCTTGCAGCAATACTAAGAGGAAAACGTATGGGACGTGGTGCCATTGACTTTGACTTTAAGGAAGCACAAGTCTTAGTAGATGATAATGGAAAAGCAATCGATGTTGTATTACGGGAACGTTCTGTTGCGGAGCGGTTAATTGAAGAATTCATGCTTTGTGCCAATGAAACAGTGGCAGAACATTTCCATTGGATGGATGTACCATTTATTCATCGTATTCACGAAGATCCAGATGAAGGAAAACTTCAGAGCTTTTTCGAATTTCTCGCAGGGCTTGGAGTTACGGTAAAAGGAACAGCAAATGAGATTCACCCGCAGGCATTGCAAAAGGTGCTAGAAGAAATCCAAGGCAGACCAGAAGAAATGATTGTATCAAAACTTATGCTTCGTTCCATGAAGCAGGCAAAATATGATCCGCAAAGTATTGGGCACTTTGGATTGGCAACGGAGTTTTACACCCATTTTACGTCACCAATTAGAAGGTATCCAGACTTAATCGTTCATCGGCTCATCCGAACGTATTTAGTGAATAATCAATTGGACAGCAAAACAACAAGTCACTGGAAGCAAAACTTACCTGAAATTGCCCGCCATACTTCAGAGATGGAACGTCGTGCGGTTGATGCTGAGCGTGATACAGATGACCTGAAGAAAGCGGAATATATGAAGGATAAGATTGGTGAAGAATTTACTGGTATGATTAGTTCTGTTACCAACTTTGGAATGTTTGTTGAATTAGAGAATACAGTGGAAGGCCTTATTCACATAAGCTTCTTGACGGATGATTATTATCATTACGATGATCGTAGTCATGCACTAATCGGTGAGCGTACAGCGAACGTTTATCGTGTTGGTGATGAAGCTAAAGTAAAAGTAGTTAGTGTGAATACAGATGAGTACACGGTTGATTTTGAATTAGTTGGAGTAGAACAGAAAAGACGTAGACCGATAGCAGTAAAAGCTAGTAAGGGACAGAAAGATTCTGGCAAAGATAGAAAAGGCGGGAAGAAAGGTAATAGTCGTCCACCATCAAATAATGGGAAACAAAAGCAACATAAGAAAAAGAAGAAGAAAAAGAAATGAGTCTCATGAATATGTGAGGCTCATTTCTTTGTTAAAGATATTTTCTAAAGTCTTAGAAATACGCTATGAAAAAAAGATGCAACTAGATGTACGTGAAGAAATTATAAATATGACATTACTTGACCTTGAAGAATTTTATCAGTGTCCCTTTGCCCATGACAGCGTTAGTCACGGGTGTTTCATCAGAAATACATACTTCTTTTGCCTATGACAGCCTTGTCAGAGGCTTTTAAACAGTACTTATGCTTACTTAGACCTTGTTTTGATTATTGAAATTAATGATTTTTCCTAACGGAGTTGTAATGCTGCCAAAGTCTCCTTTATCTCTAGGAAAACAGTATTTGGCAATCACATTATATGAACTTCCGCATATACTTTCTTTATGAAAAGTTGCACTAGGGAAAACTAATTGTTGACATCTAATTAATTGTCTCCTATACTACTTATTAAGGAATATGATAAAATATAACGAATATATGTAGAACTTCTTTCATTAGGGTTTTCTTTAATACTAGAAACAAATATTCATTACTTATTCATAACAGATGCGATTTACCTCATTATGCGGATCATGCCGCATCAGAAAGGAGTAACAGAAATTGAATGATGTTTTACTAGCATTTTTATTTACTTTGTTTGCTGGCTTGGCAACCGGTGTAGGTAGTTTATTAGCGTTCTTTGCTAAAACTACAAACACTAAGTTTTTATCCTTTTCTTTAGGGCTATCAGCTGGAGTAATGATTTATGTATCAATGGTAGAAATATTCTTTAAAGCAAAAGACTCATTAACCGTTGCTTTAGGTCCAGATGAAGGATATTGGTTGACTGTTGTTTCTTTCTTTGCAGGAATGTTGTTAATTGGTTTAATTGATAAATTTATACCGAAATCCTCTAATCCACATGAAGTAAAAAAAGTGGAGGATATGGAAAAACCCCGCGGCCATATAAAAGACCCAGATCTTATGAAAATGGGTGTATTTACGGCCATAGCACTCGCCATTCATAATTTTCCAGAGGGGATTGCAACATTTATTTCAACGTTACAGGATCCTTCAATCGGTTTTGCGATTGCCATTGCAGTAGCAATTCACAATATCCCTGAAGGTATTGCGGTCTCTGTACCTATTTATTACGCAACAGGTAATAAGAAAAAGGCATTTAAACTATCATTCTTATCTGGGTTAGCTGAACCAATTGGGGCGGTTGTGGCATTTTTGATTTTAATGCCATTCTTAACTGATACAATGTTTGGGATTATCTTTGCAATGGTTGCGGGAATCATGGTGTTTATATCCATTGATGAATTGATACCAGCTGCAAAAAAATACGATGAAACACATCTTTCCATCTATGGTGTGATGACTGGTATGGCAATCATGGCCCTCAGTTTATTGCTTCTAAATTAGTTTATATGCGAACGGTGCCTGGCACTGTTCGTTTTTAATTGATGGCTAGCTCTAGCACCCAGCGGCTAGTAGAGTGCCTCACCTCTATACGATAAGTCAACATCGATTCGCTTGTGCTTTTCTTCTTGGAATGCTTATCAATGTTTGATAAAATAAAGGAACGTAAGCAAGTAGGAGGAAGTCTTATGCCAAAAGGTCAAGGAAAGACAATCGCACAAAATAAAAAAGCATCCCATGATTATTTTATTGAAGAAACGTATGAGGCAGGCATTGTTTTACAAGGTACGGAAATTAAATCACTTAGAAATGGCCGTGTAAACATTAAAGATGCCCATGCGAGAATTGATCGTCGTGGTGAAGTACAGTTAATCAATCTACACATTTCAGAATATGAACAGGGTAATCGATTTAATCATGATCCAACACGAAGCAGGAAGCTTCTACTGCATCGAAAGCAAATTGATAAACTTATTGGACTTACCCAGCAGCAAGGCTATGCGTTAATCCCGTTGAAAATATACATTAAGAATGGATATGCAAAGGTATTGATTGGGCTTGGAAAAGGGAAGAAGAAATATGATAAACGGGAAGATTTGAAGAAGAAACAAATGAAACGTGATATTGATCGTGCGTTGAAAGATCACATGAGATAGGACTATTCGACTAGTAATTGTTACCAGCCCTTGCATTTTATCTGACGTTTGATATAATAAGGGTACAAGTTAGTAAGATTAATGCTCAATTATCCTGAGCGTTTCTCCTTTATATGGGGACGTTACGGATTCGACAGGGGTAGTTCGAGCTTGGGTTGCGCGTCGAGGTTACGGCTCGTAAAACGTTACTCGCCTAAATATAACTGGCAAAGAAAACAATTACTCTTTAGCAGCAGCGTAAGCTCTGCTTTAGGATCCTTCCTACCATCGCCCGTGTGGTAGATTGAAGGGTCTCAAACTTAAGCGGGCTAAGGCTAATGTCCACCGTCTGAGGGCGTTAGTCGAAATGAATCAGACTAGCTTTCTGGAAGCCTGTTGGTAGGCTGAAGGAAAAGCGAAATACGAATATACCAACTACACGTGTAGAAGCCTAAGTGGCGTTATCTCTGGACGTGGGTTCGATTAGTAATTAGTCGCCTTTTGTGGTAACACAAAAGTGAAAATTCGGCTTTATCGGTGAAACCTAAGTCACGTCTTTTATAGTGATAGGGCAATACCGAGTGGTATGTGGAGTAATCCAACAGCCATGTATCGACTTATAGGCTGCCAACCCCAATTTGGTAGTACTAGGATGCGAAATCTCTTCTGAATAAGGAAAATTTATATTTCGCATAAGACGCCGAGGGACCTGGTTAAACAGGTTTAAGATATAGTCAGTGCCATGACGAAAGCATGGAAGAGCATGTCCCACCGTCTCCACCAATACATATGTTGGTGGTTTTTTTGTGTTTTTGTGACGTAAAGCATAAAATTTCCGTTTGGAAGCTTTATGCTTTATTTTTTTTTAGGAAATTTTATGCTTGATTCTTCAACTTTCATAGCTAATATATTACGAATTCATCATTTATATCGACAATTAAATTTCAAAGTGAAATTGTAAATCACTTTGCACTTATTATTGTGGTTCAATTCATTATGGACACAAAAAATATTTATTGGTAATTTTCAATGTTGTGGTATAAATGAAAGGTTTGAAGAATCAATGTAGGATTTTATATTACGTTTCTTCTAAATGAGAAAAATAGATAGTTTTCATTTAAAAGGATATCATCAAACATTTTTAGTAAAGAAAAGTGTATTTGATAAATTTAAAAATTGATCCGCTTTAAGGGGAGGGATTGCATAAAAAAATGAGGAAGTATCCACTCCCTCATTTTTTATGTCTGAAATACAAGTTGCACTAACATATTTAATTATTTCCAAAAATATATAATTTATTCAAAGAAGGCGATTTAAAAATTCAATTTAGCTGTTTTCAATCATCATCGTATTGATACTTGTGCATCGGCATAATTAATCCATCTGGCGCTGTTCGTAAACATTATTGTTGGAAACTCTCTAATTAATAAATGGTGAGAAGTGAGCTATTTATTTAGTCTTCATAGAAGGAATCGGTATCGTATCTGTTACGATTTCCGATTCCTTTTGTGTCCTCACCTAAATGCCTTTTCCTTTAGTGTAAAGTCGGTATCCACTGTTATTGTTGAAATAAAGTTTGATAATTTAAAATGAGGTTCGATAATTTATAAAAGGGTTTGATACAATTACATTGATCTATGGATTGAGACAATCCAACAAACGGACCTGATTGTTATATAAAATAAAGGTTATCCTAGATTATGTAGGATAACTTTTATTTTTACCCTTTTTTCTTGTGAAAAGTAATGCTTGCGAAACTATGGCAAGTACAGGTAATTCAATTAACGGCCCAATAACTAAAGCCAAAGCAATAAGAGGTTGATCAGGGAATGCTGTCACAGCTATAGCCAAAGACACTGGTGAATTCCTAGCAATAATCGTCATATTTAAGCTAACCGTATCTTCATAAGAAAACTTTAAAAATCTTCCAACAAAGCGTCCTACTACATAGTTAATAACAAAAAATGATAAAACTGGAATAATTAAAATGTAAATAACTTCTAGTTTTACAAGTAAGTAAGAACCTTGGGAAGCAAACATTGCCATAATAGCTAATGATAAAAAGAAAATTTGGGCATTGCCGAAAAAGGGAATAATCTTATTGTTTAAAACAGATTTTTTTCTTAATAAGAGTCGTGTAAGATGAGCAAGTATAAATGGAATAACTAATACAATTACTATACTTTCTATAAGTGTTGACATGGGTATCGATTCAATAGTTCCAGCAAATATTAACAAATATACTGGTAAAAGTACGACTTGCAAAATTAAATTAATCGGCAAAACAGATGTTGAAAGAGACACATTTCCTTTTGCTATACCAGTAAACGCTAGATACCAATCTGTACAAGGTGTTACCATAAGCATGATAAAACCAATCCATAAAGCAGGATAATCAGATAAGAAAACAGAACCTAAACCCCAAGCTAATATTGGTGTCCAGATAAAATTAATGATCGTACTGGACCCTAGAAATTTAATATTTGAAAAAGCCTTCTTTAATTGTTGTAATGGAATTGTTAAAAACAATCCGTATAGCATTAACAATAGAAATGGTGTAATAAGATTTTCGGCATATTGTTCAATGATGTTTACCTGTCCTAATAAGAGACCTAAACTAACAGCAAATAATATAATAAAGGTTTGTAGTTTATCTAATACCCCCATAAAAAATTCAATCCTTCTTAAAACTATGTAATCCAATTACTAGTAAGTATAGTATAATTACATTTCTATTGCATTCTTTTCATTCCGCAATCGCCCAATTGTGGAAGATTAGCACTGGAAAATGATCAATCTTTTTTTCAAAACAGGTTCTTTAAATTAACATAAAAAAGCAAGTTTCTGGGTTGTTTTTAATCAAACTTTATTTTAAAGCCACAGTTATATAGCTTAGCCCCTGCCAAAAATTTGGTTTCCATGTTAAAAAGTTCTTATCTCTGCTAAATAGTTGTACATTGAGATAAGAGCATAGGGAAAACAGAGGGCATTATTCAATTTGAATTCAATAGCTTTTTAATCATAGATCAAATGTTTATTTTAACTAAATTTCAATATTAAATTTAGGCTGGTTCCAGTTTGGTATTATAATAAGTTGAATTTATGATTTAAAGTATTTTTACTCAATATACTTGCATGATTGACAATCATTGGTATCATCCTTTTCTATGAGTAATTAAAGTAAAAAGGGCCTCTAAACGAAGCCCTTTTGCAATAGTTGCGAGTTTTGACCTTCCTTATTAAGCCTCTTTCCGTTGCTTATTAGTGTTCTCCTTTGAAGATCCGCAACAGCTGTTGTTTTCAGTTTGTTTGACTTCTTCGATTTCAATGCTGCAGCAATTGGGTTTAGAGAACAACTTTTTAAGACCAGACTTTTTTTCTGCCATGAATATCACCTCCTTAAAAGGGTGATTTGATGATGCAAGCGCAACAACTATTTTCTTTTTAAACCTAAATAATTAAATTAACAATAAGACCTGTACCTATAGCCACTATTAAAATAGCTGAAATAAATGCAACTAAAAATTTCTTCTTAAATAGTTTAGACAACATAACTACTTCTGGGATACTTGCACCTGCACCACCAATAACTAAAGCAATTACAGTACCCATTGACATACCTTTTGAAACAAGTGCTTCTGCAATAGGTAACATTGTTTCAGGACGAATATACATTGGAATACCAATGACCGAAGCAATCATTATAGAGAAAATTCCGTCACCACTTGCATATTTTGTAATAAACTCTGCTGGAACAAATCCATAAATAAATGCACCAATAAAGACCCCTATAAATAAGTAAGGAAGCATTGGATAAAGAAATGCCCATGCATCATTTAAAGCTTGCTTAACTCTAGACCCTTGTTTATTACTGAAAAAGCCATCACCTTTAACAGTTACACCTTTATACGTCCCTGCTAAATTAAGTTTTGAAAATATAAGCCCCGTTAAAATACTAAAAATACTTAGCACGATAAAATATACTAGCGCAATTTCCCAACCTAACAATGCCCAAAGCATGAAAATCATAACCGGATTCATTAATGGTGAAGCAATTAAAAAACTCATTGAAGGTCCAAATGGTACTTTGGAATTTAATAATCCTGCTAGTATGGGTATTGTTGAACAGGAGCAAAATGGTGTAATTGCACCAAACAATGTACCTAATAAATAATTAACAGCTTTGTTTGGGCGACTTAAAATTTTTTTAATTTTTTCCTCTGATATTACTTGTTGAATTAAACTCACAATAAAGCTCACTACAATAAATAAAGCAAGTAATTCAAAAAATAGCATGAAAAAGGTTTTTATAAATTCTAAAATTGAATCTGTCATAAATATAACTCCTTTACATTTTATGTATCAACTTTTTTTGATATATAAATCAAAAAAAGTTGATTTATATAATAAATAACTAAGATACCCGTTAGAAAATTTTACAACAAGTATCTTCAGATAAGACAAACTGTATTTGTTCTTCATTAATTTTATAATAATTCCATGTACCATGTTTTTCTGGAATCAGAATATTAACATTTACTAATTTTTTTAAGTGATAAGATAGTTTTGATTGCTTTAACTCTAATTTTTCTTCTAAATCACAGACACACAAAGATTTATTTGGACTTTTACTAATTTCATTTATAATTTTTAATCTTATTTTATCAGCTAATGCATTAAACATATTTTCATAAAAATCAAGTGCCTCATCTTCACCTAATTCATTTACCTTTTTAATTAATTCCATTATTTCACCTCCAACTAATACATCAATTTTTTTTGATTTATTAACAGTATATTATCCATAAAATTAAATTGCAACCTTTTTAATCAAATTTATTTGATGAATTCCCCCTTAACTCCCTTTTAACACGATGTTCCGCATGAGAGTTGTTCGAAAAGAACTATAAAATTGACTTTGTTTTCAACACTAGGATTTTAGAAAAGCCTGCTGGATTACAAGAACGGTGGAAAAAAGTTAGAAAAACGCATCAAATCAAGTATTTAAATTATTAATATATGCGTATAAGAATTTTAATCTAAAGAATAGTAGTAGGAGTAAAATAAAATGATTTCTTAAAATTTCATGTTTCTGTGTATTAATCCATTGAATATATAAGCAAATAGTTATATACTAATTCCATAATAAATAATAAAAAGGGGGATTTAAATGCTGCAAATATCTTTTGAAATAGACAAAGCTGCGAACATTTTAAAACTGCTTGGTGACAAGACACGTCTAACGATGATGAAATTAATGGATAATCACGCTTGTTGTGTATGTGAATTTGTAGAAATATTTCAGTTCAGTCAACCAGCTGTTAGTCAACACTTGCGTAAGCTTAAAGATTTAGGACTGGTAGTGGAAGAAAGGAAAGGACAATGGATTTTCTACTCAGTAAATAAAAATAATGAGTATTATTCATTTATTCAACCAATTCTTGATCAACTTCCGAGTCAGGACTATAAAATAAAAGAACTAGAAGAAAAAGGTACACGAATTAATTGTTGTTAATATTGGAGGTATTATTTTGTCAACAACGCTTATACTCGCAATACTCATATTTGTAGCAACCCTCGTCCTAGTCATTTGGCAACCAAAAGGTTTAAATATTGGTTGGTCTGCAATGGGAGGAGCAGTTTTAGCTCTAATTGTAGGAGTCGTAGGGTTTAGTGATGTAATCGAAGTAACACAAATCGTTTGGAACGCCACATTGGCATTCGTAGCAATCATTCTTATTTCTTTAATTTTGGATGAAATTGGATTATTCGAATGGGCTGCCTTACATATGGCCCGTTTTGCAAAGGGTAATGGAATAAAAATGTTTGTCTATATCAGTATATTAGGTGCGATTGTTGCTGCCTTGTTTGCGAATGATGGTGCAGCGTTAATTCTTACACCAATCGTACTTGCTATGGTACGTAATTTAAATTTCAAAGAAAAAATGATTTTTCCGTTTATCATGGCGAGTGGTTTTATCGCTGATACAACATCATTACCATTCATTGTCAGTAACTTAGTAAATATTGTGTCTGCAGACTTCTTTGGTATCGGATTTGTTGAATATGCTTCACGAATGATTATTCCAAATTTATTTTCATTAGTTGCAACGATTTCAGTGTTACTGATTTACTTTAGAAAAAGTATTCCAAGGTCGTATGATGTTTCTAAATTAACCGAACCTAGAAATGCTATTAAAGATCATAAAATGTTTCGTCTATCATGGTATGTCCTTGGCTTATTAGTAATTGGATACTTTACTAGTGAATTTATCAATATACCTGTTTCTATTATTGCAGGAACCATTGCTATCTTCTTTATTATTATGGGTAGACAAAGTTCCGCAGTAAATACAAAAAACGCTATTAAGGGAGCGCCGTGGGATATTGTGTTCTTTTCCATCGGAATGTATGTCGTGGTATATGGATTAGGAAATGCGGGACTCACCACTGCTCTAGCAAGTGTCATTCAAATGGTTGCCGAAGAAGGCTTATTTATTGCTACCGTTGGAATGGGGTTCATTGCTGCTTTTCTATCATCCATTATGAATAATATGCCAACGGTAATGATTGATGCTTTAGCAATCGCAGAAACAAATACATCGGGTGTGTTAAGGGAAGCACTTATTTATGCGAATGTTGTCGGATCAGACTTGGGTCCAAAAATAACACCAATTGGTTCTTTAGCAACATTAGTATGGCTTCATGTTCTTTCACAAAAAGGAATTAAGATTTCTTGGGGAACGTATTTCAAGACTGGTATTATTCTAACGCTACCAATCTTATTTATCACGTTACTAGGTCTATATTTAACATTAACTATATTTTAATAAAGGAGTATTTATATGGGTAAAAAAACAATTTATTTCTTATGCACAGGTAACTCTTGCAGAAGTCAAATGGCAGAAGGCTGGGCAAAAAAGTATCTTGGAGATGAATGGGAAGTTCGAAGTGCAGGCATTGAAGCACATGGATTAAATCCCAATGCCGTAAAAGCCATGAAGGAAGTTGGTATTGATATAACAGATCAAAAATCGAAAACTATTGACCCAGAATTTTTAAATAACGCAACAATGGCTGTCACCTTATGTGGTGATGCAAAGGATAGTTGTCCAATGACGCCTGCTCATGTAAAAAGAGAACATTGGGGATTTGATGATCCAGCTAAATCAGAAGGTACGGAAGAGGAAGTATGGCAAGTATTTCAGCGTGTTCGGGACGAAATTGGTGAACGAATTAAACGATTTGCAGAAACCGAAGAATGACTGGTAGATAAGCCGTGAGAATATACTCAAAGCTTATCTATCTGATACCATATAAGTATATAGTTATATATTAATGGACTGGAGGTATTACCTATGAAAAAAGTAGAAATCTTTGACCCAGCTATGTGCTGTTCAACAGGAGTTTGTGGACCTAGTGTCGATCCAAACCTAACAAGAGTAGCTTCTGCAGTTTATTCAATGGAACAAAAAGGCGTGGACATCAAGCGATTTAATTTAGCAAATGACCCTGCAGCTTTTGCAGATAATAAAACGGTAAATCAGGTTCTTCAAGAAAAAGGAGCAGATGCACTTCCAGTAATACTTTTAGATGGGGAAGTAGTTAAAGTCGGTGAATATCCAACCAATGAGGAATTTGCGGAATGGTTGGAAGTAAGTGCGGAGGAATTGACTCAGAAACCTTGTGTACGTGTTTCAGTAAAACTCGATTAAAGGAGCATCTTAAAATGTATACACGTTATAATCCGAAACAGCATGTCGAAACACCTTATCTATTTTTTACTGGCAAAGGTGGGGTTGGAAAAACGTCCGTAGCATGTGCAACAGCAGTAGCACTTGCTGATCAAGGAAAAAAGGTTTTGTTAGTCAGTACGGATCCTGCTTCTAATTTGCAGGATGTATTTGAAATCGAGTTATCTCGTGAGCCTGTTGGAATTCCAAGTGTAAAAAACTTATTTGCGAGTAATATTGATCCAGAAGAAGCAGCCAGAGTATATCGTGAGAAAACGGTTGGACCATATCGGGATAAACTTCCAGAATCGGTAGTCAATCAGATGGAGGAACAGCTTTCTGGAGCATGTACAGTAGAAATTGCCACATTTGATGAATTCTCTCATTTATTAGCTGATGATAGAATTTTTACTCAATATGATCATGTATTGTTTGACACTGCTCCAACAGGTCATACGCTTCGTTTATTATCCCTACCTACAGCATGGTCAGGTTATTTGGAGGAAGCAACACATGGTGCTTCCTGCTTGGGTCCATTGTCAGGACTTGATGATAAGAAGGATATGTACCAAAAAGCAGTTGAATCCCTTTCTGATGGTGAAAAAACAACACTAATCTTAGTTGCAAGACCAGAGGAATCCACACTGATTGAAGCTAACCGTGCATCATCAGAGCTTGGAGAGATTGGCATCAAAAAACAAATGCTTATCATAAATGGACTATTGCAGTCTTATGACCAAAATGATGAGGTATCTACTGCGTTTTACGAAGGGCAGCAAGAAGCATTAACGAAAACACCAGAGGAACTGAAAAAAATTCAAACCTATTCATTGCCTTTTGTATCGTATTCCCTAATTGGTATGGATCGTCTTCGACAAATTGTTAGCGATGAACCTTTAGTTGAATTCAAGGAGACTAGTGAGGATACGGAACTTGCACCACTTTCTGAACTAAAGGATGTAATTGATGATTTTTCATCTAAAAATACTCGTGTTATTTTTACAATGGGTAAAGGTGGAGTTGGAAAAACATCAGTCGCTGCAGCAATCGCAGTTGGATTGACGGAAAAAGGGCATAAAGTTCATTTAACAACAACTGACCCAGCAGCACATCTGGAATATATGTTCCAAAACGGTACTGTTAATGAGAATTTATCCATCAGCAGTATTAACCCAGAAGTAGAAGTAGAAGCTTACAAAAAAGAAGTAATTACTAATGCTGGTGAATTGAATGATGACGAACTTGCCTTCTTACAGGAAGACCTTGAGTCTCCATGTACGGAAGAGATTGCGGTGTTCCGTGCTTTTGCCGATGTAGTAGAAAGGTCTGAACAAGAAATTGTTGTTATCGATACTGCACCAACCGGGCATACGTTGCTTTTACTTGATTCATCGGAGGCTTATCACAAGGAAATGAGCCGTTCTACAGGTGAAATTCCAGAAAGTGTGAAAAAGTTATTGCCAAGACTGCGTAACCCAGAAGAGACAGGGGTAGTCGTTGTTACATTGACAGAAGCAACTCCTGTTTTTGAGGCAACACGCTTGCAGGATGACTTAAAGCGAGCAGAGTTAACTCCAAAATGGTGGGTCATCAATCGAAGTTTATATGCAACAGGAACAACAGATAAAGTATTAAAAGCACGTGCAGCATCGGAAAAGCAATGGATTAAGAAAGTACAAGAAGAATTAGCTGATAATAGTGCGTTAATCCCTTGGATGAAGGAAGTAAAAATAGGCTATGACCAATTGAAGAAATTTGTTCAACTTTAAAAAATAAGGGGAGGAATTATAATGAATATCACAGAAAAGGCTAAAAATAAATTACAGGTTATTTTTCAAGAAAAGGGTGCAGAAGGTATTCGCTTCTATTCAATGGGGGCGGGATGTTGTGGTCCGCAATTAGGTATTTCTCTAGATGCGCCTGAAGAAAACGATATTGTGGAAGAAATTGATGGAATTAAAGTAGCCATTGATAAGGTTGTTAAAGATACTGTAGAAGGATTAACATTAGATGACGATGAAACACCAAACGGATCGCAATTTGTGTTACTAGGAATGGATCAGTGCTGCTAAGAATAAACATCAAGATAAGATCTGGAGGATTATAAACATATGAAGATAATTATTATTGGTTCAGTTGCAGCTGGTACATCTGTTGCTGCAAAGGCACGCAGAAACGATGAAAATGCAGAAATCACGTTATATAATGCAGACTATGATATCTCTTATTCCATTTGTGGAATTCCCTACTTTTTAGGGGGAGAAGTCGATGAGTTAGAGACATTAACACCGAGAAGTGCTGCATGGTTTAAAAAACGTTACAATGTGGACATTCATACACGTCATGAAGTTATAGGGATAGATACAGATAAGAAATCAGTCACGGTTAAAAATTTAGATACCAGTGAGACGAAACAGGACAATTATGATACATTGGTCTTTGCGACTGGTGCTACTCCAACCACCCCACCAATTAAAGGGGGAGACATGAAACACGTCTTTCATGTCCGCAATATCCAAAACACAGCAACAATAAATTCGTTTATGGTTTCTAATAATCCGAAAAAGGTGACTATCATCGGTGCTGGTTTCATCGGACTTGAAATGGCAGAACAGTTGACTCATAAAGGATTAGAAGTAACGATTGTACAGCGTAGCAATCAGATTATGCCGCATTTGGATAAAGATATGGCATCCCGTGTAGAAGAACATATCCGAGATAACGGAGTAAACTTGTTATTAAACGAAGAAGCAACTGTGATTACAGAGAATGCTGTGCAAACAAAAAGTGGAAATGTCATTGATTCTGACATAGTTATTTTAGCAACTGGTGTGAGACCTAATACCAAACTGGCAAAAGAAATTGGTGTCGAATTGGGTGCATCTGGAGCAATAAAAGTAAATCCGAAAATGCAAACCAATCTGTCTGATATTTATGCTGTTGGGGACGTAGCAGAAAGCTTTTCAATTATAACAGGAAAACCTATTTATCGTCCGTTAGGCTCTACAGCCAATAAAATGGGACGTATAGCTGGAGATGTAATTACTGGAGGTGATTTGGAACACCGCGGTATTTTAGGTACAGGAATTTTAAGGGTGTTTGACTTAGCGGTAGGCTATACCGGTTTAAGTGAAAAAGGGGCTAAGACAGAAGGGTTTGATATTGAAGTATTACACAATATTAAGCCTTCGAGAGCAGAGTACCTTGGTGGAAAAGAATTAATAATCAAGGCGATTGCAGATAGAAAAACAAGCCAAATTTTAGGTGTGCAAATCGTAGGAGAAGATGGAGTCGATAAGCGAATCGATGTATTCGTAACGGCTATCTCCTTTAAAGCAAAAGCTGAAGACTTATTCCATTTGGATTTAGCATACGCACCACCATTCAGTACAACTAAAGATCCCGTTATGTACACTGGGATGGCTTTACAAAATGCGATAGATAAGAAAAATAAACTGATTACCCCACAAGAATTAACGGATAGAATCGATAGCGGAGAAAGGTTCCAGATTATTGATGCAAGAGCAACGAAACAGTATGAGGTATCGAAAGTGGATGGAGCAGTAAATATTCCATTGGCAAAGTTGCGTGATGAAGCGAAGAATTTGGATCCTAATATCCCTACCGTAACGTATTGTAATAAAGGTGTTACAGGAAATGCTGCCCAGAATGTGTTAAAAAATATGGGTTTTAAAGAGGTATTTAATCTTTCTGGCGGGAATAAGAATTATCAGAGTTTTAAACGAAAGTTATAAAGAAAAACTATTAGGAGTAAAGATGTTTAGTGTCTTTTAATGATAGCAAGTTAGTTGTAACAGAAAAATTTAATCATATACTTGACCGTGTACTAAGGTACACGGTTTATTATGTTTCTAGGGGTGAATTATTTGAGTTACCGAATCAGTGTATTTGCAGAAAAATGTGGTGTAAATAAAGAGACAATTAGATATTACGAACAAAAAGGATTATTGCAAGAGCCTTTCCGAACGAATGCTAGGTATAGGATTTATTCAGATGACAATGTTAAGCGTGTAAAATTTATCAAAAGACTCCAAGACCTTGGGTTTACATTAAATGAAATTTATAAATTACTTGGCGTTGTTGATAATGATGAGGTTCGCTGCCGAAATATGTTC
Source organism: Oceanobacillus bengalensis (assembly GCF_003628445.1). Taxonomy (GTDB): domain Bacteria; phylum Bacillota; class Bacilli; order Bacillales; family Amphibacillaceae; genus Oceanobacillus; species Oceanobacillus bengalensis. Next base: position 157,297 of record NZ_RBZO01000002.1, read on the forward strand.
GAATTTGTATCGCAAAAGGAGAAAGCGGTTCGAAAACAGATTGAAGATTTAAAGCGAATCGAATCTATGCTACTGGATTTAAAAAGAAGATGCCCAGATCAAAAAGAATTACATCATTGTCCTATTATCGAATCACTAATTGTTGATTAGGGATAAGTATTACTGAATTATTTATAGAACTTAGGAGGAATAATTATGAAAAAATATCGGCTTAATATCGAGGGGATGAGCTGTTCAGGATGTGAGCAGCATATTAATATTGCATTAACTAGTATTGGTGCTAAAAACATTGAAACTAGTTTTCGATGTGGTGTATCTGTTTTTGAATTACCAAATGACGTTAATGTAGATAAAGTAAAAATGGTAATTACGCAAGCAAAATACCAACCTAAAGATATAGAAGAAATTTCATTACAAAAAAATGTAGAGTTAGATCATCAGGCTGGTTATGATTTACTAATTATTGGCTCAGGTGGGGCTGCTTTTTCCGCTGCCATTAAAGCTATCGAATATGGTGCAAAGGTTGGTATGATTGAACGTGGAATAGTTGGTGGAACTTGTGTAAATATTGGTTGTGTTCCATCAAAAACGCTTCTTAAAGCAGGAGAAATCAATCGCTTGGCTAAAACAAATCCATTTGCAGGACTACAAACATCTTCCGATAAAGTAGAATTAAATTCATTAATGGAACAAAAGGATGAATTAGTTAGTGGTCTTCGCAAACAAAAGTATATTGATTTAATCGAAGAATATGGAATTGATTTGATTGTGGGTCAAGCGAAGTTTGTTGATGAAAATACAGTTGAAGTAAATGGGAAAAATTTTTCATCAAAACGATTCCTAATCGCAACAGGTGCGTCTCCTTTTGTACCGCCTATTTCTGGTCTTAAAGAAGTGGATTATTTGACAAGTACATCGTTACTTGAGCTAAAAGAGGTTCCTAAACGTTTAACGGTTGTCGGTTCTGGATTCATTGGTTTGGAGCTTGGGCAAATGTTTCATAATTTGGGTTCTGAAGTAACACTTATACAAAGAGGCGAACGAATATTAAAAGGCTATGAACCAGAGATTTCAGAAGTTGCGGAAAAAGCACTAAGTGAACAAGGGATATATTTTGTAAAAGGTGCGGTTTTAGAACGAGTTGAACAAAAAGGAGAAATAAAAAAAGTTTATGTCACTGTAGATGGAAAACAAAATGTTATAGAAAGTGAACAACTTTTTATTGCTGCAGGAAGACAACCCAATACCAAAGAATTAAACTTAAAAGCTGCCGGTGTCAATGTTGGGTCTTGTAATGAGATAAAAATAAATGAATATGCCCAAACAAATAATAAAAATATCTATGCTGCTGGAGATGTCACATTGGGTCCTCAATTCGTTTATGTAGCTGCTTATGAAGGGAAAACTGTTGCTGATAATGCTATTGGCAGTTTGAATCGTAAACTAAATTTAGAGGTAGTACCTAGCGTTGTATTTACATATCCTTCAATCGCTACGGTTGGTTTAACGGAGGAACAGGCAAAAGAAAAAGGATATGAAGTAAAAATATCCGTATTACCTTTAGATTCTGTCCCTAGAGCAATCGTAAATAGAGAAACTACTGGTGTAATTAAATTAGTAGCAGAAGAAAAATCATTAAAGGTATTAGGAATTCATATCGTGGCAGAAAATGCAGGAGATGTAATCTATGCTGGAACATTAGCCGTAAAATTTGGATTAACTATTGAAGATTTAACAGAGAGCCTAGCTCCGTATTTAACAATGTCAGAAGGATTAAAATTGGCTGCTCTTTCAATTGATAAAGATGTTTCCAAATTATCTTGTTGTGCAGGATAAAAATAATATAATATACCTAAAACGAGTATTTATCTAAGTTGTAAAAATAACTTTTGACCCCTATAGTATTTGTTAGATATTAACAAAAATCAGTTTTAAATTAGTAATGAAAATTAAAGTGATAGTCTCTCACTATTCTAAGGTATTAGCTCATGAAGTAAACACCTTTCCTCTTACTTTAGGCGTCTTTTTAAACAAAGACGCTTTTCCTTTTTATAAAATTTCCCATGCGCAACTCTTTAGGTTATTACATACTAACAATTGCCAATTCTAATAAGATTTCTATAGACCCACACGAAATTGCCTTGATACAATGTTCAGGCAGTTAATGGAGGGGAATTACTATGGATGAACAAAAATATAAGAATCTAAAAATGGGTGAGTAAAAAAGGACTTATCCATTAATGGACAAGTCCTTAAATCGCAAAAATTATTCTACTGGTGATAATTCACCTTCTGTTACCCATTTATGGTTTTTCACTTCTTCCCCTAAGTAAGTAGATATAAAATCAACCATATGTACGGTTGTTTCTTCTGCTGAATCAATTACTGCTGAGGCTCCGTCCATCCCTTCCATATGATCTGTATTTAAGGTCACTTCGGATTCCCGGTTCAAATGAATTTTCTCCCGCTCCTTCAATTTCTTCGTGTATAACCCATTTATGATCTTCTATCGCTTCCCCATCAGTTGTTTGGGTATAGGAAACAGTATAAACTGTTGTATCATATGCTCCAACAATTGTTGCCTCTGCACCATTCATCCCAGTCATATGATCAGATTCAATTATAGCTTGGCTACCAACTTCACACGTTTTATTTTCAGCTTCTTCTAAACCTTCTGGAACTTCACCAGAACTAGAATGGCTCATACCAGAATAATCCATTCCATCCATATCTTCGTCAGGTTCTTCCATATCCATTTCATCATCATTATTGGATTCCATTTTCATATTTTTTTCCGTATTAAATTCATTTTCTGTGTTTTCTTCCTCATTTGTACCTGCACAAGCAGATAAGATAAACACAGTGAAAAATAGTAATCATAAATTTTTTGCTCTTCATTAAAAATCCTCTTAATTATATTGTTTATCGCTTTTATTTTAACAGTAAAATTTGTAAATTGGATTAAACTTATTTAGCAATCAAATGCTTTTCTGTAAAGGGTAAAGCACCTATATTAAGCCTCTTATTCAAACAATCATTTGACTAATTGGTTACATAGTCTTAAAATAAAAGCGTTCAAAAGTGTGTTTGAATATGGGGAGTTCACAAAATTGGTTTAAGAAGTGAGAGAATACAACTTATATTTTAGAATGGAGGGATTACTATAATGACAACGATTATATCTGCAGTTATCTCTTACATAGCGACAAGTATTGATTACATTGTAATTTTAGTTGTTTTATTTGCGCAAATGAAAAAGAAAAATGGCTCGGTTAGAGATATAGTATTAGGTCAGTATTTAGGATTTACCATCCTTATAGGAGTTAGCCTTTTGGCAGCTTTTGGTCTTGCTTTAATTCCGCAGCAATGGATAGGATTACTTGGTTTAGTTCCAATACTTATCGGTCTGAAGGTTTTGTTTGAAAAGGAAGACGATGATGACGAAGAAAATGAAGAAATTTTAGAATCTACCAATCGATTCAGCAGTCTTATACTTAGCGTAGCAGTCATTATGTTAGCTGCCGGTGGAGATAATTTAGGTGTCTACATTCCTTATTTTACTACTTTAAACACATTTGAATTAGTCGTTACGATTGTAATTTATTATGTTGCTGCGGCAGTGTTGTTATATCTATGCCGCCGTATATCAGCTGTAAAAGGTGTATCCGAAACAGTAGAAAAATACGAGAAAATTATTGTTCCAATTGTTTTTGTGATTTTAGGAATTATGATTATGTCTGAAAATGGAACTTTTAGTATTATATTAAATTGGTTTAATTAATTAAGAAAATGGCTATAAACACTTTTAATTAGTTATTAACTAAAGGCGAATTACGTTAAATTGTCGAAAATATTTTTTGAAATTTAATCAAATAATTGTTTGACTATTTGTTTATAGAAGAATATATTATAAATATAATCATCATTCAAATATTTATTTGAATATATAAGGGGGATAATATGACAAAAGATATTTGTGAAGTGACGTGTATCAATCAAGAGAAGGTAACCAGAGCTAAAAATAACCTTACTGAACAAAATCCTATGGACGTAGCTAAAGTTTTTAAGGCTCTGTCAGACGATACTAGGGTTAAGATTGCCTATGCTTTGTCTTTAGAAGACGAGTTATGTGTCTGCGATGTGGCGAACATTGTAGGATCTACTACTGCTACAGCATCTCATCATTTAAGATTGTTAAAAAATTTAGGATTAGCCAAATACCGCAAAGAAGGAAAATTAGTATTTTATTCATTAGATGATGAGCATGTAAAGAAGCTTATAAATTTAGCCTTCGAACACCAGAAGGAGGTTGTCGAAGTTGAGTGAGTCAGTAAAGTCATTAGAGGATAAAAATGTATATCGCGTAGATGGATTTTCATGTGCGAACTGTGCAGGTAAATTTGAAAAAAATGTTAAGCAACTTCCGGGAGTTCAAGATGCGAAAGTGAATTTTGGCGCATCTAAAATTTCTGTTCAAGGTAATGCAACAATTGAGGAGTTAGAAAAGGCTGGCGCTTTTGAGAATTTAAAAGTAGCTCCGGAAAAGCCAAAACGTGAACCAAAAATAGTTGAAAATGTATATCGTGTAGAGGGGTTTTCATGTGCAAATTGTGCAGGTAAATTTGAAAAAAATGTTATACAACTTCCGGGAGTTCAAGATGCAAAAGTAAATTTTGGAGCATCTAAAATTTCTGTTCAAGGTAATGCAACAATCGAGGAATTGGAAAAAGCCGGTGCATTTGAGAATCTAAAAGTGTCACCAGAAAAACCAGTAAGGCAAGCTACACAAGAAACTAAAGAGGTTAGAGAGGTTGAAAAAGAAGAAAAAGTTCCTTTTCATAAAAAGCATAGCACTTTATTATTTGCTTCTCTATTGATTGTCTTTGGCTACCTTTCCCTGTTTGTGAACGGGGAAGAGAATCTTATAACTTCATTATTATTTGTATCATCCATTGTGATCGGAGGATTCTCACTCTTTAAAGTTGGTTTTCAGAACTTGTTACATTTTGATTTTGACATGAAAACCCTCATGACAGTGGCTGTTATAGGAGCTGCTATCATTGGAGAATGGGCTGAAGCATCTATTGTCGTAATTCTTTTTGCGATTAGTGAAGCCCTTGAACGATTCTCTATGGATAGGGCAAGGCAATCCATTCGTTCTTTAATGGACATTGCACCTAATGAGGCACTCGTTAGACGGAATGGGCAAGAATTGATGATACACGTTGATGACATTGCTGTTGGTGACATAATGATTGTTAAACCCGGTCAAAAGATAGCTATGGATGGTTTGGTTGTAAGCGGAAATTCCGCTGTTAATCAGGCGGCTATCACTGGTGAATCAGTCCCAGTTGAAAAAACAATTGATGATGAAGTTTTTGCAGGTACGATAAATGAAGAAGGTTTACTTGAAGTAAAAATCACCAAACTTGTAGAGGATACAACGATTTCTAAGATTATTCATCTTGTTGAGGAAGCGCAAGGCGAGCGCGCTCCTGCGCAAGCTTTTATCGATAAATTTGCGAAATACTATACACCAATAATAATGGTTATTGCAGCATTAGTTGCAATTGTACCACCTTTATTTTTGGGTGCAGACTGGGGAACATGGGTTTATCAAGGCTTGGCTGTTCTAGTCGTAGGTTGTCCTTGTGCATTGGTTATTTCCACTCCAATTTCAATAGTATCAGCAATTGGAAATGCTGCAAAAAAAGGAGTCCTTATTAAAGGTGGAGTGTATTTAGAAGAAATGGGTGCTTTAAAAGCAATCGCATTTGATAAAACAGGGACATTAACGAAAGGCGTCCCAATTGTAACTGATTATAAAATGTTGAACGAAAATGTAAGTAAAGAAGAAACTTTATCGTACATTACTGCATTAGAGTATCGTTCACAACATCCCCTTGCATCTGCAATTATGAAAAAAGCCGGGGAGGAAAATATTTTTTATTCAGATATAGTGGTAGAAGATTTCACTTCTATTACAGGTAAAGGGATTATGGGTAACATAAAAGGAACAACCTATTATATTGGAAGCCCTAAACTATTTAAGGATTTATCTACCACTAATTATGACAAGAATATAGAACAAAAGGTAACAAAGCTTCAAAACCAAGGAAAAACAGCGATGGTTTTTGGTACGGAAAAAGAAGTACTTGCTGTTATTGCTGTAGCTGATCAAGTACGTGAAACAAGTAAAGATATTATTGATAAGCTACATCAACTTGGAATTAAAAAGACGGTTATGCTAACGGGTGATAACAAAGGTACTGCAAATGCAATTGGTAGTCAGGTAGGAGTATCAGAAATTCAGGCAGAACTAATGCCACAGGATAAATTAGATTATATTAAACAATTGAGATCCGAATACGGCAATGTTGCGATGGTTGGTGATGGTGTCAATGACGCCCCGGCATTAGCAGCATCTACAGTCGGTATTGCAATGGGAGGAGCCGGTACAGATACGGCAATAGAAACTGCAGACGTTGCGCTAATGGGTGATGATCTAAGTAAACTTCCATTTGCAGTTAAACTAAGCCGTAAATCATTAAATATAATTAAGGCCAATATCACTTTTGCAATTGGAATTAAATTAATTGCGTTATTATTAGTTATACCGGGTTGGTTAACGCTATGGATTGCGATTCTCTCTGATATGGGGGCAACTCTTTTAGTAGCACTAAATAGTTTAAGACTTATGAGAGTTAAGGAATAAAACGGAGACTAGCTGGAACATAAGTCTCAAAAATAATTGATTTTTGTATAAATCGTGATAAAAATAAATAATCCGCATGAAATCAAGGTTTAATTAGATTTCATGCGGGTTATTTATTTTAACTGGGTTTTTTCCAAATCTCTTTTAGAGATATTTCCTCTGCTCAACTTTTTTGGAGATTACTTATTAACGTTACCAATCCTAATAAGATTTCTATAGACCCACTCGAAATTGATTTGGTACAATGTTCAAGCGGTTAATGGAGGGAGTCACAATGGAAGAACAAAAATATAGAAATTTAAAAATGGGTGAGCGTGGTGCAATAATAAGTATTATTGCGTACATATGTTTATCTGCAGTAATTCAGAGGTATTAAAAGCAGATGGTTTGAACAATACAACGGATATAATAGCATCTATCGCAGTGTTAATAGGCTTAAAATTATCACAGAAGCCAGCAGACGAAGATCACCCTTTTGGCCATTGGAAAGCAGAGATGGTGGCTTCAACGGTTGCATCGTTTATAATGATGGTTGTAGGAATTCAAGTATTGGTTGGAGCTATAACCTTAATATCTCTAGGTGGTCATGAATCCCCCGATATCATATCCGCGTGAACAGGTGTATTTTCAGCAGTAGTTATGTACTTTGTTTATCGATATAACAAGAAACTAGCACAAAAGATAAAAAGTCACTCAGTAATGGCAGCAGCAAAAGATAATTATCAGATTCATGGGTGAGTATAGGTACAGCAATTGGGATTTTTGGCTCCCAGTTTAATTTGCCTTGGCTTGATCCATTAACAGCAATAGTTGTTGGGATTCTAATTTGTAAAACAGCATGGGATATTTTTAAAGGGGCTTCCCACCAGTTAACAGATGGTTTTGATCATGACATACTGAATTCATATAAGAAATCCATTCTACAAGTGAAAGGAGTAAAAGGTGTAAAAGATCTCAGGCCAAGAAGCTATGGAAATAACGTGGTCGTCGATACTGTAATTCTAGTTAACCCGACATTAGATATAAAGGACGCTCATGATATCTCTTCTAAGGTAGAAAAGAAGCTTATGAAGGAAAATGATATATATGATGTTCATGTGCATGTTGAACCAAGTTAATTTCCTAAATGTTTTCAGAGTCTATTAACTTATTGGACCTACCTGTATTTTTTCGAAAATATAGGTAGGTTCTTTTTCATGTTAATTTACTACTAACAACTAATATTATTAAAAAAATATTACATTTATACAAAATCAATAATTCCTAAGCAAAAATAATGTAAAATGTAACAAGGATAAGTATCAATTATTGTAAGTAGGTGTAAATTAGTGAAGAAATTTGTAATACTTCTTGTTTTTTTCGTTTCAATAAATACCCTATTCATAACTGTTACCCATGCTGAGTCTAATAATGCTCCACCTGAATTAATTAGTGAAGCTGTCATAATGATAGATTCCCAAACAGGTACAGTTCTATTTGAAAAAAACATTGATAGGAAAATGTATCCTGCAAGTTTAACAAAGATTGCAACGGCAATTTATGCGATTGAAACTGGTAATCTTGATGATGTAGTCAAAGTAAGTGAAAATGCTAGAAATATAGAAGGTACTAGAGTCTATTTAGAGGAAGGAGAACAGGTAACTCTAAGAAAATTACTACAAGGATTATTAATAAACTCTGGCAATGATGCGGGAGTAGCAATTGCAGAACACCTGAGTGGTAGTATTGAAGACTTTTCATCGGATATAAATAAATATTTAAAAGATGTGGTTGGTGTGCAGAATACACATTTTGAAAACCCACATGGTCTTTATGATCCTGAACACTTTACTACTGCAGAAGATTTGGCCAAAATAACCCAATATGCTATAAAAAATGAGACATTCCGAGGGATATTTGGCACAAAAGAGTTGAAATGGAACGGTAAGTCATGGGACACCACACTTTATAAACATCACAAATTAATGAGAGAAATACCCTATGAAGGGATTACAGGTGGAAAGACTGGTTTTGTTAACCAATCCGGTTTTACACTTGCAACTACAGCCAAAAGAGATAATCTCAGTCTAATCGTAATTACATTGAACAGTTATAATCAATCAGCTGCATACACAGATACTATAAGTCTACTAGATTATGGATTTAACAACTTTGAAACATCTAGGATTAGAGAAGGGACTATATTTACGGTTAGTAATCAGAAATATAGGACAACTAGCGATATAATTTATACCCATGCCTTAAATGAACAATTAAGAAAGAAAGTTAATGATGGGGGAATGTTAGAAATAATAACCCAAGACGGAAGTGTATTATCATCATATCCTTTAAATAAAATTGAAAAGGCTAGAACACCTGGTAAAGAGCAAAAAACTAATGAGATAAGTACTGCAAGTAGAGATACAAATTCAATTTTTGTTATTGGAGGGCATTTCCTTGAGTTCGTATTTGCCATGATACTCTGTTTAGTTATTGTAGGTGGTTCCACTTATCATATTAGGGAAATAGTAAGGAAATAAGAATTTCGGATGGGACAAGACAGTGATGGCTATGTCCCATTCCCAAAATAACTTGATTCTAAACTCGTAATACCATATAGTCTCCATTTGTTAACTGTGTAACATCTGCTTTCATGGCCTTCGCAATATCTACTGTCATTTCCTTAGAGGTTTTCTTTGAATCAGCAAAAAGGGTGAGACAATTACTCGATAACACTCGCTCTTTTTCTGTAGTTATATATGCGAGAATTTGATAATCCGGCTTCATGGTCGATTCTCTTCCCATTTCTTATTCTCCCTTCAGGTTTGTTTTCATGACGCTATGAGACTTCTTAGTACTTTCAAGTAATGGGCATTTCTTAACAACTTCAATCAAGGCATCAATATCTTGCTTAATTGGTACAAGAGTAATAACAACCCTGCCTTGTTCATAATCTTTTCTTGTAAAATGGTAACGCTTATTACCTAAAGCCCTTGTAGCTTCAAATAGGGCAGCCTGCCGTTGACCAAAATTGTCTAAATTGATTCGGAAATGATTTTCATTAGGATAAATTACAACAGCCATGCCCTCTTCTTTGAACAATTTTTCTGCGTTATCTGTGCCAAGAAGGTTACTGACATAAATTCCATCCACAAAGAGGCTAGAATCCTTAATTTCTATTTTACCCTCTTTGACCTGTGCAATGTCACCAATGCTTTTTCCTTTTGTAAAATTCTTTAGAAAAAATACAACGGCTATTCCTACTACTATACCAGCAATAATATTTACCCATAAATTTAATGGAATTATTGTAATCGTTAATGAAACAAAAAATGCTGTGATAAATGCAATGTAGTTTCGGGATTCGAATGTCTTAGCAATCCCGTCAATGTAAGCTTTCCCGCGATATGTGTATTCTGTATTTTCCAAATCACTTAGACTTTCTTTCTCCATTTTCCTCACATCTCTAAATTGTTGAAGTGCCACTGTTAGAAAGGTGACAGCAACAAAATTCTTGCCCATAATAGCTGGTATAGCAACTGCTCCTAATGCAGCAGCAACAAAACCAGTAATAATGTGAATTAAGTATCCATTTGGATAACTTGGATACTGTCTATAGTCTTCTTTTAAAATCCATATTCTTGCCAATGTCCCGATAATTACAGCGGTTATAATAACACTTATATCCTCGAAGGATAAAAACTGCCCCTCCATTCTAACACTCCCAACTTGTAGAATTTAACATTATTATTTCCATATCTGTCTAATATATGAGAAAAGACCTGATAAGGTCTTTTACTTAATACTCGATTTCATCAAAATCCTGTGGTTGAGGGGTTGGTTGATTATGTTTAAATTCACTATTTTTCGAAGTCTCGTTATAAATCTCTTGGAATGACTTTACCTCGCCAAATTGTTTTCTTGTCTTTGTTTTATTCTGTTTATTGTTTCTCATTGGACATATCCTTTCATTTATAATTGTTTTCTTAGGATTTGTGAAAATAATTAAATTATTCATTGAGGCTAACGTTAAGAGATAAATGATGTTTCTTTGTTAGCGTAAAAAGTCCAAGTAGAAATAAATAATACCAAATCCAAACAAACCAATTATTGAGGAATACAATAAAGTGGAATTCCTGACTGCCTCCCCGAAAATCTCTTTTATTGCAACCATAAAAATGATAGCAATGGATAAGTTTATCATAAAAGCAAGTAAGGAAGGCATTCCTAAATTAAATAATAGCCCTAGCAACGCAACGTTCCTAAAGCAATTGGTAATGTTATGATGGCTGTGATAAACACACAAGTAAGTATGCCAAACCCAGCTAGAAACAATGGGGTAAAGACAATTATCCCTTCTGGTATGTTATGTAACACAAGTGTTGGTAGCATAAGCCCCCCTATCTCTGTACCCAGTGTTGGTCCAAGTGCAATACCAACTGGGAAATTGTAAAATGCAGTGATAAAGGCTAAAAGCACTCCAAAACGAACAAAAATGTCTATTTGATGACTATTAGTGATGATCGTAATTTTATTCATTAATTGGTGAATGTATTGAAATAGTAACAAGCCTAATGCTATTCCGATTGCGAGAATTATCCAACCGTCTAATTGTATACTTTCAGGAATCATTTCAAGAAATAATAAACCTATTATTAGTCCAGCACATAATGAATAAATAAAGCCAAATCCACGTTGGAATCCTTTCATTAACCATGCAAGTCCACCACCAACACTAATACCAAGAGCGGAGGCGAATGCACTAATTATCCAAGCTGTATCCACATAATCGCTCCTTAAAAAAGGTTGTCTCTTATTTTATATTGTTGTTGATTAATGATTATACTGTTTTATTTTGACAATTGTTTTTAATATGTATAATATATGAATATATACTAATATATGCATATATAATAATATAAGTCTTGCTATATCTAATTGATATTCAATATACAAATTTTTAACGTGTATAAAAGGGGGAGCTATAATGGAAGATAATAAAGCGGAAATAGATAATCAAGAATTGGATGAAGAAACATTATTTATCGTATCCCAAACATTTAAGGCATAAGGTGATCCAACAAGAATAAGGATTCTTAATCTATTGTTTCATACAGAATTCTCTGTGAATGGAATTGCAGAAACCTTACATCTTAAACAGTCGACTGTTTCACATCGGTTGCGCTTTTTGAAAAATTTATGCTTGGTCAAATATCGTAGGGAAGGTACAACATTATATTACTCTCATGATGATGAACACGTAATCAATATGTTAAGACAAACTATAGAACACGCCTATCATAATTAGTATTTTATAACTAATAATAAGTGATAAGAAATAATAATTTGCGTTATTTATAACGTTTTTGAGCATGTATATGCAAATGAAAAGTAGGAGGTTTTACACTTGGGACATGATCATGGGCATGACCATACACATGGAGCAAATAAGAAAGCGTTATTGATAAGTTTTATTATAATAACGGGTTATATGATAATTGAAGCTGCAGGGGGATTTATTACCAATAGCCTTGCTTTATTATCTGATGCAGGGCATATGTTAAGTGACTCCATTTCATTAGGGGTCGGATTATTAGCTTTTACTTTAGGGGAAAAAGTAGCTAACTATAGTAAAACATATGGGTACAAACGATTTGAAATATTAGCTGCTGTTTTTAACGGAGTTACACTTCTTTTAATTTCAATTTATATTTTCTATGAAGCATTTCAACGCTTTACAGAACCACCTGAAGTTGCTTCCACTGGGATGTTGATTATCGCTTCAATTGGTTTGTTAGTGAATATCTTGGTTGCTTGGATTTTAATGCGCGGTGGTGATACAGAAGAAAATTTAAATCTACGTGCTGCTTTTCTTCATGTACTAGGAGATTTACTTGGTTCTGTCGGAGCAGTTACTGCTGCACTACTCATTATGTTTTTTGGCTGGGGTTGGGCTGATCCCCTTGCAAGTGTTATAGTTGCTATTTTAGTGTTGATAAGTGGATGGAGGGTTACCAAAGATGCTGTTCATGTACTAATGGAAGGTACTCCCAAAAATGTTAACTTGGATGACATTATAAATATAATGGAAAATGTTTCTGGTATATTAAGTATACATGATCTACATGTGTGGAGTATCACTAGTGGAAAAAATGCCCTTTCATGTCATGCAGTGGTTGATGGTGGCTTATCCATTCAAGATAGTCAAAATTTGTTGCGAAAGATAGAGCATGAATTGGAGCATAAAGGTATAGGTCATGTAACCATTCAGATGGAAAATAAGGAGCATCCTCATGATGATTCCCTACTGTGCCAAATAGATCATGAATCTTCACACCATCAACATGATCACTAGAATCCCTCTTTTAAACAACCTCCCTTTGACAGTGGAGGTTGTTGTATTTCAAAACAATTATTATATATACGAAGGGGAGAAAGCTTACGGAAACTTATTTATTATTTGGTAGTTTGCTAGTTATGGTGTTAACCGTGTTTTCTGCCATCATTTAAGAAGAAATCAGTTTTTGTTTTTCCATTTCCCTCTTTATGTTTATATAAAGGATTTAATCAATGATAGTATTTTAAAGTGAAAATTAGCAATTTGCCTTTCACACTTTTTAATATATAGGGTTTATGTTATTTTAAGTACATACAAATTATAAATGAGAGGATTTTCTGTTAAATTCATTAATAGAAACTTTTTTTGCTGTTTAGGGGGAACAATAAATGAATGTTAAAAGAAGAAAAATACCATTATTTATTATTGCGACTTTATTGTTTGCGATTAAGACATATATTATTTATCGATTTATGTTTAACCTTGAATTAGAGAACACAATGCAAGAATTTATCTTGCTTATAAACCCGTTTGTCTCCGCTTTTTTAATCTTTGCAATGAGTGTTTGGTTTAAAAGTCAGTCTCGCCAAATGAATTTTTTGAGACACACGGCTCTATTAGGAACGTTAATCTTATATTCCAATCTAGTATTCTATCGAGCAAATACTGATTTTATTACGATTTCACAAATGTTACAGGTTAGTAATATGGGAGATTTAGGATCTAGTATACTGACTTTAATTAAATTATATGATGTCCTATTATTTGTCGATGTCGCTACCATCTGGTATTTAAGTAAGAAAAAACAGGACAAGATGGCTGTAAATTATCATAAAAGTGGCAAGGCTTTTGCTTTAGCTATGTCGTTACTACTCTTGGCAGGAAACTTTTTCATAGCTGAGATGGAAAGACCACAGCTTTTTACACGTACGTTTGATCGGGAGTATCTAGTTAAAAATATAGGTGTTTTTAACTATCATATCTATGATGCCATTATGCAATCCAAAGTTAAAACGCAGCGAGTGTTTGCGGATGAAAGTAAACTTTCAGATATAAGTGAATATATTAATGAGATTCAAAGTAAGGATCAATCTGATTTTTACGGTGTTGCGGAAGGGAAGAATTTAATTTTTATTTCGGTGGAATCTCTGCAAAACTTTGTAATTAATAATGAAGTAAATGGGGAAGAAATTACACCGTTTTTAAATAGTTTAGTAGAAAATGAGGATACGTTCTATTTTGAAAATTTCTATTCACAAGTTGCACAAGGTAGAACGTCAGATTCTGAATTTCTCGTGGAAAACTCATTATATCCATTGTCAAGTGGGGCCGTATTTTTTACGCATGGTCAGAATGAATATAATGCATTACCAGAACAGTTAAAGGAAAAAGGCTATTATAATACTGTATTCCATGCGAATAATAGGAGTTTTTGGAACAGAGATCAAATGTATAAGAGTTTGGGGTATGATTATTACTACGGAGAAGAAGCCTATGAGGTTACGGAAAATAATTCAATTGGCTGGGGATTAAAAGATAAAGCTTTTTTTGAGCAATCTATGAAGTATTTACAATCGTTTGAACAACCTTTTTATTCAAAATTCATTACGTTAACGAATCATTTTCCGTTTAATTTAGATGAAAAAGATCGAACGATTGAACCTTATAATTCAAATTCAAACACACTTAATAATTATTTTCCAACTGTAAGATATACAGATGAAGCGCTAGAACAATTTTTTAATCAATTGAAAGATACCGGAATATATGAAGACTCCATTATAGTGATAATGGGTGACCATTTCGGAATAAGTGAAAACCATAATAAATCGATGAGTCAGTATTTAGGAAAAGAAAAAATTACACCTTATGACCAACTTCAACTTCTACGGGTTCCACTTTTTATACACATTCCGGGTTCTGGTAACGGGAAAGTCATGTCTGACGTTTCTGGTCAAATTGATGTTAAACCAACATTACTGCATTTATTAGGAATTGAAACAGAGAACGATATCAATTTTGGAAATGATTTATTTTCGGATGATCGAAAAGGGTTTGTAGCATTTCGTAACGGTGACTTTGTTACTGAAAGCTATGTATCTGCAAGTAGTACCTGCTATAATCGTCAGACAGGTGAGCCTGTAGATGAAAATAATAACTTGGATGTAGAAAATAAAGTAAAAAATCCTTGCGCTCCCATTAAGAAAAAAGTTATGAATGAGCTTGAATATTCTGATGAAATTATTTATGGTGACTTATTTAGATTTGTGGATTTTAGTAAGTCAAACTAGTATAGATTCTGATTCGTAAAATGTACTAATGGAAAGAGGTGCAATATCTTTTTATAGAATTGCGCCTTTTTTTCATGATTTAATTTAATTAAAGTTTCGATTGTAATTTTTTATTGGGTTATATTATTAATAGAGACCATTTTAATACTATCTGGTGGTTCCAAATTTTTACTCTACAATAATATTCCGTATTCAGTACCAAGCTAAAACTAAACCAATATACTATTTGGTAAGGATAAACTTCAATTTGATAAAACAAATTTAATAGAAATAAAGTGCAATGAAAAGAGAGGTACAATACCATGTTGGCCTTTCTTTTCTTATTTTTCATTTTTTTTGCACCAGCTTTACTTAATGTTGGTTGAACCAATCGATTGGTGTGTGTGCAATGAGTAAAACCTATAGTTTTCTGAAATGTTAAATGTTTTAAATTAAAGTCATTAAATATACAAAAGTTCTTGAATGTTTTGTGACGTATTTTTCGTGATATTGTATTTTTATTCTCTTGGTATTAATATAATGTTGACATTTTATATAGTTGGTTGTGACTGTAAGTAGATGTAATCCTAAAGAAGAAAGGGGTAAATATATGAAACTCAAATTAGTTTTACTATCGTTAGTTTTTACTATTACAACAGTGCTAACCGGGTGTGAGTCAATATTGGTTCTTGATCCCAAAGGTCCACAGGCTGAAACGACCGCAAATGTAATCTGGATTTCAATTATTACGATGTCGTTTGTCGTGATTACCGTTATGGTACTTTTAATAATTGTTCTATTAAGGTATCGAGCATCAAAACAGCCAGATGATTATGAACCACCTCATATAGAAGGGAATCCGATTGTCGAAGGGATTATAGTTGGTGTTCCTATTTTAATCGTTGCATTTCTATCGGTTGTTTCCGTTCAATCTTTATATAAAGTAGAAGCAACCCCAGAGGGTTATGAAGACCAAGAACCACTGACGATTTACGCTTCGTCATCAAATTGGAAATGGCATTTTAGTTATCCAGAACAAGATATTGAAACGGTTAACTATGTCTTTATTCCTACAGACCGCGCAGTTGAGTTCAAACTATATTCATATGGTCCAATTACAAGTTTTTGGATTCCGCAGCTGGCTGGACAAAAATATGCCATGGCTGACATGGTTACAACAATAAATCTAGCAGCTGAGGCCCCCGGTGATTATATGGGACGTAATGCTAACTTCAGTGGAGAGGGATTTGCTCAAATGAAATTTAATGTTACAGCTTTGTCACCGGATGAGTTTGATACATGGGTGGAAGAGATTAAATCAACAGCTAAACCACTTACTGAAGAAAAGTTTAATGAATTATTAGAACCTGGACATCTTGGTCAGCTAACATTCACAGGAACACACTTAGGATTCTCACCACCTCCAGAAATGAAAATGGAAGACATGAACATGGAGGATATGGAAGATATGGAGAATATGGAAGACATGCACTAAGAAATCCTTCCCCCAGTGGTTACATAATAGGTAACCAGTCAAACACTTTAAATATTTAATGATTTTTCGTTTTTAATATCTCACGAGAGGAGTTACAGACATGGAATTTTTTGAGAGATTCGCCATTCCCCATCCTAGTCCAATGATTTATGCATCAATGGTCGCAATTGGTTTAACCGTTATTGCGATCATCGCTGGGCTTACCTACTTTAAAAAATGGGGATATTTATGGCGTGAATGGTTAACAACCGTTGATCATAAAAAAATCGGGATTATGTATATCATATCCGCATTACTAATGCTTTTCCGCGGAGGCGCTGACGCTGTTATGATGCGTTTGCAGACATCTGTACCAGATAATACATTTTTGGATGCACAACATTATAATGAGGTATTTACAACGCATGGAGTTGTTATGATTATCTTTATGGCAATGGCATTCATTATTGGTCTAATGAACTTTATTGTTCCTTTACAAATTGGGGCCAGAGATGTAGCCTTTCCTAGACTAAACGCAATTAGTTTTTGGTTATATTTTGCAGGAGCCATGCTATTCAATATTTCCTTTGTTATTGGTGGATCGCCCGATGCGGGCTGGACAAATTATTATCCACTAGCAAACAATGAATTTAGTCCATCAGTTGGTGTGAATTATTATAATTGGGCATTGCAGATTTCGGGTATTGGTACGCTCATAACAGGTATAAACTTTATCGCAACAATTTTAAAAATGAGAGCGCCTGGAATGAAACTAATGAAAATGCCAATGTTTACCTGGACAGCTTTGATAACCAACCTTATTATTGTATTTGCATTTCCAGTACTGACAGTGGCGATTCTAATGGGAACACTTGACCGTCAGTTTGCCACAAACTTCTTTACAACTACTGCTGGTGGTAGTGATATGATGTGGGCCAATCTGTTCTGGTTCTGGGGACATCCTGAAGTGTATATTTTAATACTTCCGGCCTTTGGTATTTACAGTGAAATAATTGCAACCTTCTCTCAGCGGAATCTATATGGCTACAAATCTATGGTCGGATCGATAGTTATTATCTCGACCCTTTCATTTTTAGTTTGGGTACACCACTTCTTTACAATGGGGCAAGGTGCATTAACGAATAGTATTTTCTCGATTACAACAATGGCAATTGCTGTACCGACAGGAATTAAAATCTTTAACTGGCTATTGACCATGTGGAAAGGTAAAATTAGGTTTACTGTTCCAATGTTATATTCAGTAGGTTTTATACCACTCTTTACAATTGGTGGCGTAACAGGGGTTATGCTTGCGATGGCAAGTGCCGACTACCAATATCATAATACGATGTTCTTGGTAGCTCATTTCCACAACACGATTATACCCGGTGTTGTATTTGCTATGATTGCCGGCCTTACTTATTGGTGGCCAAAAATGTTTGGTTTTATGCTCAATGAAAAAATCGGTAAATGGGGATTTTGGTTTATGACAATTGGTTTTTGTTTTGCCTTTTTCCCAATGTACATTACTGGCCTAGATGGTCAAGCACGTCGTATGTACACATATTCTGAAGCGTCAGGATTTGGACCATTAAATATGCTCTCGTTCTTTGGAGCAGGTTTGATGGCAATCAGTTTTATCATCATCGTTTACAATATCTATTACAGCTTCCGTTACTCTCCAAGAAATGTTGGTGACGATCCATGGAATGCGCGTTCTCTTGAGTGGGCTACACATAATCCAGTGCCTGAATACAACTTTGCGATTGCACCGCAAGTAAAATCTTCAGAAGCTTTCTGGGATTACAAGAAGAATGGACATCAATTATTCAAAGGTGATATAAAAGATATTCATATGCCTAATAACAGTGGACAACCAATTATAATGGCTGGGTTGTTTTTCATATTTGGTTTCTCCTTCGTATTTTATATATGGGCTGGTGTTATTATTTCCGGAATCGGAATTTTAGCATGCTTAGTATATCGTTCGTTTGAAAAAGATGATGGCCATCACATACATGTACAAGAAATTAAAGAAACAGAAGAAAAATTTGGAGGTGCTAAAAAGTGAAATTAAATAATACGCAACCTCTTGAATATAGTACAGAACAAAATAAAATTAATATTGTAGGTTTCTGGATTTTCCTTGGGGCAGAAATTATGCTTTTTGCAACACTCTTTACTGCTTACTTTGTATATGAGAATCGTACTGGTACTGGACCAACTGGAGAAGAAATATTTATACTCGGCCCAATATTAATAAATACATTTTTGCTTTTGACAAGTAGTTTTACCATTGGATTAGCCATTCATGCGATGCGCATTAATCGAAAAAAAGCTACATTAGCATTTTTAGGTATCACTTTAGTACTTGGCGCAGCTTTCCTAGGTATAGAAATTTATGAATTTATGACTTACTATCATGAAGGGGCCACACTTCAAACTAGTGGTTTTACTTCAAGCCTGTTATTAACACTTGGAACCCATGGGGCTCACGTTACATTTGGTTTATTTTGGGGATTAGCTATTATACAACAAATTATAAAACGTGGAATTACACCACAAACAGCTAATAAAACCTTTATATTCTCTCTATATTGGCATTTTCTAGACGTAATGTGGATCTTTATCTATAGTTTTATCTACTTGAAAGGAATGATGTAATATGAAAGAACTATTTCCAATTAAACAAATAAATGGCTTCGTATTCTCATTACTTCTTACAGTAGTAGCACTTAGCGTTTATTTTATGGATATGTCTTATGAATGGGGAATGACTATTCTTCTTATAACTGCATTTGTTCAAGCAGGAGTTCAGTTTGTTATTTTTATGCATGCAGGAGAAACTAAAGACAGAGATGTGATTTTTTCAACCTTGTTTTATGGTGTATTTTTAGCTTTAGCCGCTGTATTTGGTTCATTATTAACATTAGTATGGGATATGATGTAATATCCCATACTAAAAAATAGAAAACAAAATAACCATCAAATTAAATGCTAATTTGATGGTTATTTAATTAAAAAATAAATTGTTTTTAAGTATTTGTAAATAAAGGAGAAAGGGGTAAGTTATTGAAAGATATACACTTACTGAATCCAACTCATTTATTATATCATGCCGTAGGGAAGCCACGGGTAAAAGGAATTAAGAAACTAGGTTCTAATAAACGTTGTTCACTTTGCGGTTTACCAACTACTGATGCTGTTGGATGGGAAGTAGGTAAAAAGTTTTCTAATCTTGATTTGTTTGCTGAAAAAGAAAATATTGATTTTTTATGTCCTGCTTGCCATTACGCTTTATCTCATATTAAAGAATTACATAAAGCCTATATTCTAAGATACACTGAAGGATTAAAGATTCTTCAATTTGATGATCAACCTAGCAAAAAGATAGGTATAGGACAAAAGCGCATTGTCTCACGTTATTATCTAAGGGATTTTTTGTCAAACCCTCCAGTTGATGACCCATGGATAATGATGCTACAAACGAAAATGAATCCTCAACATTCAATTATGAAGGCAAAAGTTAATTTTGGATATGCCGATACGTTATGGGTGTGTAATGGAGGAATAAATTATGCAATTCCGAAAAAGGGATTAGTAGAATTATTTAACGCACTAGAAAAAGTAAAAAAATCGGACTCGCTGTATCCGTATTTATTTAATGATAAGCGGCCTTGGAAGGAACATAAAGAGATAAAATTATGGGAAGAAGTTGAACCTATAATTGTAAAGCACAGGTGTAAACATTACTTATCTTTTATTTATGACCGCATCATACCTCCTAAAAATTACATGCTCAAGGACACCGATAATTAATCATTGGTAGGTGAGATTATAATGATAGAAAGAACAGCTGTATTAACTGTAGCAACTCCACTACATCATGGTAGTGAAAAATCTAGAATTAAACCTGATACACTACCGTCTGGTGTGAAGAATAATTACATTCCTCACAGACGTCTCCCAGTACTGTTAAAAAATGGAGAAGTACAATCAATAGGACTAGTACCTGCAGTATCAGGTAATTCCATTCGACATATATGGAGAGAATCCCTAGTTGATATCACTTTACATACTTTGGGACTTAAGCGAAAAGACTTGCCTAAGAATGTGCTTGAAACCCTTGTAAGTGGTGGAGGAATGGATGCGGCAGATGCTAAAAAAAATGATGATGAAGAAGAAAAGCAAGAAAAAGCAAAATTAAAGAGAAAGGCCATTCAACCATCCGTACCTATTTTAGTTAGGGATAGAGAAACTTTAAGGGCTACTATTCCGATCCTTTCTTTATTTGGTTGCAGTTACGGAAATAGAATGCTTTCAGGTATAGTTAATGTTGGGTGGGCTATTCCTGCATTAAAACAAACGGAACATATTACAAATATAGAATCAAATATCCCATTTTCAGAGGAGATAACAAGTTTTCAAATGATGACTCGTCAAGATCCACTTAAAGAGGAAAACACTGAGGAACAAAAAAGCAGACAATCAATTTACTATATGGAAGTGGTATCACCAGGCATTCCGTTTGCTCATTCATACGACATTAATTTATCAACACCAGTGGAACGCTCTGCCATGCAACTTGCAATTAACATGTTTAAAAATAATCCTTATTTGGGTGGGAAATCTTCTACTGGTCATGGTAAGGTACATACCGATAAATGGTATGCCCATTTAGCAGAACCACCTTCCTTATATATTGAATTTTTAAAGGAAAATCGTGATGTACTAGTGGAGTATATCAATCTTTGGAATAAACCTGAACAAATTGTAAAAGTTGCGGATAAAAAAGAAGTTATCGAATTTCCAAAAGACATATCAGTAGAATTAGATCGTCTTGTACAGGAAAGAGAAATAGCTGTTCAAAAAGAAATAGAGAAGAAAATGGCAGAGTGGTGAATTAACATGTCATCGTTAGAAAAAAGAAAATTAGCATATAAAAGTATAAATAAAACATCATTAAGAATTACTATCCATTTATCAACACCAATTATATATCCGTTAAACGGTATACACTTGGATGCACTTTTAACTGAAGTAGTTGCGAGAGAGTTATTCAGCTATGACTTGGATCGTTGGCAATACCAAGATAAACATATAGAACTGCCATTACCTTTAGAGAAAACTAAAGGAGAGTACCCCGTATGGAAAGCTAGTATTGGTTTTACCTCTCCTATAGTACGGGAATATCAAGATTTTTGGATAAAACGTACAAACGCTGAGTTTGCTGGTTATAAGTCGAGTGAAATTATTTGGCCCGCTGGAGTAATAAGTGATGTAGTGTCTAAGTCACTTGCGAAGGAAGTAAATATTGAAAAGGCTACTGGCCCAGCTAATAATCCAGCAAGTGGAGGCTTTAAGTCATACTATAAAAAAAGAGATCTTCTATTGACCGACTACATGATTTTTCATGCATATGGAAATAAAGAAGAAGTAGGACGACTACTTAAAACTTTAAATGGGATTGGAAAAAAAGTAGCGATAGGTTTTGGAAAAGTTAAAAGAATTGAAGTTAATGAGGTGGAAGATGATTATTCTTTATTTACACCAAATGGTAAACCTTCTAGAAATCTCCCGGTAAAAGACTTTCCTAATTTAAAATCACAGATCATCGCTTCAAGAACTATGTCCCCATACTGGTCTAAACGTGATTTGGTGGTATGTTATGCTCCATCCTCTCCAATACCTGTGTGGGAATGGGAAGAGGATGTTAAAATAGAATCATTTGAGGAGAGTTGGTTTGAAGAAGATCTGGAAGATAATTATAGTTGGTTTGACGATTAATTTACTTATACAAAAACTTATTAAACAGTTTTTATATAAAGGGTTGTTACCGAACTTTATGGAGTAAAAAGTTGGTTATCTATGCTTCTTTATCTAACTGAAAAGAATAAACCCCGAAAGTTATGGAGTGAAACACACGAAAGGAATTACTTAATATGAAGTATATTAATGCATCAATTATTCAAATAGAGTTACAATCAGATAAATATGTAAAAAAACCATACCCAAAATATCTACATGGACTTTGCTATTATTTAGCTGGAAAAGATTATCCACATGAAAAATACCGCCCACCTATGTTTCATCCTTCAATTATGAAATGGAAAGGAAACAAGGAATGGGGAACGCATGCAATTATTCTAATATCTAGTATAAATAAAGATCTAACATCCAATATACTTCAATCTTTAGAGAAAGTGAACGTTCTCAGATTGGGGTTTAACGAAATGCAACTCAAAACTTTTACAATACAGAAACAAGAAACAATACCATTGGATGCAAAGGTTACTATACCAGTACCAGATGAATTTAAAATTAGTTTTAATACACCTACCAGATTTAGAACTAGGGAAACAGATCATTATATTACGAAAGCTTATCCTGAATTGAACCTATTAATTAGATCTATGGCTCGTAATGTCCATATTCTGTATGGCGTTAAAATTGGTTTAAAGGAACAAGAAGAATTAACTAATAGTATTATGCTTATTGATGTAATTGGTTATCCAATACAGGCAAAAATAGATAGAAAATCAGAGTTTGAAGATTGTTTTATTGGGGAGATACATATATCCTGCAGAAAACTAAATCAAGAACAAAAGAAACTTTTTGGTATTTTGTTAAGAACAGCTAAATATTCGGGAGTAGGTCATAAAAAAGGATATGGATTTGGACAAATACAAATCAAAAGACCTACTATTTAATTAATTTTTTAATTTTATTTAGAATGGGGGTTTTATTGATTAAATCATCAGCAGAAAAGGAAACATTACAGCAAGAAATATTTAAATCAAGTAAATTACCAAGAGATAATACGAATGAAATTATGCAACAAAATGTTTATCGAACGATACTATATGGCGTACCTTTCCGATTAGCCGATGAATATGCCCATGCAACAAAAAAAATTCAGTATAATGATTCTAGACGTATAGTAGGAGCAATGTGTAATGTTTATATGAACAAACTTTCACATGGAAATACAACCTTATATGGCATAAACGATAAGGTTAAAAAAATAAATGGAAGAAATGTAATTACCAGTAGGGGGAGTTTTCGTGAATTAGTATCTAAAACACTTTCTCAATCCAATGACTTGTTTCAGGAACAAAGTAAACTTTGGGAATGGTATGAGGATAAAGATGGGAAGGTTCATCCTCGTTTAGATACAAATTATTTTTATACTGCTTTAGAACAAATGAATGATATTAAATTATTTAATCGAAAACTATTTGATTTTAACGAATACAATGGTAGGTATTCATTGTACCATTTACCTACATATTGGTCAGAATATCAATTAGCCAAACGAATTCTAGAAATACTACATGGGAATAGCATACTTAAAACTTCTAAAGATATTGCAAAATTAAAGGCAATAAATTATGGTGCAGATACAGAACAAGCACTAGCAATTAGTGAGGTTTTTGACAATAAAGTATCCATTATCACTGGAGGAGCGGGTACTGGCAAAAGTAAAACAATTGAAATTCTGGCTAATGTATTACTAGACGAAAATGCGAATTTATCTATTCGTATCTGTTCCCCAACAGGTATTGCTGCTCAAAACCTGCAAAATCGATTAATAAATTCACCATCAGAAAAGGTACGTATCTATTTTTCAGACTCAATTAATAAAAGTCGAACTATTCATAGTTTGTTGGAAATAAAACCATCTAAATCAATTGGAATAATTCGTTCTAAGTTTTCCTATAGAAAAGACCCATTAATAGCCGATATTCTCATTATAGACGAAGCGAGTATGGTTGATATCTATTTAACACGTAGTTTGTTATGGGCATTAGAAAATCATGTTCATGTTGTTATTGTGGGAGATAGCAATCAATTGAATAGTATTGGCCCTGGAAGAGTTTTATATGACCTTACAAATGGTCTGAAAAGATTACAAAAAAAAGAATTTGTTTCTCCTCTACCTAAATGGTCCAATCTAATTACGATTCATAGGACTAAGGAGGATTCTCGTATTCCAATTTTAGCAAATACTTTATTAATTCAGAACAGGGATGATCGTTGGAATTGCTTTAAGCAAGAACTGGAAAGATGTATTGAAAAGGGAGACGTTCGGTATATAAAAGCACAAGAAACGAAGGAAATTCTTAATTTAACAGTGAATGAGTATTTAAATAATCATGGTTCTATGGAGAATGTAGCATTAATTACAACAAGACATAATCAAGAAATTGGGAGAAATATATTAAATCAGAAAATACAGAGTAAACTTATGAAACGTTCAGGTTTTGAAGAAGGAGTTATTGTAATTCAAAATAGGAATGATTATCTACATGGTGTTTTTAATGGTGAAAAGGGGATAATTACAAAGGTCATAGAAAATAAAATAATTGCCGAATTTATCGGGGAGAGAACGGTTTCCTTAAGTAAAAATCAAGCTGAAAAAGATTGGTTGATTGGTTACGCAATTACTGTTCATAAATCTCAAGGGACAGAAGCTGAAACAGTTTTATTACCCATTTGGAGTGAACCAAAATCTAAAATATGGAATAGATCACTATTATATACAGCTATTACTCGTAGTAAAAATAAGCTAATATTTATCGGTAATGATGATGCACTTGAGCAAGGAGTAAAAAGTAAGGAAGGAAATCGCTTAACAAGATTACCACTTTTTTACCGAGAAATTGCTAATAGATATAAGGTATCCAAAAAGGTGGATAATTAATGCTTAATATCATTCTCTTGTCCAAATTTTAATACCTTGTAACTATTTTGTTTTATTAATTGTATACAGATATTTTCGGACCAAAGTTAATATTTATTTCTAAGAATAAAAGTATCTATTATTATATTTGACAGTTTTATTACAGTTAAGGAATTAGGGGTAATCGGATCTCAATTGATTAATGTAATCTAATTTATCCTGTGGCATCAGTTCTGCCTGAATTTCTGATACCCCAACCTGACTACCAATTGCATTTGCAGTACCTTTGTTATCACCTGTTAACATACTCGTCTTTTTAATTCCAAGTTGATGTAGCTTTTGAATGATAGCTTTACTTGTTTTACGTCAGCTACAGCAATAAGAGCAAGTACTTCTTTCTCCGTTCCAAAAACCATCACTGTTTTCCCTTGGTTTTGAAACTTTGTTACCTTTTGTTCTAACTTCTTATCATAATTAGTGGTAGATAAATCCTTAAAGAGTCTAGGACTTCCAATATAATAGACGGCAATGTTGCTATAGTTAATGATGGTGTCAATGATGCCCCTGCATTAGCAGCTTCTACAGTCGGTATTGTAATGGGAGGGGCCGGTACAGGTACGGCAATAGAAACTGCAGACGTTGCATTAATGGGAGATGATTTAAGTAAACTTCCATTTGCAGTTAAACTAAGCCGTAAATCACTAAATATAATTAAGGCTAATATCACTCGGAATAAACGAAAAGTGGCGGGAACATAAGTTTGTAATATAATTGATTTTAGTATAATTCGCATGAAGGGTTTTTTAATTAGAGTTCATGCGGTTCATTCATTTTAAACGAGTTTTGTCCAAATCTCTTGTCTCTAAAACTAGAGATATTTCCTATGCCCAACTTTTTTTGATATTACTATTTATGAACGTTACGAAATTGACTTAAATAATGTTTAAACGGTTAACTGAGGGGAATTAAATGGAGAGCAATAAATAGGAATCAAAAAATGAGGGAGCGTGGAGCAATAGTAAATATACGGGTATAATAGCATCTATTGCAGTGTCCATAACTAACTAATTATAGTACTACGGCTACCTATTTCATGGAATCAGTGTCTGTGTTTTCTTGCTAATAACTTGCACTTGTACAAGATAAGATATACAATGTGAAAAATGGTAATAGTTTCTGTAAATTTTGATAATTAAAGAATTTATAAAATATCTACTGGACTTATATTGTTATAGCAAGCTTTGTTGATGAAAATTAACGTTATATCTGAATTTAAGTCTCAAGAGTTAGAGCCACCCTCTGACTCTTGGGGTTTTTTAGTGAAAATAAAAATTCCAAAATAATTTATCCATTTGTATTTTCCAAAACCTTCACACTTTCCTCAAAAACATTTCTTATAATAACGAAGTAACGTAGATAAAAATTTATGAAATAACACTATTACTAGCCTATATCAAGTATGCAAATAATTTATAATAACTGGCTGAATTATAAAAAATCTATACAATATTATTTTTTAATTTGGTAGTGATTATTATAAAATTAATTCTTTCGGTTGGGGGATTTACGAGTTTTTGGGCTAGCTAATATAGTAGGGAGCTTCGAAGGTTACTTGCAGCACATATCTACCACAGTAATAAAGGTTAAACTTGTCTACTGTAAGGTTTTTTCAACATTAAAAACGAGTTTTAAAACTTAATCAATAATCATAATCATTCAACAAGTATATGGTAACATTAGTATATTAATAACATAATAGAAATAAAGGAGTGAATAGCAATGTGGTTAAACTTACAAATATTTGGTTTCAAAGCTTTATGGAGTCCGTATTTTCTGATATACATATTAATAATTGGCTTACTATACTACTTAATAACAGGACCACTCAGACATAAATTTGGTGGAACAGATTTACCTAGTAGAAAGCAAAAGATCTATTTTTACTCTGCCCTGCTATTATTATACATTGTTAAAGGGTCACCAGTAGATTTAATGACACATATTACGTTAACTGCTCATATGATTCAAATGGCAATCTATTTATTTGTATTTCCTATTTTTATAATAAAAGGGATACCTAAATGGATTTGGAAAAAAATTGCTTATGCACCAGTATTAGGACCTGTTATTCATTTTTTAACAAAGCCTATTATTTCGTTACTATTGTTTAACGCACTTTTTTCTCTATATCATATACCAGTAATTTTTAATTTCTCAAAATCCATGCCAATTGCACATACATCCATATCAATCATATTGTTAATGGTTTCTTTTATTGTTATTTTACCTATTGTTTCACCTATAAAGGAATTTGATAAACTTAAACCACTACTTAAAATAGCCTATATTTTGGCAAGTAGTCTATTAATAACTCCAGCATGTGCATTAATTATTTTTGCAGATGTGCCATTATATGCCGCTTATACTGAAAATGGCGCATGGCTACAAGCTTTGAGTTTATGTGTGCCAAACGACGTATTACAGGGACTTTCTAATACTCTATCAGGACCAGAGATGTTTACATCTATGGGAATTCTTATAGACCAGCAGCTAGGCGGAATTATCATGAAGATCATGCAAGAAATTACATATGGAGCCATTTATTGTTCCATTATTTTTAAGTGGTTTAAGGTGGATGATATCAATAAAATAGATCCTTTACCTGAAAAAACTAGTTATTAAGTTCCCATTTCTATCTAAAAAAGTGGAGGCAATCGTATGAAAGGAAAAATAGTTGTACTTATTCTAATTATTTTTACTATTGTTGTTTTAGCTATTGGTTGGTTTTTGACTCAGGATATTATGGAAAAGTTTGACTTAGAACCTTCTACTAGTATATTTAATGGACTACATTAATAATTTCGAAACATATTAAAATGATTCGTAAAGGTTGATAATGCTAATACTATATGAGGTTTCCGGATAAAGTAAATGAGGTTTGCATATGAAGGATAAAATTTTACTAGTAGATGATGAATGGAATATGAGAAATCTGATAAAAATTCATTTATCTAGATTAGATGTTGATATTGACGAAGCTAAGAGTGGTCAAGAAGCCCTTAAAATGATAGATAAGGAAAACTATATTTTGATTATTTTAGACATCATGTTACCTGATATTGATGGTTGGGAAGTGTGTAAAACAGTTAGAAAAACAAAAAGCATACCCATTCTTATGTTAACTGCTCGAAGTGATATTAAAGATCGAGTTTATGGATTGAATATTGGGGCTGATGATTACTTAACTAAACCATTTGCTCCCGAAGAACTGGTTGCTAGAATAACAGCCATGATACGTCGACAGAAGATGGTTAATGTAGAAATAGATGCTTCGGCGCTGAATTATTCCGATTTCTCAATTCAAATTGATAGTAGAACTGTAATGGTAAAAGATACACCAATAGAATTAACGCCAAAGGAATTTGATATTCTTTATTTGTTCGCTAGTCAACCGAAAAGGGTGTTTACTCGTGAAAATATATTAGATAAAATTTGGTCTATTAATGAATTTCGAGATTCTAGAGCTATTGATACACACGTCAAAAATATTCGTGAAAAACTTCGAAAGTCTGGACTTTCCTATAACCCGATCAAAACAATCTGGGGAGTAGGTTATAGATTTTTCAGTAAAGAAGAGGATAAATCCTAACATGAATAGAATTGTTCTGAAGCTTGGCATAATTATGATGGGACTAATCTTAGCGGTGTTATTACCATTGGGTTTTGTGGCTGATAAGATATTTTCGAATTTCTATTATAATCAAATAACAGAGGAGATTAGTGAACTTTCTCACAAATATGCAAGTTCGATAACGTCACTCGATGACGATGCGATGATAAATATGTTTAAAAGTCTGGCCTATTTTACCAATAAGGATATATATATAACGAATGCAATTGGGGAAGTCATTGCACACACTGGTATTCAAATTCCTTTAACTAACAATGAACTTAGACACCTATCAAAAGGTAAGTCTGTCCAAAAAAACTTTGAGGATAGAGAAACAAGTAATACCTACCTTAGCTATGGTCATCCAATTGTATTCTCTGATACTTTTGAGGGTTCTTTTTTTGTTTTGACCTCTGTTGATGATGCCCATGAACCAGCTCATAAGATCAGGGACTTATTAATTTTATCGGCAGTAGGAGCTTTTTTTGTAGGTCTTGGAATTACCTTTTTTCTGGCCAGAAAAATGTCAAAGCCTTTGATAGAAATGGAACGAGCAACAAGAGAGATAGCGAGAGGGAACTTAGATATACGTGTAAATACGATACCAAATGATGAATTAGGTTCTTTGGGTAAAGCGATTAATGATCTTGCGGTGGAAACAAATGAATATAGAACGAACCGAAGCGAGCTTTTCGCAAATATCTCCCACGAATTACGGACTCCAATAACATACCTAAAGGGATATGCAAACGCATTAAAAAACAATCTTTATAAAACAGAAGAAGAAAAACAGCAATACTTAACCATTATTGAAACTGAATCAGATCATATTTTAAGACTGATTAATGATTTATTTGATTTATCAAAAATGGAAGAAGGCCAAGCAAATCTTCAGAGGGAAACAGTTAATCTTCTAGAAATTGTGGAAACATCGATATTGAAAATAAAAATAGAACTTGAGAAGAAGGGTTTAAAGCTAGTTACTGAAATAAATCGGAAGTCTGATTTACTCATATATGCTGATGGTATCCGAGTAGAGCAGATTTTTATTAATTTATTAGTAAATGCCATTCAATATACGGAAAAAGGCTCTATTTGTATGAAAGTATGGGGGACTAAAAATAACGTACATATAGTCATTGAGGATACTGGTATTGGAATTCCCGAAGAAGACCTTCCTCTTGTTTTTGAGCGTTTCCATCGTGTTGAAAAATCTCGCTCAAGGGATTATGGAGGAACAGGACTGGGGTTAGCAATTGTTAAGAACTTAGTTGAGATCCAAGATGGGAATATAACGGTAAGTAGCAAGAGAAATAAAGGAACGAAATTTGAATTAAGCTTCCCAAGAGTGGAGTAGAGACGAATATGAAAAAAATAGAATGGTTTTTAGCTGTAATCCTGATAGTGATTGGATTAGTCTGTCTGACTATCTGTGCAACAATGTGGGGAAGTGGTTCGATTAGATATTATGTGACAACATTTATGCACATCTGTTTCTGGATAGGATTCCCTGGATTAGTAATAGGCGCTTTATATGTAATAATTTTAATTGGGAGAAAAAAATAAATAAGAAGTTTTTCTTTCCTCTATGATACAGAAAGGTGGATAATATGAAAGGGAGAAATGTTGTATTTATTTTATTATTAACCCTTATTACTAGTTTTATCTTTGTTTGGTTGAGTTTTAGGATGTTTGTTAACTGGATACCTCAATAAAGAGGTTATTCATCGAAGCAATATAAAATTAGAATTAATATTTAATTAGGAACGAATATAAATCAATACGATGGGAAGAGATGCTTTGTGAAAAATAAAAATTCAACAATGAAAATAGTAGTGATTATAACTTCATTAGTCTTTTTATTAGGAGTTGCATTAGTTGTATTAACCAATGATAACTCAGAAAAAGAAACGTATACAGAACAACCAGATATTGAAGGACAACCAGTTTTAGGAGAAGATGATGAAGATGATGCCTTGGTAACCGTAGTGGAATTCGGAGACTTTAAATGCCCAGCCTGTAAAGCTTGGGGGGAAACGATTTTCCCACAATTGACAAATGATTATATCGACACAGAAGAAGTGAGGTTTTCTTATATTAATACTCCGTTCCACGGTACAGAATCCACATTAGCCTCTTTGGCAGCTGAAACTGTTCTTGATCAAAACCCTGATGCTTATTGGGATTTTCATAACGCCCTGTTTGCTGAACAGCCGAGTTCAAATCACGATAACCAATGGGTAACCGTTGATAAGATTCTTGAGGTAGCAAATGAAATACAAACCATTGATATAGAGGAATTGGAACTTGCATTAGAAGAACAGTCTAAAATTGAAGAAGTAAATAAAGATGTTGAACTAGTAGAAGATTTTAATGTTCAAATGACGCCTAGCATAATGGTAAATGACATTATGGTTGAAGATCCATTTGATTATGAGGCAATTAAGAATCTTATTGAACAAGAATTGGAAGGATAATTAATTTATGAGTGAAATTAACAGTAAACAGCTATTTCTTTATTTTTCGTGGATAGTTTCGGTAGTTGCAACCCTTGGAAGTCTGTATTTTAGTGAAATACGGGGATTTATCCCCTGTGAACTATGTTGGTATCAGCGGATTCTAATGTATCCATTGGCTCTAATGTTAGGAATTGCTTCCTTCAACAGTGATTCTACGGTCAAGAAGTATGTCCTTCCAATGGCGGTAATAGGTTGGTTTATTTCACTTTTTCACTATATGCAACAGAAAATACCCGGTTTTGCGGCAATAAAACCATGCACGAGTGGTGTCCCCTGTAACATGCAGTATATTAATTGGTTCGGATTCATAACCATTCCATTTTTGGCTTTAACAGCCTTTACTCTTATTATAATTTTCATGTTATTAATCAAGAAAACGAATATTAGTAAATAAATGTATCTATATGTTGGGGAATTTTAACAATTGGGTTCAATATAATCTGTTCAACATAGAAGTATGACTTTTTATTTAAAAAATCCTTCTTTAAATTTAGTTTTCCTTAAATGTACAAACAAATGATACTTTTCTAATATTTTTTACCGAAAAATACCATAATAATTGTCACAATAGTTGAAAGCAAGCCATATAACGATAAGTTGGTTTGCTTTTTTTGTCGAAAAAATAGAAAAGGAAACAGTGGTAAAAAACAGTGGTTTATTGACGGAAATTTTAATAGCAATTAATATCTGGACAATGATATTTGGATAAGTTGTGACCATTTTGTGACATATTAAAAACTTCATAATTTCCGCACATACTCATGGTATGTTAAGGTTTAACGTCTGCAGAAAGGTTTGAATTACTAATCTGTATTATTAAAGTATTTAATAAATTTTTATAAGGGGTGTAATTATGAGTCTAGATGAAATTAAAAATAGAAAAAGTAGAAAAAAAAGAAACCGCTTAATTTTTAGAACAATGACTCTAGCTGTATTAGTTGGTGCTATAGTCTTTGCTTTAGTCTCAAATTTACAAGCAGATAAAACTGTATATCAAGTAGGAGATGAAGCTCCTGATTTCGCATTAAATCAAATTAATAAAAATAATGAATTAGAATCTGTCAAACTTAGTGATTTTAAAGGGCAGGGAGTAATGCTTAATTTTTGGGGAACTTGGTGTAAGCCGTGTGAAGAAGAAATGCCTTATATGCAAGCACTTTATCCTGAATATAAAGAGAAGGGTATTGAAATAATTGCAGTAAGTTTGGATAATACAGAATTAGTTGTAGATGGTTTTATAGATAAGTACGATTTAACCTTTCCTATTCCACATGATAAAACAGGTGAAGTTAGGGATTTATATAAAATAGGACCTATCCCAAGTACAATTTTTATTAATCCCGATGGGGACATTGAAAGAACAGTGATTGGCGCCCTTACATTAGAGAGTTTGGAAGGATATTTACAAGAAATCTTGCCAAAACAATAAGTAGTGAATTTTAAATAAGGAGGTTATGTTTTGGATGAAATAAACATTTTTCTAGCTTTTGGAGCTGGTTTTCTATCTTTTATTTCACCTTGTGTATTACCACTATATCCAGCTTTTTTATCTTACATAACTGGAATGAGCGTAAATGAGATAAAAGAAGATAGTAAAAAGATGAACAAAAAAGCTCTTTTACATACCATCCTATTTTTACTTGGTTTCTCAAGTATTTTTATTATGCTTGGTTTTACCACATCCTTTGTATCCGAGTTTTTGTTAACTTATCAGAGTTTGATTAGGCAGATGGGTGCGATTTTGATTATTTTCTTTGGGCTAGTAATTGTAGGGGTTTTTAATTTTAAATTTTTAATGAAAGACAAAAAAATAAGTTTTAAAAATCGCCCAGGGGGATATTTTGGATCATTTGTTATAGGAATGGCATTTTCTTTAGGTTGGACTCCCTGTACTGGACCGATTTTAGCTATTGTATTATCGTTAGCTGCAACAAACCCTGATATTGGTATGGTGATGATGATAAGTTATGTATTAGGTTTCTCTATTCCGTTTCTATTATTAGCATTCTTTATTGGCAAATTAAAGTGGATTAAGAAACATAGTCTCAAACTAGTGAAAATTGGTGGATATATTATGATTTTCATGGGGATTGCTCTATTTTTTGATTGGATGACTAAATTAACCTCGTTCTTGGCTGGATGGTTTGGTTTTTATGGTTTCTAAAATTCACTTGAACTTTTATAAAGGAGAGGTGGAGTACCGATAGAGTAATTTTTATGTAAGGAAAAAACTGTTGTTGATAGATTTATATATTACTTTTCTAATTGGTAATAAACTTAAATTAAAAGAATTTACGAGATTAGTATTATGAGGGTTTGAGGAAAGGTTTTATTACTACTGTGAGGGATTAATGATGAGTAAAGTAAAATGTGAATGTGGTCATGTGAACCCGTTTGGTACAGTTCTATGTGAGTCCTGTGGAAAACCTGTTGCAGGAAATCAACATATAGACGGTAACGAGGGGAAAAAATTATTAAATATGCGGTATGAAGGGACGGCTCGTCGTTCACAAACGTATACCAAGTCATTTGTTGATCGAATATGGAGTTTTTTCTCTTCTGTAAAGGTCGGGGTTTGGTTAATCATATTAGCTTTAATAGCTTCTATGCTTGGAACCATATTCCCACAGCAAATGTACATACCTCCAGATGCACCAAATCGTAATCCTGCAGTTTTTTATGAGGAACAATATGGAATTTTAGGCCTCATTTTTTACCAGTTGGGATTCCACAATCTTTATTCTTCGTGGTGGTATATGATTTTGATTGCATTAATCGGAGTATCACTTGTTATTTGCAGTTTAGACCGATTCGTCCCTTTGTTCAAAGCATTGCGAAATCAAAAACCGAAAAAACATAAATCATTTTTGAGCAGACAACGTTTATATAGTGAAACTGAAAAGGTAACAGATAGTGAGGTAGAAAGTGTTAAGAATAAATTAAGACAACGATGTTATAAAATTGCGGAAGAAAATGGACATATACTAGCGGAAAAAGGAAGATTTTCCAGATGGGGTCCATACGTCAATCATATAGGGTTAATTATTATTCTATTAGCTGCTATCCTTCGATTTACCCCTATTTTTTATATGGATGAATATGTCTGGGTACGAGAAGGTGAAACAACAGTTTTACCTGGTACGGACGGAGAGTATTATATTAAAAATAAGGACTTCATACTCGAAACATATGATGAAAATGATGAAAGTGATGAAAGGTTTAAAGAAGCTTTAGAACAAGTAGGGACGGTAGTGAGTAACTATCAATCCGATGTTATTATTTATAAGGCAGCGAGACCTATTCCTGGTGCTGAACCAAAATTAGAGCCGATTGCTGAAGAATCTATTCAAATGAATCAGCCGTTGGAATTTGAAGGCTATAAATTATTTCAGTCTGGGTATCAACTAAATGAATTTTCAAGTATGACATTTAAAATTTATAAAACAAATGATTCAAAAGAGGAAGAATTAGGTGCTTTCACGGTGGATTTAATGGAACCAGAGTCCGAATTTATTCTAGATAATGGGTTTAGAATAGTTTTAGATAAATATTACCCTGATTACTATCTAGATGATAATGGTGTACCAGCATCAGAAACGAATTTCCCAAGAAACCCTGCCTTTGTATTATTGGTATATCCACCCGAAAGTGATACAGCTGAAGTTAGTTTTCTGGGAATAGGAAAAAATATTGACCCAACAGAAGAAAATGAATATAAATTGGGGATTATTGATTTTGAAATGCATGATGTAAGTGGCTTGGCTTTTAGATATGATCGGTCTCTTCCGTTCTTTGGTCTTGGTGCTGCTATATTCATGGTAGGTGTTATTCAAGGGATGTACTGGCAGCATCGAAGAATTTGGATAAATCGCACAAAAGATGGGGGATTACTGATGGCAGCACATACTAATAAAAACTGGTTTGGCATAAAAAAAGACATAGAAACGGTTTTAGAAAATACAGATATCAAGATGGTAGTTGATCAGCAGGAATTAGATGAAAAGGAAAAACATTAAGGGATGCATTCTTTTAAAATAAGGAGGGTAAATCTTTATGGATCTACAAAATATAAGTAGTATGGCTCTATATATAGCGTTTATACTCTATTTAATTGCAACCTTCTTCTTCGGGGCAACAATCAGGGATAAAAGAAAAAAACATAAAAAAGGAATTGCAGGTAAGATTGGTATTACTATAACGGTAATCGGTTTTTTAGCACAGCTAGTTTATTTCATAACAAGATGGATTGCTAGCGGACATGCCCCGGTTAGTAATATGTTTGAGTTTTTAACATTCTTAGGAATGTCACTCGTACTTGGTTTTATCATTATTTATGCGTACTACAAGCTAAGTTTTCTAGGCCTTTTTGCATTACCTATTGCAATGATTATCATAGCTTATGGAAGTATGTTTTCAAAGGAATTAGCCCCTTTAGTGCCTTCACTTCAAAGCCACTGGTTGTATATTCATGTTACCACTGTTGGTTTGGGTCAGGGAATTCTAGGTATTAGCTTTGTTGTAGGATTAATGTATCTTATCAAGGAAGTGGACCAATCGGTAAAAAGCAAGAGCCGAGTATGGCTTGAATCTATACTTTATCTTTTATTTGTATTTATTGGGTTTGTTGTAATTACAACTACCTTTAATATATCAAACTATAATGTTACATTTGAGCATTCAACGGATAGCCAGATTTATACGACGGAGTATCACCTACCTGCCATTGCCGCCCCAAATGAGGGGATGCTCCTTACAGAAGGTGTGATGGAACCATGGTTTGAAACACCCGCATGGTTTCAAGGAAGTGATTCAGGGCGAAAATTTAACACTGTGATATGGTCAGTGATTACAGGGTCCATTATATATCTTATTACTAGACTTATAATAAGA
The DNA here is from genome assembly GCF_003628445.1 of Oceanobacillus bengalensis. Taxonomy (GTDB): domain Bacteria; phylum Bacillota; class Bacilli; order Bacillales; family Amphibacillaceae; genus Oceanobacillus; species Oceanobacillus bengalensis. The sequence continues at coordinate 193,834 of NZ_RBZO01000002.1, forward strand.
AAGCGTGTTGGAGCAGCTATACAGCCACTACTTAAAAATATAAAGTCTGACTTACTTGATGAAATAGAATATCGCTCAGTAGCAATTGGATTTCCAGTGTTTACTCTAGGTGGTTTAATTTTCGCTTCTATTTGGGCCGAAGCTGCTTGGGGGAGATTTTGGGGTTGGGACCCGAAGGAAGTGTGGGCATTAGTAACTTGGTTCTTCTATGCAGCCTACCTTCATTTACGTCTATCACGAGGATGGCATGGTAAGAAGTCTGCTTGGTTAGCGGTAATCGGATTCGGAATTATTATGTTTAATTTAATTGTAGTAAACCTAGTTATAGCTGGATTGCATTCCTATGCATAAAGAGGTTATACCTGTTGCTTTGGAACTATATATTGTGTTATGGCTAAATACAGAAGTATTATAACTTTAAGTTCTGATGTTTTATATAAAATTTCCTTATTAACGGACAAACTATGAAAATTATAAAGGCTAAGACATTCTAAGGCCCTATAAATATACAAAAATGTAGGTTTACCTTTTGTATAAGTATATTTGTATTCCTAGTAAGTACAATTAATTTAACTAAAAAGAAGAATTATAGTTAATCTATATTATAATCATTTATTTTTATATAATTGAAAATTGATAATTGTTTTATATATAACATTTATTAGTGAATTAACTACTAAATTTTTAAGGAAAAACGAAATGGATTTTACTGATTAACTAGAAAAAATGAGGTTATAAATGCATAGAAAGGTGGACATATATTGAAGCGTTTACGAATTCTAATGGTTGTTCTTACCATTTTTCTAGTTGCTTGTGGTCAAGAACTTGAAACAAATATGTCAAAACAGGTGATGGGTTTCGAGTTTACAACGCAAGATCAAGAAACACTGTCCTTAGAAGAATTGAAAGGGGAATGGTGGATTGCAGATTTTATTTTTACAAACTGTACAACAGTCTGCTTGCCAATGACATCTAATATGTCTAAACTTCAAGACAAAATGAAAGAAGAAAATTTGGATGCCCAACTTATATCATTTAGCGTTGATCCTGAGTACGACACACCGGAAGTCTTAAAGGAATATGCAGAAAGCTATCAGGCTGATTTAGAAAATTGGGCTTTTTTAACAGGCTATGATTTTCAAACTATTAAGGAATTATCGGTAAACTCGTTTATGTCCGCTTTGGAAAAACCACCAGAAGGTTCTAATCAAGTAATGCATGGTACTAGATTCTATTTAGTAAATCCAGAAGGGGAGGTCGTTAAAAATTACAAAGGTGTCGAAATTGAGTCGATAGAACAAATTATTAATGATCTTAAAATAGTACTTAAATAATCAAAATCAATGATTCAAAATCGGAGGATTATAGAAATGAGAATAAAAATAGGTATATCAATGTTCGTTTTATTAATAGGGCTATTAGCTGCATGTGGAAATGGAACCGAAAATGGGAACGAACAGGAAACAGATGAACTAAAAATGCTTGAAGTTGAATTCCAAGTTCCAGATAAGGCTAATATTAGTGAAACAATAGAATTGAAGGCTATAGTTACATATGGTGACGAAAGAGTAACAGACGCAGATGAAGTCGAATTTGAATATTGGGAAAAAGGAAACGAAGAAGATAGTACAAAGATCAAATCCAATAATAATGGGGATGGCACGTATTCTGCTGACGTAACTTTTGATACAGAGGGGATCTATGAAATGTATGCTCACACGACAGCAAGGGATTTACATACAATGCCTAAAAAGTCTATAACAATTGGTGAGGGTACAAGTGATGATCAAGAATAAGTACTCCATGAGAGCGTGAAATCATGTGGATAATTAATAGATAGTAACAAAAATAACCTATCTCTCTAGTCATAAATGGAAGAGATGGGTTATTTTATTACATTATGACTGTAGTGGCCACTTTTGTTACACAATATTATCTTCTATTGTTTGCGGGTTCAGGTTAAGGAAAAGTGTTAAGGTTAGGTACATTTCCTATTGGATACATTCTTCCACTATAATGAAAGGTTTATGTACAAATAAATAATTCCAAATCCAAACAAACCAACGATTGAAGAATACAGCAAAGTAGAATTCTTAACCGCTTCACCGAAGATTTCTTTTACTGCAACCATAAAAATGATAGCAATGGATAGATTTATCATAAAGGCAAGTAAGGGGGACATTCCAAAATTAAATAATTGCCCTAGTAATGTCCCTAAAGCAAGTGGTAATGTAATAATGGCTGTGATAAACACACAAGTAAGTATTCCAAATCCGGCTAGAAACAATGGGGTAAAAACAATTATTCCTTCTGGTATGTTATGCAGGACTAGTGTTGTTAGCATTAAAGCACCTAATTCTGTACCCATTGTTGGCCCAAGTGCAATACCAACCGGAAAATTATGAAATGCAATGCTAAAGGCTAAAAGCACTCCGGAACGAACAAAAATGTCTTTTTGATGACTATTAGTGATGATCGTAATTTTATTCATTAATTGGTGAATGTATTGAAATAGTAACAAGCCTAATGTAACCCCAACGGCAAGAATTATCCAACCACCTAATTCAATACTCTCAGGAATCATTTCAAGAAACAATAACCCTACTATTAGTCCAGCACACAATGAATAAATAAAGCTAAATCCCCTATGGAAGCCTTTCATTAACCATGCAAGTCCACCACCAACACTAATACCAAGAGCTGAGGCGAACGCACTAATTATCCAAGTTGTATCCATATAATCGCTCCTTAAAAAAGGTTGTCTCTTATTTTATATTGTTACCGATTAATGATTATACTGTTTATTACGGATTGACAATTATTTATTATATATATAAAATATGAACATATACTAATATATACATATAGTAGTTCAATTATTATAAAGTTTATTTATTAATTGTTATACATACTAATTAAAAAGGGGGAGAACTTTTATGGAAGACAAGAAGGAACAGGTGGAGATAGACAAAAAGGACTTGGATGAAGAAACATTATTTGTAGTATCACAAACTTTTAAAGCATTGGGTGATCCAACAAGAATACGGATTCTTAACTTATTGTTTCACAAAGAATTTTCTGTAAATAGAATTGCAGAAACCTTACATCTTAGGCAATCCACTGTTTCACATCAATTACGTTTTTTGAAAAATTTACGCTTAGTAAAATATCGTAGGGAAGGGACAACCTTATACTACTCGCATGATGATGAACACGTAATGAATATGCTTAAACAAACCATAGAACACGCCTGTCATAATTAGTATTTCATAACCTATAATAAGGATTATGAAATACTAATATGCGCAATTAAGCTTGTTATATGAGCATATATAAATATATGCTCTCTCTATCAAAAGTAGGAGGTTATACAATTGGGACACAATCATGGACATGACCATACACATGGGGCAAACAAAAAGGCACTATTGATAAGTTTTATCATTATTACAGCATATATGATTGTTGAAGCCGTAGGTGGATTTATAACCAACAGTCTTGCATTATTATCTGATGCAGGACATATGTTAAGTGACTCTATATCCCTTGGAGTAGGGTTGCTTGCATTTACATTAGGGGAAAAGGTTGCAAACTATAGTAAAACCTATGGGTATAAACGTTTTGAAATCTTAGCCGCAGTTTTTAACGGGGTGACTCTCGTTTTAATTGCAATATATATCTTTTATGAAGCATTTCAACGGTTTCAAAATCCACCTGAAGTTGCATCGACTGGAATGTTAATTATTGCTTCAATCGGTTTATTAGTAAATATTTTTGTTGCATGGATATTAATGCGTGGTGATACAGAAGAAAACTTAAACCTACGTGCTGCTTTTCTTCATGTGATAGGTGACTTACTAGGTTCTGTTGGGGCGGTCGCTGCAGCATTGTTAATAATGTTCTTTGGTTGGGGTTGGGCTGATCCACTAGCAAGTGTTATAGTGGCAGTACTTGTATTGATAAGTGGATGGCGAGTAACAAAGGATGCCGTACACGTATTAATGGAGGGGACTCCCAAGAATGTTGATTTGAATAATATCGCTAAAACAATGGAAAATGTCAATGGTGTAATAAATATTCATGATTTACACGTTTGGAGTATTACTAGTGGGCAAAATGCTCTTTCATGCCACGCAGTGGTAGACGGGAATTTATCTGTTTATGAAAGCCAAAACATTTTGAGAAAACTAGAACATGAACTTGAGCATCAAGGTATTGGTCACGTAACCATTCAGATGGAAAATAATGACCATCCTCATGAAGACTCATTATTGTGTCAAAATTCTCAGGAATCTTCTGCACATAACCATGATCATTAGAATTAATTGGACTTGATAAATTAAGTAGCCTGCATTTTAATTTAATGGAGGCTTACTTTTTGTCAATAACTTTCATTATTTTTTAAGGTTATATTATGACGATTTGCTTACAATTTGGACAGGGTAGTTATCTTTTATACTGTTAATGCTATGATTCGGTATAGGTAATATAATGAATTAGGGAAAGGAAGATTCTATGATTAAAATAGGGGGATATCATTTATTATTTGTTGCTTTAGTAGTGTTTAGTCTGCTCCCATTTAGTATGGTAAATGCACATTCTGTACTAGAAGAATCCACGCCAGCAGAGGGAGAAGAACTAGACGAAAATCTAAAAAGTATAGAACTATCTTTCAACACCAAAATTGAAAATGGGAGTACACTCTTTCTTATAAATGATACTGGGGAAGAAATACAACCACCGTCTATTGATATTACGGATAACGTACTCAAAGCAACATTTCAGAATTCACTTGAGGCCAGTACATACCAGGTTAATTGGAAAGTAATTGGTGCAGATGGCCATCTTATTGAAAATCAATATTCTTTTACTGTAAAGGGATCTGAAACTAATCAGTCAGAAGAAAATGTAACCCAAATCAAAGACGAACAAACTGATAGTAGTTCAAATAATGCGAATCTTAATAGTGATGAAGAAAGTGGAAATGAAATAAATCAAGACTCAGAGAAGCAGACAACACCAGAACAACAAACAAGCAATGATAGTGAGCAAACTTCCGCTTTATCTGTAATTATTATATTCCTAATTATCGTTGGTATCTTGTTAGTAGTATGGATGTTGTTTGGTAAACGGAAGAAATAAGAGGGAGGTGCTTTATGCTATTAATTTCATTAACTGAGTTTTTATTATATATTTGTTTTTCCATGCTAATCGGATATTTTATCCTAATCTTAGTTTCAGAAAATAAAAGACCGACTATTCACATCCCAAAGAAAGTTCTTTATTTAGCTACAGTTATCATACCAATAGCTGCTTTTCTACCAATTTTTCAAACCGCCAAAATATTGGCTGGTGATTATGACTTCTGGTTAGTTTTAAAAAATGTTGTGCTTACATTTGAAATAGGAAAAGCATGGTTGTTTATGTCTTTTGTATCTATTATTTTAATTTGTGTATTACTAGCTAGGAATTTTAATTCAAAAATACATCTAATCACATGGGCTATGGTTCTTACCTTACTAATGCTTTTTGGGTATACAAGGTCAAGTCATGCCGCATCGATTACAGAATGGCAAGGATTTCTCTTCCATTCACTACATTTTCTTTCGGTAACTGTTTGGATTGGTATATTATTTGTAGTAAGTTGGTTCTCCAAAAATAAAAATAATTGGTTAGCATTCCTAAAGTGGTTTACTCCTGTTGCAATCATCTGCCTTGCAATTACTATTGTGGCTGGATATTTTACAATGGAAATTGATATTAATTCATATGATGATCCAAATGCAACTGTTTTACAAGAATACCAAAATGGCCTTATCGTGAATTACGGACAAGCGCTATTAATAAAACATATATTTATTATTTCATTAGTTCTTTTTGCATTCATTAATGGAATTCTGTTTAGGAGAAAAAGTAGTCAAGAATCATTTAATCCTCTAAAATGGACAAGGGCGGAAAGTGCTTATGCATTAATTGTGTTTGGATTGACAGCATTTATGGGACAGTCATGGCCACCACATCAAATCTATATGTTGTTAGTAACGGAAGGGGCTTCACCTCTTTTTGAAACTTTATATGATGGGGAAATTGTAAATGTAATTCAAAATGCTAGTAGTTCAGACATCTTTAATGTATCGGTTTTCTTTGGGATGGAGAGTTACTTGTTATTTGGATTAGGTTTAATATTTATGGTATTAACCATTTTTGCTGCAATTAAAAGGAATTCAGTTTTTATTTCTACATTCTCTGCATTATTATTGGCCCTATCTATATATGTTGGAATAATGCTAGGTGTTGAGTAAGCTGGAAATATGAGAATGCGGAAAATGTAAAAAGGTTGCAATTCACATATATATGGAATTGCAACCTTTTTGTTATTGTTTTTTGGACTCTTAATAAATAGCATAAATACGATAATTAGGGTGAAATCAACTAATGCCAAAAATGGTATTGTAACAAATCCAAACCAATTAATATATTCAGCACTACAGAGAACCCCATTAGCTCACGGTTTTATTGCTGCAAACCCCGGAACTTTCTGCTCTAAATAGTGAATAAGAGAAATAGATCAGCCAATGACTGCTATTGGTAACACATACTTTTTAACAGACCTATCATTTTGAAATGTTGCTATTCCAAGAATCAAAGATAATGGGTACATAAGAATTCGCTGATACCAACAAAGTTCGCATGGAACAAAAACTCTTATTTCAATAAAATAAAGACTTCCAAGTGTTGCAACAACTGAAACTAGCCCAGCTATATAAAGAGCTAGTTGTGAAATATCTATTTTTTCATATCCTAATTTTCCTCTAGTTATTTATCCATAGCATCTTTAATAGCCTCATAGTCAAATGGGTCTTCAATCATTATTTCGTTAACCATGATCGTTGGTGTGAGTTGGACATCGAATTCTGTTACCAATTCTGTATCTTTATTTACCTCGGCCATTTCTGAATTACTCCCAATTGATGATTTAAATTTTTCAGTATCAATGCCTGACATTCCACTAGCCCCTTTAAGGGTAAGCATAATCCTGTATTGTTCAAATGCTTTTCACAAATAACAGTTTGACACACATATTAGTAATTGCTAATATGATAATAACAAATCATATTAGTGATGTCTAATATAAGGAGGAAGTTACGTGATAAAAGTTGATATCGATACTAAAATGAAGTTCTTACACGGCTTTTCAAATAAAACGAGAATTCAAATTCTCGAAAGTATAAAAGAGGATGAAAAAACTGTTACTCAGATTGTTGACGATTTAAATGGCAATCAATCGAACATTTCGCAGCATTTAACTTGCTTAAAAGGTTGTGGACTTATTGTAGGAAGACAAGATGGCAAATATGTATATTACCGCGTGCGTAATCAATTAGTACGTGATTTATTATCCATGTTTGATGTGGTGCTTGAGGATGTTCAAAATGATATTGCTTGTTGTGAAAATCATATCGATTAATGGAGGTGAAATAAATGGCAGATAAGTGTTGCAGTTCAAAAGAAGAACCGATAACTATTGAGGATAATAAAGACTGTTGCAATAGTAATACTGAAAAGGCAGATACAAAAGAAGTGGAGGATAGTTGTTGCAGCGGCCAAAATTCATTTCAAGAAATAGCAATTACTGCAACTAATTCATCTTGTTGTAGTAGTGAAAAAAATGAAATGACCAACGATTGTTGTGGCTCAGAACTATCCAAAGATTTAGAGGTGAATTCTTGTTGCAGTAGCAAAGAACAGGATAATACATTTGAAACAGCAAGTTGTTGCAGCAAGAATGATGAAACACCTAACATTAATTCAACTCCTATGAAGGGTGATAAGATCGAATATCGGGTACATGGAATGGATTGTCCTTCTTGTGCATTAACTATTGAAAAAGGGCTTAATAGACTTAGTTACATTCAAGAGGCTAAAGTAAATTACAATACTGCAAAATTGAAAATTATTGGAAATAACGCATTGTCTCTCGATAGTATAGAAAGCGAAGTCCATAAGCTCGGATTTACTGCTGAACCATTAGTACAAAACAAAAATTTAAGAACTTATGATGTTGTAGGAATGGACTGCAGTAGTTGTGCCAAAAGTATTGAGAATCATTTAAATAAGATTCCAACAGTTAATACGGTTGCTGTTAATTTTTCAACCGGAAAGATGAAAATAGGGCATGAAAATAGTGTGGATGATATTGTATCGGAAGTATCGAAACTAGGGTATAAAGCTTCACTAATTACAAATCGTGATAAATCTACAGATACTCCCAAAAACAAAAAAGGTTATGGCTTCATTACCTTTTCTGGTATTTTAATAGCGCTTGGATTTATTGGTTCTTATACTGGTGTATCTCCACTCATGACCACCATTCTATATGCTATTGCAATGGTTATCAGTGGTTATAAACCAGTGAAAAGTGCCTACTATGCAATAAAAAGTCGTTCTCTTGATATGAATGTTTTAATGTCTGCAGCAGCGATTGGAGCTGCATTAATCGGAGAATGGTTTGAAGGAGCGACGGTTGTATGGTTATTTGCATTAGGTAATGTTCTGCAAAATAGCTCCATTGAAAAAACTAGAAAATCTATCCGTAATCTAATGGATTTAGCACCGTCAGAGGCATGGGTAAGAGTTGGGGCAGAATTAATTAAGAAACCTGTAGAAGAAGTTTCCGTTGGCCAAATTATTGTTATTAAACCCGGTGATCGAATTCCGTTAGATGGTGAAATCATCCAAGGTGAGACGACTGTGAATCAGGCTCCAATCACTGGAGAGTCAATCCCAGTTGATAAGTTAATTGGAGATACGGTGTATGCAGGGACCATTAATGAGAGTGGTTCGATTGAAATGAAAGTTACCAAATTAGTTGAAGATACAAGTCTATCAAAAATCATCCATTTGGTGGAAGAAGCACAGGAGCAAAAGGCTCCAACTGAAGCATTTATTGATAAGTTTGCGAGTATTTATACACCGATTGTCTTTGCGCTAGCAATAGTAGTCATTGTGATACCACCCTTGTTCGGATTTGGTACTTGGGGAGAGTGGGTGTATAAAGGGCTTGCGTTATTAGTAGTTGCTTGTCCATGTGCGCTTGTTATATCTACTCCTGTTGCTATTGTTTCTGCTATCGGAAACGCTGCAAAGAATGGTGTCTTAATAAAGGGTGGCACGTTCCTAGAAAAAGCAGGTGCTATTAATGCCATTGCGTTTGATAAAACAGGAACATTAACAGAAGGAAAGCCAAAAGTTACCGGAATTGAAGCAATAAGCACTTCTGAAGATGAATTAGTATCACTTGCATTTACATTAGAGGATTATTCCACACATCCAATTGCAAAAACGATTGTTGAATACGCCAAAGATAAGGGAGTTCAGGCTAAAAACGGAGAGTTATTTAAAAACATTGTCGGTAAGGGTGTTCAAGCAACAATCAACGGAGACATTCATTATGCTGGGAACCTAAAACTATTTGAAGATCTAGAAGTATCTTTAGATGATGTTAGGTCTAAAGTAGAAAAAATACAAAGTCAGGGGAAAACAGTAGTTATTATAGGTACAGAGCAAGAAATTATGGGTATTATCTCTGTTGCGGATTCCGTTCGATCAACTACTGTAAAAGCATTATATGGATTGAAACAAGTTGGTATAAACCAACTCGTCATGTTAACTGGTGATAATGAGGGTACTGCTAAAATGATTTCGAATGAAACAAATGTCAATAGATACTTTGCAGAATTATTACCAGAAGATAAAGTGGGTGCGATTAGGCAACTACAAAAAGAGGGTCACAAAGTTGCTATGGTTGGTGACGGTATAAATGATGCACCGGCACTTGCTACATCCGATTTGGGAATTGCTATGGGTGGAGCAGGAACCGATACAGCAATGGAGACTGCTGATATCGTTTTAATGGCTGATAATCTAGAAAAATTACCACATACTGTTAAGTTGAGTCGAAAAGCATTAGCGATTATTAAACAAAATATTTGGTTTTCATTAATAGTAAAATTTGTGGCATTAGTTCTTATATTTCCGGGATGGCTTACACTTTGGATGGCTGTGCTAAGTGATACTGGAGCTGCTGTTATTGTTATTTTAAATGCACTACGGCTTTTAAAGGTTAAAGGGTAAATTTAGGTAAGCTATTCAATCGCATGGATTGGATAAGCTTACCATTTTAAATTAATATACACATAGTATACCAATGGGGTGTGTGGAAATGTACAATACGATTGTTATCGGTGCTGGACAAGCTGGTCTTGCAGTAGGTTATTACTTAAAGCAGTTTAATCATTTATTCCTCATATTAGATAAAAGTCAAGAAGCAGGAGAAGTATGGGATAGGAGATATGATTCCTTAGTTTTATTTACCCCAAGAGCATTCAGTTCGTTACCGGGGCTAGAACTCATAGGGGATCCCCAAGACTTTCCTACAAAGGATGAAATCTCACAATATCTGAAGGTCTATGCGGAATCCTTTAACTTACCAATTAAATTTAATTCTAACGTGACGAGTGTTCAAAAAATGAATAAGACTTTTTCCATTTATACGGAGCATATGGAATATAAAGCTGAAAATATCATAATAGCCACTGGTCCTTTTCAAAAGCCTAGAATTCCTGCCTTTGCAAAAAAACTATCAAAGGATATAGTTCAGTTACATTCATCTGAATATAAAAACCCCTCTCAATTAAAAGAAGGTAATGTTTTAGTTGTGGGTGGTGTGTATATGGTAACTTAAAAGTGAGCCACCATAGCAATTGAAAACTGAGCCACTTTTGATAGAAAATAACCCTAATGACATGTTAGGGGGAAACATCAGGAGTGATTATATTGAGTGAGAA
>NZ_RBZO01000030.1 GCF_003628445.1 Oceanobacillus bengalensis
TAATTCAAGAGGAATGTGCGAATAAAGTGAAATAACCGTAAATCCAATTTAAAAATCATGGATTCACGGTTATTTGTCATGTTTACTTTGAAAAGTGCACTTTTTTATAATTCGGGCTTACGTTCAAGAAAGGTTTAGAAGTGTTAAAGAACTAGGAGATAAGACAATACAACAATTGTCAGAAGATGATATACACTGGGCCTTAAATCAATCTTCTAATAATATTGCAATCATCGTGAAGCATTTAAGTGGAAATATGATTTCAAGATGGACTGATTTCTTAACTTCTGATGGTGAAAAGGTCAATAGGGAACGTGACCAAGAATTCGCAAACACTATATCTTCAAAGCAAGAAATGATTTCTATTTGGGAAAAAGGTTGGAGTACTCTTAATAAAACAATTAATAATTTAAATGAAGAGGATTTATTAAAAAATATTTATATTCGTGGCGAAAGCCATACGGTTATTGATGCGATTGAAAGGCAAATGGCTCATTACGGTTATCATATCGGACAAATTGTTTATATTGGTAAGCAAATTAAAAGTGAGGAATGGGAAAGCCTTAGTATTCCTAAAGGAAAATCAGAAGAATATTTGCGACAAATGCTAAAAAATCAACGAAAGTTAAAGTGATATAAGTTTTCTTATCCAGCTAAAAATAGAAGGTCGTTTCTTGTTGTATTATCTGGTGCATTAAATATACTAGGAGTGATTTTTTGAAAAAACATAATAGGACAGGAAAATTGTTATATTTTATAGGAATACTTCTATTCGCTATTGGATTTACACTTAATCAGACGATAGGAATAATAGAAGCACCAGAACCATACACATCATTTTCTATTCCCTTAATTGTAATAGGCATAATATTATTGGTAGCATCAAACTTCTTCAAGAGCAGCAAATAAAAACTTAAAATGTGTTAAGCTAAATTGCAGAATACTTAAACTAGATTATATGGAAAAATTACAATTGAAAAAGTTTAAGGAAGGGGTAAGCAATGTTAGGTGATAACTTTTATAGGCAAGTCCAAGAAAAACGATTAAGTTTTCTGGTTATGAGTATTATAGCAATTGTTTTTACTGCTAGCATAACCTTTACTTTTGTGATTCCTGGATTAAAAGGTTTTGAATGGTCTTTCTTATTTATTGCACTATTGTTTTATTTTGTTGTTGCGAATATATTCATAGGGTTATTTAAAGGGCGTCCTCTACTGATATTTATAGTTAGCTTATTACTTAGTGCTTTAGGAATGGGATGGCGTTTGTGGCTTGAATGGGGAGAGTTTAGTTTAGTTGAACACACGAATCCAATTGTGTTAATTAGTTATCCTTTTATTATCGCAATTATAATTTTACTTATTTATTATTTATCTTCCAAATTTAATTTAACAAGATAAAGTATGTGAAATGTTGTTCTGAAAGTAACTGGTGCTTTTCTTCAATAAGATTTTTTTGTTTATTGTTGCACAAGATAGTAAAAGCCGATTTTCTTAAAACTAGAAAAATCGGCTTGATCATTTAATTCCTTCTTGACTGTTCCCAAACAGGTAGTGACCATTGGGGGAGGTTTGTTGCTTCGAAAGTAATTATCCCATTATTTACTTCAAGTACAATTTCCCCATTATCCTCACTGTTATCAATTAAAACAAGGTTGTCAATCATATAGGCATAGTCATAAAGATGTTTAAAAGAAGTTTTATTCCTTCTGATAATATCTTCAGTTGGGATTTGATGACCACCATTCTTTACTCTCATTGCAACCCTTTCAATGTTTTGGTTGACATTACTAAGTGCAACATAAAACATCGTGATTTCATATCCCATCTCTTTTGCATGTTTCATTTGTTTAATAGCATTTTTACCAGCAAGGGTTGTTTCAATTGAAAAGTCTTTACCCTCTTTAATGTACTTATTGACAGATCTAATGACTTCCTTACCAGCTGATACTCTATTATTCTCAGGGTTTTTTGGATCAATTCTTCGAGCGATAGCATCAGGATCAATATTTATATCAACGCCAATTTTATCAATAATTAAGCTGCGTAACGTGCTTTTACCACTTCCGTTATTACCCGCAAATACAAAGAAAATTGGTTTGTGGCTATCCATTACGCTTCACCGTCTTTGTCCAAGGGAACAATGTCACCATTTGGAAATTCCTTTACTAGCTTTCCATCTTTTTCATATACGATATATGTGTTATTTACTTTTGCATCAATTCTAGCACGTTCACCAGTCATTTTAGCCCATTTACTTAACCATTCATATTTTCTTTTAGGTTCATTGTTTTGTTCTTCTAACATATGGAACACCACCTTTATATAAATTATATCAGATTAGTTATTAAATTTATAAGCGATTCTAAATCCGGTGGTACTATAAAATTGTGAAGATATTCACTTAAACGATCTGGTGAATTTCTTAAATAACAACAGGAATGAAGAGGAGGGCGGTTATGTTGAAAGAAATTACTGATACTAATGAGTTTGAAAGTTTTGAAAGTACTATTGATGCTGTTAAAAAACCTTACAGAAGAGGAAGCTAAATCACTGTTAAAGTTAATTTATGGATTTGTTAATAGTGCTATGACTGGAAATGTGGAGATAAAATGAAGTTAGAGGTTTATTTGGCATGTATTTTTAGTATGTCATGAGAAATTTAATATTTTTTAGAGAAAAATATTGACAACTATTAGCTGGTTTAGTTAAATTACATTTATTTAAGATACCGAAACACTAATCAGTTTTTTTAGGAATCTTATTACCCCTAAATCGTTTAAATCTGGAATGAGTTTAATAAATTCTAACAAACATATTCGTCTTGCATATCCTCGGTATAGACTTAGTTTATTCATTGGACAAACTAACGATAAGTTGTTACAATAAATATGTAAACAGTTACAATGAATGCATGCTGGGACGAAATAATAATGGCTTATTTTAATGATATTCATATTTTTCCTCCCACGATGTGGATACCGCACCAATAGGATCAACTTTAAGAGAGTCGAATCAAAACGTAGATATTATTGTTACAATGATCAAAGATGCATGAAAGATAGCAAAACAAAATTACTTTGGAACACAGGGAATAACTTCAGTAATCAACGCTTTGTTCAAGGTGCAGCAAATTCTAGCAATGCCGATGTCTTCGCTTAATCAGCTGCTAAAGTGAAAATAGGTTTAGAAGTTGGGAAAGTGTTAGGTGCAGAAAACGATGCATTCATTTATATACGACAACTCTAGCAATGTATGAAATTTTGAAAAATGGTGGACTTGGCCGTGATGGACAGCTTTGCAGTAGGTCTAAAAGTTGCGTAAAAACTAATTGATGATAACGTACTTGATAGTATTGTTGAAGATCGTTATAGCAGCTACAAAGATGGTATTGGTTTAGAAATCGTTGAAAACAAAACAGACTTCCATAAACTAGAAGACGATGCACTAGGACTAAACGAGATTAAGTATAAATCCGGTAAACTAGAACGCATTAAAGCTATGATCAATCCGCGCGTATGCTGAAGAGTAATCTATAGAATTGGTAGACCAACCAGACCTGCAGGATGCTGGTTCTACCACATATTGACATACGTTATTCATTTCGATTGCTATATAATAGGTTTTAAGAAAGCGCTTTAAAAGGTTGAAGCACAAGAACTAGATAAATATGCCTGTTTATTAAAAACTGAAAGCGATTTAATTAAATTAAAATAAATACAACATGTGATTTTATGACAAAATGGTAGGTGGAGATAAAAATGGAAAGCTTGAAACAAGAATTGCATGAAACAAAAAATACAACAACAGTAAGAACGCCAAAACTAAAAATGATGGAAAAGCTAACATTTGGTTTAGGGGATTTTGGAGCCAACTATAGCTGGACGTTTATTGCTTCTTTCATAACCATCTATATGACAGACACTGTAGGAATTAGTGCTGGTATTATCGGTACAATTATATTATTAGCTCGTGTATTCGATGGTGTTAGTGATATTTTTATGGGAACAATTATTGATAATACAAACTCTAGATGGGGTAAAGCAAGGCCGTGGGTGTTTATGACTGCACCAATTCTAGGAATCCTAACTTTTATGTTATTTAATGTACCAAGTGGATTTGGACAAACTGGAAAAATAACATATGTCTTCATCGTATATTTTCTTATTTCAGTAATTTTCTATACTGCAAATAATGTTGCATATTCTTCGCTGACTTCCTTCATGACAACAGATGAGAAAGACCGTGTATCACTAGGTAGTATTCGCTTTATTTTTGCAAACATTGCCGTACTATCGATTAGTTCTTTTACAACGGTTTTAGTAGATAACTTTGGTGGTGGACAACAAGGTTGGACAATTACAGCAGCAATTTATGGACTTTTATGTGCTGTGCCATTGATGATTACAGGATGGTTTGTAAAAGAAAGAAACGTTGCAGAGAAGAAAAATGAAAAACAAAAAACTTCATTTATTCCAATTATAAAAGTTTTATTTGCCAATAAATACTTTGTGCTAGCAATCATATTATACCTGCTCTGGTATTTAAGACAAACAGAGACAGGTGTACGTATCTACTATGCAACATACATTTTTGAGAATCCAAATGTAATGGGGATTTTGAGTACAGCGTCCCTATTGCCGTTAATTATTGGTTTGTTCTTTGCACCACAAATTGTTGGTATGTACGGACTAAGAAAAAGTGTCAATGCAGGGTTAATGGTTTCAGTAGTTGGTTCAGGTTTCATGATGATTTTCTCAGAAAACTTAACAGGTTTAGTAGTCGCTACTGTAATCAATGCGTTGGGATTAGTTTTATTACAAGCTGGACTTAGTGCAATCGTTGCAGATGTTGGTGACTTGGTATACTGGCAATCAGGTGTACCAGTTCAAGGATCCGTATTTAGTTTAACAAGTGCCGGTATGAAAATTGGCCAAGGTTTAACAGCAGCATTAGTTGGTTGGGCACTTCAATTTGGTGGTTACATCGCAAATTCAGCAATCCAGCCAGAAAGTGCTACCTTTGCAATAAAAGCAATGTTTATCTATTTCCCACTATTAATGATTGTTTTAATGATTATTACTGTTGCAGCAATGAATTATGAAAAATTCATGCCACGAATTAGACAAGAAATTCTAGAAGGTAGAGTTGGAGAAGATCGTGATAAAAGTATAATGTAACGTTTATTAGGGCCTTTGGAGGTAGTGCTGACTATCTTGGAGGGTCCTTTTTTTGTTTGCTGTTTTCTAAAAGATTGTTGTTTTTTCAGCTATTGTAAATTTAATTTATAGTTGATGTAAAATACGTAGTAACCTGAGATAGTACTCTACCACCGTTCCGGCAATACACTTCGCTTTCCGTGGGCGGCTGGTGAGCCTCCTCCGTGCTGACGCACTACGTAGTCTCACCTAGGCCTGTCCTCCCACAGGAGTCTGCGTGTATTGCCTCCACTAGGTTTGTGCTATTCAACTTACTAATAATATTATTGCTAGTATGTGGTTGATTGGAGCGGAGGGCAGCCAGTCGACTCCTGCGGGAAAAGCACGTGTCTGAAGACTCCAGAAGAAGCGCTCTTTGCTTCTTTGGAGGCTGAGGCCGTGCCCGCGGAAAGCGTACTGGCTGCCCGGAGCGGAAATCAACAAAGCACTTACTGCGCATTTTACATCAAATGTCAATTCTAAAAAAGCAACAAATTATGCGAAAAAAGCCTTTTGTTTAATGAATATAAGTGTTCCAGAATATACATCTGAACTAGTAGTTAAGTCCTCTTCGAAAAACATAATTTATCTAAATGTTTAAAAAATATATTGATATCTATAAAGTCATGAAGTGTAATAGATGTACGTATAAGATAATTAAAAGGTACATATTGTACGTATAATTGAATATATCTATTATAAGACCAAATGAAAGCGCTATCCAGTTTGGGTCTTATAATAGATATATAGGATGAGGGAGGATTTAATCATGAGAAAGATTGTCTTGTTTGTCTCAATGTTGGTACTATCATTGGCACTTGTAGGATGTAGTAATGATGCAAGTGGCGGTGAAGGTGGCGATGACGTGAAGACAGTAGGAATCGCAATGCCAACGAAATCTTCAGAAAGATGGGTTGATGATGGTAATAATATGGTAGAGCAGCTTGAGAGTTTGGGCTATGAAACAGATCTACAATATGCGGAAGATGTTGTGGAAAATCAAGTTTCTCAAATTGAAAACATGATCACAAAAGGGGTAGACATTCTTGTAATTGCTTCAATTGATGGGGAGGCACTTACAGAAGTGCTAGAACAAGCGAAGAATCAAGACATTCCAGTTATTTCTTATGACCGATTACTTATGAATAGTGACCATGTTAGTTATTATGCAACATTTGATAACTTCCAAGTTGGTGTGCTACAAGGTGAATACATTGAGGAACAGCTAGGCTTAGCTGATGGGGAAGGTCCATTTAATATCGAATTATTCGCAGGATCTCCTGATGACAACAATGCATATTTCTTTTGGGATGGTGCGATGTCTATCCTCCAGCCGTATATTGACAATGGGCAACTTGTTGTAAGAAGCGAGCAAACAACATTCGAACAAGGTGCAACATTACGTTGGGATGGTGCAGAAGCTCAAAAACGTATGGATAATTTATTAAGTGCGCATTATTCAGGTGAAAAAATAGATGTTGTTTATTCTCCATTTGATGGAATAAGCCGTGGAGTTATCTCTTCATTGAAAGCAGTAGGATATGGGTCAGCAGATAATCCAATGCCAATCGTAACTGGGCAGGACGCCGAGTTAGCTTCGATCAAATCGATAATAGCTGGGGAACAAACGCAAACTATTTTTAAAGACACGAGGGAATTAGCTAAAAGTGCAGTAAATATGGTTGAATCCGTACTTAATGGTGAAGAACCTGAAATAAATGATACAGAAACATATGACAATGGGGACAAAGTAGTGCCTTCTAACTTATTAATACCGGTTTCTGTAGATGTTGATAATTATAAGGAAGTACTTGTTGACACTGGGTATTACACAGAAGAAGAATTGCAATAAGAATCTCTCATTGTGATTGAGGATGGTTTAGCGTATGAGCTAAATCGTCCTAACCATTATCTTTTAAAGGTGTGATAAATGATGACCTCTACAATTTTAGAAATGAAAAGCATAACAAAGACATTTCCAGGAGTTAAAGCGCTTGACGATGTTAATCTCCAAGTACAAGAGGGAGAAATACATGCTTTAATTGGTGAAAATGGTGCAGGTAAGTCAACTTTGATGAAAGTATTAAGTGGTGTCCATCCATATGGTACATATTCAGGAGATATCGTTTATAAAGGGAATACATGTGAATTTAAGAATATTAATGACAGTGAAAATCTCGGTATCGTCATTGTTCACCAGGAATTAGCATTAATTCCTGAATTATCAATTGCAGAGAATATATTCTTGGGGAATGAACGAGCAAAAAACGGAATCATTAATTGGAATGAGACAAGAAGGAAAACGAGAGAATTACTTACGAAGGTAGGGCTTCATGTAAACGCTGAGGAGCAAATAAAGAATATTGGTGTTGGGCAACAACAGTTAGTAGAAATTGCTAAAGCACTATCAAAAGAAGTGGAATTATTAATTCTGGATGAACCTACAGCTGCATTAAATGAAAAGGATACAGAGAACTTTTTGCAATTATTACTAGAATTTAAAAAACAAGGTATTACCTCTATTCTAATTTCCCATAAGTTAAAAGAGCTATTCAAAGTATCCGATAACATAACCGTTTTACGAGATGGGAAAACGATTAGTTCCTATTCACTGAAGAATGGTGATATAACAGAAAAACATATCATTAAAGATATGGTTGGACGTGACTTAGCAAACTTATACCCAGAGAGAAATCCGAATATAAAAGATGAAGTCGTATTCGAAATAAAAGATTGGTCTGTTTATCATCCACTAGATTCCGAGAGACAAATATTACATGACGTTAATTTGAAAGTGAAGCGTGGAGAAATCGTTGGATTGGCAGGGCTAATGGGGGCAGGCAGAACAGAGCTTGCCATGAGTGTTTTTGGAAAGTCATATGGTAAAAAAATCACTGGACAACTATTAAAAGATGGGAAAGAAATTGTGTTAAATCATGTTGATCAAGCGATAAAAAACGGGCTTGCATATGTTTCAGAAGATAGAAAAGAGTATGGTCTGATATTGATTGACTCCGTTAAAGACAATGTTACGTTGGCAAATCTTGAAAAGGTATCAAAGAAAAATATGATTGATAAAAATCTAGAGGTCACTCAAGCAGAAGAAATTAAATCGAAAATAAATATAAAAGCGCCAACCATCTATCAAAATACGGGTAACTTAAGTGGTGGTAACCAGCAGAAAGTAGTATTAGGGAAATGGATATTTACCGACCCAGATATTTTAATTTTAGATGAGCCTACACGAGGGATAGATGTTGGGGCCAAATATGAAATATATAAAATTATTAATGACCTTGCTGAACAAGGTAAAAGCATTATTGTCATTTCATCTGAATTGCCTGAACTTCTTGGGATATGTGATCGGATATATACGCTATGTGAAGGCAGGGTAACTGGAAGCCATGATAAAGAAGATGCAAGTCAGGAATCACTAATGACGTACATGACGGAAGTTGGAGGTCATTATAATGGATAATATAAAACAATTCATTAACAATAATGTCAAACAATATGGAATGATCATTGCTCTAGTAGGTATTGTCATTTTGTTTCAAATACTAACGGATGGTATCTTACTAACGCCTCTAAATATAACAAATATAATTATGCAAAATAGTTATATTATCGTATTAGCTATCGGTATGTTAATTGTAATTATTACGGGAGAAATTGACTTATCAGTAGGTTCTGTCGCAGCATTTGTTGGGGCAATGGCAGGGATATTATTAGTAAATCAAGACTTGCCTATCATACTTTCGATTGTTCTATGTTTAGTTGTTGGTGCAGCTATTGGAGCATGGCAAGGTTTCTGGGTTGCATATGTAAGTATACCGTCATTCATCGTTACATTGGCAGGTATGTTGATTTTCCGTGGGTTAACATTGGTTGCGTTGCAAGGCCAAACCATCGCACCGTTTCCAGATGGTTTCCGTAGTTTAAGTTCCTCATTCTTACCAGAAGCGTTTGGTGGGGGAGAGCTTCATCTTCTAACACTATTAATTGGGGTAGTACTCTCGGTCATTTATATAGTAAATGAAATAAAATTACGTAAATCAGATAGACAGTACAATATACAAGTACCATCGGCTATTCTATTTGCTACGAAGCTCGCATTATTTGTTATCGTCATTAATTTATTTACGTATATGTTGGCATTGTATGAAGGAATCCCTTATGTTCTAATCATATTACTTGTCCTTGTTCTTGGATATACGTTTATGATGAATAAAACGATTTTAGGTAGACATATCTATTCCGTTGGTGGTAATGAAAAAGCTGCAAAATTATCTGGTGTAAAAACAGCTAAAGTTAAATTCATCGCCTTCGTTAACATGGGCATCATGGCAGCACTTGCAGGACTTATATTTGCTGGACGATTGAATGCAGCTACACCTCAAGCGGGTAACTTGTTTGAACTAGATGCAATTGCAGCAGCTGTTATCGGTGGTGCATCATTTACCGGGGGTGTTGGTCGAGTATTCGGTGCAGTCATTGGTGCGTTAGTAATGGGTGTACTCAATAACGGGATGTCGTTAATGGGGATTGGTATTGACTGGCAGCAAGCGATTAAAGGATTAGTTTTATTAGCTGCAGTAGCTTTTGATGTTTTAAGTAAAAAGAAATAAGATTAGTAGAGAAAGCTAGTAGTTTTATAGCTTTCTTTTGCTTTGTATATCATCTAAACTGACAGTATTAGCGTGGTTGTATTAATTTGTACAAACGTTTGTTTTAATTCATTGAGGAGGATAAGTCATGGAAAAAATAAAATGGGGAATTTTAAGTACAGCAAATATTGCGCAAAAGGAGTTGTTTCCTGCTTTTATGCGTTCAACAAATGCGGAGGTTGTTGCAATAGCTAGTAGAAACGGGAATAGAGCTAGAGCAGTAGCCGATAAGTTCCAAATTGAGACTGTTTATAATAGTTATGATGAATTATTAAATGACCCAGCCATTCAAGCGGTTTACATTCCATTACCAAATCATTTACATAAAGAATGGGTAATAAAGGCAGCGGAAAAAGGGAAGCATGTTTTATGCGAGAAACCAGCTGGCTTGGATGCAAATGAGGTAAAAGAAATGATTGCTGTTTGTGAGGAAAACAATGTTCTTTTTATGGAGGCATTTATGTATCATTTCCATCCTCAGCATGAGCGTGTGCGACAGATTATCGATGTGGGGGAAATTGGAGAGGTTAAGTATATGCGTGCTGCATTTTCATTCTACTTGCGTGACAAGGAAGACAATATTCGCATGGGTCATGTGAAAGGTGGAGGAAGTTTATATGATGTTGGATGTTATTGCATCCATTCCATCAGGAACATTTTTCGTGAAGAACCAGAAATAGTGTACGCTGATGCGGTAGTAGACCCACACTATACTGTTGATACGGATGTTTATGGGCAATTACTATTTGCTAGTGGAAAGAGAGCAACCTTTGATGCGAGTTTTGGATTGGTTAATCGGAATGAATATGAGGTTATAGGGACAAAAGGAAAAATTGTCGTTCCTAGAGCATACCGTCCTGACAAAAAGGGTGGAGATGGAATCGTAATTGTCGAAAAACCTGAAGTTACTCGGAAGGAAATCGTTAACGGTGATCAATATCGTAATGAAATTGAACATCTTTCAGAAGCGATTCAACAGGGGGAAAAGCATTTGAAGCTAAGTCATACAAATACGATTAATAATATGAAGGTAATGGATGCATGCTTTGAATCAATGAAAACCGCAGAAAAGTATAAAATGTAGTTTAGGAGCTGGGTAGGTGGAATTGTGTGGACGGGTGCGGTGAATTGGGAATCGCGTACGGCGAGGGGGGGGGGGGATCGAGCATACTCGTGGAAAAATCGCGCAAGGCGAGCGTGAAATCGAGCGCACTCGTGGAAAAATCGCGCAAGGTGAGCGTGAAATCGAGTATACTCGTGGAAAAATCGCGCAAGGTGAGCGTGAAATCGAGCATACTCGTGGGTGAAATCGCGCAAGGTGAGCTTGAAATCGAGCGCACTCGTGGGTGAAATCGCGCAAGGCGAGTGTGAAATCGAGCATACTCGGGGGGAGAAATCGCGCAAGGTGAATGGGAAATCGAGCGCACTCGGGGGGAGAAATCGCGCAAGGTGAATGGGAAATCGAGCGCACTCGTGGGAAAATCGCGCAAGGTGAGCGTGAACTCGAGCATACTCGTGGAAAAATCGCGCAAGGCGAGCGTGAACTCGAGCGCACTCGGGGGGAGAAATCGCGCAAGGTAAGTGTGAAATCGAGCATACTCGTGGAAAAATCGCGCAAGGTGAGTGAGAAATCGAGCATACTCAGTGAGAAATCGCGCATGAGCTCTAGTAATTCGCGCACCCTCATGAGAAAATCGATTGTGAGCTCCACAAAATCGCGCATGCACACTAATAATTCGAGTGTCATTAAATAAAAAATAAATTCTCTAAAATTAAAAAACACCAATTATAAAAAGATTAGTTTTCCTATTTCTCTTAAGTCATTACGCAAATTTCACACTGTTGAATCAACAAGAAATAAAGATTCCTCCTTTTGACGAATATGCACCAGTTGCTAAACTAAAAGAAAGGAGGAATTTTATGAATATCAAAAAGCTACGCTATCCAATCGTTCTAAGAAAATACGAAATTTTATATCAACGTTTAATTAATAAACAAGCAGAAATTGAATATGAATTGGCTAAGCAGCGAAAGGGTTATGCTGGTGAAGTTAATTTCAGCTATTATCTTAATCTTTTGGCATATAAATTTACAGCACTTCAGGATGTTTGTCTCGTGATTAATAGCCAGCAAACGCAAATCGACAACATCGTTATTAGCCCAAATGCTATTCACATCATAGAAGTAAAAAATTATATAGATATAATTACCTTTGACCACAATCTAAAGCAATTGATTCTTGCTGATGGCGAGAAGGAGAGTGGCATTACCTACCCCATTTCCCAAGTAGAAATTCAAGCAATAAAACTCAAGCTTTGGCTTCGGGAACAAGGGCTTCCTTCCATACCAATCTACTATTATGTTGCGATTAGCAAACCGAGTACAAAGATCAAAGTTATTGGAGATCAAGAGGAGGTTGCTAGAATTGTAACTCATGCAGAAGATATTCCTTCAAAGATATTACTGAATGAAGAAAGTTTCTCAAGCACTGCGAATTTTCCCCATCAAAAAATCGGCTACGCAATCAAAAACGCCTCCACTGAATACAATTTCGATGTGATGAAAAGACATGAAATAAACTATTCAGATTTAGTTAAAGGTGTAATCTGTCCTGACTGTAAAGCGATAGGAATTACGCGCGTACATGGTGGATGGTACTGCAGAAGATGCCAACGGAAATATAGGAACGCACATATTTCTGCTATTAATGATTATTTACTCCTGGTTAAGCCCTGGATAAGGAATTTTGAATGTGTAGATTGGCTAAATATTAATTCTAGGAATGTAGCAACAAGAATCCTAAGAAACGCAGCATTAACCTATGACTCTGAAAAAGGGTATTGGAGATAGGGTTGGGGGTTGGGGGTACAGAAAATGCGCAGATTTTAGGAGAATTCGCGCGAGATCATAGAAAGTTCGAGCGAGGAACGCGGAAACTCGCGCACCACCACCCACGAAAAATCGAGCGAGGGTCGCGGAAACTCGCGCGCCACCACCTACGAGAAAACGAGCGAGGAACGCGGAAACTCGCGCACCACCACCCACGAAAAATCGAGCGAGGGTCGCGGAAACTCGCGCGCCACCACCTACGAGAAAACGAGCGAGGAACGCGGAAACTCGCGCGCCACCCACGAAAAATCGAGCGAGGGTCGCGGAAAAT
This sequence comes from Oceanobacillus bengalensis, assembly GCF_003628445.1. Taxonomy (GTDB): domain Bacteria; phylum Bacillota; class Bacilli; order Bacillales; family Amphibacillaceae; genus Oceanobacillus; species Oceanobacillus bengalensis. The sequence goes on from NZ_RBZO01000030.1 coordinate 13,025, forward strand.
CGCGCGTCACCCACGAAAAATCGAGCAAGGAACGCGGAAAATCGCGCGCCACCAACGAAAAATCGAGCGAGGAACGCGGAAAATCGCGCACTACCCACGAAAAATCGAGCGGGGATCGCGGAAACTCGCGCATCACCTCCCACGAGAAACCGAGTGAGGAACGCGGAAAATCGCGCATCACCACCCACGAAAAATCGAGCGGGGATCGCGGGAAATCGCGCGCCACCCACGAAAAACCGAGCGAGGAACGCGGAAACTCGCGCACAACCCACGAGAAACCGAGCGAGTATCGCGGGAAATCGCGCACCACCACCCACGAAAAATCGAGCGGGGATCGCGGAAACTCGCGCATCACCCACGAGAAACCGAGCGAGGAACGCGGAAACTCGCGCACTACCCACGAGAAATCGAGCGAGTATCGCGGAAACTCGCGCATCACCATCCACGAAAAATCGAGCGAGGATCGCAAAAATTCGCGCACCACCCACGAAAAATCGAGCGAGTATCGCGGAAACTCGCGCGCCACCCACGAAAAATCGAGCAAGGAACGCGAAAAATCGCGCGCCACCCAAGAAAAATCGAGCGAGGATCGTGAAAATTCGCGCACCACCCACGAAAACTCGCGCACCACCACAACCACATTCACCCGCCCGCACCACCCTTGCCCATCATCAAACCGAAACAATAAATAAAACCCAACTCCAAAACATTAATTAATTTAACTAACTATGATATAATAAAGCTAAGAGTAATCATTAGTTTGGAGGGTTTTTCATGCAGCAACGTGGTACATTTCAATTAATGAAGTCAGTAAATAAATCAATTATTTTAAATAAGATTCGTACTTCTGAACCAATTTCAAGGGCGCAAATTGCGAAGGAGACGAGTCTTACCCCTCCAACAGTCAGTAGTATTGTGAAGGAACTGATTGAGCAGGGATTGGTGAGGGAGAGTACGCTTGGAACGTCCAGTGGTGGTAGGAAGCCGACGATGTTACATATTAACAATGATGCTTTTTATGTTATTGGAGTAGATGCGGGGCCAGAGACGGTGGAATGCATTCTTTCTGATTTGAAGGGGCAGGTTTTTCAGCGGACGTCAAGTTCGATTAAGAGTCAGTTAACAAATGATGAATTTGTTTCGATTTTAAAACAGAACATCCATGCACTACTGCAGCTATCAAGCGTTGATCATGAGAAGATTATTGGTATTGGGGTTGCGATGCATGGGGTAGTTGATGTGGAGACGGGAATGTCCCTTGTTGCTCCAAATCTAAACTTACGTGATATCCCAATCAAGGATAGGTTGGAAGAGGAATTCCATATTACGGTTAAAGTTGAGAATGATGCGCGTGCGATGGCGCTAGGGGAATCCTGGTTTGGTGGCCATGATGATGTAGATAGCATGGTTGCTGTAAATATTGGACGTGGTGTTGGTGCGGGTGTTGTGATTGGTGGGAAGCTATATCATGGGGCACAGGATATTGCCGGTGAGCTTGGTCATATGACAATTGATTTGCATGGCGCCATTTGTGAGTGCGGAAATCCTGGTTGCCTGCAAACATTCGTAAGTGGAGATGCAATCGTTGAGCGTGCGAGAAAACAAGCAGAAGATATGAACATTCGAACTGGTCATGATGTGTACAAAGAAGCAAAACAAGGCAATGAGAGCTACATCCATATATTGCAAGAAACAGGTGGAATTATTGGTATTGGCTTAACAAACCTTATTCATCTAATTAACCCAAGAAAAATTGTGTTAGGTGGTGGGGTGTTGAAAAGTGAAGAATTTATGATGCCAAAAATTATTGAAACCATTCAGCAAAGAGCTCTAACCCATAAAGCAAGACAGACAGAGGTGGTAGTGACCCAGCTTGGAGATGATGCAACATTACTTGGAGCTGTGTCGTTACTATTAGTAGAATTATTCGATCCGGTTTGAAAATAAATAAGCGGAAGCCACTCAATAATGGCTTCCGCTTATTTATTTTAACCCTCTACACCAAACGTAAATACTGTCTGCCTCTTATAAACCTCTTCCGCATTCAAAATCACACTCGGAAAACCTTCATGATGTAAGGAGGCAGGGGAGGCTTGTGTCTCGAAACAAACTCCAAGGTATTTCTCGGAAAAAGCCTCTTTAAATTCTAAGCTATCATCTAGCATGTTGGAAGTATACATAACGACGCCTGGTTGATTTGTATGAACAGTTAGAACGCGTCCACTTTGCTCATCGCGCACAACGATCTTTTCTTCACGATTATCGTCAAAAATAAAGTAATGATCATAGCCATTTCCGGCAATTTTATTTTGCTCAAAACCAGACTCAAATCCAGTCCGAAGCAAATTTCCACGACGAAAATCATATGGAGTGCCATCTACTTCAAGTAGCTTGCCAGTAGGTATCAACTGTTCATCAAGTTCCACAAATTTACTGCTTTCCATTGTCACATGATGTCCTCCAACAGGACTCCTTAAATTCCCACTAAGGTTAAAATAGGAATGATTCGTCATTGTGAATGCTGTTTTTTGATCACTATTTGCTGTATATGTTAAGCTAAGCTGATTGGCGTTGTTTAATTCATAGGTAACGGTTATATCAACGTTTCCAGGGTATCCACCTTCACCGCAGGCACTATGATAATGAAGGTTCAATCCAATCGTTTCTGCTGTTTCAAAGGGCACAACTTCCCAAATGACGGAATGAAAACCTGCTGGCCCACCGTGTAAGTGGTTCTCGCCATCATTTTCTTCCAAATGGTATGTTTTACCATCAAGCTCAAAAGAAGCGCCTTGTATTCTTCCCGCAACTCGACCTACAAGTGCACCGAAAAAGTTCGAATCTGAAACATAATGTTGATAATCCTTGTACCCAAGGACGACATTTTCTAGCATACCGTCTCTATCGGGTACTAGTATTCTAGTAATGATCCCGCCATAGTTTAGAATACTAACAGCCATTCCCTGGTCATTTGTTAGCGTAAATTCTTTCCATTTTCCTAAAATTTCTTTCGTTTCTATCTTCATATTCACACCTACTTATTTATTTCTTTAATAAATCTTTTAAATGCTGCCCGGTCCTTGAACACACCAGCATCTTCTAGTACTCTGACAAATTTTTTCCCTAGTTCTTTTTCCACAACGTTCTGTGCCTGATCTAAATCAGAAAGGGTGCCATATTCAGCCTTTAGTTGTTCTGCCCATTCGATATGATAGTCTGCTACATCACAAGTCTCACCTAACAAAAATGCGCGAATTTCAGCTAGTTCATTTTTCAGGCGAGGTGGTAATACAGCAAGCCCCATCACTTCAATTAGTCCGATATTTTCCTTCTTAATATGATGCACCTCTGCATGTGGATGGAAAATGCCAAGAGGATGTTCAGCAGTTGTGCGATTGTTTCGTAACACAAGGTCGAGCTCGAACCTAGCCTCCCGTTTTCTAGCAATTGGTGTAATCGTATTATGTGGCGTATCCCCACTAAAGGATAAGATATCTGCAGATTCGTCAGAATAGTTTCTCCATGTCCTTAGAATATGGTCAGCTGCTTCTACTAAATGCTCTTTCTGATTGGACCTCAGGCGGATGACAGACATTGGCCATTTAACAACTGATGCTTCAATCGAAGGGAATGCATCTAATTCAAAAGTAAATGCATCGCGAGCCTGAGTCATTGCAAATTCATAGCGCCCTGCCTGGTAATGGTCATGACTTAAGATAGATCCACCAACTATTGGTAAATCTGCATTTGAGCCAATGAAATAATGTGGGAACCTTTCTACAAAAGTGAGCAGTCTAGTAAACGCATCTCGGTCAATCTTCATGTTACGATGTGTTCCAGAAAGTAAAATACTATGCTCGTTATAGTAAACGTACGGGGAATATTGTAAATACCAATCTTCACCAAGTAAAGGTACATGAATGATGCGGTGGTTGGCACGTGCTGGATAAGCCGTGCGCCCTGTATATCCCTCATTTTCCTTACATAACAGACATTTTGGATAGTTGACCGCTGTTTGCTTCATTTCTCGCTCACGCTTGATTTGTTCCGGATCCTTTTCTGGCTTGGATAAGTTAATGGTAATATCCATCTGGCCATAGTCGGTTTCTGCTTTATACGAAATATTTTTATTGATCCGGTTCATCTGAATGTAATTGCTATCCTTACTCAACTTGTAAAAGTAATTCGTTGCAGCTTCTGGTGATTCCTCGTATTTTTGAAAAAAAATTGCATTAACAGTGGAAGGACGCGCAACAAAACAGTTCATTATATTTGCGGATAAAATTTCTTTTTCATCAAAGACATCATAAATGACACCTTCACGTACCGCATAAGCAATGAGTTTCTCCAATATATCAGGAATCGTTTCATCTGGCTGAGATTCGACGTTCTCAGGAAAAGTATCCATTTGTAAAAGATGCATCACTTGGTTGCGAACGTAATTCGTATCTACGGATTCGATTAAACCTGCTTCGAGCGCCCTATGAATAAGTGCTGCAATGTCCTTAGCAATCATGTTACCCTTCCTTTCCATAGCCTTCTGGATGAGAGTGATGCCAGTTCCATGCATCTTCAAAAATCTTCGTGACAGAAGTGCGAGTCGGATTCCAACCGAGGATTTCCTTTGCTTTTTCCGAACTTGCAATTAATGTACTTGGGTCACCTGCACGGCGCGGTCCAACTTGTGCGGGTATTTCTTTTGCCGTTACTTTACGGGCAGCGTCAATCATTTCTTTCACGGAAAACCCTTCATTACTTCCAAGGTTGAAAATATTGCTTTCTGCCCCTTTACGTAAATAGTTAAGTGCTAATAGATGGGCATCAATCAAGTCTTCTACATGAACATAGTCACGAATACAAGTGCCGTCTGGTGTATCATAATCTTCACCAAAAATCGTTATATGTTCGCGCTGTCCAAGTGCTGTCTGTAAAATGATCGGAACCAAATGTGATTCCGGACGATGGTCTTCACCGATTTCTGCTGTTTCACGTGCACCAGCTACATTGAAATACCTTAACGAAACAAATGTAATGCCATGTGCTTGTTCCGTCCATTTCATCATTTTCTCCATTGTAAGCTTTGTTTCTCCGTACGTGCTTGTCGGATTCGCCGTCATTGTTTCTGTAATTGGTACCGTTTCAGGTTCACCGTAAGTTGCAGCAGTGGAGGAGAAGACGATATGTTTCACACCAGCTTCCACCATTGCCTGAAGGACAACTTGGGTTCCGTACACATTGTTATCAAAGTATTTTAATGGTTTTTCCATCGATTCCCCTACAAGTGAATTAGCTGCAAAATGAATGACCGCTTCTATGGATTCTTTTTCAAATACAGTACGAAGAAAGTCAATTTTACGTATGTCACCTTCGTAAAAGGTTGCTTTCGGATGTACGGCACTCCTATGCCCCGTTTCTAAATTATCAACGACAACAACTTCTTCACCTTGATCGATTAATTGGTAGACTGCATGGGAGCCGATGTATCCAGCCCCACCTAAAACTAAAATACTCATTTTAACACTCCTTCCGATATCTCTTTTGCACCATCACCGATTGTTGCGATATAGAATGTTGCATCATAGCCAACTCTTTCATGGTAGATGGCGTTTACATTTTCTTTAAACGCTTCGACCTTATCTTTTTCAACAATCGCAATCGCACAACCACCAAATCCAGCACCAGTCATCCGTGCACCAACAACGCCATCTTGTTCCCAAGCAACTTCAACAATCGTATCAAGCTCGGTGCCTGTCACCTCATAATCATCTCTTAAGGAAATGTGCGATGCATTCATCAGTTTTCCGAAGGCTTCAAGTTCACCTTGTTGTAAATGCTCTAGAGCTTCCACTGTACGTGCGTTTTCGTATACTGCATGTGTTGCGCGTCTTTGATTGGTTTCATTCGTAATGAGGTGTTTATGCTCCTCAAATGCTTCCTTGCTTAGCTCGCCTAAGCTATTAATAGAAAGTTCTTTTTGTAAATCCTTTAATGCTGCTTCACATTCGCTACGTCGCTCATTGTATTTAGAGACAGCGAGGGTACGTTGTTTATTTGTATTAATAATAACAATAACATGATTTTCTAACACGATTGGTGCGTATTGATAATCTAACGTGTTGCAGTCTAGAAGGATGGCGTGATCTTTCTTGCCCATTCCAATCGCAAATTGATCCATGATGCCACTGTTAACGCCAATGTATTCATTTTCTACCTTTTTCCCGATTTTTATCAGTTCGAAGCGGTCGATATTGAAGTCATATAACCCTTCTAATAAAACACCTGTTGCAAGTTCAATCGATGCAGATGAGGAAAGACCAGCACCATTCGGGATGTTTCCGTAAAATAATATATCTGCTCCGGTCGAGATGTCATATCCTGCTTGTTTTAGATAAAGTAGCATTCCCTTTGGATAATTCGCCCAAGTATCTGCTTTATCATAAGTTAAATAGGATAAATCACACTCGATGATACCAATTTCCTCGAAGTTTATTGAATAAAAACGGACAATTTGATCGTCCCGTTTTACACCAAGTGCATAGGTCCCGAACGAGATGGAAGCAGGGAAGACATGCCCACCATTGTAATCGGTGTGTTCGCCGATGAGATTGATTCTTCCTGGGGCGAAGAAGGTTCTTGGTTGTTTGGTTGTTTGGAAAATGTTTTTGAATGTTGATATTAGTGATGAAATATTCATAATGATTTTCCTCCATAATGTAATGAAAAGATTTTGTTACCGATGCCAGTTTAATATATTAATTAATTTAATTAAGTTTAGGTTACTATGTTTTTTATAAAAGTTCAAGAGGAAATGTTGTAGACATTATCTTGCAGATGCGAGAACAAGAGAGTTTGCTTTCCATAATTGCTTTATCCAGGAAATTAAGGATAGAGACGCATTTTTTGATTATCTCGTATTATCCTAGGACCTAAGTACCAAATGTATAGACAATGGGAAAACAAGACCTTTGTATAGATAAAATCAATCTTTATAATAGACTTTTAAAAAAATAAACTAAGCATCTTATAACACATAGGAGCAAGTATATTAATACTAATTTGCCTTTGTAATATTTCTTTTAAATTATTCTAATAATTATATTGACAAGTTAAAAAATTGCGTTTATCATTTAGATAGTTAATTAATTTAATTAATGTGATGATGAAGGTTTATTGTGACAGTCAAGGGTTTTTATTTTTTTATCCTATTTGGAAGCGGATTCATAAGGGAGGTCTGTCTATTCATTAATTTATAATCTTATGAAGGTAGTTAAAAAAAGAATCTATACATTTGTAATTATTGAATAAAAAGGGGAGATTCAATGATGAAGAAGAGGTTAATTTTACTTATTGGAATCGTTTTAACTGCTATCACACTTGCAGCATGTTCTGGCGGAGGATCAGATGATGCTGGTGGTGATGTTGAGGTGCCAGAGGGTGCTACAGAGGTTGTTATGTGGAACCTATTTGGAGGTGGTGATGCGGCGTTTATGCAGGAAATTGTTGATGAATTTAACGCAAGTCAGGATGCGATTTTCGTTAACAATGTTCAACAAGAATTTGAAGAGTATTATACAAAATTGATTACGAGTGTTTCTGCAGGTAAAGGGCCGGATTTGGCTGTTTCCCATGCGAGTGTACTTCCAGAATTGGTAAGTCAGGGACTTGTACAGGAATTAGATACATATGGTGAAGAAGTTGGTGTAAACTGGGGTGAATTCAATCAAAACATTCTAGAATCGACGGTTTTCGATGAGCAACACTATGCTATACCAATCGATACACACCCACATATCTTTTTCGTGAATAATAAGCTTGTCGGTGATGCTGGTCTTATGAATGAGGATGGCAGTGTGAAAATGGAACAGACACCAGAAGGGTTTGTTGAGTTCATGACCACACTTAAAGAAGAATTACCGGAAGATAAATTTCCAATGTCGTTTTCTACTGCTGGTGTAGATTCCTATCGGTTATGGTTTTCTTTCTATACCCAATTAGGTGGAGAAAATATTGTAACAGATGACTTAGAAAATCCTGAATATGTACTTGATGTTGACAAAGCGATTGAAGCTGCAGAATATATGCATGATTTATGGCATGAACATGAAGTAATTCCACTGAATTTAGCAGATTTCTATGCTGATTTCCAATCTGGTAATGCAGCCACTACATCTACTGGGGTATGGGCAACTGGTACTTGGGAAGCTACGGAAGAATTAGAATTTACAGCATTACCTGCACCAAATATATTTGGTCAGGACGCTGCATTTGGCAATTCGCATACCTTTGTGGTTCCTACTAGTCAGGATGCAGACCCTGAAGTTCAAAAAGGTGCTATTGAATTTATGGACTACGCCACAGATAAAGGTGTCATTTGGGCAGAAGCAGGACATATTCCATCAAAAACAACTGTTGTTGAATCAGAAGAATATGCAGAACTTCCATATCGTAGTGATTACGTAGAAGTAGCAAACTATGTTAATTTTCCAGACCAAACCGTTCATGCACGTGGTATCGAGGATATAATGATTCGCAATCTTGATCTTATCTGGACAGATGAGGAGTCTCCTGAAGAAGCATTTAAATTGATTGAAGATGAAGTAAAAGCGTTAATAGGAGGATAATTTAAACAGTCTTAGCTCCTAATTTCCTTTAGGAGCTTTTGACCTTTAATGGGAAAGGGGTTTATTTATGAAAAACAAGTTATTGTTACAGGATATGAAGGCAGTTCCTTTTCTTTTGCCCTTTTTTATCGTATACATGATCTTCACTATATTTCCTGTAATCAAAGGGCTGGAAATGAGCTTCTATGATTGGTCATTAATTGGAAAACTGGACTTCGTTGGGTTGGAAAACTTTACGGTCATGTTTAGTGATCCTTTTTTCTGGAGAAGTCTTTGGAATACAACATTATTTGTTATTTTAACAACACCAACAATGATGTTGCTTGCACTAGGGCTGGCATTACTCGCTAACTTAAATACGAAGCTTCAAACCTTTTTCAGAGGGGCTTATTTTCTCCCAAGTATTTTATCCGTTGCAGTTATTTCCTTTCTGGCAATCTTTATGCTGCAACCATATAACGGATTCGTTAATACCATTCTTCATAGCATAGGGATCGAAGCAGAGCCTTTTTGGCTGGCTGATAAATATCTGGCTTGGATTACGATTGTAGTTGTTACATTATGGTGGACGGTAGGAACGAATATGATTTTATTTCTTGTCGCATTACAGGATATTCCAGAATCATTGTACGAGGCAAGTGAAATCGATGGAGCAACTCGCTGGCAGCAGTTTTGGTACATTACATTGCCGCAACTGAAGCCAATTTCAAAAGTTATTTTGCTGTTGCAGGTCCTTGCCTCATTTAAAGTGTTTGCACAAATTATGTTAATTACTGGCGGTGGTCCTGGTGGTGCGACTAGACCTCTCATTCAATATATCTATGAATCTGGCTTTACACAAAATAATTTAGGGTATGCTGCTGCGATGTCCTTTGCGCTCTTCTTTATCCTATTAATTTTGTCGATTATTCAGCTAAGACCGCAGAGATCGGAGGAGAGTTAACATGGGACAACCTAATCCAATCCCAAATATAGATGTAGAAAAGCCATTAGAAAAAAGGAATAAGCAACCGAATGATAAAAAGAAACATTCAACACAATTGAACAGGAGTCGTGATCCTTTTCACCCTGTTAAAATTACGGTAGCGATTGCAGTTGGACTCTTGTTTGTTCTTCCTATTATATGGATGATCCTTGTTTCTTTGAAACCAGATGGATTCAGTACAACGAATCCACTTGAATGGTTTTTACCACCATTTACATTTTCTAATTACACAAATATTATTTCTGACACTTTAATACTTCGCTGGACGTTTAATAGTTTTATTGTCGCGCTTATTACAACGATTTTAACGTTAATCGTGACATCATTAGCATCGTTTGCAATATCGCAAATGAAATTTCGTTTCAAAAGAACGATTTTTATATTCTTCCTGGTAGGCTTAATGATACCAGGGGAAGCAACCATTATTCCGTTATATGAAACAGCGAAGAGTTTAAACTTGATTGATAGTTATGCAGGACTGATTCTACCGATGATTGCTTCACCACTAGGTGTAATCATATTAAAGAGCTTCTTTGATGGGATACCGAAAGAATTATTTGAAAGTGCAAAAATGGATGGATGTTCCAATATTAAACTGTTTTATAAAATAGCCTTGCCCCTTGCCAAGCCAGCTTTGGCAGCAATAGCTATCTTTACATTTATTGGGTCCTGGAATAATTTCCTATGGCCATACTTGTCTATCTTATCTGAAGAACTCTATACGTTACCAGTAGGTCTTCCGGTATTTAATTCTAGCTATTCGCAAGCCTATGTACTGCCAATGACAGCGAATGCCATTGCATCCATACCAGTTATTATTGTGTTCTTACTCTTTCAAAAACAAATTATTAAAGGAATTAGCTTCACAGGGCTTAAAGGATAAAACTGTGAGAATAAGAGGATATGAGCTTACGATGAAATAGCAGCATAGATAGAATCCATTAATGGAACGAGGAGAAACTTTCTATGAAAAAAATTATTTCACTGCTAGTTGTAGCAGCATTTGGCAGTATCTTGTATGCACCACAAACATCTTTTTCATATAGTAACCCTTTGGATATACCAGATTCTTGGGTATGGGATCATGGAGACTTTTATGGGGAAGGTGATCCATATATTCTAAAGCACAATGGAATATATTATCTTTATGCGAGTACCGTGGACGATAAAAGTGGAGTGAAGGCATGGTGGTCGACGGATTTAATCGACTGGACCTATGGTGGGCTAGTTACAGAAGAGCCTAGTACAAAAGCGGCATATGCACCTGAGGTAACGTATTGGAATGGAGCTTTTTATATGTACACATCTCCAGGTGGAAATGGACATTACGTTTATAAAAGTTCTAGTCCACTTGGGCCTTTTGTTAAGGAGACTAACAATTTAGGCATGGGGATCGATGGAAGTGTTTTTATCGATGATGATGGTCAGTGGTATTTTTATAGTACTGGCACGAATAGCATTATGGCAAGACCTATGGACGACCCATATACATTTGGGGAGGCTATCGATACGGGAGCATCAATGAATGGCTGGACTGAGGGATCAACAGTACTGAAAAGAAATGGAAAGTACTTTATGACATATACGGGAAATCATATTTGGAATAAAGCATATCGGGTTGATTATGGCAGCAGTGATTCACCAATAGAAGGATTTACAAACGAAACAGGGCAAAATCCTATTTTGATTAACACGGAAGGCTCACATGTTGGACTGGGTCACAATTCAATCGTCCGTGGTCCTGATCTGGACACACATTATATGGTATATCATAGTCATGCAAATCCCGGCCGTGAAACGAATCTCGATCGAATTGTCTGGAATGGTGACAAAATGCTTTTACTTGGACCAACGACTTTTAAACAACAAAATCCTGATATGCCGGATTTCAGTGATCGTTTCGGGCGTAGTGAAATAGGAAATGATTGGTTAACGGTAAATGGGGGAAACTGGAGTATTTCAAACGATTGGTTACAACAGGAATCCATTGGTGATACGAAGTGGTATCGGCAGGTTACAGCAAACACTACTGAAGAAAACTATACTGCAGAATTTAATGCGGAAATGATTAATCAAGGTTCCAGTTCCAATCCAAGATTTGGTGCAGTATTTTCTTATTCCGATGAAGATAACTATGGAATAGCTGTATTAAGTCCTAATAAAAATAGACTTGAAACATTTTTTCGGGTAGATGGAGTTGATCAGGGTTGGGAAACTTCTGAACTTCCGTCTGATTACGATTATTCTTACCTGCATCAAATAAGGGTGGAAAAAGCAGACACAGAATTTCGAATATATGTCGATGGAATGTTAAAACAAACGAGAGAAATTAGTGGACTGAGTGGTGGGAAAATAGGTTATACCACTTCCGATGTTCATGCAGAATTTGGTTTTATTGCTTCCAGTAGTAAAGTAGACGGAAGCAGTGCGTATGATGCATACAAACCTTTACCAGGTTCCATTGAAGCCGTCCATTATAATACTGGTGGTGAGGGGAAAGCGTATCATGAAATTACAAATGAGAGGAATGAGGAGTACAGACAAGATAGCGTAGACATTCAAGCAAATCCTGAGGGCGGCTTTAAAATAAGTTCATATCAGGAAGGTGAATGGCTGAAATATAATGCCAATATAGAGGAAAGTGGCGGATACGACGTCAGTTTAAGGGTAGCAACATCGGAGGAGGACGCCCGGGTCAGGCTTTGGTTAGATGACGATACGGATTTAACAGGTGTTGTTCCGGTTCCAAATACTGGAGGTAGTGATCAATGGGAGAACATATTCATTGATGGGGTTTCTTTGCCAGAAGGGAATCACACGATTAAGGTGGAAGTTGTCCAAGGAGAATTTGATTTTGCAAGTATGAGTGTTAATAAGCGCAAAATTGTATCTGTTCTCTTCGATGACTTTAACGATGGAAGTGATGATGGTTGGACACCACATGATGGTTTCTGGAAGGTGGGTACAAATTCAGATGCACCAAGTGTTTTTGATACCCCTAAACCATTACCTGGAGTAATAGAAGCCGCCTACTATAAGTCGGGGGGCGAAGGAGTAGCCTATCACGACACGACACCTGAAAATATTGGAGGAGCCCTTCGAGGGGATGCCGTTGATATTCGGAATAGGCCACAAGGTGGTACTGCTGTTGGCTGGAATCAGACGGATGAATGGTTAAAATACAATGTCAATGTAAAAGAAAACGGCCTATATAATTTAAGGCTTAATGCTGCAACCACTTTTACGGAGGCAAAAGTAAGATTATGGCTAAATGATGAAATTGATTTAACAGGTGTCATAGATGTTCCGAGTACAGGAGATTGGAATAACTTTCAGCCTATAACAAAGGAAGGGATAACCCTACCAGAGGGTGAGCATACGATCACAGTTGAGTTTGTTAATGGAGAGTTCGATTTTTCTGGATTCAGTTTCACTTCTTATGATATCCATAAACCATTGCCTGGAGTAATCGAGGCTGAGGATTATAATCTAGGTGGCGAAGGAGTAGCCTATCATGATAATACAGATGAAAATAGTGGTGGAGAATATCGTAACGATAGTGTAGATATCCGTTCGACAGCTGATGATGGCTTTGCTGTTGAAAACTATGAAAAAGGAGAATGGCTCAACTATAACGTTGATATAGCAGAAGAAGGTAATTACGGTATTGATTTGATTGTTGCCTCCACACAGGATAATGCCCAATTAAAAGTAGTCTTGGATGATACAGAACTGACAGAAGTTATTGATATCCCGAACAGTGGTGATAAGAATAATTGGCAAACGATTACAGTAAAGGATGTTAATTTACCAAAAGGCAAGCATACGCTAAGGGTTGAGGCAGTTCGAGGAGAGTTCGACTTCTCAAAAATGATTTTCCAAACGTTTGATGAATATAAAAGCCTGCCAGGTAAAGTGATGGCAGTTGATTATATAACAGGCGGAGAAGGCGTTGCTTATCATGACAACACTGCTGAAAATATCGGTCATATTTACAGGCAGGATGGTGTCGACATCAGAAACCATCCGGACGGGACGTATACTATTGGATGGAATCAGACAGGAGAATGGTATAAATACAATGTAAATATAGACGAGAGTGGTAATTTTAACATGAAGATGAATGTAGCAACGAACTTGGAAGGTGCTCAGGTGAGGTTGTGGCTTGATGACGACATCGACCTTACAGGAGTTATCGATGTTCCCCGTACAGGAGAATGGGATAATTGGTCCGATGTTGTTAAGGAAGATATCTCCCTTCCTAAAGGTAACCATTCGATTACGGTAGAAACAGTGAATGGGGAATTTGATTTTCACAGTATAGAATTCTATGAGGGTACAGAGGAAGATACGAATGAAACCGAAACCGAGGGCATATATACGTCAAGTTCAGGAACTTTTGGGAAGTCTGTAATAGGTGAAAAGGAATGGAAGGATTATCGTGTAGAAGCAGATATTAAACTTGTTGATGGTGTTGGAGATGGGGGGATTATTTTTAGAGTAAATAATCCAGCAAATGGGATGGAACGAGCTCAGAATAATCCTGATTTTATGCAGGGCTATGTTGCATATCTGAATGATGAAGGAGTCCATCTTGGAAAGCAAAATTACAATTGGGAGTATCTGACAGGTACAGAAATGACTGATATAGAAGACACTTGGCAGCATATGAAAGTAGTTGTGATTGGTTCGAACATTAAAGTATATGTGGGAGATATGAACAATCCCAAAATTGATTATACCGACAATAGTATTACTGCATTTACTCACGGTAAGGTTGGGGTAAGAAGCCATTTTAGTAATGCAAAGTATGATAATTTCCTTGTGAAACCTATCGAACCAAGTCTGGGTTCATTACAGAAGTCACTTGAATTAAACAGGGATACAGGCAATATCAATAACTCACTTTATAAGAAACTGCATAACAAATTAAAACAATCACAGCATCATAAGGATAAAGGTGATCTGGATAAGGCAAGTAAACATCTGAGTGATTTCCTTGAGCACCTGGAAAAAAATAAAGCTAATGTTCCTGTACGTGTATATGAAGAATTCTATGCAGATGCTAACAGCTTAATCGTTTCGTTAGAGCAGGAATGATGCACATATTTCCTTGAAGGAGTCAGTAATTTTGATATCAACCCTGGATGTATATGTTTAACATATTATTATGAAATTACGGGAGAACGTTAAATATTCCATCCAGGTACACTTCTTATATGCAAAAAAGGCGTCCACCATTTTCATATGAAACGACTTAACTTAAAGGGGTTGTGGCGAATGCGAGCGAAGGAGAAAGAAACACGTTCATGTTGCTCTGTAAACAGATCGGATATTTCTAAACATCATCATGAAATTTCCCCTTCAGATTACCGGGGAGAAACTGTCAGATTTAAAGACAAAATGGTGTATATACCTGGTGGCGAATTTTTAATGGGAACGGATGATAACGAGGGGTTTCCGTCTGACAGGGAAGGTCCAGTAAGAAATGTAAAGGTGGAACCGTTTTACATAGATAGTCATGCCGTTAGTAACAGGGAATTCAAACGATTTGTTGAAGAAACGAGTTATCAGACAGTTGCTGAGAAGTTCGGCTGGTCCTTTGTGTTTCATGAATTTTTGACTCTTGAGCAATTGAACAATGAACAGCAATTACAAGACGTGCCATGGTGGTATGCTGTGAGAGATGCTTTTTGGTATCAACCAGAAGGAAAAGGGTCGACGATTGAGCAGCGTTTGGATCATCCTGTCGTACAGGTAACCTGGTATGATGCTGCTGCTTTTTGCGAATGGGCTGGAAAGCGGCTGCCGACAGAGCGTGAATGGGAATTTGCTGCTCGTGGTGGGCTTGAACAGAAAAAGTATCCTTGGGGAGATGAGCTGACGCCAGATGGAAAGCATTACTGCAATATTTGGCAGGGAAAGTTTCCGCAGTATAATTCAAAAGAAGATGGCTATTTAGGTACAGCGCCCGCAAAGTCGTTTCCTCCAAATAATTATGGGCTTTATAATATGTCCGGAAATGTATGGGAATGGTGTTCAGATTGGTTCAGTAAGGATATAGAAGATTCAAAGCAAATAAATAACCAGACTCAGAAGAGCATGCGCGGTGGATCTTATCTATGCCATAAATCCTATTGCAATCGTTATCGTGTAGCTGCAAGGAGTTCCAATACGATGGACAGCTCAGCAGGGAATATAGGTTTTCGTTGTGTAAGTGATGTATGAAATAGACGGACAGGGCTTCCAGAGCGAAACGATATCATTAGATTGTTCTGCCAAACGGAGATGATATAAATAGTTATTCTATATTTTCTAATCGGATTTATTTCTTCCGTAATTGGTGCAATGGCTGGTTTAGGTGGAGGGACAATCATCAAGCCAGTTCTGGATTTTGCTGGACATTACGATCTGGAAACAATCGGGATCTTATCTGCATCAACCGTTATGGCAATGTCCACTATGTCATTGGTACTCATGAAAACAACAGAAGAAAAGGTAGATTTCAAGGTTAGCTTATTGATTGCTGCAGGATCGATAATAGGTGGTCTGATTGGCAAAGGTGTGTTTAATTTTTATGTGGTTAATCTAGAGTCAGCCGATATGATTGGTATCATACAATCAGGATTACTAGCATTATTATTGATAATCATCTATGTCTATTTTAAATTGGATAGATTTGTAACGAGTTACAAGATTACGAATAAAGTCATAATCTTTTCAACTGGACTCCTATTGGGCCTGCTATCCGCATTTCTAGGGATTGGAGGTGGCCCCTTAAATGTTGCTATACTTGCATTGCTATTTTCAATGACTGGTAGAGAAGCTGTAATTAATTCGACATTCATTATATTCTTTTCACAGTTCGCATCGTTAGTATTGGTGACTTTCACTACCAGCTTTCAGGGGATAGACCTGACTATGCTTCCATATATGATTATCGGAGGAATAGCTGGTGGATGTGCTGGGAATATTCTACTGTTTCGGCTATCCAGCAAGGCAATTAGAAGTATTTTTAGCCTTACAATTTTAGTTATTGTGTTAGTAAATATTTATAACTTGGTAAAAGGAGTGTGATTGGCGGTTGGAAGAATGAATGGAATTCTTTGGCTGGCATTTCAGTGAATAATAGAACCTAAGAGTTATTGCATGTTAGATGATAATTTTCAAACTTGGAGGGGTGGAAATGGTGAAAAATAAACCGAATATATTGTTAATATTAGCAGATGATTTAGGATTTTCTGATTTAGGTAGTTTTGGAGGTGAAATCAGTACACCAAATCTGGATCAATTGGCTAAGAAAGGGTTACGCTTCACCCAAATTTATAATTCAGCTCGCTGTTGCCCGAGCCGTGCTTCTCTCTTAACTGGATTATATCCACATCAAGCTGGTATAGGGTTAATGGATGAGGACCTGGAAACACCAGGATACCGTGGTTATTTGAAAGACCAGAGTGTCACCCTTGCAGAGGTATTAAGAGAAGGTGGCTATCACACCTATTTATCAGGCAAATGGCATGTTGGGGAACGTATGCCAATTGAACGTGGGTTTGATGACTTTTATGGATTATTAGGAGGATTTGCAAGTTTTTGGGACAAGAAAAACTATGTTCGCTTACCTGAAGGTCGACCAGAACGAAGCTATTCCGAGGGTGAATTTTATGCTACAGATGCAATTACGGATCATGCATTAGATTTCATCGAGGAGTCTCGCGGCGATGAACAGCCTTATTTTCTATATCTATCCTATAATGCACCACATTTTCCGTTGCAGGCACCGAAAGAAGACATTCTCAAATATGAAAAACGATATGAAAAAGGCTGGGATAAGATACGGGAAGAACGGCTAGCACGAATGAAACAATTACAGACAGTGGATGAGGATATGCAGTTGCCCCCACGCTCTGAATATTGGGATCGTGATCGTAATATTAGTGGGGTTAATCCAGCCTGGGAAACCATTGATCCAGATAGGAAAAAAGATTTGATACGGCGAATGGCAATATATGCTGCCATGGTAGACCGTATGGACCAGAATATCGGTCGGGTGATCGAAAATCTTCGGGATAACAATGAACTTGAAAATACATTGATACTGTTTTGTTCCGATAACGGAGCATGTGCAGAATGGGACCCGTGGGGATTTGACAATTGGATAACGACTTCAAATATTTTGCATCGAAAAGAGGATTTGGATCGGATGGGAGGACCCGACTCTTATCATAGTTACGGGTCTGGTTGGGCAAATGCTTCCAGTACGCCATTTCGCATGTATAAGCACTATTCCCATGAAGCTGGAATTAGTACGCCATTAATTGTCCACTGGCCAGAAGAGATAAAACGAAGTGGAGAGATTGATCACTATTCAGGCCACTTTATTGATTTTATGGCAACATTTGTTGATATTACTGGAGCTACGTATCCAAAGGAATACCAAGGACATCAAATACTCCCAATGGAAGGAAAGAGCTTACTGCCTGTTTTCAAAGGAGAGCCAACCGAACCTCGAACATTGTGTTTCGAACATGAGGAGCATTGTGCCATTCGTGATGGTGAGTGGAAGCTTGTGAAAATAAAAGAAAGAGACTGGGAGTTATACAACATGAATAATGACCGGACAGAGATGAATAATCTGGCAAATGATTATCCCGAACTGGTAGAAAAGTTGAAGCAAAGGTGGAAGGAATGGGCTGATAGAACGGACGTATATCCGCGTTCTAAAGTGAATTGATTGTTAATTAATATGGGCTTGATATTGAAGTATTAATCTGATTAAAAAGGTATTTATTTTGTTTTATCATTAAAACCATAAAAGGAGTAGATTTACATGACAAAAACAATTGCAACTTATCAAAGAACAGAATACCCACGTCCACAATTTCAAAGAAATTCATGGAAAAACTTGAATGGAACTTGGAAGTTTGCATTTGATGATGAGAATATTGGTGAGAAAGAACAATGGACGAATCAACCCAGTTTTACAACGGATATTCAGGTACCGTTTACGTATGAAACAAAGGCAAGTGGAATTGGTGAAGAGGCATTCCATCCCAATGTCTGGTATCAAAGGACATTTGAAATTCCAGAAGATGAAATAGGAAAACGGACAATCTTGAGATTTCAGGCATCGGATTATTTAACGAAGGTATGGGTTAATGGTAAATATATTGGTAATCATATTGGTGGGAATGCTGCTTTTTCATTTGATATTACGAATGAAGTTGACTATAAGCAGAAGAACGAACTTGTTGTAAAAGTAGAAGATAGTATGAGCTGCTACCAGCCAAGAGGAAAACAACGGTGGAGAGATGAAAACTTCGGATGCTGGTATGTACAGACTACAGGGATATGGCAAACGGTCTGGCTGGAGTTCCTAAACGAAGCTAGTATTGACAATGTGAAAATCACTCCTAATTTCGATGCGCATTCTGTTCATTTTGATTACGCATTGAGCGGTTCATTTAGTGAGGATTGGGCTTTAGAAACAACAATCAGTTTTGCTGGTGAAACGGTGAAACAATTTTCAATGACACCAGATCGTTCGAGCATGAGCTTTGGAGTGGACATTCATTCTGATCTACATGAGTGGAAAGTAATGCACTGGACACCACAGCATCCTAATTTATATGATGTTACATTTCGATTATATGAGAATGGGAGATTAATAGATGAAGTAGATTCCTATTTTGGTATGCGAAAAATTTCCATTAAGGATGGAAAAGTACTACTTAATAACGTACCAATCTACCAAAAACTCCTTTTAGATCAAGGATACTGGACAGATACGATGCTTACACCTCCATCGGATGACGCAATGATAGAAGATATTGAAAAAACGATTGAGATGGGCTTCAATGGGGTCCGTAAACATCAAAAACTGGAGGATGAACGCTTTTTATATTGGTGTGACAAAAAAGGTTTACTTGTCTGGTCAGAAATGGCTGCTACGTACGAGTTTTCGGATGAGGCTATCGAAAACTTTACGAAAGAGTGGCTAGAAATCGTTCAACAGCATTATAATCATCCTTCCATCATTACTTGGGTGCCATTTAATGAATCGTGGGGAATCCCAAATATTTCAACCGATAGAAAGCAGCAGCAATTTACGGAGTCTATATACTATTTAACAAAGTCCATTGATTCACAGCGTCCGGTTATTGTAAACGATGGCTGGGAACACACGATTTCAGATATTATTGCACTTCATGATTATGAAGAACTTGGGGAAGCATTCTTGGAACGTTATCAAGACAAAGATAAAATTTTGAATAATGAAATACCTCATAATAAACATAAGTATGCATTTGCAAATGGTTACGAATATAAAGGACAGCCTGTTATGATAACCGAATATGGCGGAATTGCGTTTAACGATGAAAGCGGCTGGGGATACGGAAATCAGGTGAATACAGAGGAAGAATTTTTAAACCGATACCGTAAGATCACAGATGCGATTAAATCGATACCTTATATAACTGGCTACTGCTACACACAAACAACAGATGTTCAACAAGAAATTAACGGGTTATTGAAAGAAGATCGAACACCTAAGATAGAATTAGAAAAGATAAAGGCAGTCAATGATTCAATTAAATAGTAGATGAAGATAAAATAGAGGGTTGTTCATAAAGTTTGACAACCCTTTATTGTGGTTTTTATTAGCTGAATATTGAAAGTATACTTAAAACGTGTCGGTGTGCATTGTATAACTAAAATATTTTGTAGAAGGGTTTGTTGGAGAAATGATTAAAGATGCATCCACTTCTAAGTTTTTAAACCCAATTAACACAGCTGGTGCAGATCCATATGTAATGTTACATTCAGACGGATACTATTACTTTACACGTACTTTAAGGAATCGTATTGATATATGGAAGTCAAGGACTCTCACAGGAATTGACCTAGGTGAGCGAAAAACAGTTTGGAAGAAGCCTGCAAATTTAAAGGATATTTGGGCTCCGGAAATTCATCATTATAATGGTAAATGGTATATCTACTATACGGCAAACACGGGGTGTGGAGATCAATGTCGTGGCGTTTACGTACTTGAAAACGCCTCTGCTGATCCATTAAAAGGAGAATGGGTAGAGAAAGGAAAGGTAAACACCCAATACAGTGGACTTGATGGATCAATATTTGAACATAAGGGTCTATTATATTTTTTGTATGGTGCATATGGTGACTGGTCTGGAAAGCATGGTAGCGCAGTTGCAATTGCACCAATGTCTAACCCGTGGACATTAAAAGGAGAAAACGTCATATTAACCTATCCTGAATATGACTGGGAAAAGAAAGGAATGGATGTCAACGAAGGAACTGTAATCCTTAAGCGAAATGGGAAAATATTTCTCGTCTATTCTGCTAGCGCTTGCTGGGAAGACGATTATGCAATTGGTATGTTAACCACTTCCGAGAATAGTAACTTATTAGACCAGAAATCTTGGTCGAAGTCAACAGTACCCGTATTTAGCAAATCGGAGGAAAATGGGGTTTATAATCCTGGACACAACTCATTTGTTAAATCTAAAGATGGTAAGGAAGATTGGATTGTGTACCATGGAAACAGTGGTCCTGGACAAGGCTGCACAGCCCGCCCAACAAGGGTGCAGAAGTTTACCTGGAATGATGATGGCACTCCGAATTTGGGTGTACCTTTAATTGGGCCAATAGAAGTCCCATCTGGTGAATATCGATTTGAAGCGGAACACGGTACGATGTACAACACAAAATTAAATGAAGTGGAAGATGTCTCAAACAAGAAAACGGTCTCTCTTAATAATAAAAACGGCCACTTGCTAATTGAAGATGTAAATGTTCCGGAGGCTGGGACATATACGATGACTGTTAAGTATTCTAATGATGCTAGCGCAGATGCCACAAACGATGTACATGTTAACGGGAGGCCTGCTTCAATACTGTCATATCCTAATACAGGTAATAGAAAATTCAAAGAGGTTACAATGAAAGTTGATCTCAATAAAGGCTACAACAACACAATCAAATTTATGAAGAAAGAACATATCGTCGAAATTGACTATATTGAGATTTCCGGAGAAGTACCATTTTTAATCGAATCAGGAAAAGACTACAAATTGATTAATCCAAATGGTGGTAAAGCATTAGATATTATGGATGATGGAACGAATAATGTTAGAACATGGGAGTCTGATGATAGCAGCACTTCTCAGATATGGAAATTGGTCGAATTGGGACAAGGAACATATAAAATTATAAATCCTGAAAGTGGCAATGTTTTATCTTTAGGAAACGACCAAACAGGGCAATCAGTAAGTGTAAATATTCAAAAATGGAAGGATTCAGCTTCTCAAAAGTGGGAAATTGCACATGTAGGTCAGGGTTACTTCAAATTGATCAATTTGTACAACGGAGAGGCATTGGATGTAAGTGGAGCTAGTATTGATAGCGGAGCAAATGTTGGTACTTGGGAAAATCTGCCTGGTGGCATAGCACAAATGTGGTTACTATATGTTTTAAAATAAAAAAATAATGGGACTCAAAACCAAAGAGAGATTCACTTATGCTATTTCATCAATTTGTTCTGTCGGAGAAAGCCAGTTAATCCTCTCGACAGAATATCTAGAAAAGTGAGGAAAGGTGAATATAAAGTAATTTATATTGTTTTTTTAACCCTGGGTGACTGTCACTTGTTGGGTTTGTCGAATATTCTAATGAGTGACAGGCACCTTTTGGTATTTAATTAAATTTCTATGATTATAAACATTTGATAGACCCCGTATATAAATGACAATGAAGCTATTGGTATATAATTTTCCTTGGGCCTTAATCAAACGTAGTAAAAAACCAATTAATAAGGCTCCGATAAAAGGTATTCCAAAAGTTTTAATCAAGCCAAAACCTATCGTATTTAACGAACTCTCTAATGGACTAAAATCTATTTCCATATTGCACCTCCGATAAATACCACAATATGCTAGTACATTTTTCCGTGCCGCACGGCTTGGAGCAATATGGTGGTGCTGCATGGGGAACGCGGGATGTAAGCCAAGGCCCTGCAGAGTACTTTATGGCTACACAACATGATGAAGCCGTTCGTGAAATTATCAAAACAACATATTCTCATCAATATGAGGATAATGGAAACTGGCCACAATGGTTTATGTTCGATAAATATTTACATGTTCAGCAAAAAGATAGCCATGGGGATATCATCGTATGGCCACTTAAAGTGGTTAGTGACTACATCGAAGCATCACATGATTACGATGTTTTGAAAGAAAGGGTCCCTTATACGAATCCAGAAGATTTCACGTTTACCAATGAGGAAGTATCCATTCTTGATCATGTGAAAAAAGAAGTGGAATATATCAAGGAACATTTTCTGCATGATACATTCCTATCTGCTTATGATGATGGGGACTGGGATGATACCCTTCAACCAGCAAACCAAAATTTGAAACAATATATGGTTTCAAGTTGGACAGTTGCGTTGACCTATGAAGCAGTTAGTAAAATGGCAAATGTTCTAGCGCAAGTGGATAAGGAAACATCAAACGAGCTATATGGTATGGCAGAAGGGATAAAACAAGATTTTAATGATTATATCCTTCAATCTGATGTGATCCCTGGTTTTGTCTATATGGAAGATCCTGATGACGTGGAATTAATGCTTCATCCGACCGATACAAAAACGGGAATTCATTATCGCTTGTTGCCAATGCAACAAAGCATCATTAGTGAATTATTTGACTGTGAGCAAGCGGATAAGCATTACCAAATTATAAAAGAACACTTATTCTTCCCAGACGGTGTTCGATTGATGAACCGTCCAGCAAACTATACTGGAGGTGTAAGTACACATTTCAAACGTGCGGAACAAGCATCCAACTTTGGGAGAGAAGTAGGCTTACAGTATGTGCATGCGCATATTCGGTATGTAGAAGCTATGGCAAAAATGGGACATCGTGATGAAGTGTGGAGTGGGTTAGCTACAATTAATCCGATACAGATTCAAGAGGTTGTACCAAATGCCGAAATCAGACAAAGTAATGCATATTTCAGCAGCTCGGATGGGAAATTCAATACACGCTACGATGCACAAGAACATTTTGGAAAACTACGTGATGGCTCCGTTCAAGTAAAAGGTGGATGGAGAATCTACTCAAGCGGTCCTGGAATTTATATGAACCAATTAATTTCAAATGCCCTAGGAATACGGAGAAAACAAGGAAGCTTAGTCATTGATCCAGTATTACCGGTAGAACTAGATGGTTTGGAATTTGAATTTACTTTCATGAATCGTCCGATTATATTTAACTATCACTTAGATGGAACGAAACAACAAGTAGTTATTAATGGAATGGTAGTAGAAACTGAATTACTAGCAAACCCATATCGAGAAGGCGGATTCTTCGTTAAACAAAAAGACTTAGAAAATCTACTTACAAACGATAAAAATGTAATAGATATTTATATGTAAGACTCCTTTTAGGTGCCTGTCACTTGTCGGAATTTGTCGGAAATCGAACAGTGCCAGGCACCTTGTATCAAAACAGTGCCAGGCACCCAAAAGCGCCTGGCACTAACTCAAACCTCCCGCACCACAATAACCTTCGAATAACTAACAACTCGGCAACCTTCAAGATCGTTCTCTTCTAACAATCCCAGGTCAATTGCACCTTTAATCTTAGCGTCATCAGGCTTTTTCACCACTTTTATCAAGTCATTCAGTTTTAACTCTTCTAGCCGATTCACGGTGTCTTCCTCTTGGAATTTCTCCGTTTTTCGTATTTGCCTTTGGAGTTTATACTTCCCTTCTAGTACTTCACCTTTCTTATTAGAGCCAACCGCGCTATCAAAATATATATGAAAGGCATCCTTTAATTGATTCATCTCGGATTCAATTTCCTTTTTCATTTTACTAAGGTCAAAATAACGCTCAATCATATCCTTTGAAACTTTGGTTGTCGTACTCATGATAATCCCTCCTCAATAAGCATGTCTATAAAACATATTTTTATAGTGGTAAGAATATTACTAAAAAATATTCCAGTGCCTGTTCAGGTGCCTCTTCGGGTGCCTGTCACCTGTCGAGAAATGTCGAAAACCGAACGGTGACAGGCACCTTTAAACGGCACCGTAAAAGGGGACCACCAAAAAAAGGCATCCCGCAAAAAAAATGTTGCATCCGCTTTCAAGTTATGCTAATATAGGTTGCGTAAACGTTTACTTATTATTGAAGGGGTAACTACAAAATGTCTATTACAATTAAAGATGTTGCAAAGAAGGCGAATGTTTCAATTGCAACAGTATCACGAATTTTAAATAATAAACCAGGCTATTCGAAAAAGACGGAAGAGATAGTCTTGAAAGTAATAGAAGAGTTGGGTTATCACCCGAACAGTATTGCAAGGGGTCTCATTAATAAACGGACACATACGATTGGAGTATTGCTTCCCAAGATATCAAGTATGTTAATGAATGAAATCATTCGAGGGATAGAGGATACGACACACCAATATGGTTCGAGTGTCATTGTTTGTCACACAGAGTCCAATGGTCAGAAAACGATGCAATATTTGCAGTTACTTCATGAAAAACAAGTGGATGGAATTATTTTTACAAGTGAAACGTTAAAAGAAGAATACTACCAATTTGTGAAAAAAATGAATATACCGATGGTGCTTCTTTCAACCGAGTCGTATACGTTTCCTGTACCATTCGTTAAGGTAAATGACAAGCATGCAGCGTACTCAGCGACAGAATACCTGATCAAGAATGGTCACAAAACGATTGGAATGATTAGTGGAAAAAAGGAAGATTTGGTTGCTGGTCAGCCAAGAATCGATGGTTTTCTCCAAGCAATGAAAGCGTATGAATTACCTGTTTCAGACAATCACGTTGTTTGTGAAGATGGATTTAGTTTTGAAGATGGTGTTAGTGGCTTTCATAACTTGCAAAAACAGCTACCTGATATGACAGCTATTTTTGCAGCAAGTGATGAAATTGCTTTAGGTATTATTTCAACAGCATACCAGATGAACATCCGCGTACCTGAACAACTATCAGTAATTGGATATGACAATTTAACGATAGCAGAAATGAGTATTCCACCACTAACGACTGTAGGTCAGCCATTGTATGAAATGGGCGAAAAGGCAACAGAGATGGTGTTTGAAATGTTTGAAAAGAAACAAACTGTAGAAAGTCGTATTTTTCCACATGAAATTGTGGAAAGGAAAAGTGTAAAAAACGTCACGAAAGCGTGACTCACTTTTTTTACATTTTACGTAAACGTTTACGTAAAAGATTTGTGTTTGAAGTGGGATTATAACTCTAGTAGATTGTATTTAATCATCTGTAACTATATGGTTTTATAAAGACTTTTTTACGTAAATTACGTAAACGTTTTAGTACGGGCAAACGGCGGTGCCGCGGAGGTGCCTGTCACTTGTCGAAGGATGTCGAAAAGGTGAGCGAAGACAGGCAGCTTAACAGGTGTATCACAACAGGCGCCTCGAAACTAGGCGCATAATTAATCAATTTAGAAAGACAATAACTATAAAACAACTGGAGGGTCAACAATGAATAAAATCGTTAAAGGATTATTAACCGTTACTATCGGATCATCATTACTTCTAACTGCTTGTGGTGGTGGCGGAGATGAAGGAGAGAGCGCAGATGGAAAGGTACAACTAGAGCTTTTCTCCAATAAATCCGAAAGTATTGACACATATAATGGATTAATTGAGAAATTCGAAGCGGAAAACCCAGATATCGATATTAATCTGGAAGCACCGCCAGAAGCAGAGACCGTTTTGAAAACAAGATTAACGAAAGACGATTTGCCTGACATCATGTCAATCGGTGGAAATGCAACTTATGGTGAATTAGCAAGAGAAGGCGTTTTCCATGATTTCACGGATTCTGAATCGATTGGTAAAATTCAATCATCATATGTTGACATGCTAAGCCAATTAGTAGGTCCTGAAGATGATGCAGCATATGGTATCCCATATGCAACAAATGCAAACACCGTTATTTACAACAAAGAAAAAGTGGAAGAATTAGGCATTGAAATCCCAACAAACTGGGATGAATTTGTTGCAGCATTAGAAACAGCGAAAGATGCTGGCGAAACACCGATTTACTTTACACTACAAGAAGCTTGGACTGGAATGTCTGTTTGGAACGGTGTAGCAGGTAACTTAGTAGCAGACGATTTTGCAGAAAGAAAAACTGCTGGTGAAGCAACATTTGTAGAAGAGTATGATGAAGTTGCAGACAAAATGTTAGAACTGCTTAACTATGGACATGCAGATAACTTTGGTATTGGCTATGGTGATGGAAATAGCGCATTCGCTAATGGTGAAGGTGTGTTCTACATCCAAGGTAACTGGGCAATTCCTGAAATTCTAAAAACAAATCCAGATGTTCAATTAGGTACATTTGCACTTCCATCAAATGATGATGCTGCGAACAATAACTTGGTTTCTGGTGTAGACGTTGCGTTAACAGTGAGTGAAACAACAGAACACAAAGAAGAAGCATTGAAATTTATTGAGTTCATGATTAGTGAAGAAACAGCAAAAACATATATTGAAGAACAAAAAGCATTCTCTGCTGTTGAAGGTGTATATCAAGAGGATCCAGTATTTGAAGGAATCCAAAAACACTTTGAAGAAGGAACACTAACAAGCTTCGTTGACCATTACTACCCAGCAGGTATGGGTACAGAAAACTTAGTTCAAGAATTCCTTATTAGTGGAGATAAAGCAGCAGGACTTGAAACATTAGATAATGAGTGGGATAAGGTTATTAACAGATAAATTATTGGTAGGGCTTTTAGGGATAGTTGGTTTAGATTGTAGCGGATTACGATAACTTGGTCTTGGAAGAGCGTATCAAGATACTTTTGGAGTCATGGGTGCTCCCGGATGAACTAGAGAGAGCATATCAAGATACTTTTGGAGTCTTGAGCGGGTGCAAACGAACTAGAGAGGGCTTATCAAGATACTTTCGTAGCCATGATCGGCCCCAAACGAACTAGAGAGGGCTTATCAAGATACTTTTGGAGCATGATCGCCCCCAAACGAACTAGAGAGGGCGTATCAAGATACTTTTGGAGTCTTGAGCGGGTGCAAACGAACTAGAGAGGGCTTATCAAGATACTTTCGTAGCCATGATCGGCCCCAAACGAACTAGAGAGGGCGTATCAAGATGCTTTTGAAGCCATGATCGCTCCCAAACGAACTAGAGAGGGCTTATCAAGATACTTTTGAAGCATGATCGGCCCCAAATGAACTAGAGAGAGCGTATCAAGATACTTTCGTAGCTATGAGCGCTCTCAAAAGAACTAGAGAGAGCGTATCAAGATACTTTTGGAGCATGATCGGCCCCAAATGAACTAGAGAGAGCGTATCAAGATACTTTCGTAGCTATGAGCGCTCTCAAACGAACTAGAGAGCGGGTATCAAGATACTTTTGGAGCATGATCGGCCCCAAATGAACTAGAGAGGGCGTATCAAGATGCTTTTGTGGCGATGAGCTCTCCGAAACAATCTAGAGAGAGCTCATCAAGTCATTTACAAACCCAGAGCACTCCCAAGCGGTCTAGAACCTAAGGAATTCACACACACAGCTTATAAAAGAAAAGCTCAAACCAACATTAAAACGAGGAGAGATTATCATGGTGAATAAGAAGCGCACATTTATGATAATGGTTATTCCTGCATTTTTATTATTCTTCACTTTTCATACATATCCAGTTATACAGGGAATTTTCTATAGTTTTACTGATTATAAAGGGTATGGAACGTGGGATTTTGTAGGACTTAGTAACTATCTAAATGTATTTCAAGATGGTCGTGCGCTAGGTGCATACGGTTTTACCTTTCAATTTGCTATCGTTTCTACGGTACTTGTAAATATAATTAGTTTATTAATTGCAATTGGACTTAATGCTAACATTAAATTCCGCAAGACACTAAGGGCAACCTACTTCTTGCCATATATCTTGAGTGTGTTAATTGTTGGTTATATCTTCAAATTTATGTTTACACACTTACTTCCGGAGATTGGTCAACTATTAAACATTGAATTCCTTTCCTCAAATATTTTAGGTAGTCCAGATTTAGCTTGGATTGGAATTGTTATTGTTGCGGTATGGCAATCAACTGCATTTAATACCCTTCTCTATTTAGCTGGTCTTTCAACCATTGATCAACAAGTTTATGAAGCGGCAGACATTGATGGTGCAGGACCTTGGGCGAAATTCTGGAAAATTACCTTCCCACTCGTTGCACCGTTCTTTACGATTAACATGGTTGTTGCAATGAAGAACTTCTTAATGGCATTTGACCAAATTGTCGCTTTAACGGGTGGTGGACCTGGTCAAGCAACCGAATCCATTTCCCTACTCATCTATCGTGGTGGGTTCCAAGGTGGAGAATTTGCATACCAATCAGCGAATGCGGTTATTTACTTTATCGTCATCGTTGCAATTTCGATTATTCAACTACGTGTACTTGAACGAAGAGAGGTGAAATAAAGATGGTAGGAAATAAAATCAATTGGAAAATAACGACATTATTAATACTTGGTGGATTATTCATCATCCTACCACTTTATTTAACAATTACAATTGCATTTAAGACACCTCAAGAGATGTCAGGTAATTTATTTGCTTTACCAGAATCATGGTCGATTCAAAACTTCCTTGATGCAATTGAAATGACGAATTTCTTCCAGGCATTAGGAAATAGTGTGTTTGTTACGGTAATCACGGTTGTTTTAGTATTACTTACGCATTCCCTTGTTGCCTACGCGATCGCAAGAAATATGCATAAGAAGTTTTATAAATTCCTTTATTTCTATTTTATCAGTGCGATGTTTATTCCGTTTCCTATCATCATGCTTCCTTTAGTAAAACAAACAGCTATGTGGGGTATGGATAATATTATTGGACTAGCAATCTTGAATGCTGTAATGCAATTGGCGTTTAATGTATTTATTTACGTTGGATTTGTGAAGACGATACCGAAAGAATTGGAAGAAGCGGCCATCATTGATGGTGCGAGCACATGGCAGGTTTTCTGGAAAATTATTTTCCCATTAATGAAACCAATGCATGCAACAGTTGCGATTCTTACAGCACTAGCTGCATGGAATGATTTCATGTTGCCACTCGTTATCCTAAGTGATTCGAGTCAATATACATTGCCACTTGTACAATATGCATTCCAAGGGCAATTTAGCACGGATTATAACCTTGCTTTTGCATCTTACTTAATGGCAATGTTACCAATGATTCTCATCTACATTTTTGCACAGAAATGGATTATCGGTGGCGTTATGCGTGGTTCGATTAAATAAAAAAATAAATGGTAGCTTCCCTCAGTATGGAGGGAAGCTGCTAGTTTGGGTACATAGAAGAAGGGTTGCTGACTTTTGCTTTTGTTAAACTCAGTGTATTGCCGGAACGGTAGGAAGACCATTATCTCAAATTAATTCGCATCTTATCTCAATAGTAACAATTAATAAAAAAACACTTTAGGAGGAATTTACATCATGCAGAAACAATGGTGGAAAGAGCAAGTTGTTTATCAAATTTACCCGAGAAGTTTTAATGATAGTAATGGCGATGGAATTGGTGACATAAAAGGGATTACGGAGAAATTGGATTACTTAAAAAAGCTTGGGGTCGACGTTATTTGGTTATCACCAGTATATAAGTCACCAAATGATGATAATGGGTACGATATTGCCGATTATAAAGCAATCATGGATGAATTTGGGACGATGGAAGATTGGGAAGAAATGCTTGAGGAAATCCATAATCGCGGCATGAAACTGATGATGGACCTTGTTGTCAACCACTCATCCGATGAGCATCAGTGGTTCCAGGAATCTCGTAAATCGAAGGACAATCCATACCGTGATTACTACATTTGGCGTCCAGGAAAAGACGGGAAAGAGCCAAATAATTGGGCATCAACGTTTAGTGGGTCAGCATGGAAATACGATGAACAAACAGATGAATATTTCCTACATTTATTTAGTAAAAAACAACCAGATCTTAACTGGGAAAATCCGAAACTGCGCAGGGAAGTATACGACATGATGGAATGGTGGTTGGAGAAAGGAATTGACGGGTTCCGTATGGATGTAATTAACTTTATCTCCAAAGTACCTGGTCTTCCTGATGCACCAAATCCAGAGGGCAAGAAATATGTCGGTGGAAGCAAATACTTTATGAATGGGCCGCGTATTCATGAATTTTTACAAGAAATGAATGAAGAGGTTCTGTCGAAATATGACATCATGACAGTCGGCGAAATGCCTGGTGTAAGTGTCGAACAGGCGAAGGATTATACGGGGGAAGAACGGAAAGAACTGCAAATGGTGTTCCAATTTGAGCACATGGATTTAGATTCTGGTCCAAACGGAAAATGGGATTTGAAGCCGTTAGATTTGCGTGACTTAAAAACAAGTATCTCTAGATGGCAAACAGGGCTTAATGGTGTTGGCTGGAATAGCTTGTATTTGAATAATCATGATCAACCACGTATCGTTTCCCGATTTGGGGATGACAAGGAATATCGCGTTATTTCGGCTAAAATGCTTGGAACGTTCCTGCATATGCTTCAAGGGACACCGTACATTTATCAAGGGGAAGAAATTGGTATGACAAATATCAAATTCGACTCGATTGATGATTATAAGGATATTGAAATTTTAAATATGTATAAGGAAAAAATTGCAGAAGGTGCTGACCCTAAGAAAGTAATGGAATCGATTTATGTGAAGGGTCGCGACAATGCAAGAACGCCTGTCCAATGGGATGCGTCAGAAAATGCTGGATTTACAACAGGCGAGCCGTGGATCAAAGTAAACGAAAATTACAAAGAAATCAACGCAGAGCAAGTGGTAGCAGATGAGGATTCGATCTATCATTATTACCGCGAGCTTATCCAATTGCGTAAGAAACACCCAATCATTGTGTACGGAGACTACACTTTAATTTTACCTGAACATGATAAGCTTTACGCATATACCCGCACATATGAAGGGGAAAAATTACTCGTTGTCACGAACTTTAGTGGGGAAAATGTTGGATTTGAGCTTCCTCATGATGTTGCTTTTGAAGCGCAGGAGCAGCTGATTAGCAATTATCCAGAAACAGGGCATGGCGATTACCGTTCATTCACATTAAGACCATACGAAGCAAGGGTATTTAAAGGAAAATAATAGGAGAAAAAGCAGTCCCCCAACCACCTCTGGCTTGGGGGTTCGCTGCTATCGGATTAGGAGGAACAATACATGGCAAAACATCCATCCGCATTTATTTTTGACCTTGACGGTGTCATTACAGATACAGCGGAATTTCATTATTTAGCTTGGAAGCAACTGGCTGATGGGCTTGGTGTAACGATTGATCGAGAATTTAATGAGCAATTAAAGGGCATTAGTAGAATGGATTCATTGGAGAAAATAGTAGCGTTAGATCCTGCGTTGGGCGGTCTATCGGCCGATGAAAAGGAACGTCTTGCAACGGAAAAAAATGAGCATTATATAAAGCTCATTGCAGAAGTAACGCCAGCCCATATTTTGCCTGGGATGGAGTCGTTGTTAAAAGATATTCAAGCACACGGAATCAAAATTGCGCTCGGCTCAGCTAGTAAAAATGCCAAGATGGTGTTGGAGCAGCTGGAATTAACAGATTACTTTGATTATATTGTTGATGCTGCCCAAGTTTCGAAAGGGAAGCCAGACCCTGAAACATTTACCACTGCTGCAGATTACTTTGGTTTTGCTTATGCGGATTGTATTGGCGTAGAGGACGCTGAGGCTGGGGTGGAAGCGTTGAAGCGAGCAGGGATGTTTGCTGTTGGTGTTGGTTTGAGTTTGTCGGAAGCGGATTACATAGTAGCGGATACTGGGACATTGCATTTTGACTCGGTTATCACACATTATAATGAAAGGAGTGACAGCTGATGACATGGAAAATTACGAAATCAGAGCTTGATCATCACCATCTCTTAATCAATGAGAGTCTTCTATCGTTAGGGAATGGTTACCTTGGTGTACGGGGGAACTTTGAGGAAGGCTACAAGGAAGGCGAACAGTCGATTCGCGGTACATACATTAACGCTTTCCATGATGAGACGGAAATTAGCTATGGGGAGAAGCTTTATGGTTTTCCAGATAAACAGCAGAAGCTATTGAATGTCATCGATGCACAAGGTGTAGCTATTTATTTGGATGGAGAACGCTTTAGCTTGTTTGACGGGGAAGTAGTGGAATTTGCGCGTCATTTGTATCTTGATAAAGGCTATGCAGAGCGTGTGATTCGCTGGAAATCACCAAGTGGAAAGGAAGCGAATCTTCATTTTAGAAGATTTATTTCTTTTGTTACGAGGGAATTATTTGCAATCGATGTGAAGGTTGCGCCCATTCAGGGAATCGAACAGGTGAAAATTGTTTCAACTGTAAATGGCGATGTATCTAATTTTGTCGATAAAAATGATCCGCGCGTTGCATCGGGACATGCGAAACGATTAAATGTGACGGACGTACGAAAAGAGGGGAACTTGAGCATTATTAAAGATAGAACCTATACAACAAATTTAGAAGTTGTTTGTACAACGACTACACATGTTGATGTTGATGGGGATTATGTTTATGAACGTGCAGTTTCAGATTATGCGATTGAAGAGACGTATGTGGCAAGTGGGGCTGCGGTTCAGTTCACGAAATATAACGTATATACGGATACATTGAGACATCATGAAGCAGTTGGCACGCGTGGTGTTGAGATTCAGCAGCAGTTGCAGGAGCGGACTTTTGACGAATTGTTAGATGAACAAAAGGTTTACATGGATGCCTTTTGGAAGACTTCAGATGTGAAAATTGAAGGGGATTCGCGCTTGCAAGAGGGAATTCGTTTCAATCTGTATCACCTGTTACAATCAGTTGGGAAGGATCCTGTTAGTAATATAGCAGCGAAGGGCCTTTCTGGTGAAGGTTATGAGGGCCATTATTTCTGGGATACGGAAATTTATATTTTCCCAGTGTTCCTTATGACGAATCCTGAAATTGCGAAAAATCTATTGCTGCATCGATATTCGATTCTGGATAGTGCAAGAGAGCGTGCACGCGTGATGGGACACAGCCAGGGGGCACTGTTCCCATGGCGGACGATCACTGGTGGGGAGAGCTCGGCCTATTTCCCAGCAGGAACCGCGCAGTACCATATTAGTGCGGACATTGCGTATAGTTACATTCAATATTATTTGGTAACGAAAGATGAGGAATTTTTGAAGGATTATATGGCGGAAGTGCTGTTTGAAACGGCAAGGCTTTGGATTGATACAGGGCATTTTAAAGACGGTGTGTTCCGAATTGATGATGTGACAGGGCCGGATGAGTATACGTGTATTGTAAACAATAATTACTATACAAATGTCATGGCAAAGCATAATTTACTTTGGGCACAGAAAGTATATGAACGGTTGCGTGTTGATGGTACATTGGATGGATTAGCTGAAAAGTTGGCATTATCGGAAGCGGATGCGGATGCGTGGCTGGAAGCTGGTGAGAAGATGTATCTTCCGTATGATGAAGACATGGGAATCCAAGCACAAGATGACAGCTTTTTACAAAAACAACGCTGGAATCTTGAACATACACCGAAGGAAAAATTCCCGCTTCTATTAAATTACCATCCATTAACATTGTATCGCTATCAAGTATGTAAACAGGCGGACACGGTTCTTGCGCATTTTCTATTAGAAGATGAAACGGATGCGGAAACAATCAAGAAATCCTATGATTATTATGAAAAGATTACGACACATGATTCATCTTTGTCGTATTGTGTGTTCAGTATTATGGCATCAAAATTGGGTTACAAGGATAAAGCGTACAACTATTTCAATGAAACAGCACGGCTTGATTTAGATAATACCCATGGTAACACGAGAGACGGCCTCCATATGGCAAATATGGGCGGTGCCTGGCTTGCAATTGTCTATGGATTTGCAGGCGTGCGTGTGAAAGAAAGTGGCCTATCCCTAGCGCCACAATTACCTGAAGCATGGGGTTCATTGGCATTTCATTTAAGGTATCAAGGGCGATTGATTCAGGTATTAATGGAGAAAGATGCCGTTACATATGTGCTTGAAGAAGGCGATGCTTTGACGATAAGTCATAAAGGGCAGGATATATTACTAGATCTAGGAGTTAAAGTCCGAATTTAGTAGGTGCCTTTTAGCGGGACGCGGTTGTGGAGGGTGCCCCTGTGGAGGGTGCCTTCCTGGAGGGTGCCTGTCACTTGTCGAGGATTGTTGGAATTTGTCGAAAACCGAACGGTGACAGGCACCTTGTGAGAAGGTGAACGATAGTAAGCACGTTGCGTTCGCGCGGGCGGTGCGTGGAGATCGGGTCGCCCGGGTGTACGATGGAATCGCGCGTTAGTCGGTGGAAATCGCGCGGCAGTCCGAGGAAGTCGCGCGGTGGCACGAGGAAATCGCGCGGTGGCACGAGAAAATCGCGCGGGAGCACGAGAAAATCGCGCGCCAGCACGAGGAAATCGCGCGGCAGCACGGGAAAATCGCGCGCCAGTCCGAGGAAATCGCGCGTCAGCACGAGGAAATCGCGCGTCAGCACGTGGAAATCGCGCGCCACCACGGGAAAATCGAGCGCCAGCACGAGAAAATCGCGCGTCAGTCCGTGGAAATCGCGCGCCAGCACGAGAAAATCGCGCGTCAGCACGAGGAAATCGTGCGTCAGTCCGTGGGAATCGCGCACCAGTCCGAGGAAATCGCGCGTCAGTCCGGGAAAATCGCGCGCCAGCACGGGAAAATCGCGCGTCATCACGAGAAAATCGCGCGGTGGCACGTGGAGATCGCGCGGTGGCACGAGAAAATCGCGCGTCAGCACGAGGAAATCGCGCGCCAGCAAGTCAAGTCCAAAATCCTGTGTAAATTAAGTTACAATGTTTTTTAAATACAAGGCAGAAGATTCAGTCAGAATTACCAAGCTATAGAAAAACAAGCATCTTTATACAATTTGATATGGAGG
>NZ_RBZO01000031.1 GCF_003628445.1 Oceanobacillus bengalensis
GATGAGGTTGATAGGTTCGAGATGGAAGCGTGGTGACACGTGGAGTTGACGGATACTAATCGATCGAGGACTTAACTAAATTCTTTTATGATAGTCGTTAGTTTACTCTTATTTAGTTTTTAAGGTATAATTAATTAACTGTTGACTTTTTTAATAAAAACATATAAAATATACCTTGTACTATTTTTAAGGATTGTCTGGTAGTGATGGCGGAGAGGCCACACCTGTTCCCATACCGAACACAGAAGTTAAGCTCTCCAGCGCCAATGGTAGTTGGGGGTTCCCCTGCGAGAGTAGGACACCGCCAGGCAGTACCTTTTATGTTATTTTTATTATCGCGGGGTGGAGCAGTCTGGTAGCTCGTCGGGCTCATAACCCGAAGGTCGTAGGTTCAAATCCTGCCCCCGCAACCAAACAAAATAAATTGGTCCGGTAGTTCAGTTGGTTAGAATGCCTGCCTGTCACGCAGGAGGTCGCGGGTTCGAGTCCCGTCCGGACCGCCATTTTTAAAACAATATAATATACATACAATACACAGGATTTGTTATAATCGTGTGTTTTTTTATTATCTAAGTATTTTTCCTTTTTACTAGCTTTTTTGCTATTATTGGTGTAGTTGATAAAAGAAAATGGTGATTATGATGGATGAGTTTTCATTTATTGATTCAATTAAACAAAATACGTATAAGCAATCTTCATTAATAAAAGGTGTTGGGGATGATGCTGCTGTTTTTAGATCGGATTCAAAAGATATAGTTACGGCAGTTGATACATTCGTTGAAGGGATACATTTCACCAGAAAAACGATGGATCCCTATCACGTTGGTTATCGAGCTCTAGGAGCAAATGTTAGTGACCTAGCTGCTATGGGAGCAACCCCAGCCTTTTATCTTGTGTCTATCGTGATTCCTAAGAATTGGGCAATTGAGGATATAAGTCAAATATTTATTGGCATGAAAGATTTAGCTAATCAACATACAATGGATTTAATCGGTGGAGATACAGTATCAGGAATAGAACTATCTATTTCTATAACAGTGATAGGCTTTGTCGAAGAAGAAAAAGCAAGATATCGTAGCACTGCAAAAGAAGGTGACCTTGTCTTTGTAACAGGTACTTTAGGTGATTCACAGGCAGGTTTATATATTTTAATGAATGAGGGCAACTATGAGGATACTAACTATTATGTGGAACGTCACCGAATGCCTTCACCTAGAATTGACTTTGCAAAGAAACTATCTTATTTATCTCGTGTAACACTAAATGATATTAGCGATGGAATTGGGAACGAAGCAAATGAAATCGCAGAGGCCTCCGAGGTAACGATTATAATACAGGATGAGCTGGTACCAGTACATTCATCTTATTATCAATTTTCTCCAGAACTTCAGCATAAGTGGAAATACTATGGTGGTGAGGATTTTGAATTAATTGGTACGGTGCCAGAAAGTGAATGGGAGACAGTACAGCATATTGCTGATCAGACAAATACAATGGTAACCCAAATCGGGTATGTTTCGTCTGATAAAGGAAACGATGTATTTCTATATCGGAATCAGCAAAAAGAACAATTGAAGAAAAAAGGATATAATCATTTGAAGTAGGTGATTGTAATGAATAAGTTAAAGATAAACACAAACACAGTCCAGGAAACGATGTTAATTGGAGAGAAACTGGCAAAAATGCTTCGAGCTGGTGATGTACTCACATTAGAAGGTGAGCTTGGTGCAGGGAAGACAACATTTACCAAAGGGATAGCAAAGGGCTTAGGTATAACACGAAATGTAAGTAGCCCAACTTTTACTATTGTAAAAGAATATGAAGGGAATCTACCTTTGTATCATATGGATGTCTACCGCTTAGAGCATTCAGATGAAGATATTGGTTTTGATGAATATTTTAACGGGAATGGTGTTACGGTGGTTGAATGGGCTTCATTTATAGAAGAATATTTACCAGAGCATCTTTTAAATATTAGAATTAATTATGGTGAAGAAGGTTCAAGAGTGTTAGAATTTACTACGAATAGTACTCATTTTGAATCGATTGTTAATGAATTACCTTAGTTAGGAGTTACTGTTAATGAATGTACTAGCAATTGATACATCCAATCAAGCACTGGGTGTTGCCATATTAAATAATGATAAAGTCATAGGAGAAATCGTAACAAATATAGCAAAAAACCACTCTGTAAGATTGATGCCTGCAATTGATCAATTAATGAAGGAAGTATCATTAACAGCTGATCAATTAGATAAAATTGTTGTCGCAAAAGGGCCAGGATCGTATACTGGAGTTCGAATCGGTCTAGCTACAGCAAAGACATTTGCCTGGGCACTCGATATTCCAATTGTTGGCGTTTCAAGTTTAGAAGTTCTTGCATATCAAGGTAGATTCTTTGATGGACTTATTTGTCCATTTTTTGATGCGAGGCGAGGATTAGTATTCACTGGTGGGTACCAGTGGAAAAATCAAAAGTTAGAGCTCGTATTTGAAGAAAAAAATGTTGCGATGGAAGACGTGCTCAGTAAGTTAGCTGAGGAAAAGAAGAATGTTCTGTTTTTAAGCCCTGATATAGCTTTACATCGAGAGAACATTAAAGAAGTACTGGGAGAT
Source organism: Oceanobacillus bengalensis (assembly GCF_003628445.1). Lineage (GTDB taxonomy): Bacteria > Bacillota > Bacilli > Bacillales > Amphibacillaceae > Oceanobacillus > Oceanobacillus bengalensis. The sequence goes on from NZ_RBZO01000031.1 coordinate 2,617, forward strand.
TTAGCGCACATACCTGAAGGTCCTTATCATGTAGCTAGACCCAGTTTGTTAGGCTTAGCAGGGGTAAACAGGCAGGCAGATAACACACACGCATTAACCCCAAATTATTTAAGACTTGCAGAGGCAGAAGCAAACTGGTTGAAGGCACAAGAGGATAAGAAGTAAAATGGCAGAAATGATTATTAGAAAAATGGAGCTAGTGGATGTAGAGCAAGTATTAGAAGTGGAAAGAGCGTCATTTGCTACTCCATGGACGACCGATGTTTTCTATCAGGAAATTATTGATAATGCGCATGCCCACTATTTCGTAATAGAAATAGATCAGAAAATTGTGGGCTACGTTGGAGTATGGCTAGTAATTGATGATGCACAGATAACAAATATAGCTATTGCTCCTGAATATAGGGGGCATAGATTAGGTGAAAAGCTATTCGCCTTTGTTATGCAAATGTTAAACAGTGTAGGTGTAAATAGACTTTCTTTAGAAGTACGTGTATCTAATATTGCAGCTCAAAAACTATACCGAAAATTTGGACTCGTCCCCGGTGGTATACGTAAAAACTATTATACGGATAACGGGGAAGATGCCATTGTGATGTGGGTGAATTTATAATGGATAAAGATACAATTATATTAGGAATAGAGACAAGCTGTGACGAAACTGCAGTTGCCGTCGTTAGAAATGGAACAGAGATTCTATCGAATGTTGTTGCCTCACAGATTGAAAGCCATAAACGTTTTGGTGGTGTGGTTCCTGAAATTGCTTCTAGACACCATGTGGAACAGATGACAGTGGTACTTGAAGAGGCAGTTCAAGCTTCTAATCAAACGTGGGAAGACATAGATGCCATTGCAGTGACAGAAGGACCAGGGCTTGTTGGTGCGCTATTAGTAGGCGTGAATAGTGCAAAGGCATTAGCTTTTGCAAAACAAAAACCGTTAGTTGGTGTACACCATATCGCAGGGCATATTTATGCCAATCGGTTGGAGAAGGAGTTTACCTTCCCACTATTAGCACTAATCGTATCAGGAGGCCATACGGAGCTTGTTTTAATGCGTGAACATGGCATGTTTGAAGTTATTGGCGAAACACGTGATGATGCAGCTGGTGAAGCATATGATAAGGTTGCAAGGATGCTAAACTTGCCCTATCCAGGTGGGCCACATATCGATAGATTAGCCCATGAAGGAGCAGCGTCCATCGATTTCCCTCGAGCATGGCTTGAAGAGGGGAGTTATGACTTTAGTTTTAGCGGGCTAAAATCAGCAGTTATTAACAAAATCCACAATGCAAAACAGCGTGCGGAAACATTAAAGAATGAAGATATAGCTGCAAGTTTCCAAGCAAGTGTTGTAGAAGTACTAACCGAAAAAACGTTACGAGCTGCAAGGGAATACCAAGTAAAACAGGTAATCGTTGCAGGTGGAGTGGCAGCTAATAAGGGATTAAGAAAAGAGTTAGAGACAAAATTTGCGGATACTGGAATACCGCTTTTAGTTCCTCCTATTAAGTTATGCACAGATAATGCAGCAATGATCGCTGCAGCAGGTACAATTGCCTTTAAACAGGGAAGACGCTCGGGATTAGATTTGAATGCTAATCCATCACTCCTATTAAAATAGGAGTGATTAATTTACTAAATTGTCCACAAAGTTATGCACAGGTATGTGTATACTTTATTAGATATTCAATAATATACGCTGTTTATTATGTGGATAGATAATGTGGATAAAAATAACTATATCTGTGGATATTGTTTATAACTTTGTTCATAACTAATAAAAAAGCCGTTTTTTTGGGAAAAGTGCTGTGGATAATATAGAGGTTCTACTTTTGTTATAATGTGGAAAGAAATTTGGTGATATTCCGATGAATAAAAAGCAGTCTTATTATGTACAAACAGATTTAATTGTATTATTTATATTATTTGTTAGTGCGAGTTTACTCGCTATTTATAATGCTGAGCAATTAGAGCAGTATGCGAATAGTGACTTTGTTATAAAACAAATTGTTTGGTTTGCTATTGGTGTATGTATCATAGCTGCTATTCAATATTTAGATTTAGAGCAGTTATATAAATTCAGTACGTATATATATATTTTTGGTATTCTGATATTATTTGTATTGTTAATAAGTCCAGAGTCAATTGCGAGACCAATTAATGGTGCAAAGAGTTGGTTTAATCCTAAGTTTCTACCATTATCCTTACAGCCTGCTGAATTTACGAAAATTACTACAATTTTATTCATGGCAAGAGTAATTACGCAACACAAAGCCAAATTTGAAATAAGTAATTTAAAAACAGATACAATCTTATTAATAAAATTAATAGTCGTTACAGCAATACCTGTATCTCTTATCATGATGCAAACGGACTTTGGAACATCGATGGTGTATTTATTTATCTTAGGAATGATGATTATTCTTTCAGGAATTAGCTGGAAAATTATCTTGAGTTTAATTTCCATTGTAGCTGGTGCTGGTGCAGCTGTTTTGACCTTTATTGTACGATTTCCTGACCTAGCTAAAGAGTTGGTTGGCAGTGGTAGTGCCTATCAAATAGACAGGATAATGACTTGGTTTGATCCCGCACAACAATCAGCTGATTCTACGTGGCATTTTGAACGAATTCATATGTCACTTGGTTCTGGGCAATTATTTGGTAAGGGGTTAAATGGTGTACAGGTGTATTATTCAGAAGCACAAACAGACTTTATCTTTTCCGTTATAGGTGAAAGCTTTGGGTTTGTTGGTAGTGCGCTTGTGATTTTTTTGTATTTCATGCTCCTTTATAAATTAGTAACATTAGGGTTAAATGTTTTTAAACATTCCCCTTTTGGAGCTTACTTTTGTTTTGGGTTTCTAAGTTTAATTTTGGTTCATGTTTTTCAAAATATTGGAATGACCCTTGGAATTATGCCGATCACAGGTATTCCACTCTTGTTAATAAGTTATGGTGGTAGTTCGGTGTTATCCACAATGCTTGGACTAGGAATTGTGTACCGCGTTGCAGTTGAACAGACCATTCAAAATGATTACTTGTTTAAGTAAAAAAACAACTACGGCCTTAAGCTACATTAGCTTTTGCCGTAGTTGTTTTTGTCTAATCACCTGAATTATTGATTATCCTTCCCATCATCTTCTGTTTCACTTGTGTCAATTGTAACAACAACCACTTCAATTCTGTTATCTGCAATCTCTTCTACTTCAAATGTGAGGTTCTTATATGTTATGACTGGATGCTCTAATTCGGAAGGAATATAACTAATTTCATTAATTAAAAATCCACTGACAGTATCAAATTCTTCAGTAGGAAATTCAATTTTTAAAATGTCTTCTAGTTCCCAGAGACGAAACGTTCCATCCATTCTATATTTATTAGGGGCAATTTGTTTAATCTCTTCCTCGGAAATGCCAGGTTCATTGCTTTCACTAAATATATCACCGACAATCTCCTCAATGACATCTTCAATCGTAACTAAACCTTCTGTGCCACCGTATTCATCAAGGACAATAGCAATATGGACATTATCTTTTTGCATAGATGCGAAGAGCGCATCAACCGATTGTGATTCCAATACAAAATAAGGTTTACGAAATATTTTTTTTAAATCAAATGTCTTTGAACCATCATCATTAATATATTGAAATAAATCTTTAACATGTAGTGTACCTACAATATTATCAATGTCACCTTCATAAATGGGAAATCTTGTATATCTATATTTATTTATGATATTCAGTGTTTCAACGAACCCAGAGTCAATAGGGAGTACGCTCATATCCGTACGGTGTGTGATGATGTCAGAAACAACTTTGTCGTTAAATTCAAATATATTATTAATCATTAATTTCTCAACGTTATTAATCGTACCTCTTTCTCCACCAACATCAACCATCATTCGTATTTCTTCTTCTGTTGCTTGCTCACTTTGAGCATTTGGATCAACACCAAACAATCGAACAACAGAATTAGTAGAGAATGTTAGAAATTTAACGATGGGGAGGAAAACTTTGGCTATCAAAGATAGTGGTACTGCGGCAAAATTGGATATAGCCTCAGCCTTCTGTAATGCAAGTTGTTTTGGTACGAGTTCACCAAAGACAAGTGTGAAATAAGATAAAATAATTGTTATTAAAACAACTGAAATTGTATTAAGAATGTCTAACGATAATGGAACACCTAAATCGAATAGATAATTTGACAATGGGCCAGCAAAGAAATCAGCTGCAAATGCACTTGATAAGAATCCAGCCAAAGTAATACCTATTTGTATCGTACTAAGAAAACGACTAGGTTGAGAAATAAGATGGTGTAGTGTTTTAGCCTTCTTATCTCCAGCTTCAGCCATTCGTTTTACCTTATTGTCATTTAAGTTAACCAATGCCATTTCTGATGCTGCGAAAAAGGCATTAACGATAATTAACACGATTAGCGTTATAATTGCAAACGTCAATTAATATAAACCTCCATAGATGTAAAAAGATTATTTGTTTAAAAGTTAATGCTGAGTAGGGCCTATGATTTTATTTTACACCCGAATTCCTTCCGTATTCATTTATTAAATAAAAAGATAGGCAGATTAAGTCTACCTATCTTCGTTATAATTTATTTGTATTACCTGAACAATTTTAACCTTCTTGTAAGGTTGTCCATTCTTCCATTAACTGCTCAGCCTGACTCTTTAATGTATTAATATTTTCATTTAATTCAAATGACCTTTCATGGTCCTGATACACTTCAGGTTCGGTCATTTTTTCCTCTAATTCACTAATTTCTATTTCCACATTCTCAATCATTTCTTCTAGTTCGTTAATTCGCCGTTCTATCTTACGCTTCTCACTTTGAAGTTGCTTCTCTTCCTTATAGCTACGTTTCTTCAAATTCACCTGTTGTTCCATTTGTTTGGTTTCTTCTAGGAGTTGTCGCTCGGCTTCTTCTGCTTTCTTTTCTAGATAATAATCATAATCTCCTAAATATACGGTAATACCATCTCGTTCCATCTCAGCTATTTGGTCGGTGATTTTATTTATAAAATAGCGGTCATGAGATACAAAAATGATGGTTCCTGGAAAATCCATTAATGCTGCCTCTAATACCTCTTTACTATCAATGTCAAGATGGTTAGTAGGTTCGTCAAGTATTAATAAATTTGCCTTTTGCATCATTAATTTGGCCAGTGCTAGGCGTGCCTTTTCACCACCACTTAATGCTTGTACAGGTTTTAATACATCATCCCCTGAAAAAAGGAAATTACCTAAAATGGTACGAATATCTTTTTCATTGATAGTTGGATATTCATCCCAAAGCTCATTTAATACCGTCTTTGCAGAAGAAAGGTCTGCCTGTTCTTGATCATAATAGCCAATCCCGACATTTGTCCCTATTTGGATGGTACCGTACGCTTTTTCTAGTCTACCTAAGATAACTTTTAGTAAGGTGGTTTTACCAACTCCATTTGGACCAACTAATGCAATTCGCTCACCACGATTAACATCGAGTTTTACATTTGCAAAGAGATTTTCATCTTCATCATCGTAGCGAAAGGCAAGATTCTCAAGCTTTAATACATCATTTCCACTTCTACGATCAATCTGGAATGAGAAGGAGGCGGAGGATTCATCCCCTAATGGTCTGTCAATTCGGTCCATCTTTTCTAGTTGCTTCCTTCTGCTTTGTGCTCGCTTTGTTGTAGAGGCACGAACAAGGTTCCTCCTGACAAAGTCTTCCATTTTTTTTATTTCCGTTTGTTGTTTCTCAAATGCCTTTAAATCCTGTTCATATTCTAATTCCTTTTGCTCTAAGTACTTACTATAGGAACCATGATATTTCTTTGTTTTATGACGTGATATCTCATAAACAATGGATACCGTCTTATCAAGAAAGTAGCGGTCGTGCGAGACAATGACGACAGCTCCAGGATAACTCCCCAAATAGTTCTCAAGCCAGGATAATGTTTCGATATCCAAATGGTTTGTCGGTTCATCAAGAATGAGAAGCTGTGGCTTTTGTAACAATAGCTTTCCAAGGGACAAGCGCGTCTTTTGCCCACCGCTTAAATCGGTAATAGGTGTTTCGTAATCATACTTATGGAAATGTAAGCCAGTAAGGACAGATTTAATATCAGACTCATACGTGTAACCGCCATTTGTTTGAAAGGCATGTTGTTTTTTATCATAATCTGTTAATAATTTCTCATATTCTGGGCTTGTGAAATTAGTAGCATTTTCCATCTGTTTTTCTAATTTTCTGAGTTCATATTCTTGCTTTCGTAACGGTTCAAAGACTTCAAGCATTTCATCCCAGATGGTTCTCTGAGATTCAAGTGCCATGTGTTGTGATAAATAGCCAACTGTCACATCTTTGGGTTTAATAAATTCCCCATCGTCATAGGAAAGTTCAGAAGCCATAATCTTTAATAGTGTTGATTTACCAGCACCATTCCTACCAACAATGGCAATACGATCATTATCTTTTACTTCTATTTTTATATTGGATAAAATCTCTTCAGCACCGAAAGATTTTGAAATTCCATTTAATTGCATAAGAATCATGTGTTTCACCCCACAATTTCTAGTGTACAGTAAGGATGGGAATAGAAGCAACTTAATTAATATGTGAAAAATGTCACGACATTTCCTCAAGTTTCTGTTAAACTAAAGATATCATAAAATGTAATCGAATTCATTGAAGTGAAGAGAGGAAAAGCAATGGAACAAAATAAAATCCCACAGGCAACAGCAAAGAGATTACCATTATATTATCGTTTCTTAAATAATTTGAATCAACAGGGGAAAAAACGTGTTTCTTCCAAAGAACTTAGTGAAGCGGTAAAGGTAGATTCTGCAACCATTCGTAGAGATTTCTCGTATTTCGGAGCTTTAGGCAAGAAGGGGTACGGGTATAATGTTGAGTATTTACTTGGATTTTTCAGAAGTACATTGGATCAACATGAAGTTACCGAAGTAGCATTAATTGGCGCTGGTAATCTTGGGACTGCATTTTTAAAATATAGTTTTATGAAGAACAATAATATACGAATTACGAAGGCTTTTGATGCCGACTGGGAAAAAGTCGGTACTGATATTGATGGGGTACCAATTTATCATGTTGATCAATTGTTTGAAAAACTTGAAGACACTAAAGTAGTAATTCTAACGGTCCCAGCAACAGAAGCGGATAATATTGCAGACAAATTAGTACAAGCAGGTGTAAATGGAATTCTAAACTTTACACCTGCTAGAATTACTGTGCCAAGCCATGTACGTGTTCATCATATTGATTTAGCCGTAGAATTACAATCATTGGTATATTTCTTAAAGCACTATCCATTAGATACAAAAGAATAGTTAGAAATGTAGTAGCCACCTGTTCAGATAGGTGGCTTTATTTTTTTGGGTATATATTTTATGCAGCAATTTGGTAAATAGGTTGTGTCTAAAGAATCATTTGTAAAAACATTTTTTTAGTCTAAAAGACATCTATAAAAATTCTCATAAATCAGTTATGCTATAACCTGGTTTAAGATTATTGGGAATTTTTAAAATAACATCTAGGAGGCTAACTTCATCCATGTTAAGAAAAGGATTATTCATTTTTATTTTTAGTTTGGTTGTAACGATTGCTGTCGCTTGTTCTAATGCTGAGGAAACAAAAAGTGAAGGTAACAAGGAGGATACGGAAGAAACAAACGAAGTATCTACTCCAGAAGACGATGGCCAACAGCAGGCAGAAGAGGTTGTTGAGGAAACAGAAGTGGAAGAGGAACCGAGCATACCTGAAGATGAAGTGTTAATTAATGTGCTTGAGAAGAATTTCGAAACAATCATGAGTCAAGATGAAGCAGGACATATGGAAACCATTCATAGTGGATCACCTTCTTATGAGGGAACAAAAGATTTATTTGATCAACTATCTCTTTATACATTGGATATTACATTATCAGATGTCACAGTAGAAGAGAAATCAGAAGAAGAAGCAAGAATAGCATATACACAGACAACCGTAAAAGTGGATGGACCTGCTTATGAAAATAATAAAGTGACTGGGGTTCACGTTTTAAGACCAGAAGATGGGGAATGGAAGATATACGGAACAGAGGTAATAGAAATCATTTATTTGGATGAAAATGGAGAGGAATTGGAGAACGGTACAGCGAGTGAAGAGGTAGTAATGGAAGGAGAATATGCTGACATTATTACGAACTTAGAAATGCCATTTGATTCTAATAAATGGGTAATTAGTAACTATCAAGAAATTCAAGGTGAGGCAATAGTTGAGTTCCTTGTACAAGGAGAAGACTTTCAGAATTTTACAGAATTATTGACTTTACACTATTATAAAGATGGAAAAGATTCCATTGGAGTGGATCCTCTTATTAAGACAATGGAAGAGAACTTGGTTTCAATGATATCTGGAGACTTTGAATTCAGCAGGTTGGAGGAATCTGAAGAAGAAGTTCTATTTGAATTTTTTATTACGGGGGATCACGCTCAATTAGATCAGGAAGAAGTGGGGCGTGCCTTTATAAAGGATAATGACCTATTTGTTATACGTTATACTACAATGGAAAAGTCGATTGAAAATAAAGAGGATTGGATTGGGAAACTAAAAGGTGTGCAGTAATACTAAGGAAAGGGATAGCTTTTGGCTATCCCTTTCGTTTTTTCATTCGAAAATGAATCATAATTAATCTTATTGCAATTCCAATGTCAAAGGTTGCAATTAACGCGATAAGGATGGTTGTGAAGTTCCATACTGTTCCTTCAACCGTTTGAATGGCAATAAAAATAAACATCATTCCTAGTAGTAAGTAGAAAAAAGCATTCGGTAGTAGTGAAATTTTCCTTTTCATCGTTATCCTCCTATTAGTATCATCTGTAGCTGTTCAAGTTGTTTTTGTAATTCTTCTGGAGTATAGGAAAATTGAACAATTACCGTAATGGAATTCATTGCTGCATGGACAATAATGGGTGTAAGAATCCGCTTTGTCTTTACATATAAATAGGCAAAAACAAACCCCATCGAAGCATATATAAGCATATGTTCAAGCTCTCCGTGAACGATTCCAAATACAAGGGATGATAATAGTGCTGCTAAAAAGAAATTCATGTGGTTATGCAAACTACCAAATATAATTTTCCGGAAAATTATTTCCTCTAAGATAGGAGCTATGATTGCAGGTACAATCATAAACAAAGGGAGTGCACGAGCTATTTGCATAATATCCATTGTATTTTGGGAACCAGCTTCAATACCAAGTATATAAATTTCTATATATGTTGCAATCCCTTGAGCGAAGTAGGCCATAAATAATCCTAAGATTGACCAACCTATAACTTGTCCTACATCTGAAGCACCACGAGTAGAGGGCATTTGCATATCTGATTTCATTAAATAGAGTGTGATGATTAATGCAGCTGTAAAACTTAGAATCATCCAATAAATGGCCGCTTCTAAATAGTTATCTGGAAATAGAGCAAACAGAATTGGACCAGCAATTATACTGGATAGTTGCATGATGACATAAGTTAAGATGACATACCAATATCTTTTAGGCAAATGTATAACGCTCCTTCTAGTACAGATTATTCGGGTTAGTATAGTATATTTCGAATAACTGCTAGTTATAATGAAAAATGTTTTTCTTTTTTATTTTTCTTACATAACAGGTATTCTAACATATTCTTTGTTCTTTCTTACAGTAGGATGTCCTTTATAAAAAAATGATTAAATTAGAGATACATTGCTTGCATTTTCTTGGTGAATTAATTATTATAATAATTGTGATTAGCACTCGAGTGTGGTGAGTGCTAATAATTAATAAAAATAAAATGATGGATAGTCAAGGAGGATTATGTACATGATTAAACCACTAGGAGATCGTGTTATTATCGAGCTTGTTGAACAAGAAGAAAAAACTGCAAGCGGTATCGTACTTCCAGACTCTGCAAAAGAAAAACCTCAAGAAGGTAAAGTAGTTGCAGTTGGTACAGGTCGCGTGCTAGACAATGGAGAAAGAGTTGCACTTGAAGTATCAGAAGGAAATCGTATTATCTTCTCTAAATTTGCTGGTACAGAAGTGAAATACGAAGGTACTGAATACTTAATCCTACGCGAGAATGACATTTTAGCAATTGTAGAATAAGTTGATAAATAAAATTACTTAAATAAATAATAATTTCCTGAGGAGGATGGACGATGGCTAAAGAAATTAAATTTAGTGAAGATGCTCGTCGCGCAATGCTTCGCGGTGTGGATACATTAGCAAATGCTGTAAAAGTAACTTTAGGGCCAAAAGGTCGTAACGTTGTTTTAGATAAAAAATTCGGCTCACCTTTAATTACAAATGATGGTGTAACGATTGCAAAAGAAATTGAATTAGAAGATGCATTTGAAAACATGGGTGCTCAACTTGTTTCTGAAGTAGCTTCTAAAACAAATGACGTAGCAGGGGACGGTACAACAACTGCTACCGTACTTGCACAAGCAATGATTCGTGAAGGATTGAAAAACGTTACATCTGGTGCTAACCCAGTTGGCATCCGTCGCGGAATTGAAAAAGCTGTTGCCACTGCAGTTACTGAATTACAAGCTATTTCTAAACCTGTAGAAAGCAAGGAAGCAATTGCACAAGTTGCTGCAATTTCAGCTGCTGACGAAGAAGTAGGACAATTAATCGCTGAAGCAATGGAACGTGTAGGTAACGATGGTGTTATCACAATTGAAGAATCAAAAGGATTCTCTACTGAATTAGATGTTGTAGAAGGTATGCAATTTGACCGTGGATATGCTTCTCCTTACATGGTTACTGACCAAGATAAGATGGAAGCAGTTCTTGAAAATCCATATATCTTAATTACAGATAAGAAGATTGCAAATATCCAAGAAGTACTTCCTGTTTTAGAACAAGTTGTACAACAAGGCAAGCCACTTCTATTAATCGCTGAAGATGTAGAAGGGGAAGCACTTGCTACATTAGTATTAAACAAACTACGTGGTTCATTCAACGCTGTAGCTGTTAAAGCTCCAGGATTTGGTGATCGCCGTAAAGCAATGCTTGAAGACATCGCTATCTTAACTGGTGGACAAGTTATTACAGAAGATTTAGGTTTAGAACTTAAAACTGCTGGAATCGAACAGTTAGGTCAAGCAGCTAAAGTTGTTGTTACAAAAGAAAACACTACAATTGTTGAAGGCTCTGGAAATCCTGAAGCAATCACAGGTCGTGTTTCTCAAATTCGTGCACAAGTAGAAGAAACAACTTCTGAATTCGATAAAGAAAAATTACAAGAACGTTTAGCTAAGTTAGCTGGCGGTGTAGCAGTAATTAAAGTTGGTGCTGCAACTGAAACAGAACTTAAAGAACGTAAATTACGTATTGAAGACGCATTGAATTCAACACGCGCCGCTGTTGAAGAAGGTTTCGTTTCTGGTGGTGGTACTGCATTCTTAAACGTCTACAATAAAGTTGCTGATCTAAACCTTGAAGGTGACGAAGCAACAGGTGTTAGCATCGTACTTCGTGCTATCGAAGAACCTGTTCGTCAAATCGCTGTAAATGCTGGTCTAGAAGGCTCTGTTATTGTTGAGCGTCTTAAAGGTGAAGCTGTAGGTGTTGGATTTAACGCAGCAACAAACGAATGGGTAAATATGGTTGATGCTGGTATCGTTGACCCAACTAAAGTTACTCGTTCTGCACTACAAAACGCAGCGTCTGTTGCAGCAATGTTCTTAACAACTGAAGCAGTTGTAGCGGACATTCCTGAAGAAAACGCTGGTGGCGGAATGCCTGACATGGGCGGAATGGGTGGAATGGGCGGCATGATGTAATACCGCCCCCCAACCCTTGATATAAGTGGGTTTGTAAGTAAGATGAGAGTGAAATGCTAACATTTTGCTCACGTTTGATATATTATTGCAGGCTTCTCAAAAGTTGACTAAATTTTTGAGAAGCCTTTTTTAAATTCCTTTGTAACATGAAGATAAATATTTAGACATTCTAAGGACTTCGTTTATAGGAAAACACTGTAACGCCAACGGAATCATTGCCATTTGAAGTGATGCATGGTTCATATGCATCTTTAGAAGAAAACGAGTTTATTTATAAATTGATGAAACACTCGTAAATGTTGATACATCAATGTTTGTGAGTGTTTTCGATTTTATTTATTGAATTTAATTTACACCTCATGCAGAAGAAAAAGTTAAATTATTCCTGTAGCCAGTTGAGATTACTCAAATTCAAGTATAGTATCAAAGTAGAGATTTATATCATACTTAACGACGGATTAGTAACATAGAAATGGTAAGTCTTTGGATTCAACAGTCATGTAATGTCACGCTAAACGCTTCTTTTGGATTTCGCTTAGGTAAGTGGTTCTATACCAATCAATTTGGAGGGAATAGGATGTATACGATTGGACAAGTAGCTAAATTTTTAGGGGTTTCTAGAGATACATTAAAGTATTATGAAGAAAAGGAATTAGTCAAACCTAAGTATGATGATGAAAATGGTTATAGAAAATATAATCCATATGATATTCATGATGTAATCACAACAAATTTTTATAGAGAACTAGATATAGAGATTAAGAAGATTCAGGAAATAAAGCAGAGTAAAAGTGTAACCGATTTAGAACATGTATTAGCGGAGCAAGAAGCGAAAATACTGGAGGAACTTGCATATAAAAAACGTCTTTTAAAGAAAATAAAATCAGTGAAGGAGGACTATTATAAAATTAAAGAACATTTAGGGGAATTTACGATTACAGAGATGAAGCCATTAGAAGTAAAAGGTGAAATAACGGAATATGCTGCTTACGAAGAGTATGAAACCATAAGAAATAGTACCGAGAATTTAAAGAAAGCTGTTACTTTAACGAGTGCTAGACGTGTTATCCACTTTGATGAAGAAGGGATGAAAGAAGAGAGATTTATCGTTGTAAGAAAAATAGAAGATGCAGACAAAAATTTTAAAGGGGAAGTCCTTTCTCATCCAAAGTGTATTTATACGGTGATAGAAGATGGTAGATTTGTTAATGGTGAAAAGAGTATTGATCATGAAGTAGGAGAAAGGCTTTTGAAAATAGCGCAAGATAATGGATATGAATTAACAGGTATGGCTTACATTAACATACTATTGACTACATATGAAGAAGGCTTAGAACGTGTATTTTTAGAAATGTATGCGCCCATAAAATAATTTAAAGGCCCCCCCTTGAGCTGGGGGTAACCCACAGGTTTACAATGAAGATGTTAGTACAGCTTTACTAGCATCTTCATTTTTTATTATAGGAGTGGGTAATAATGAAAAAGAAATTAATAGAGTTCAAAAATGTTACGAAGGAATACAAGCTAGGTGACGTGTCCATAAAAGCGTTAGATGGTGTGGGATTTTCAATCTACGAGGGAGAATTCGTTGTGATACTAGGGGCAAGTGGTGCTGGAAAAAGTACCATTCTAAATATACTTGGGGGTATGGACATAGCCTCATCGGGCGAAGTACTTATAAATGAAAATAACATTACCCAATATGATGAAAAAAAATTAACGACATTTCGAGCGGAAGAAGTAGGCTTTGTTTTTCAATTTTATAATTTAATCCCTAATTTGACTGCTCTGGAAAATGTAGAATTTGCTTCTGAAGTGTGCAAGGATCATCTAGATGCAAAAGAAGTATTGGGAAAAGTTGGACTTGATGATCGTAAGAATAACTTCCCTTCGCAGCTTTCCGGAGGGGAACAGCAAAGAGTTGCGATCGCTCGTGCCGTTGCTAAAAATCCTTTACTTTTACTTTGTGATGAACCGACTGGTGCTTTGGATTATAAAACAGGAAAATCTGTATTAAAGCTTCTACAAGATTTAAATAAGGAAACCCAAAAATGCATTGTCTTAATTACCCATAATGCTGCCATCACCCCAATTGCTGATCAAGTTATTAAAGTGAAAAGCGGAAAAATAGAGGAAGTGATCACCAATGTTGAAACACAAAGCATAGAGGGGATTGAGTGGTAGTGAAGAAATTGCATTTAAAATTGTTACGGGATATCAAGGAATCTAAGGGGCAGTTTTTAGCCATTGTTTTAGTTATCGCAGTAGGTGCATTTTTTTATGCTGGTCTGATCACGATAAGCAATGACCTCAGTGCTTATACGGAAGAATATTTTGAAGAACATAATTTAGCAGACTCCAATGTCCATTATAGCGAGATTACAGGCAATGAATTATCTAGTCTTGAGGAGATTGAGGGGATTAATAAAATAGAAGCAAGATATACATTTGATGCGAATCAGACGTTTGAAGGATATAAAGCAACCTTGAAGATACATACCATTCCACAGAATAATGAGATCAACACCATTGCTGTTACAAGTGGCAGTATTCCATCAAATAAGGAAGAAATTCTGTTAGATGCCCGCTACGGGGAAGAGCATCAATATATGGTTGGCGATCATATTACCTTTCATACAAATGACGGCAATTTTGATTTTGTTATTAGTGGTTTTGGTGAGAACGTGGAACATGCATTTAATATTGAGGACCCGTCCCTTGTTTTACCTGACTATAAAACCTATGGTGTAGCTTATATTCATGAAGATAGAATAGAGGAAATTGCCGGTGACTTTTATTACAATGAATTGCTTGTAGACGCAAAAGAAGGACATGATATCAGTATAATTAGTGAGACCATTGAAGATTACTCAAATGAACTCCCTTATCTGTACCAAGTGAATAAAGATAGATCGGTTAGTTATTCTGCAATAAATGTAACCATAAATAATAATAGATTGATGAGTACCGTTTCTCCTCTCATCCTGTTTATGGTTGCGGCTGTCATTATTTTTCTTACCATGTCAAGGGTTATCGACTCCCAAAGAAATCAAATTGGTATTATGAAGGCATTGGGTGTAAAAGACAGTAAAATTTTATTGCATTATATGGGATATCCTGTTTTGGTAGGTATTATTGGATCGGTTGTAGGATGGGTCATTACCACTGTTACACTTGTTAATCTACTAAATTCGGTTATAGAACAAACCTATTCCTTGCCAAACTTTAACTTGTCTATTTCATTTTATACCTTATTTCCACCGATTATCGTTTCCATCGTTTTCGGGGTAATAGCATGTTTTTTTAGTGGAAGAAGTATATTAAAGGAACGAGCAGCACAGGCATTACGCCCAAAACCACCAAAGAAAATGAAGAAAACGTTAGTGGAAAGAATTCCTGGTCTATGGAAGAAACTGACATATGGAAATAAGCTGATCCTAAGAAACATTTTTCTAAACCCAAAAAGGGCATTGGCGAGTTCGGTTGGGGTGATTGTTTGTGTGATTCTTTTAATCACTGCTTTTGGCTTTGAAACTTCGATGCAAACGATTGCTTCTCAAATTAATAAAGTTTATAAATACGATTTAAAAGTGGACTATAAAGGAGAGTTAACCGGGGGCAATATAAAACTTCCATCCGAGGTTGACCAGTATTATTCACAATCTACTATTCCAATTGAGTTTGTCGACTTCCCTGATGAGAATAATGCATCTTTAATTGTTACGGAAAAGGAAAATAATCTCATTCAATTCTTTGATGAACAGAATAATCCAGTAACTTTAGATGATACGGGAGTGTTCGTTCCACAATCATATGCTGATGAATACAATATATCAGCGGGGGATACAATTAAGATTAAGTTAATTGCTCCTGAAATGAAGGGGAAATCGATCGATATTAAGGTAGCGGAAATATCGACACAATATACAAATCCTTCCTTTTACAGTACACCAGCATATATAAATAGCCTCGGTGTTGATTACAAACCAACTTCCCTATTGGTTCAATTAAACAGTGGGGCAGATAGAAACAATGTCCAAAACTATTTTGAAGAGGACCCTTTTGTAGATACGATTTCTGATAGGGGTGACTTAAATAAAGCAGTTGACAATATGATTGAACAAAATAACCCCGTCTTCATCATGTTTATTGTTTGTGCGGTTATATTATCTTTTGGTGCAATGTTTACCATATCCTCGATTAATATATATGAGCGTACACGTGAACTTGCCACATTAAAGGTGTTAGGCTATCAGAAGAATAAGATAAACAGAATTATTTTTGTTGAAAATATCATACTAACGACATTTGCAATAATTGTTGCGCTACCAATAAGTGGTTATATGTACAGATTAGTTGTCCAAGCGCTATCCAGCACCAATCAACAGATTCCTGATAGACTGGGCTTCGTTACAATAGGGTTGGCAATCATACTTACATTTGTATTAACAATCATCTCGAATTTATTGCTTAGAAGAAAAGTAATTAAAATCGATATGATTGAATCATTAAAAAGTGTTGAGTAGGTTTCTGAAAGCTGCTGCTTTACAGTGGCTAGATACTAATGACTTTAAGTTAGGTAAATGTGAAGCGGTAGGAATTGACGGCGGACTTGAGTACCAAAAATGCATCTATAAAACGAAACCGTATACGTTGCAAACATTGTGGCGACATTATTGAATCACCGATATTGCTAACATTGAGGTAAATTAACGGAGGCTTCTCATGAGTTCACTGAACTTTTGAGAGGCTTCTTTTTTCATTTCTTGCGTTACGTGAAGATAGACATCTTTTGTTATTTGGTCATCTGAGTGGCCAAGCCTGTCCATGATTTGTTCGAGTGCAACATCCGCTTCAGCTAAAAGTGAGGTGTGGGTATGTCTTAGAGAATGCTGTGTTAATTCTGGATTCAAATCGGCAAGGCTTAGCAGTCTCTTCATTCTATTTTGTACAGTCTTGATGACAATAGGATAACCATGTTGCCTTTCCATTTTTGTAAAGATAAAGTCTTTATCGTAGTAATCATCCTCTAATTGTTTAATCACTTGATTTTGAACTTCTTTATGCTCCTTTAAAGCGTTTATGATTTCTTCATCCACGATAATTTTACGTCGTGACTTTCGTGTCTTTGGTGTGACTAGTAAATATTTTAACGTCTTATTCGTCGGAATATAATACGTTTTGGTGATACTAATTGTGTGATTGACGAAATCAACATCTTTCCACTTGAGTGCGACTAATTCTCCAACTCGGATTCCTGTGTAGGAGAGGATGAGAAATATTAGGTAGTCATGTTCAAGTCCATAATCCTCCGCTGTTTTTAGAAACAGAGCAAGTTCTTCTTTTTCGAGATACTTTGGAATTTCTTCCTCTTCCAACTGTTCAATTGTTTTCTTTTCCTTCTTGAGATATGCAAATTCAGTTGGATCCTTTTTGATTAACTCCATTTCTAATGCTTTTCTGAAGATCATTCTTCCTGTGCGGTGAATTCCTTCTCTTGTGCTATCAGAATAATCTTGATCATTTAAATCATGTAGGGCGTCCTGATACATCTTTCTTGTAATATCCTTTAATTTATGCTGACCGAAGTAGGGAGTCAATTTACATATTTCAAGAAGACGAACTCTAACTGTTCCCGGTTTAACATCTTTTGCTTCACTGTAGATTGGAAGCCATTCATTAGTGAAATCATTAAACGTTTGATCTGTTTCTTCGATGACTATTCCTTGTTCTAGCTCATGGATGATAGTAGTGGCTGCTTTTTCAGACTCTTGTTTCGTCCCGAAGCCACTTTTAGTCTTTTGTTTTCTTTGCCTGTCACTGGATCAATACCAATATCGATGACAAATGCCCATCTAGAGCCACAAGTGCATTTTTTCTTCTTGCACTTACAGCTCGTTTGTAAAAATGCCCTTTCACTTCATTGAATGTCCTCACTTTCTTAATTATTTTGTTCAATTGTCCATTATTCTCGCTTTGATAGGGAATAATTCGTTCTGTTGCAATTGATAAAGTAAATGGTCTTCTTGAGAATAATCCCGTGTCCTTCACTACTTGGTTTGATGGCATGGATAATGGTGAATCTCTATCGTCAAATAAGGTTATATCAGAGGTTTTTAAGGACACACGTAATCAAGCGCTTGTTAATCAAGCTCCAAATATCCTTGATGTCCACGAAAATGCAGTAAATATAAATATAGCGATTTTCAAGTTGACCATTCAGTCCGTCCTATACGAAAAGTTTAAAGACTAGGTTAAAGTGATCAATTTAAAAAAAAAAAGCAGACTTAATTCTGAGCCATCAAATTTTATAAATAGTCCTATTAAGTCCGTAATAAGGGGCTTTTTTGATAAAATTTTATTCTTGACAGGTGACGCTATTCTGCGGTACTATATACTGGTAATCGGTAATACAAAGTACCTGTGCTACAGAGTACTAAATAATATATAGTGAAATACTAATGGGGTGACAAATTGGAAAACATTACGGAAATGCTGAAAGGAGTGCTTGAGGGTTGTGTGCTTGAAATCATCAGCCGTGGCGAAACTTACGGCTATGAAATTACGCAACAGCTGCGAGAACTTGGCTTCACTGAAGTAGTTGAAGGGACAGTTTATACGATTACCATGCGGCTTGAGAAAAACAAACTGGTGGACATCGAGAAAAAGCCATCCACTAAGGGACCACCGAGAAAATTTTATACACTAAACGCAGCAGGTCAAGAACAACTTGGGTTTTTTTGGGGAAAATGGGAATTTGTCTCAAGCAAAATTAACGAACTCAAAACAAAATAAAATCAAAAGGAGAGGTAATATGAGTATTTTTGAAAAAATTATCGGAAATATGGATGACAAACAGGAATGGAAGGCGATGGAGAAGCGTGCGAAGGCACTTCCAAGTGAGTACCACAACGCTTACAACGCTATCAAAAAATATATGTGGACCGCTGGTGGTCCCACCGATTGGAAGGACATCAGCCGTATCTTTAATAGCATTCTCGACCTGTTCGAGGAAGGTGCAGCGGAAGGCAAGAAAGTCACTGACCTCACGGGTGAGGACGTGGCCGCTTTTTGCGACGAACTAGTGAAGGATGCGAAAACTTGGAAGGACAAATATCGTGCGAAGTTGAACAATACAATTGGTCGTGACTAATGACGAGATCCTAGTGGATTTTCGCTTAGCACTGACGCTAACAAGGCAAACTCGACAAATGAGTTCGAATTTTCTCCGAACTGATAACATTCTGTTTTTTTAATGTTAAAACCTATCTCGCAAAGTAGTATCATGAAGCGATTGAAAAAAGGAAAATTCAATAGATAATACCTACTGAATAGCTGGTTACAAATTTAAATTGCCACCTTACTATTCAGTTTTATTTTTAACTTAGTAGTAAGTTATACAGATTATCAGTCAGACTAAGTAGAGTAAAAAAGGCAATCTACCTTCACAAGGCACTCGACCGGATAATTATTCCTTTGTCTGAAGGCGAGCAACCCGGTTGCTTCTCAGACAAAACTTCCCAATCTCCGGGTCTCGTATGCGGCCTTGTAATGCATTTTATAAGGAGGAAAAAATATGAGCAATGCAGCAATTTCTGTAAAAGGTTTAAAAAAAACATTTAAAGACAAGGAAGTCTTAAAGGGGGTGGATTTTGAGGTGCGGCGTGGTGAAATTTTCGCACTGCTGGGCTCAAATGGAGCGGGCAAAACAACGACAGTCAACATCCTCTCCACGCTGATGAAGCCAAATGACGGCGAAGTAAGTATTTGTGACTTTGACGTTCAGCGTCAGCCGGATCATGTTCGCCAGAGTATCAGCCTAACAGGACAGTTTGCAGCTTTAGATGGCATGCAAACCGGGCGGGAAAATCTGATGATGATTGCCAAGTTGCGGGGAGTTTCCAATCCAGCTCAAGTCGCCGACAATCTACTTGCAAGATTCAGCCTGACCGATGCGGCCAACCGCCGTGCAGACAATTATTCTGGTGGAATGAAGCGTCGGCTTGACATAGCCATGAGCCTGATAGGGAAGCCAGCAGTCATTTTTCTCGATGAACCGACCACAGGGCTTGACCCCGAAGCGCGGATTGAAGTATGGGATACTGTCAAGGAGCTTGCAGGCGGTGGCACGACCATATTGCTAACAACCCAGTACCTGGAGGAAGCCGAACAACTGGCGGACCGTATTGCCATCCTGCATGGAGGGAAAATCATCACGACCGGTACACTTACCGAACTAAAGGAAATGTTCCCACCAGCGAAAGTGGAATACATCGAGAAGCAGCCGACATTGGAGGAAATTTTCCTTGAAATCATCGGGAAAAAGGAGGAGAAGTAAATGAAAAGTAAAACAGGAGTATTACTAGGGCGTTTAATGCGCAATATCATACGCAGTCCAGATACGATTATAACGGTGGCGATTACTCCGATTATGATGATGCTGTTGTTTGTCTACGTATTTGGCGGCGCCATAGAGACAGGGACGGACAATTACGTCAATTATCTATTGCCAGGAATTTTGCTGATCACCATCGCATCTGCTGTCGCTTACACTTCCTTGCGGCTATTTACAGATATAAAGAGCGGGCTGATGGCACGTTTCATTTCCATGCCCATCAAGCGCTCGTCGGTATTGTGGGCTCATGTGTTGACCTCGCTTATTTCCAATGCGCTTACTGTCGGGGTGGTTATACTCGTCGCGCTCTTGATGGGCTTCCGTTCTAACGCGGATATTGTGGATTGGCTTGCGGTAGTTGGGATACTTGGGCTGTTTACGCTGGCGCTGACATGGCTTGCGGTAATTCCGGGATTGACAGCAGGGTCTATGGAAGGGGCAACAGCATATTCGTACCCACTGATTTTCCTGCCGTTTATCAGTTCGGCTTTTGTCCCTACCGAAACTATGCCTAAAATTGTTCGTGCGTTCGCTGAGAACCAGCCGGTGACTTCAATCGTGAATTCGATTCGTTCCCTCTTGTATGAAGGGACTGTCGGCAACGGTATCTGGACCGCGCTTGCTTGGTGCGTTGGGATCATAGTCATCGCTTATTTAATTGCAAGTAAAGTATTTAAACGCCAGTTAGGGTAACTATTTAAAATGGAATAGATTTTACTATTTACTATTATATATAATAGTAAAAAGGCATTATTAAGGTATAAATATTATTTGAATAAATATGTAGCTGGAAAGCAAAATGCTATGATACATTTTGCTTTCCAGTAAGATTACCCATAAAATTACTAAATTTATCAGCTGCTTCTTGTTTCCTTCCTTCTGTTACATGAAGATAGACTCTTCTAGTAGTTTCATCATCTTGGTGACCTAAACCATCCATAATTTCATCTAGATCAACACCTGCTTCGGCAAGAAGTGATGTATGAGTATGGCGAAGTGAATGGGGGGTTACATTTAGATTCAAATCTGTCTTTTTTAGTATTCTTGCCATTCGGCTTTTAATGAATTTTATTAGCAAAGGATAACCGGGATGGCGATTAACATTTGCAAATACATAACCATTGTTATGATAAGATTGTCCAAAGTGTTTAATAATTCGTTCTTGTTCTGTCTTATTTTTTTTAAATGCATCAATTACAAATTGATCAATTGCAATCTTCCGTCTTGACTTTTTTGTTTTTGGTGGAAGAATTTGACATTTCCTTTGTAAAATGAGTAAAAATCCTCATTGTTGTTTTCATATCCTCATTATCAACCGTTTCCATGATAGTAGCTAAATCAATTTCAGCTTCTGTCATCATACTAATACGAGTGTGTCTAATATATGTGGAGTAGCTTTCTTTTCTATCTTCTGCAAAACATAAAATTAGTATCGTGAAATTCCTCTATTTTATGATGATATTTCATTATTATTTATCTTACTTTGCCTACTATAATGTGGATGAACTTCCAGAACTCGGTTTAGTGATGAGTGACTTCTCAAGTGACCCTACTATCATGGAATAGATATAGTTGGGTTGGGGGAGGCCACGTATCCAGATTTGGGTAGGTGGATGGGAGTCTATTTTCTAAAAAGTAACTCCAAATATATATCCATATTTAATCAAATAAAAAAGCTTATAGAGAAAAAACATTCTCTACAAGCTGGTCTAAATGATCATCTTTTCTATTCAAAATCTGTGATATCATTTTTGAATATTATGCTAGAATTTAGGTAACAGTTACTAAGCTAATGGGTAAGATTGATAAATAATCAGTTATACGGAATAGGTGAATGATATGGAAAAGGTTAATTTGAAGGAAATGTATAATGAATATAGAGAGAAAGGATACGATTGCAAAGAAGCATATAGTAAAATCCTAACAAGTGTTAAACAATATATTGATGGACTCTATCATTCTTACTATAGATTTCATTTCTGCACATCTATCATTAGGTCTGTGAATGTTTTGCCTTATAGCTCTATAACTTGTTAAATTTTCTATCCTATCTACGACTCTATTGAAGGCATTTTTAGGGGGGACTCACGATTTATTCTACACATGTTTTTACATAAGAACTAACTAATAAATGGGTTTATGCTATATGTATTGTGGTGAATGTCTGAATCTTGCAGTAGGAAAGTTGGGTTGATGAATAAAGAATGGTATAATACTATTAATATAAACGTCTTAATATTTCAAAAACATTTTATTCACATACCACTTGCTTATCTGATTTATGAAGGGATAGTAAATTATTTTAGTCTTTGTTTTAACGAATAGCAAGGAATGATAGCGTTTTCTGTTTTGTTGATTGGTCAATAAGTAGATTTAATACAAAAGGGAAGGGGGCAGAAAACATCTGCTAGCACAAGGTTTAATCTTTTAAAAAGGATGGATACATTAATGAAACAGTTTGAAATTACGAAAAAAGGAAACTTGCTTGATCAACAAGGCCGCGTAGCTCAGTCAGGCTATGCGAAACATTTAATTCTCCAATATAACCGGCAAATGGTTAAGGCATCGAAGTTTAGGATTAAAGAATGGGATTACTATTTTATTGGAAATAAAGACTTTGGAGTAACCATGACAATCGCTGATAATTCCTATATGGGATTAGCGGGAGTGGAGTTTTTTGACTTTACCAATCAAAAACAGCTTGATTTTCAGAAAATATCCCTTTTTCCGATGGGGAAAATGAATTTGCCCAATGACAGCAAAACGGGTGATATTACTTACCAGCACCGAAAGATACAAATGAGTATGGAATCACATGAGACACATAAGGGGCTTTTTTGCAGAATACCAAATATCGATGGGGGGCAGACTTTTGAACTGGATGTTAAACTATACTACCGCAATCAGGATTCAATGGTGATTGCGACGCCATTTGCAGATGATGAAAAGGCCTTTTACTATAATCAAAAAGTGAACAACCTTGAAGCAGAAGGGATGTTGAAAATAGGCGAAGAAAAATATGACTTAACGAATATGCTTGGAGTATTGGATTGGGGAAGGGGTGTCTGGACATATAATAATACTTGGTATTGGAGTTCGGCCTCAGGGAGATTGGGAGATGGAACGTTGTTTGGATTTAACTTGGGTTACGGGTTCGGTGATACAAGCAAGGCTAGTGAAAATATGGTTTTTTACAAAGGAAAAGCGTATAAATTAAATGATGTGGATTTTGGTATTCCTGCTTCTGATTATATGGATC
This sequence comes from Oceanobacillus bengalensis, assembly GCF_003628445.1. GTDB lineage: Bacteria > Bacillota > Bacilli > Bacillales > Amphibacillaceae > Oceanobacillus > Oceanobacillus bengalensis. Next base: position 26,105 of record NZ_RBZO01000031.1, read on the forward strand.
CATGGCATTTCACCTCCCGCGATAAAGCAATCGATATGACGTTTGAGCCGATTTATCTCAATCATTCTGATATTAATGTAGGTGTTTTAAGACATCATCCCAACCAGATATTTGGATTGTATAGCGGTTATATAGAGATTAATGGTGGGGAAAAAATCAAGGTCAACGAGATTTTTGGCTTTGCTGAAAAAGTACATAATAAATGGTAGGTGCAAAGCATGCATCAATTGTTCCTCATGTATTAAGTCGAGCTTTCCGATTTCTTTCTGTAGATTAAGAGGGATGACAAAATGTAAAAAAGTATTTGGTGATCTTTTGTAAAATAGCCCTGGAGTTGATTTCCAGGGCTATTTTACATTTGAATTTAGTTGTTAAGTCATTGCTAGTACCTTTCTGGTAAGGTTCATGCATGATTCCTCTTATCCAAATAAAATTGGATCGCCTCATCAACAAAATGTAAAACGTCCTCTTTAACTGGATAGAGGTTTAAATCACGGGATTTTTCTGGTGATTTCCGTATTTCAAAAAATTTAACCTCTAGCTCTTCATTCCCATCAAATAGTTCATTGGATAATTCTAGGGTATCCTCTGCAATAATTTGCGCTTCAATGGAATCAGGGGTATCTCCTCGTTCTATACATAATTCAATTCTTTTAATGATGTTAATCCAATGTCGAATTTGTGGGTTATCTATTTCCATCTTAGGTAGTTTCTTCTTCAAGGTTACCTGCTCCTGTTGGTCAAAGTATTCATTCCACTTCATATCTTTATCATTCTTTTTCTGAGCTTCTAGTATTAGTGGAATCAATTGTTCCCAATTTAAATCTCCTTCCATATTAATAATATTTAAGATAGTATTCGTAGATTTTATAGAGTTATTAAGGTCTTCCATTTTCTGTTGTAGGGACTTTTTATGGGCATGAAGTAATTGTTCAATGGTGATTTTCGAAAGGATTTTTCCAATGTCATTAAGCGATAAATTTAGCATTTTTAATATCGTTATCTTTTGTAAGGTTAATAAGTCTTCATCATTGTAAAGCCTTTTACCATATTCATCCTTCTCACTTGGTGTCATTAATCCAATTTGATCATAATATCTTAATGCTCGAACAGAAATAGTCAACTTCTTTGCTACTTCACCAGTAGAATAAAATTTCATAAAAATCCCCCCTAAAAAGTACTTGCAGGTTACGTAACGTCATCTTATAAACTAAATATAGCATAAAAGAAGGGGAAGGGATTAGGAATGAATAAAAACTTTTTTAACCGAAGTCCGTGGTCATGGAAAGAGTTAACATTACTCTTAGTATTGGTGTTGGTGCTTGTTCCTTTTTTTATAGAATATTTACTGCTGCAAGCCTTAACTGACGCCTTTCAAAATGATTTGTATTCAGGGACATTAGTTGGGTTTATCATGTCCATCATTTTTACACTAGGGTTGTACTTTATCGCGATTAAGCCGAAAAAGTTATCTTGGAAGGAAGTAGGTTTACAGCGATTCCCGAAATCCTATTGGGGACCAATAATTGGATGGACAGTTGTTCTAATAATCGTTGCCATTATCGTCTCTTATGTGATGGAATGGGTATTTCAAATTGGGGTTGACAACAGTAAAACAGAGAGCTTACAAACAAGATTAACTTTTATCAACTTTATTATTGCATTCGTCTCAGCTGCTATTATTTCACCAATCTACGAGGAAATTTTTTATCGAGGGTTTCTTTATCGTTGGTTTAGAACAAAGTATGGGCTTTTCACAGGAATGTTCGTTAGTTCCTTCATTTTTATGATCGTTCACATCCCAACATTTAATACGTTACCATACACTTTTTTATCTGGACTCATTTTTGCCTGGACCTATGAAAAAACAAACTCTATTTATCCAGCAATGATTATTCATGCATTATTTAATGGACTTTCCATTATTTTAACAGCAACATTGTGATCTTTCTTTAATAAATAGACTGAGAAAGCCTCTCTTTTAGTTATCGTGTTTATTCGATGCCCGAGTGCTATCAACCAAATAAAAAAGAGCTGTCTGCAAAAGTGTTATCTATTTCAACCTTTGTGGACAGCTTTTTGCTATTGGGCAAGCATTATTTTCTTAACGATTAAAAACACTGATTTTTTATTTTCATTCATTTTTCCATTTACATAATTCAAATACTCCCTATAGAAAAGTCAAAAACACTGCAGTATATGCAATGTGTTTTTGATTTTTGCTCTTTTGACAAATTCTTTTGCTTTACGTATCTTTTACTTAAATACATGTAATTTCCTCTTTTTTTGCTGCATGTACTTAAAACCCTTAAATTATTGAATGACGCCCCCTTGTATTTGAATAACTACTTAATTGAACTTTGAATTAGCTCACCTTTTTACCCTTTTTCCATTCACCCTATTTTAACAAGAACTATTTAATAAAAATCTAGCTTGAAAGGAGTGATAAAATTATTTGAACTAATTATCTGTCACTATGTATATCATTTCTGGTAAATAGATTTGAATTTGAAGGAGGATATTTAATGGGTCACGATATTTCAGGATACAATAAAGCTGGGGAAGCAATTGCTTATGCACGTTTTAGCATGGGGAATTATAATGCTACTATACTGTACAGTTTACTTGATGCAAATGATTTCAATGCGGGTGTTAGTGGGTCAGGCAACATTTCTACTTTCTCGATACAACAAATGGAAAAGGCACTGAATGATTACAAACAATTATATGATAATGGTAATTCACTGTCAGAAAGTGATTTCTTAATGTCGGATCTTAAACAAATATTAGATTTCTTACAAAACTGTTTAGAAATAGCAAATAAAGAAGGTAGTGTGAAAGTGTTTTTTGGCTAAGGCCGCATAGAACAATTTATGCAGTATACTCCCAGCCATTAAAAATAATAATTAGTTAGAAATAGGGTGTCAGACTCCCACGGTTGTATAGTTTTAAAGTATGGGGGACTGACACCTTTTGCTGAATTATTAACTAAATAGTTACTAATTCCTTTTCTTTACGTTTTTTATCTAAGAGCTCTTTTCCCGCAATACCTGGATGTGTCATTTCGAATGGTTGTAGAATTGTATCAAGCTCTTTAGCTGTTAGTACACCTTTTTCAAGTACGATTTCACGTACTGGACGATTCGTACGGATTGCTTCATCTGCAATCATTGCAGCTGTTTCATAGCCAACATGTGGGTTAATTGCAGTAACAATACCAACACTATTATTTACATAATCATTCATTTTATTATTATTAGCTGTAATGCCGCTTAAGCAATATTCACGGAACACAGTAAATACATTAGTCATAACCTTTATGGACTGCAGTAAGTTGAATACAATAACTGGCTCCATTACATTTAATTCAAACTGGCCTGCTTCACAAGCTAAAGTAATCGTTAAATCATTTCCTGTTACTTGGAAAGCACTTTGATTTAATACTTCTGCCATTACTGGATTTACTTTGCCTGGCATAATAGATGATCCTGGCTGACGTGCAGGTAAATTAATTTCTCCAAAGCCGGAGCGTGGACCGGACGCCATCATGCGTAAGTCATTCGCCACCTTTGACATATTAACCATGCAGTTTTTTAATGAAGACGATACTTCAATATAGCAATCTGTATTTTGTGTGCCATCTACTAGATTTTCTACGGCTTTGATTGGTTGTCCACTGTACTGCGTGAGGTAGTTGACAACTTTCTCCATATAATCTGGATCAGCATTCAAGCCTGTTCCGACTGCTGTTGCACCCATATTCACTTCATATAGATTTTCACGCGTTCTACTGATGCGTTTTATATCTCTTTGAAGCACTCGTGCGTAGGCTGCGAATTCTTGCCCCAACCTGATTGGAACCGCATCCTGCAGGTGAGTACGTCCCATTTTGATAATTCCATCAAACTCTTCTGCTTTCTTTAGAAACGCAGCATGCAAGTCTTCCATTACAACCAGTAATTGGTCTAATCTTGTTAGTGTTGAAAGATGAATGGCTGTTGGGAAGGCATCATTGGTGGATTGAGCCATATTCACATGTGAGTTTGGACTTATTAATCTATAATTACCCTTTTGGTCACCAATTAATTCTAATGCGCGGTTTGCAATTACTTCATTTGTATTCATATTAATTGATGTTCCAGCTCCGCCTTGGATTGGGTCAACAATGAATTGGTCATGCCATTTACCTTCTATAATTTCATTTGCAGCGTTTACAATTCCATCAGCAATTTGTTCATCTAATTGTCCAACGGCACTGTTAGCTAGTGCTGCACTTTTTTTAACGATTGCCATTGCTCTAATTAAAGCCTCATCAATGCGATAACCTGTTATTGGGAAATTCTCTATAGCTCTCATTGTTTGAATTCCATAATAAGCATCTATTGGTACTTCTTTTTCTCCTAAAAAATCCTTTTCTACACGGAAATGGCATTGTTTATTATTCATAAGAGGTACTCTCCCTTGTTGTAATTTTGATAGATAAAAATACATAGTAGTACGATTTACAGTATTAACTATCATTGTACTACTTTTGCATGTTATTACTAGATGAAATTCGTAAATATGAAAAATATTATCCTTTAAATAATTAGGTAAACATTAGTAGGTAGGAATATTTCTGTACAATGGTGAGGGGTTATACTAAAATTGTATATAGCATAAAAAATAGCCAGACAAATAGGTTTCTTAAATGATTTTTATAAGATTTATTTAAGATGAAAAGGGAAGTTGGTGTAATTCCAACACGGTCCCGCCACTGTAAGCGATGAGGAAGGTTAAAATTATCCACTGTGTAAACTACATGGGAAGGGTTAACCAACTATTGAATCGTAAGTCAGGAGACCTGCCTATTTGGTTTTAAACTCCTCGAGGAAAGGAATGTTTAAAGTACATTTAAGCGGTCAGAGTATTTGGGATTCTAAATGCTTCATTGATACTTACTGAAGATATAAATGTACCTTATCCTTTTACGCCCTTTCTCATGGAAATGGCGTTTTTTTATTGCAAAGAAATAATAGGAGGAGAAGGAATGAACAGTAATTTTTTTAAAAAGTGGGGGCTTATAGGTTTTGTTCTGTTGTTGAGTATCGCAGTTTTAGTGGGTTGTGGTACACAAGAACAGGAAGAGACACAAAATGAGGCAAATGTATCTGAAGAAGTTGAAACAAATGATAATAAAGACGAGGAAACACAAGAAACAGCAGAAGAATTGTTTCCAATAACCTTTACAGATGACGTTGGACGCGAGGTAACAATTGAAACGGAACCAGAAAGCATTGTCTCGATTCAAGCGAGTACAACAGAAATTTTATTTGCACTTGGATTAGGAGATAAAATTATTGGAGTATCTGACTATGATAATTATCCAGAGGAAGCTTTAGAAATTCAAAAAGTTGGAGCACAGGATATGAATGTGGAACTTATCTTAACGCTTTTACCAGATGTCGTATTTGTAACGGACTATCACTACGGCAATCACGAGGATGTGCTAAACCAATATGAAGAAGCTGGTATGGAGGTTGTCGTAACTGGAAGTGCTGAATCATTTGACGATGCATATAGTGGAATGGAAATGATTGCTACTGCGACAGGAGCACAAGAAGAAGCAGATGCACTTATAGCTGATATGAAGGAACGTCATGAAGCAATTAAAGAAAAGGCAAAAGCAATAACGGATAAGAAAAAGGTTTGGGTGGAAGTAGCACCATCTCCGGATATTTTTACAACAGGGACAAATACATTTATGCATGAGATGCTTGAGTCCATCCAGGCCATAAATGCTGCAGAAGATGTAGAAGGATGGGCGAAATTCACTGAAGAGGAAGCTGTCAATTTGAACCCAGATGTTATTATTACGACATACGGATTTTATATAGATGACCCAGAAAATGAAGTGTATTCACGTGATGGTTGGAAGGAAGTTCCTGCCGTTAAGAACGAGCAAGTATTTGATGTTAATAACGATACAGTGACAAGACCAGGCCCTCGTTTAATTGAAGGGGTGGAGACACTTGCAGAGCTCATTTATCCAGAAGTATTTGGCGAATAAAGTATTTTGGTTGTATCTATTTGCAGGAGGGATTGTACTAGGTACAATCCTTCTCGGTTTATTGGAAAGTAGTGTGCACATTCCAATTCCCACCATTTTACATATTGTATTTGAAAATTCACTTGGAATAGGGTGGCTTAGTGATGTTCCTAAAAATGTAGAGATGATTATATGGAACATTCGGCTTCCAAGAGTTTTACTTGCACTTTGTGTTGGAGCATCCCTAGCATTAGCTGGTGCTGCCTTCCAAGGACTTTTGAGAAACCCATTAGCTGACCCTTATACGATTGGCGTTTCTTCAGGGTCTGCTTTAGGGGCAGTATTTGTCATATTTTTCCAAGTGACGATTGTGGGATTAGGAAGCTATACACTTCCTGTCGTTGCTATCGTAAGTGGTTTAATCACATTATTCATTGTCTTTGGTTTAGTTCGATTAAGTAGCAGAAGTTTGGCCATTGAAACGATTATATTGGCAGGAATTATTGTCAGTGCTTTTATTGGGGCGCTTACGTCATTAATTATTTCGCTAGGTGATCAAGATGCCATGACCCAAATTATTTATTGGCTATATGGTAGTGTGGCGATGAGAGGCTGGAGTCATGTGCAACTTATTATCCCTTTTATGATAGTCGGAGCCTTGATTCTTTTCGTGCACTATCGCGAATTAAATGCCTTAGCGTTAGGTGAGGAAGCAGCTGACCATATAGGAGTAAATGTAAAAAGAGGAAAGCTATTCATCTTAATTGGTGCTTCCTTATTAACGGGTGCTGCTGTAGCGGTTTCTGGAACGATTGGATTTGTTGGATTAGTGATCCCTCATCTTGTTCGTTTAGTGACAGGTCCTAATCACAAGCATGTTTTGCCATTATCGATGTTAATAGGTGGAGCCTTTCTCATTTTAGCGGATCTCCTTTCGAGGACAGTCGTTGCACCAAGTGAGCTTCCTCTCGGTGTCATTACAGGACTAATCGGTGCGCCGATTTTTGCGATATTACTCGTTAAAGAGCGAATCAGTGGAAGGGGGGACTAGAGTGATAAAAATAGAAAATCTGGTTGGTGGATATAAAAATACTCCCATTATTAAAGGAATGGATTTGGAGATAGAACAAGGGGAGTTCTTTGCATTACTTGGACCAAATGGGAGTGGTAAAACAACCCTATTTAAACTAATTACAGGACAGCTACCAATCAGGGAGGGAAAAATTATCCTTTCTGGAAAAGAAATTTCCTCCTATTCAAAGCTCGAAAAGGCAAAAAAAGTATCCGTCCTAACCCAAGAAATCCAGGTTTCCTTTGATTATACGGTTGAAGAGATTATTAGTCTTGGGCGTTACCCTCATCAAAAGGGAATGTTAAAGCAACTATCCATAGCAGATCAAAAAATGATGTCAGATGTCATGGAGAAAACGAAAATAAGCCATTATCGATATACCCCTTTTCGGATGATTAGCGGAGGTGAAAAGCAACGGGTTTTATTAGCAAAGGCTTTGGCACAGGAGCCAGAAATTCTACTTTTAGATGAGCCGACCAATCATTTGGATATTAATCATACGTTTCAGATCCTTGATTTATTAAAAGAACAGCAACAGGAAACAGGACTAACGGTTTTAGCGATATTACATGATTTAAATATTGCTTCCCTTTATGCAGATCGGATTGGTTTACTTGAAAAAGGCAAATTGTTAGAAGTCGGCGGTGTCGATGTATTACGGAAAGAAGAACAGTTAAAAAAGGTATATGAGGTCGAAGTAAAATCACAATCCCATCCAGTAGTACCAAAACCACAGATTCTCATGACACCAGGACATGTGATAACGGATAACCCTTTCGACTTCAACAAGTCCTATAAAATCGTGAAAAATAGCACGTATATTCATGTTCAATTTTTTCAAGCGTTACGAACAATCTCAAATGGAGTAATTGGAGAAGGGATACAGTGGGCAAAACACTTTTGTAATTTCCATGTGGATAAACACTATGATTGCTCTAATCCGAAAAAGGATTTGCAAGAGAAGATGAATACGTACGACATTCCATATGAACAGGCAGTAGGAATGATGACTGCGGTTAATTTGGAGGATATGGTGATGGAAACGAAAGAAATTGAAGGAATTCCCATGATGGTCATTGTAACAGCTGGAATTGGTAATGCTGTCGATATCACAAATGAATATGCAGTACATCCAAGTAGCCAGATTGGTACGATTAACACGATGTTGTTTATAGATGCCCATTTTACAGATGGGGCTCTTGTTAATGGCTACATGTCCGCAACCGAGGCAAAGGTAAAGGTATTACAAGACCTTCAAATTAAAGATCCTGAATCAGATACAATCGCAACTGGAACATCAACAGACGCGCTCCTTCTTGGCCTTACACAGCAAGGAGAAGTAACCCCTTATGCTGGATCAGGAACTGTTATGGGCAAAGGGATTGGTCAGTTGGTATATCACGCAACAATGAAAGCGGTAAAGAAGTATTTGAAACGAGTTCAAAGGTAAAAGGTCCTTTTAGTTTAATAGGGAGGGGGAGATTATTTTGTCAGAAAGAAGAATGGTCATTGCCGGTACAGGTAGTGGGGTAGGAAAAACAACCATAACCATTGGAATAATGGCTGCATTAAGAAAACGTGGACTCGCGGTGCAGGGATATAAATGTGGGCCCGATTATATTGACCCTACCTATCATACAACGGTAACCAAAAGGAAATCCCGAAATCTGGATAGTTGGATGTTTACAAAAGACAGGTTACTAGATATTTTTACACATGGAAAGGTAGGCGCTGATATTTCGATTATCGAAGGGGTAATGGGCTTCTTTGATGGAAAAAGTCCACAAACAAATGTCGGCTCTACTGCAGAGATTAGTATGTTAACGAAAAGTCCCGTACTTCTTGTTGTCGACTGTTCGAGTATGGCCCGTAGTGCTGCAGCAATTGTTAAGGGTTTTCAATTATTTGCGGAGGCTACCAATATCGTTGGAGTAATCGCAAATCAAGTGGGAAGTGAAGGTCACTTTCAATTAGTAAAGACAGCAATTGAACAAGAATGTGGGATACCTGTCATTGGATACTTAAAACGAGAATTAGATATTGAAATTCCAGAGAGACATCTAGGACTGATTCCTACGATTGAAAGAGGAGATTTAGATTCTTTCTTTGATAGATTAGGAGACTTGGTATTAGAGACAGTTGATATGGATACGTTTTTGGAACTTTCTATTGCAGAACCATTAACAACTTTTAGTGGCCCCTCGCTTTTTAACAAAAATAAAGAAAAGATTTTAAAAATAGCGGTGGCAAAGGATGCAGCATTTAATACGTATTATCCTGAGAATCTAGAACTGTTGGAAGAAAATGGTGTAGATATTATATATTTTTCCCCACTGGCTAATGAATGTCTACCAAATGATGTGGACGGGCTTTACCTTGGAGGCAGTTTTCCCGAAGTGTTTGCAAGGAAACTTGGTAGGAATCGTGTCACAAAAGAGTCCATAAGTACAGCAATTAAAAATGGATTACCAACTTTAGCGGAGTGTGGAGGTTTTATGTATTTAACGGAATCAATGGTAACAACAGATAACACCAAACATGAAATGATTGGAATGATTCCTGGTGAAATACAGATGAAACCTACCTTACAGTCACTTGGTTACCGAGAAATAGTGGGATGTGAAGGGAATTTTTTACTTAAAAGTAATGTAGCAAAAGGTCATGAATTTCATTATTCTACCTATCACCACTCCTCAGAGATTCCATTTGCCTATGAGGTAGAAGGGATGAGGGGAAAATATAAAGAAGGAATGCTCGCCTACAATGTTGTGGCAGGACTTACTCAAATTCATTTTGCCTCTTGCCCATCACTAGTTGATCATTGGATTGAAAAATGTTTAGAAATGAAGGCTATGGATTAATTATTTAAATTGCTAGATGAAAAAGAGTGATAGATTAATAGGAGGTTCGATAGGTTATGGTAAAGCGTAAAAGAAAAGGATTAACATTGGTATATACAGGAGACGGGAAAGGTAAAACAACGGCATCGGTAGGCTTAGCTGTACGCGCAGTTGGAAGAGGATTTAAAGTAAAAATACTGCAATTTATTAAATCACCAAGACGCTCTTATGGTGAGCAAATTTCATTAGAAAAGCTAGGGGTAGAGATGGTTCAACTAGGAATTGGATTTACTTGGTTGAAAACACCTGAAGAACATCGTGAAGCTTTAAAGAAGGCTTGGCCAATTGCTAGAGATACAGTGATGAGTGGAGAATATGATTTAGTGATTTTAGATGAGTTAAACAACGCCTTAGCGATTGATACTTTTCCAATTGATGATGTTTTACCATTAGATGAAGTAATTCACATGATTAAAAACAAACCAGAACATGTTCATCTTGTAATTACAGGAAGGAATGCACATAAAGAAATAAGAGATATAGCTGATCTTGTATCTGTCGTTGAGGTGGAAAAGCATTATTATGATGAAGGAATACCAGCTGTTAAAGGAATCGAGTTGTAAGCTAATCAGAAAATGAAAGAAGGGACCAGGGAGCATGGAATACCATCTCACAGCAATTGCATTAGCTATCTTCATTGACTTTTTAATTGGTGATCCTCCAACCTGGCCCCATCCTGTAAAGATGATTGGGAGTGGAATATCCCTATTAGAAAAAAAGCTGAATCACGGAAAGTCACGTAGAGCCAAAGGGACGTTGATGGTCATTCTAATCGCTTGTGTTACTTTCCTCATTACCGCTATTCTTGTCTGTTACTTTTATCGCCTTCATCCGATTGCGGGGATCATTCTAGAGAGTATCCTTATCTCTACGACGATTGCTCAAAAAGGATTAAAAGATGCCGCTTTATTGGTTTATCGTGCCCTTATGAACGGAGACTTAATGGAAGCAAGGCTTAAGTTATCCTATATTGTTGGCAGGGATACCGACAATCTTGGTGAAGAAGAGATAGTTAGGGGAACCGTAGAGACCGTTGCAGAGAACACAAGTGATGGGGTGACTGCTCCCTTATTTTGGGGGCTGATTGGTGGGGCACCACTTGCTTTTGTGTACCGGGCAATTAATACATGTGATTCGATGGTTGGTTATAAAAACGAAAAATATCAAGACTTTGGATGGGCTTCCGCTAGATTGGATGATTTGGTGAATTGGATACCAAGTCGACTCACTGCTTTCCTTATGTTATTAGGAAATAGACCAGAGAATATGAGTGTGAAAAATGCATGGAAAATCTTATTCCGGGATGCCAAAAGCCATCCAAGCCCGAATAGTGGTTGGTTGGAAGCAGCAGTAGCAGCTCTTCTGGGAATTCAACTTGGTGGAGTGAATTATTATAAAGGAGTCAAATCGAATAGAGCAAAAATGGGAGATCCTATTGTATCTTTAAGTAAAGAACATATATCGAAGACAAATAAGATATTAATACGAACCAGCCTTTTATTCTTACTTATTTTATGGCTAGGAGGGATACTTTTTGAATTTGCCACAGCATGGTTCTAACCCGCAATATATATATGATAAGATGGGCATTCCAAAGCCAGATAAATGGATTGATTTAAGTGCCAATATTAATCCATTGGGTCCACCTGATAATCTAATGAAAAGATGGGTGGATTTTTACAATGAGATAAGTGATTACCCAGATCCACATGCACTGTTGTTAAAGAAACAGATTGCTAAAATAACGGACGTAGATATAGGCTCCATCTTAATTGGAAATGGGGGATCCGAGCTAATTACATTATTAGGTCGGGTATTCGCTGGAAAGAATGTGCTCATTATTGAACCAGCCTTTTCTGAGTATGAGAAGGTTTGTCGTGCAAATGACTGTCGAATTTTTTATCACCAGTTGAATGAGTCGGAATGGAAATGGGAAGAGAATGAAATGGCTGAAAAACTAGACGATATGGATGTCGTATTTTTATGTAACCCTAACAATCCAACTGGCATTCACTACCCCTATTCAGTAATCGTTAAGCTTATAAAAGAGTGCGCACAAAGGAATATCTTTCTAATTGTTGATGAAGCCTTTTATGACTTTTTAGAAGACTATGTACCGATTACTCCTTTAGTAAATAAATACGAACATTTAATTATTCTTCGTTCCATGACGAAGATGTTTGCTATTCCTGGGTTACGATTAGGATATATGCTTGCGAATCAACAGATTATAGAAAAATTGACGACATATCAGCCGCATTGGAGTGTAAATACCTTGGCTCTTTTGGCAGGACAAGTATGTCTACAGGATGGCGCATTTGTTCAAAACACGACAGGATATATACGTTTTGAAAGGGAAAGGTTATTTTCATTCTTTCGAAAAGAAGGTTTTGCTTTCTCACCTTCACAAGTTAATTTTTATTTATTACGGGATCCATTGGAGAAAAATCAATTGTCCCTATTTGAGTTCCTACTAAGGAAAGGTATTGTCCCGAGGCATACGTATAATTTTCCTGGTTTAGAAGGAAAATGGCTCAGGTTTGCTATTAAAAGTACAGAAGAAAATAATCAACTTATGGAGGTGTTGAAGGATTGGAAACAGCGTCCATAACGTTTATCACCGGTGGAGTGCGTAGTGGAAAAAGCAGCTTTGCTGAAAGAGTGGCGTTGAATAAAGCAATGGAAATTGGGGGGGCTCTTCATTATATCGCGACAAGTGAGTCATTCGACGGCGAGATGAAGGAAAGAATTGCACTTCACAGGAAGGATAGAAATGAAAGTGGTTCTTCATGGAAAACGTGGGAACAAGCAACCAACATTGGCTCAGTAGCATTTCAGTTTCATGAAAATGATGTTCTTCTATTGGATTGTTTAACCACCTTATTATCGAATGAGTTATTTGCTCATGAATTAGATAAGAGTAAGCCGTTACTTCATAAAGAAGAAGTTTTCCATCATATATGGACTGGAATAAAAATGTTAGCCAATAATTGTAACCATTTGGTTCTTGTGAGTAATGAGGTTTTATCTGATCCAATCCCTCAGAATGAACAGATGATGAGCTATTGTCAACTTTTAGGGAATTTACACAAGCAAATTACAAGCATTGCTAAACAAGCATATGTTGTCGAAGCGGGTATACCTTTACTTATGAAGGAGGGATAAATTATGAGAGGGATTATGATTCAAGGAACTGCCTCGGATGTAGGGAAAAGTTTAATAACAACTGGGTTATGCCGCCTATTTGTACAGGAGGGTGTGAAAGTCACTCCATATAAATCGCAAAATATGTCAAACAATTCCTATGTAACGGTGGATGGAAAAGAGATTGGACGGGCTCAAGGGATACAAGCAGAAGCGGCTCAAACGGAGGCGACAGCATGGATGAATCCGATTCTCTTAAAACCACGATCAGATGTACAATCGGAAGTGGTTCTATTTGGAAAGAGAGAGGAAACATTATCTGGGAGAGATTATCGAGAAAAGTTCTATAGAAAAGGGCTGGAAGCTATCCAATCTTCCTTGGATTATTTAGAAAAAGAGTTTGATATGGTTGTGATAGAAGGAGCTGGTAGTCCAGCAGAAATCAATCTAAACGACAGAGAGCTCGTGAATATGAAGGTAGCGGAACTTGCGGATGTGCCAGTCATTTTAGTGGCTGATATTGAACGTGGCGGTGTTTTTGCCAATATTATTGGTACATTGGAACTACTTACCCCAGAGGAACGAAGACGGGTACAGGGACTAATCATTAATAAATTTCGAGGAGATATCGGGTTATTTCAAGATGGTGTAAAGTGGTTGGAAGAAAAAACGAGCATTCCAGTACTTGGTGTTCTTCCCTATATAGAGAACCATCAAATCGATGGGGAAGATTCCTTGTCCATCAAGTCACAGTTTTATATGAAACGAGAGAAGCCAATTGATATTGTTGTTCTTTCTTTGTCCTATATATCCAATTACAGTGATATCGAGCCATTTCTTTATGAGGAGGATGTCTCCGTTCGATTTGTAAAAGAGGCATCCGATTTTGGTAGACCAGACGCTGTCATTATTCCAGGAACGAAAAGTACTATCCATGATTTGCGTGAAATCAACGACTCAGGGCTACAGGAACAACTATATAACTTTGTTGAGCATGGTGGTTTTATGGTGGGTATTTGCGGTGGTTTTCAAATGATGGGGCTGGAGATAATCGATCAGTCAGGCTCAGATACGGGGAATAAGGGAGAGCGAGTTAAAGGGATAAGTTTTATTCCAGCTCGAACTTACTTCTTTGAGGAGAAAGAAACAATTCGTGTGAAAGGACACTACCATACTAATACAAAGTTAAATGGAAATGAATCCATTGAGGGTTATGAAATCCATTTAGGGAAAACAGTGATAATTGGAGAAGAAGCTCCATTCCTTAAATTGGAAGATGGGAGAAACGAAGGGTATTACAGTCTTGATGGGAAAATAATAGGTACCTACGTACATCATCTTTTCCATAATGATGAATGGAGAAATACATGGTTGAATGAAATTCGTAAATGGAAGCATCAACCTATAAAGGATGTAGTGTATACAAGGGAGTTAAAAGAGGATCGGTATGACAGACTTGCTTTTCAAATGAAAAGTCACTTGAACTGGGAAAAGATAAAAGATATTACATATGGATGGGATAGGGAAAAATGAAGATGCTCAGAGGATTCTTCATTTCTCTGCAATTTTTAACTGCTTTTCCGATTAACAAGTCCTTTCCAATGGATAAGGTGCATATCGAGAAAAGTATTCAATCCTTTCCTTTATTGGGTTTGTTGCAAGGAGTTTTATACAGTTCATTGCTATATGTACTTTTGGAATGGACACCTTTTTCAGTATTAGCCGTTGCATTTATCGTCTGGCTCTGCACCATCATTATCACTGGAGGAATCCATTTGGATGGGTGGATGGATGCTAGTGATGCCTTTTTCTCTTACCAGGATAAAGAAAAAAGACTAGAAATCATGAAGGATCCACGAATGGGGGCTTTTGGAGCGCTTTCTGTTCTTGTTCTGCTAAGCTCAAGGTTATTATTCATCTATGAAATTACCGTATTTGTAAGTGACCTATCATTCTTCCTTATTCTATTCATTCCTTTTATGAGTAAAGTAGTAATGGGAATGGTGCTTTTAAGGGTACCAGCAGCTAAGCCAGATGGACTGGCATTCTTTTTCAAGAAAGCAGGTAACCCTAGTACATTAAATATTTATCCTATTTATTTGATTGCATTGCTCGGACTTATTGCTGTTATTGATATGCATGTACTTTTACTAGCGCTTTTCATTGTAGTAGTTGCGGTAGGATGTTTTTTCTTCATTCGGAAAAAGTCTGTAACGTGGTTTGGTGGAATAACAGGGGATGTACTTGGAGCTTCTGTAGAGGGGACTGAAAATGTTTTATGGATGACACTGTGGCTATTACATTATTTCGTCATGGGTTAACAGAGGGAAATAGGAAGAGGATGTATATGGGATGGAATGATTCTCCCTTGTGTAAAGAAGCAATTCAACAATTATCGACTTATCAATTTAATAAAGAAACCTATGACATATTTGTATCCAGTGATTTAAAGCGATGTTTGTCTACGATCAATCTATTATTCCCTCATGTTGACCCGTTGACTCTACGCGAATTAAGAGAAATTAACTTCGGAATTTTTCAAGGGAAAACATATGAGGAATTAAAAGAGAGGAAAGAATACCAGCAATGGCTGAATAATATGCTGACTTATTCTCCTCCAGGTGGTGAGAACTTTAGCCAGTTTACCAAGAGAGTAGAAAAAGGATGGAATAGATTAGTTGACACTATGGTACAACAGGATTATCGGAAGGCGTTCATTGTGACACATGGTGGTGTAATTCGGTATTTACTAGATAAGTTGTCTCCATGTGAAAAAGAATTTTGGGAGTGGGAAATTCTGCACGGTACGGGATATGTGTTGACATTTAACTGGAATCAATTAAGGAGGGGAGCGCATTGCATTTCATTACAGGAGGTGCCTTTAACGGGAAGCGAGCCTGGGTAAATAAGAACTATCAGGAAGCGGAATGGATTTCTGCCTACAAAGGAGAGTTGTTATTGGAAAATCCCGCCATTTTGCAAAGTTCGAAAATTGTATTGGAAGGGGTAGAGTTGTGGACCAAAGAACTGTCCGCAAAAATGACAATCAATCAAGCTAGGGAATATTTGAAGAAAGTGATAGAGGATTGGCTAGAATGGGAAAGTTTAAGTTCCGACCGTAAAATCATCGTCATTGGTACAGATATTATGAAAGGAATTGTACCTGTGGAAAAAGAGAATAGAAATTGGCGGGATTTAACAGGATGGTTTTATCAAGACCTTTCTCTTAGGTGTGAGCGTGTTGATTTAATTTGGTATGGTATTAATCGGACACTAAAGGGGAGTGGATTGTAAAATGGGTGCTAGAAAAATGAGTATATTAGCTTTGTTTATTACACTGTCTGTTATCGGTGCAGCCATTAAGGTACCTGCAATTCTTGGAAGTGTCGCATTAGACTCCTTTCCAGCCTTACTTGTGCCACATTTTTTGGTGCAGGACCAGGTGCTATAGTCGGAGGACTTGGGCATATGATATCGGCTTTAACTGGCGGGATGCCCCTTGGATCTCTTCATTTTATTATTGCACTAGAAATGGCTCTCCTTGTTTTCATATTTGCTATGTTATTTCGAAGAGGGAAAAAACGTTTAGCGAGTATTCTTTTTGTTATTGGAAATGCCTTTGTTTCCCCAATACCTTTTATCTATTTGTTTGACTTGACCTTTTATTTTGCACTTTTACCTTCTTTATTTATAGGTTCTTTATTAAATACAGCTATAGCTTGGGTTGTTACTCCTCCTTTAACTACTAAAATTCAAGGGATTTATCATAGAGGCGAGGTGAAAGGATGAGAGATGCGCTTTACATTCCTATTAGCAAAGACGAGAAGCTTGTGATTACTACTGATAATAGTGGGGCTATTGGAATGAAGGAACAAGATGCTGTAAAGGTTCCATATAAAACAGTTAGTTACCATTCATTTAGAGTAGCGATAATGGAATGCTTGGCCACAGGAGCCACACCTATTTCCATTGTTATTCAAAACTTTTGCGGGGAGGAGGCTTGGGATGAAATCGTTACTGGAGTGAAAAAGGGATTATTGGAACTTCAAATGGAAAACGTACCTATTACAGGAAGTACAGAAAGTAATTTTCCACTATCCCAATCGGCAATGGGGTTAAGTGTGATTGGAAAAAAATCAAATGTAAGTAATATGGAACAACAAGACATACAGCAACAACATATTGCATTGATTGGGTTGCCATTGGTAGGAGAAGAAGTGATATCCCAAGCTGATAAAATCGCACCATTATCTATATTTAAAGAAATATGTAGTATTCAAGATGTAACTGTATGGCCAGTTGGGTCAAAGGGCGTACTCCACGAACTAGAGCGAATGATTCCTGGTTTGGAGAAAAATGGGACGACATCATCCTCTAAAGTTGACTTGATAAAATCGGGAGGACCATCGACCTCCTTTTTGGTTGCATATCCTTTTAAATCGGAACAAAGAATAAAAGAAATTGCGGGGAAACATTTTTATAAACTATAGTAGGAGGAGATTACCTTGTTGAATCTCTATTTTGTTAGACATGGCGAAACGGAATGGAATGTACAAAATAGATTACAAGGACAGTTAGATTCAAGGTTAACTTCTAATGGAATTCAAAGTGCAAGATTACTAGCAAGAAAATTAGAAGCAACTAAATTTGAATCGGTGATTTCTAGTTCAAGTAAAAGGGCAGTTCACACCGCGGAATTACTAATTGGGAACAGGCCTTTGTCTTTTAGAACAGATGAACACTTGTTGGAAATCAATCTTGGGAGCTGGCAAGGCAAAACAGTTGAGGAAATTAAAAAAATGGACCCACATAACTATAATTGCTATTTCCATCATCCAAATTTATATATGCGTAATGAAAATGAAACAGAAAATTTTATAGATGTAAAAGAAAGACTAGAAGCATTTTTAAAAACCATGCAAAAAACCTATCAATCAGGTAATCTACTTATTGTTACACATGGTATGGTTATAAAGGTATTGCAAATGATGTGTAAAAGTAATTCAATTAAACAGCTTTGGGATCCTCCTGCAATAGAAGGAACAAGTTTAACCGTTGTAAGAATAGAAGAAGGAAAGAGAGAGCTTTTGCTCGAAGGAAGTCTTTCTCATAAAAGAGGCTTCCCACAAGTTTAATGAAATTTGTGGGAAGCTTCTTTCTTGCTTTATTTTTTAATTTATATGGAGTAGTTCAAGCTTGCCTTAAGTATACCGTAAGCCCGAATTATAAAAAAGTGCACTTTTCAAAGTAAACATGACAAATAACCGTGAATCCATGATTTTTAAATTGGATTTACGGTTATTTCACTTTATTCGCACATTCCTCTTGAATT